>NZ_JAHVIJ010000019.1:0-729 GCF_019801785.1 Phaeobacter italicus | reverse complement strand
GACGACCTGTCCAGCCGGACCGAAAGCCAGGCAGCCACGCTTGAAGAAACCGCCGCCGCCCTGGATGAGATGACCGCAAGCGTGAAATCCGCCGCAGAAGGCGCGCGCAGCGTGGAAAACATCATGAACGAGGCCAAGCAGGAGGCCGAAAGCAGTGGCGAAGTGGTGCAAAGCGCCGTCTCTGCCATGACCGAAATCGAACAATCCTCCAGCCATATCTCGCAGATCATCGGCGTGATCGATGACATCGCCTTCCAGACCAACCTCCTGGCGCTGAACGCAGGCGTTGAGGCCGCGCGCGCGGGCGAAGCGGGAAAGGGATTTGCGGTCGTGGCAAGCGAAGTGCGGGCGCTGGCGCAGCGATCCTCGGATGCGGCGATGGAAATCAAGACCCTGATTGGCGACAGCTCCAAACAGGTGGAGCGTGGCGTGGATCTGGTCGGCAAGACCGGCGAGGCGCTGCAGGGCATCGTCGACCGGGTGAGCCATATTTCCAAGCTGGTTTCGGGCATTGCAACCGGTGCCTCGGAGCAGTCCACCGGCCTGCATGAGATCAACACCGGCGTGACCCAGCTGGATCAGGTGACCCAGCAGAATGCCGCAATGGTCGAAGAGGCCACGGCTGCCAGCCATATGCTGAACACCGATGCAGGCAAGCTCGCCGAGCTGGTGGCGCATTTCAAGGTCGCCGCAGGCAGCACCAGCGCCCCGCGCGCAGCCAGCCCCGCG
>NZ_JAHVIJ010000018.1:0-767 GCF_019801785.1 Phaeobacter italicus | reverse complement strand
TAGGGTCAGGATGCATTGATTTCAGTCTCGCTACATGATTCACGGCTCCGAAAAGGAGTGGTGACATGAGTGATCTTTTCTGGCTGACCGATGAGCAGATGGGCAAACTTGCGCCTTTCTTCCCTAAGTCGCACGGCAAGCCAAGGGTCGATGACAGACGGGTGTTGAGTGGGATTATCTTCATCAATCGCAATGGCTTGCGCTGGCGGGATGCACCGCGAGAATATGGCCCTCATGATACGCTCTACAGCCGCTGGAAGCGTTGGAGCGGAAAGGGCATCTTCGCGCGGATGATGGCCGGACTGGCGGCGGAACACGGTGAGAAAACGACCGTGATGATCGACGCGACATACCTGAAGGCCCACCGAACAGCGACCAGCATGGCCGCCAAAAAGGGGAGCGTGGCCGCCTGATCGGGCGGACGAAAGGCGGCATGAACACCAAGCTGCACGCCATCTGCGACAGTAAGGGGCGACCAATCGACCTGTTCGTTACCGCCGGACAGGTGAGCGATTACATCGGCGCAAGGGCCCTGCTGCGCGGCCTGCCAAAGGTCAAATGGCCGCTCGGGGATCACGGCTATGATGCTGACTGGTTCAGAGAAGCGTTGCAGGACAAGGGGATACGCGCCTGCATCCCAGGCCGGAAGAAACGCAAGACGCCGGTCAAATACGACAAGCGCAGATACAAGCGTCGCAACCGGATCGAGATCATGTTCGGTAGGCTTAAGGATTGGAGGCGTGTCGCGACCCGTTATGACCGCTGCC
>NZ_JAHVIJ010000017.1:0-979 GCF_019801785.1 Phaeobacter italicus | reverse complement strand
CCCTCTTGCTGTTTGCTCACGTCCATACCCAACCTCTTTCTCTGCAAGTCCAACTTATCCACAGGCTCACCCGGGCTGAGTGTCCGCGTTGCTGTCTTTCTTTTTCATTCTCATTGTCTTTATCCTTATCGATGACGACACTAAGTGACTGTCCGTGACTGTCCGTTAGTGTCTCACGGACACTAAGCGACACTCAGTCCTGGGTGATTTTCGCAAACCGCCCTTTGCGGTCTTCCTCAATGCAGGCCTGAATGCCTGCATGCAGATCATCGACGATGCGGCGTGCGCGACCGTGTTGCTGAATGCGATCCTGCACAAAGACATCGATCCACTTTATCTTGCGGGGATCTCCCGCCAGGACCGGTGCAAGCGAGGCCACATCTTCTGTCAGCCTATTGAGGCGCCGCTTGTGGGAGGCCGCCTCCACACGAGCTGCATGGTTTGCGCGAGAGGCAAAGGCCGTTGTGACAATCCGAGTCACCACGGGGTGCATCAAGCGCAGCTCATCACCGGCGCGGCATGGCACCCAACCATGAAGCGGGCCATATTCTGTGCTGCAAAGCCGTTCGAAGTGATCACAATCCACCGCGGGCTGGATCATGCGCGCGAGGCGCTTCATGTCCCGTGGCAAGGTTCCAACTGGGGTCTCTGAATGGGCCAGATTGACCAGTTCAAACCACATGGATTTGCACTCATGTGACCCGTTCCAGCGCATGTCTGAACTCAGCCAGCGCCGGAATTCCCACTGGACAAACCCATGGGTGTCCAGGCGGCAATCCGCATCGATGGGATATTCGGGCAGCGCATCGATTGCTGCGGGTGAAACCACGGCATGTAAGGTCATCGCGACACCTCCAATGGAATAATCGGCTGCAAACACGTCATCATGCGGCCCTCCGCAAGCTGTCAGCAAAGAAGGCAGGCGCGCCCGGATCGCTCAGCATGACCAGAATGGCGATATGCCCGGCCGGGGCTGTCA
>NZ_JAHVIJ010000016.1:0-1643 GCF_019801785.1 Phaeobacter italicus | reverse complement strand
GAAACGCAAGACGCCGGTCAAATACGACAAGCGCAGATACAAGCGTCGCAACCGGATCGAGATCATGTTCGGTAGGCTTAAGGATTGGAGGCGTGTCGCGACCCGTTATGACCGCTGCCCCAAGGTGTTTCTCTCGGCCATCGCGTTCGCGGCTCTCGTCATCTATTGGTTATGAATCCTGACCCTACCGCTTCAAGGCCAGCGCTGAGGCTGCAAAGAAAACACGAAAGGAGGCCAAAACATTGACCGCGTCATAAACCACGACGCATAACTGAGGGTGAGCCAAATCTCGGTGAAATACCGGGTCAGTTCTCAGCGACAATAAACATTTATGGGTGATACCGTTTCTGGCTTAGGATTCGTTTCATCTAAACGTAAATGAATGAGGTTACGAGTTGCCCGACTACACCTTCAACATCTTTCGCATCACCGACATCGGTGGTTCCGACGGCTTGCAGCTTGCTGGATCCGTCACTGTTCGGGATGATGATGGATTCCGGGACACTATTCTCGATGACATTGAGCAAGCCCCGTCCAGCGAAACAAACGGCGACCAGGAAATAGTTTCATCTGCGGTTTCGGAGTTGGGCGTTGGAGATACGTTCCGTGCGCGTGGTATTTTTCGGTTTACAAACAACGATACCGGGGAAACTTACGATGTGACGGAGGTTTACTCACAGACAGCTGGCAACCCGGTAGAGCAGCTGTTTATCTTCACGTCCACTGCACCGGATTGGATATTCGACAGTACCAGCCGCTCCCTGTCGCTTCTCGATTCCGACGGAACGTTGCCATACTCATCTATCGTATGTTTTGGTGCGGGCACGCTGATCAAAAAGGAAGACGGGTGTGATGTTGCGGTTGAGGAACTGAAGGTCGGTGACCGCGTTGTCTGCCACGATGGCTCTGCGCACGTAGTGCGCTGGATCGGATCTCGGAAAATCACCTCATATGGCTTGATGGCAAATACAAAACTTCGGCCGGTTCGCATCAAGGCTGGCGCACTTGGGTCCAACCTTCCCACCGAGGATCTCATTGTCTCCCGTCAACACCGGGTGTTGATAAAGTCCGTGATAGCAAAGCGTGTTTTTGGCATTGATGAAGTTCTGGTCCCTGCAATCAAACTCGTTAGCCTTGACGGCATCGAGATTGCGGATGACTTTCGGGAAGTTGAGTACTTTCACATTCTGTTCGATCAGCATCAGATCATCTACTCCAATGGTGCCCCGACTGAAAGCCTGTTCATCGGCCCAGAGGGGCTCAAAGCGCTTTCGCCCGAAGCTCGCACTGAGATAACGACACTTTTTCCAGAAATTACGAAGCCAGAGTTCAATCCTCATCCAGCCGCACTGATCCCGGGAAGTATCAAAAAAGTTAAACACCTCGTAGAACGCCATAGAAAAAACAGGAAGCCTCTTCTGGCAAGCATTTGACGTCTGCCACGGATCCAGGTATTAGCCGCATACCAAGTTATGTTCTTCCTACGTTCCTCATAACCCCTATCTGTGCACCTCGATTCTGGCCTAGGGTCAGGATGCATTGATTTCAGTCTCGCTACATGATTCACGGCTCCGAAAAGGAGTGGTGACATGAGTGATCTTTTCTGGCTGACCGATGAGCAGATGGGCAAACTTGCGCCTTTC
>NZ_JAHVIJ010000015.1:0-5501 GCF_019801785.1 Phaeobacter italicus | reverse complement strand
GAAACGCAAGACGCCGGTCAAATACGACAAGCGCAGATACAAGCGTCGCAACCGGATCGAGATCATGTTCGGTAGGCTTAAGGATTGGAGGCGTGTCGCGACCCGTTATGACCGCTGCCCCAAGGTGTTTCTCTCGGCCATCGCGTTCGCGGCTCTCGTCATCTATTGGTTATGAATCCTGACCCTAATTTGGCCGCAATCCGGGAGCGGGCAAAACATTAAGCGAATCAGCGGTTCACCGCGTTTGCCGCAAGGGATTTGTGAACATTCAAAACCTCATCGAGTTATTGTCGCACAGCGGGTAAAAATATATCTGTCAGCAGGTCGGGGGCGGTAGCGTTTACTTTCCTATAAGGCATTGTATTAAAATAGTAATTTAAAATACATGCCGCTCCTTGCCCTTGCGAACACCCTGGTGCGTCAGTACTTTTTTCCTCGTTGGCCATATCGGCTGTGGAGGAAATGTTGTGAGTTTGGCGAATGTATCTGGTTCGATTTCAGGGAGACCTGCCGGTATTAACGACTCAATTGTGGTAATAAAAACGCGCTCTTGGCATCCGTCCGCTATTCGCCGCACCAGATGTTACGTTGATCGCGAGGTGTTACCGACACCTGACTTCAAGGTGAATTCGTTAGCGACCAACGCTCGACTCGAAACGTGCACTACGACACGGTTTAGCGTCTCCACCCTACCGACAAAGATTCAAAACAAAGCAAAATCACGGCCCCCGCCAGGAGCAAATCCGCAGATATGCCTGGGCTTTGAATCAACTTCTCTGGAGGCCAAGTAATGGTTGATATTTCTTACAGTTTTGGCGGACTGTCCCTACTAGATGATCAAGTGTCCAATAGCCTGACACTCCCCGACGATCTAGTCACCGGAGATCGGTTTTGGCTGATCGTACATGATGACATCTACACTAAAGCCATTCAGGTCGAAGTGCAAAGCGGGGATGGCGATGGCTTTTCGTTGCGCGTCACGGATGCAAAATATGACAGCGGATCGGTCTATGATTCCATCAATGGCGACTATGAGGCCATTCAGGATCATTTTGATACCGGTGGCAATCAATGGACTGTTGCCACAAGCGTCCATACGAATGGGTACGGTCTGCATTCGGTGACCCTTGGGGGCACGAGCAACGGCACGGACTATATCCAGCCCGATACGGCCACCTATTTTCCGATTATCGATTCAACTCAGAATATTCTGGTTAATGGGAGCCTTGCTTCGGGCGTTGCGGATGGTGCTTGGACCACCCAAAGCTCAATTGAGGGCTGGACCAACCAGAACGGCGTTGTGGAAGTTTGGGGCGAAGGATTTAACGGAATTACCACCAGCGACGCTGATGGCATTGTCGAGCTTGATGTGAACAGCGGCGGCGCGCTTGATACCCTGTCGCAAACTGTACAAACTCAGGCCGGTTCGACCTATACTCTGTCATTTGATGCCGGGCAGCGCGGAGCTGATTCTGAAAGTGTCGAAGTGCTATGGAACGGGGAATCCTTGGGCACGTTCCAGCCTGATGCCAGCACCGACTGGACCACCTTTGAAGTTTCGGTCACCGGTACCGGCGGCGCAGACACGCTTACCTTCCGGGAATTGTCTGATGAAAACGACGGCTCAGGGCCGCTTCTGAACAACATCAGCCTCTCTGATCAGGTCGGCGGAGATGATCTACCATCAGGCCTGATGACCTACAGTTTCGGCGGCACCTGGATCAGCGAGGATTTTGCGCAGCATTCCATCATGTTACCAGACAACCTTGTTTCCGGTGATAGGTTCTGGGTGATGGCACAGGATGGCGGTTATACCAAGGCCATCGAGGTGGAAATCAACGACCTGGGTGATGGCGATTTCTCTTTGCAGACCACAGGCGCAAAATATGACGACAACGCGCTTTACGACACGCTGAACGGCGATTTTCAAGCGATTCAGGATCATTTTGATAACAATGGTATCAATAGCAATATTGCGACAAATATCGATGATGCGGGCTATGGTTTGCATTCGGTCACGTTGGGCGGGGCCAGCAACGGCACAGATTACGTCCAGCCCGACAGCGCAACACAGTTTGACGTAAACCCCGAGCCGGTTGAGCCCGGTGAAATAAGCGATGTTACGTCGATGGCGGTGATTTCGCATGCCGATGATGACCTCTATTTCATGAATCCCGACATTCGCGGCAGTATCGAGGATGGTCTAGGTCATGTGACGGTGATTTCAACCGCAGGCGATGCAGGTGCCGACGCCTCCCATTGGGTCGGACGCGAGGCTGGCATTAAAGCGGCCTATTCGGTGATGACTGGATCGGATGCCTGGATGGATGAGACCGTGACGCTAGATAACGGATCAAAGACCTTCGAGGTGCACACCTCCTACCTGGAAGATCAGCCAGAGGTACGGCTTTACTTCCTGCGCCTGCCCGATGGCAATCCGGGCGGCTCAGGCTATGGCTCAACGGGGTATGAAAGCGTTGATCAGCTGTGGGATGGTGCGATTTCCGAGATCAACTCGATCGACGGTCAGAACAGCTATACGGCAAACGAGCTGACCTGGGTGATGACCGAACTGATGAATATGCATCAACCTGAAATGGTGATGATCCAGGATCACGATTCTCAATATGTCAGTTCGGACCATTCCGACCATGTGCATACAGCTGAATTCGCGATGCAGGCACAAGCGGCCTATGACAGCCCCCATGTGGTGCGGGCTTATGTGGAATATGCGACCAATGGCCTGCCGGTAAATCTGGATGCGGAAACCATTCAGGAAAACACCGCCGTGATCGAAGCCTACGCGCAATATGACGGGGTTTCCACCACCTCGGGATGGCTAAGTCGGCAGTATTCCGAAGAGCTGTTCAACTCGCTTGGCGGCGGCGAAGGCGATGGTGCTGCCCCGCCAGAAGGCGCGGTCAATCTGCTGACCAACGGTGATTTCGCGACCGGCGATCTGTCAGGTTGGCAGGCGGGAAACCCCTCGGGCAATACAGGCCCGACAGGCGAAGGCGGGTTTGTCAGCTTCAACGCCAATGACGAAGCCAATTACGGCGATTCCATCGAGCAAAGCTTTGCCACCGAACCCGGGGCAACGTTGACCGTTTCGATGGACCTGTTCGAAGATAACGGCGGCGTGGCCAATCATTCTTTCCGTGTCGATGTGCTGGACGCGAATGGCGACGCCATTGCAAGCCGCGCCTATCAGGTGGCGGACGGCACAACAGAACATGTCAACTTTTCCTTTACCGCGACAACCACCGAAACCTCGCTGCGGATCACCAACATTTCAGCCACTGATTCCGTCGGCACTGACGCCAAGGTAGATAATATCTGGGTCTATGCCGATCCCGGCGATGGCGGCACCGGCGGCCCGGCTGACGGGCAGACGATCACCGGCACTGAAGGTGCCGACAGCCTTGTAGGCGATACCGGCGACGACGTGATCAATGGCCTGGCAGGCAACGACACGCTACGCGGGGGCTGGGGCAATGACACAATCACCGGTGGCCTGGGCGATGACGAGATCGAAGGGCTTTACGGCGACGACCAGATCGATGCGGGCGCGGGCAATGACCATGTATTTGGGCGAGACGGCAATGATGTGATTGAAGGTCACGAGGGTCAGGATTCGCTGATCGGTGGCATTGGAAATGATACGATTTTCGGTGGCAACGACAATGACTTGCTGGCGGGCAACCAGGGCGATGACGAATTGCATGGCGGCGACGGCAACGACTTGGCTTTTGTCGGCCCAGACGAGGACAATGACCTGATCTATCTGGACGCGGGCAATGATATGCTGGATGGACTGTCGTCCAGCAGCGCGATCTATGCCGAAGGCGGCACCGGCAATGACCAGTTGACCGGCGGATCAGCCAATGACACGCTCTTAGGTCAGGACGACGATGACCGGCTGACCGGCAATGGCGGCGATGACAGCCTGGATGGTGGTGCAGGCCGTGACACCATCAATGGAGGGGCAGGGAATGATTTCATTGATCTGGGCGCGGGAGATGGCCAAGCCGATCAGCTGATTTTCAGCACGGGTGACGGCGGTGATGAGGTGCATAATTTCGTGGCGCCTACCGATCTGGGCGATGGAAGCTATCAGGGCGCCGATCAGATAGACGTCTCGGCGCTGTTGAACGCATCAGGGGATCCGGTCAGCACTGATGACGTGATCGTAAGTGAAGTTGGCGGCAATGCCGTTCTGACCTTCCCCGGTGGCGAAGCGCTCACCCTGATGGGCATCTCCGCAGTGCAGGTAGACAGTCCTGCGCAATTGGCCGCGATGGGCATTCCGTTGGCCGATGATGGCAGTGGAAGCGGCGTCACTTACTCGCTGGAGGGCGAGGACACCGCCTATTTTGAGATCGACCCGCAAACCGGAGACGTAACGCTGCAGAGCTGGTTCACCCCGGATTACGGTCAGTTGTGGGACGCCGACGATGATCATATCTATGAAATTTCAGTGGTCGGCACTGCCGCGGACGGGATGGAAGTTAGCCGTGATCATCTGGAGCTGGTTGTAAACGAGGACAATTCTTATATCTGGCAGGAAGGCTCCGGCAGCGGCGATACGGTCAGTGGCGGTACCGATACGGTTGGCGGCGGCGGCAACGTAGACGGTGTTAGCTATGCGCTGGAAGGCGAAGATGCGGGCTATTTTGAGGTCGATGCCGACACCGGTGATCTGTCATTAGTCGACTGGTTCACCCCAGACTATGATCAACTGTGGGATGCCGATGATGACCACGTCTACGAAGTTTCAGTCGTGGGCACCAATGCCGATGGTACCGAGGCGAGCCGCAGCGATCTGGAACTGGTGGTGAACGAGGACAATTCCTACATCTGGCAGGAAGGCACCGGTGGCGCAGATTCCGGCAGTGGTGGAACGGGAGAAGGCATCGATACCGGACCGATAGAAGTGTCGGGCCCGGGGGCCGTCGAGGGTGTTACCTATGGGCTGGATGGCGAGGATGCAGCGTATTTCGAGGTGAACTCGGACACTGGAGATCTGTCACTGATCAACTGGTTCACACCGAATTATAGCCAGTTGTGGGATAATGACGACGATCACATCTACGAAGTTTCGGTAGTTGGACAAAACGAGGACGGGTCAGAGGCCAGTCGAAGTGATCTGCAGCTCGTGGTGACGGAGACCAACGAGTATTATTGGCAGAATTCCACGGGCAATTCACTCGATTCGGAGGAGCCAACCGGAGAAGAACTCATGGCGATGTTGTTCACCCCGATGGAGCAGGAGGACGAAATCTCAGAAGAAGTTGATGATACTGAATTTATCGGGGTGTGATTGCCGGCGCGTGTGAAAGGACAAGATTTCGGACAAGTCGAGTTCCAAAAAGCCTGCGAACCTAGGGTCAGGATGCATTGATTTCAGTCTCGCTACATGATTCACGGCTCCGAAAAGGAGTGGTGACATGAGTGATCTTTTCTGGCTGACCGATGAGCAGATGGGCAAACTTGCGCCTTTC
>NZ_JAHVIJ010000014.1:0-5825 GCF_019801785.1 Phaeobacter italicus | reverse complement strand
CGGCGGGACGGACCTTGAGGTCGGAACTGCGGTGAAGCGAGGTTGATATTTGAGGGAATGATCGGCGGGTTGCACCGGGAAGTTAGGGTGCACCGGTTGGTTTTTGTCTCTGGGTCTTTCGGGATCCGCGCTCTTTGACATTGATGAAACACTGAAGAGATATGTGGGCGGTTTGGTTCATTTCGATGGATCAACGTCTGTACATATCGCGCTCTTAGGCTTCGGCCGATGATGGAGTGTCAGCTTCACTGTCTTGTTCGGCTTCGGTTTCTTTTGAAACCAAGCACAACAGACAGAGAAATATGAATGTTCGTTTCGAGTTCCTAGCCGGGTTCGAAGCCGTGCTGTTTGGGGCCCGTCCTCAATTGGCGAAGCGGTAGGACATTCAGTGATGTGCAGAGGTTCGAACGTCAAGGATACGCTGGCAACAGCGTTTCAACTTGAGAGTTTGATCCTGGCTCAGAACGAACGCTGGCGGCAGGCCTAACACATGCAAGTCGAGCGCGCCCTTCGGGGTGAGCGGCGGACGGGTTAGTAACGCGTGGGAACGTGCCCAGATCTAAGGAATAGCCACTGGAAACGGTGAGTAATACCTTATACGCCCTTCGGGGGAAAGATTTATCGGATTTGGATCGGCCCGCGTTAGATTAGGTAGTTGGTGGGGTAATGGCCTACCAAGCCTACGATCTATAGCTGGTTTTAGAGGATGATCAGCAACACTGGGACTGAGACACGGCCCAGACTCCTACGGGAGGCAGCAGTGGGGAATCTTGGACAATGGGGGCAACCCTGATCCAGCCATGCCGCGTGAGTGATGAAGGCCTTAGGGTCGTAAAGCTCTTTCGCCTGTGATGATAATGACAGTAGCAGGTAAAGAAACCCCGGCTAACTCCGTGCCAGCAGCCGCGGTAATACGGAGGGGGTTAGCGTTGTTCGGAATTACTGGGCGTAAAGCGCGCGTAGGCGGATTAGTCAGTTAGAGGTGAAATCCCAGGGCTCAACCCTGGAACTGCCTTTAATACTGCTAGTCTTGAGTTCGAGAGAGGTGAGTGGAATTCCGAGTGTAGAGGTGAAATTCGTAGATATTCGGAGGAACACCAGTGGCGAAGGCGGCTCACTGGCTCGATACTGACGCTGAGGTGCGAAAGTGTGGGGAGCAAACAGGATTAGATACCCTGGTAGTCCACACCGTAAACGATGAATGCCAGTCGTCGGCAAGCATGCTTGTCGGTGACACACCTAACGGATTAAGCATTCCGCCTGGGGAGTACGGTCGCAAGATTAAAACTCAAAGGAATTGACGGGGGCCCGCACAAGCGGTGGAGCATGTGGTTTAATTCGAAGCAACGCGCAGAACCTTACCAACCCTTGACATCCTCGGACCGCCAGAGAGATCTGGCTTTCACTTCGGTGACCGAGTGACAGGTGCTGCATGGCTGTCGTCAGCTCGTGTCGTGAGATGTTCGGTTAAGTCCGGCAACGAGCGCAACCCACATCCTTAGTTGCCAGCAGTTCGGCTGGGCACTCTAGGGAAACTGC
Organism: Phaeobacter italicus; assembly: GCF_019801785.1. Lineage (NCBI taxonomy): Bacteria > Pseudomonadati > Pseudomonadota > Alphaproteobacteria > Rhodobacterales > Roseobacteraceae > Phaeobacter > Phaeobacter italicus. The sequence continues at coordinate 4,286 of NZ_JAHVIJ010000014.1, read as the reverse complement.
CCGTGATAAGCGGGAGGAAGGTGTGGATGACGTCAAGTCCTCATGGCCCTTACGGGTTGGGCTACACACGTGCTACAATGGCAGTGACAATGGGTTAATCCCAAAAAACTGTCTCAGTTCGGATTGGGGTCTGCAACTCGACCCCATGAAGTCGGAATCGCTAGTAATCGCGTAACAGCATGACGCGGTGAATACGTTCCCGGGCCTTGTACACACCGCCCGTCACACCATGGGAGTTGGGTTTACCCGAAGGCCGTGCGCTAACTTTTGAGGCAGCGGACCACGGTGAGCTCAGCGACTGGGGTGAAGTCGTAACAAGGTAGCCGTAGGGGAACCTGCGGCTGGATCACCTCCTTTCTAAGGATGATGCTAGATAGATTGGCTTGCCAATCTCGTGCATCACTTAGCAGAAGATCAGTAATCAAAACTGATCAACATCAGGACCGAGCCGTCCTCATATCTCTTCAGATCGTACCGGATCCCGCAGCGGCGGGGTTCAGCAAGGGGCCTTAGCTCAGCTGGGAGAGCGCCTGATTTGCATTCAGGAGGTCAGGAGTTCGATCCTCCTAGGCTCCACCAGAATTATGCCCTTGTTCAGTAACCACCAAGGGTGACGCCGATTTTGCACCAGCAAAATCAACTGGGTCGGTAGCTCAGGTGGTTAGAGCGCACGCCTGATAAGCGTGAGGTCGGAGGTTCAAGTCCTCCTCGACCCACCAGACTTTTGCGGATTTGATCATCAAGCATTCGCCTTTGAATGTTTGATCGTCCAATCGGACAGAAGTTGGTCTTCGCAAGAAGAGCAACGGAATTGACATCGTTTAGAGAGATACAATCAACAACACTGTTGGTCACCCAAGTAAGGGAGCGACCTCAGTTTGGTGCTGAAAGCCACATCGTGGCCTGATGCGAGCCTTTGCATCCGCCCTTTTCCTCGGGCGCGCGAGGGTCTGCCGGATTGAAACCACAGTGTTGTCCAAGTCAAGTACACTAACCCGGTTCATAGTCCGCAAGGTTTATGAACCAATGTTCACTTCTTACGAAGTGAGCGGGAAAGTATGCTTTTGGTTCAGAAACAGCCCGCAGTTTGTTACCAGCTTCTGCGGATGACAGTTCACTGTCTCTTTCTGGACCAGATCAAGCGCGAGAAGGGCGTTTGGTGGATGCCTTGGCAGTAAGAGGCGATGAAGGACGTGATACTCTGCGATAAGCTTGGGGGAGCCGAGAATAGGCTTTGATCCCAGGATCTCCGAATGGGGGAACCCACCTGACAGTTTGTTATTGTTAGCTTCGCTATCAATAATAAGCTTAATCAGGTACTTAAGACCTGAATACATAGGGTTTTAAGAGCAAACCCGGGGAACTGAAACATCTAAGTACCCGGAGGAAAGGAAATCAATATGATACTCCCCTAGTAGCGGCGAGCGAACGGGGACCAGCCGAGCCTTGAGTGTGAATAGAATGTGTTGGGAAGCACAGCCAGAGTGGGTGATAGCCCCGTATATGAAGCATGATAGGACGTATTAAGTAGGGCGGGACACGTGAAATCCTGTCTGAAGATCGGAGGACCACCTTCGAAGGCTAAGTACTCCTTACTGACCGATAGCGAACCAGTACCGTGAGGGAAAGGTGAAAAGCACCCCGACGAGGGGAGTGAAACAGTACCTGAAACCGAACGCCTACAATCAGTTGGAGGCCCCTTGAGGGCTGACAGCGTACCTTTTGTATAATGGGTCATCGACTTGGTCTCACGAGCAAGCTTAAGCCGTTAGGTGTAGGCGCAGCGAAAGCGAGTCTTAATAGGGCGAATGAGTTCGTGGGATCAGACCCGAAACCGAGTGATCTAGGCATGGCCAGGTTGAAGGTGCAGTAACATGCACTGGAGGACCGAACCCACATCCGTTGAAAAGGATCGGGATGAGCTGTGCCTAGGGGTGAAAGGCCAATCAAACTCGGAGATAGCTGGTTCTCTGCGAAATCTATTTAGGTAGAGCGTCATCCGAATACCCCGGGGGGTAGAGCACTGGATGGGTAATGGGGCCCCACAGGCTTACTGATCCTAACCAAACTCCGAATACCCGGGAGTACTAGATGGCAGACACACTGCGGATGCTAACGTCCGTAGTGGAGAGGGAAACAACCCTGACCTACAGCTAAGGCCCCTAATTCATGGCTAAGTGGGAAAGCAGGTGGGATGTCCAAAACAACCAGGAGGTTGGCTTAGAAGCAGCCATCCTTTAAAGATAGCGTAACAGCTCACTGGTCTAAATAAGACGTCCTGCGGCGAAGATGTAACGGGGCTCAAGCCATGAGCCGAAGCTTAGGATGCACATAGTGCATGGTAGCAGAGCGTAGTGTGACATAGCTTCATGTCTCCTTAGTGTCCTAGGACACATCGGAGACACGAAGCTTTCGATGAAGCGGGCGCGTGAGCGATCCCGTGGAGAGATCACTAGCGAGAATGATGACATGAGTAGCGACAAAGAGTGTGAGAGACACTCTCGCCGAAAGTCCAAGGGTTCCTGCTTAAAGCTAATCTGAGCAGGGTAAGCCGGCCCCTAAGGCGAGGCCGAAAGGCGTAGCCGATGGGAACTAGGTTAATATTCCTAGGCCAGGAGGATGTGACGGATTGTGAAGGTAGTTCAGACTTATCGGATTGTCTGGGCTGCTCAGCAGTCCCTGGAAATAGCCCTCCATCAGACCGTACCCTAAACCGACACAGGTGGACTGGTAGAGAATACCAAGGCGCTTGAGAGAACGATGTTGAAGGAACTCGGCAAAATACCTCCGTAAGTTCGCGAGAAGGAGGCCCAGTTTCTACGCAAGTATTGACTGGGGGCACAAACCAGGGGGTGGCGACTGTTTATTAAAAACACAGGGCTCTGCGAAGTCGCAAGACGACGTATAGGGTCTGACGCCTGCCCGGTGCCTGAAGGTTAAAAGGAGGGGTGAGAGCTCCGAATTGAAGCCCAGGTAAACGGCGGCCGTAACTATAACGGTCCTAAGGTAGCGAAATTCCTTGTCGGGTAAGTTCCGACCTGCACGAATGGCGTAACGACTTCCCCGCTGTCTCCAACATCGACTCAGCGAAATTGAATTGCCTGTCAAGATGCAGGCTTCCCGCGGTTAGACGGAAAGACCCCGTGCACCTTTACTACAGCTTCGCACTGGCATCAGGATTGTGATGTGCAGGATAGGTGGTAGGCATCGAAGCCGGGACGCAAGTCCCGGTGGAGCCTCCCTTGAGATACCACCCTTCGCACTCTTGATGTCTAACCGCGGTCCGTTATCCGGATCCGGGACCCTGCGTGGCGGGTAGTTTGACTGGGGCGGTCGCCTCCTAAAGCGTAACGGAGGCGCGCGAAGGTTGGCTCAGAGCGGTCGGAAATCGCTCGTTGAGTGCAATGGCAGAAGCCAGCCTGACTGCGAGACTGACAAGTCGAGCAGAGACGAAAGTCGGCCATAGTGATCCGGTGGTCCCAAGTGGGAGGGCCATCGCTCAACGGATAAAAGGTACGCCGGGGATAACAGGCTGATACTGCCCAAGAGTCCATATCGACGGCAGTGTTTGGCACCTCGATGTCGGCTCATCTCATCCTGGGGCTGGAGCAGGTCCCAAGGGTACGGCTGTTCGCCGTTTAAAGAGGTACGTGAGCTGGGTTTAGAACGTCGTGAGACAGTTCGGTCCCTATCTGCCGTGGGTGTAGGATACTTGAGAGGAGTTGCCCCTAGTACGAGAGGACCGGGGTGAACGATCCACTGGTGGACCTGTTGTTGCGCCAGCAGCAGTGCAGGGTAGCTATGATCGGAAAGGATAACCGCTGAAGGCATCTAAGCGGGAAGCCCCCCTCAAAACAAGGTATCCCTGAGGGCCGTGGAAGACCACCACGTCAATAGGCCGGAGATGTAAGCATGGTAACATGTTCAGTTGACCGGTACTAATCGCCCGATAGGCTTGATCTGTTCCAGTAACAGACAGTGAAAACACAAAAAGAACCAAAAGCAAAACTCGACTAATTGTATCTCTCATAAACAAATCGAGGATTTTCCTCGGTTTGGTGGTCATAGCGCAAGTGAAACACCCGGTCCCATCCCGAACCCGGAAGTTAAGCACTGTTGCGCCGATGGTACTGCGTCTTAAGGCGTGGGAGAGTAGGTCACCGCCAAACCTAGAAAAATCCTCAATACAATTCCAAAAACAACAAACACCGCGGGATGGAGCAGCCAGGTAGCTCGTCAGGCTCATAACCTGAAGGTCGTAGGTTCAAATCCTACTCCCGCAACCA
>NZ_JAHVIJ010000013.1:0-10237 GCF_019801785.1 Phaeobacter italicus | reverse complement strand
CATGAGATCGGGCAGAAGGCGATCAGCGAGGGCTGGGCGCCGGAACTGCATGTCTGGCTGAAGGGCAACCGCCAGTGGCCGGGTGCCTGGACGCTGAGCAAGATCCGCGAGAGCGCCGATGATGGCATGCGGCGGCTGCGGGACATCGAGAGCCGTCTGGCGCGGGTAGGGGAGGTGAGCCGGGAAGAGGAGCAATTCCGCCAGAAGCGCCGGGCTGCGATCCGCGCCTGCGAGGACATGGTTGCATCATGAGCATGATGGGCAGGATAGAGGCAATGCAAATAGACTGGTACGCCGTGAAGCTGAAGGGGCGCCAAAATGGCGGGCGTCGGGAAACGGTGCTTGGTGTCGAGTTTGAAACCTATCGGGCGCGCAATGGCCGGATGGTGCGGCGCAAGGTGAAGGGCTCAGGCCAGCGGGTGTTTGTGCCGGAGCTGGTGCTGCAGAAAGCGGGGTTTGAGGTGTTCCTGCCGCTGAAACGGGAATGGCAGCGGATCAGTCGCTTTCGCCCGGAAAAGGAACTGCGGTCGCGTCCCGCCATGGAGGGTTGGCTGTTCGTCGGTTGGCCTGCGGGTCAAGCCCGGTTCCATGAGCTGATGGCTCTGGATGTGGTTGCGGGAGTGATGGGGGCAGGGGGGCAGCCTGTTCGGATCTCTGACGCCAAGGTACGGTTTCTGATGCGCAAGTTTGGTGGTGGCCGCAAGCGCCGCAGGAGCTCAGATGTCGACCAACCCCAGTTCGCTGCGGGGGATCTTGTTCGGGTTGAGGCCGGACCTCTGGAAGGGCAGCAGTTTGCTCTTCTGGATGTGGCCGGCGGCTCTGCTCGGGCGGTCATGACCCTGCTGGGCAAGGATGTTGAGGTTGAGCTAGAGCAGGAATTTCTGGCCGCTGCCCAATGAGTTAGGTGTAAAGTTGCATGGCTTATTGTTAAGCGCAGAGCGGTGTTAAGCCGAGGCACTTAACACCGAGGCAAGTGAACCGGCAGGATCATCCGAACAGACTGCGTGAACCAGCACTCGCCAACGGGCAATACGGCAGACTGCGGTCTCTGTAAAGCCTCACCAAGACATTCCAGAGCTGATGAAGAGAAAAAGGGACCGTACCACGGTCCCTTTCCATGCGGGTGGGAAACCCCCCGAGGGTTCGGCAGTCTGACCCGCTTTGCAAAGCCTTAACACTTCAAGCCTCACTTAACAAAACGGCTTAACACTTCGATTTGAAGTTTGGCCGGATGGGATGGAGAAAGTTTGGAAATAGTGGCCAGTCAGGCCAGCGGGGAGTGAACCGCAGATACCGCCAGTTGCAAAGTCAGAGTGGCTTGGCCGGGAATGGACCTTCGGCGCACGCCAATGTTTCAGCCGTTGGAGCTCGCTAAGCGGTAATTCGGCGCACGTACGGAATTAGGCGGCGATCCAGCTCACACAGCGCTAACAATGCCGACTTGTGCAAGCTCGACCATTGCTCACGCAGCATCAGTTCGCAGGCGATATATGTCTATGGTTGAAACGCAGCAAGCGCCGACAGAGCGGTCATTGAGGGGGCTTCGAGAATTTGAAGCGAAACATGAAACGCCGTCGCTTAACGCGCCGGTTCGGAAGTCGCGAACAGCCGTGAGACACTCGGCAAGACCCTCGATAATTCAACCGGCTCGACCATCGGTTGAACCTGCATGGCACCGGTCTGGGTGATCAGGGCCTGCCCATCCAGCAGATGGCCCATGTGGCACCCGGCATGTGGCTCAGGGCACGCGACACGCTCCATCGTATTTGCGACATGGCTGAGGAAGAGGGCGTGACATTCACGCTAGAAAACCTCAACCTGCGTGAACATCCCGGCTGTCCGTTCAATTCAACGGTTGATGTCTTTTCGCTCGTTGCGGCCGTTGATCGCCCGCAACTGCGTATTAATCTCGATCTCTACCACACCCAGATCGGCGAAGGAGACGTGATCCGCCACGCCAAGGCCTGCCAGCCGTGAATCGGCGAAGTGCAGGTTGCCGATAATCCCGGCTGCTGCGAACCGGGGACTGGTGAGATGAACTGGCCGATGATCGCGCGGGCACTTGCGGACATGGGCTATGATGGGCCCGTTGGCATGGAAGCCTTCGCAAAAGACAAGCCGGAAGATGCTCTGGAAGCCTTCCGCGCGGCATTCACTCTATAGCCCTCTTTTCGGAATGACCCATACAATGATCAAAGTCGGGCTCCTGGCCGCATTGTTGGAGTACACGCCACTGCCATCAACTCGATTCCGAACAGCGCACTGGCCACGGTTTCGGACCACATCCCGGAGAACCCTAAAAAACTGGCAGCGCAACGCGGATCAACCGCGAGTAGCACGGATAGAATTATTGCTGATCCCGTGATGGACGTTGTTCTGATCGCGACCTCGGCCGACACACGTTCAGACCTGTTCGAACAGGTCACACAAGCGGGCAAGGCTGTATTTTGAAAAAACAGTGACGTTGTCGCTCGCGCGCGAGAGAGAGCCTGAGCTCGGGCCTCATAGCTAATAGACGACGAGTGCCACAAGGGCCATGGCTGAGAGGAAGACCTCCGGTCATCTACCGTGCGATCAAGGACACTTTCAATTGCCCTTTGCTCGCGATACCTCGTGGTATTGGCACAAGCAGTCTTGGGTCAAAGACAATCGAAACTTCTTGGCCCATCTTTGTCTTGCGCGATCCTTTGTAAGAGGGCTTGGAACTGCGTTAGTGTCTTGATTGCGTCATCACCCTGAATGGAAAATAGAATTTCGGAGGAAACTTGGCCCTCTAAGTCAGTTCTGCCGCGTAGTGAAAGTTGCTCACGAGAAGCATCCCATGCCAGTTCGATCGGGCCTATTATGTTGTAAGTTAGGGGCGCCACTCCATCAGACATTCGACAACCACTCCTATCATTTTGCTTTATTGAACGCTTTCAGCAAACCTCAAGCGTTCAATAAAGAGGTATGATATCGGATAGGTTGCTTTTGTCCAGAATCTGATCAATCCAGACGTGTTGGCTCGCGGGGGATCGTGTCTTATGCGAGGTCGGATTGTTTGGGCGCTGTATGGTCGAAAGCTGAATCAATTGTTCGAAGCGCGGTTCTGAAGGCTTCAGCTAGCGCATCTACGTTTGAGGCCTTGTCGGCATCCATAATTGCAATGAGCTCCTGCGACTCGCTGAACAAGTCTTGCACTTCTTCGTACAAATTCTGGTGCCAATCAGTGCCGGGTGCGTTTTTTCCAAGTTCGCGAATCACGTAGACTAGGGTTTCATACAAGAATGTTGCTGTGATGCTGGCATGGGCGGTGGGAACGTGGTTGGTAGTTCGATTGCGGGCCATTTCCAAAGTCCTCAAAACTATGACCTCCTGCCGTTGGGAGGTGTGTTACTATTTATCTACACTTGTCGAATCTGAACTCTGTCAGTCGGGGCTGCAAAGCTTTGTGCTTTGTTGGCGGCCGGATGGTTGCGAGCCGCGTGTACAAAATCAAGCCAAAACGTAATCTATAAGGGCTCTTTTCTGGTTCGATGGAGAGATAACTTTGACGATAGAGTTGAGACCATGAGCTAGTGGGCAAGTATCCTGTGGAGTTGGGGGGAGGGGCGCCATGTCGAATGTGGCCACTCCGGCTACCTCTATATCCGCCGGTGCGCATTTGATGCACTGCCACATCATGTCCTGCAGCGAGGAATGAATTCTTCATGGCGAAAGGCGAGGTTGAGTGACCGCAGGTGCTGCTTGCACCAGACGGAAATCATATAATTTATCTCAATGGTGCTATTTCACTATCAGTTCACACTTTGATTTTAGCGTTAGACCGGTTCGAAAACGGAGTGGGATATGAAGGTCGAAGCGCTTTTGCTAGCGAAGCAGTCTACCGCGGTCAAAGGCGTTAGTCCTGACTTCACGTTAAAACAAACCGCGCAGTTACTGCTTGAGCACAAGCTCGGTGCGTTGGTCGTGACAGACGGTGACGATAGGTTGATCGGGATTATCTCAGAACGAGATCTGATACCTGTCGTCGCGAGTTCCGATCCTGAAGCAGGCAACCGGCGGGTTTCCGAAGTCATGACACGCGCTGTCGTTTCCTGCTGTTCCGAGGACGAGGTGGCCTATGTACTCCGTTTGATGAACGAAAACTCTTTCCGGCATATGCCTGTTCTTAGAAATGGGAAGCTAGTGGGCATTCTTAGTATTCGCGAACTCACGAAGGCGTATGAACTTCTGCAGATCGAGGCGAATACCGACCCTCTGACTCAAGTTTCGAACCGGCGGCCATTTCTCAAGACACTGGAAACCAATTTTGAGAATGCTCTGGAAATCGGCCTGCCGTTGTCTGTCGCGATGTTAGATGTCGACCACTTTAAGCTCATCAATGACAGCTACGGTCACGACGCAGGTGACAAAGTTCTGCAAGAGTTATCAAGAATGCTGATACGTGAGTTTCGGACTGTGGACCTTGTTGGGAGGCTTGGGGGCGAGGAGTTCGCACTCGTGTTTCCTGAAACAGATTTGGCGGGCGCGTTTATCGCCTGCGAGCGTTTGCGAAAGAGCGTGGAACAACAGGTAATTCATGCTCATGGCCACAAGATTCGCCTCACCGTCAGCATTGGCCTGACTGAAATCGCTGGCGGTTTCGTGAATGGTGCTTCCCTTCTCAAACGGGCAGATGAGTTGCTCTACTCAGCGAAGAGCGGTGGCAGAAATCAAGTGGTCTCGGAAGAGAAAGAAAAAAGAAGAGAGCTATCTATTATTGGAGTGTACTAATGCCAAATAGGCAAGACGAAAAAGCAAAGGGATGTGGTAACGAGTATAAGTTTTTTGGTGTCAGGCCGCCAGTCGTCAGCGAATTTGTTTTGTACGGGATTGCAATCCCGGGGCTTACTTTAGCGCTTTTCGGAGGACTAGTAGGAAACTGGGTTTTGGAGCGGCATCCTCTGGTTCTGTTCATCATTGTCTCTGTGGGCGGGCTTCTTGGGTTTGGGGTCGGTGTCATCAAGTCCAGAATGTATCAGAGATCTCTTGAGGCAGTCGCTATTGGATTGCTCCCGCCTAAATGCGCCTGTCACGATGAAGACGTAGCTGAGACATGAAGATAAGCACAGGCGCGCGCATGGCAGTTCGGTATTTTGACTTTGTTTAGTTTTTCAAACCGGGTGCTAGCCCTGAACTTCTGGCACTTACCTGGACTGTGAACCGCTGTCTGCTGATCATAAGCAAAGAGCAGACAATTGGCATTGTGAATGAACATCGGACCGTGATGGGCGTGCCGAAAGCAAGGCATCCACCGCCGAGCAGGGCATTGCATTACAGTGTCGAGAGGTGGGATGTGATCCTCTACAAGCCGGGAGAGAAGCATCGCGGTATCGATGTTTCGAATGCCCGGCGGCTGAAGGTGCGGCAGACCGAGAAGGCCAAGCCAAAGCAGATGCTGGAGGAGCAAATGCTGCGCCCGATCTAAACGCCTTAAAGGGGTCCGACTGGCACGATCTGAGTTCTGACTTTATGCGCGGGTTTACTCTACGCAGGTAGCTGGAATACTGCACGTTTGTTTTGAGCTCAGCCCGTGAATTCAACTTTCTCACTGAGTGCGCTCGTACCACTGATTTTGTCGCGTACGCATTGTCCTCAACTTTGCAAGTCGGCGCAGCATGCGGGCATTCGAATATCGTGCAGCGAACTTTCGTTGGGTGATCCGCAAGACGCGGGACGGAGCGCCAAATCGCCGCGGTTTCCCCAATGACCGAATAAGGCAAAGGCCAAGGTGAATTTATCGACTATCGATCTCATTGACCAAGATCAGCGCGCAAAGCTCAAGGACATCGCTTGCCCATGAGCTTTGCGATATCCAATTGGTTGATCAAGAAGTCCATGAAACATCTGACTTTCGGAGTTAGCACATTCGACTTTGGGTAGATCAGCCAAAGAACGGATTGGTCGTGTAAGCGCCAGTCTGATAGTACACGGACCAAACGTCCCGCCTCAATATCTTGCGCGACGCTCCAGAGCGAGTTTACTGATATCCCCATTCCCGCCAGTGTCGCCAACCGTTGGGAAGTTCCGTCATCAAGGATCGTGCGGCACATCATTTTTGTCGGATCCAGAACGGCCGTTTGACCATCGGCATGGATGATTTGGCGTGGAGTAGCGCTCGACCATGACAGGAAACGATGGGCCTCAAGATCATCAGGCGTCATTGGTCGTCCTGAATGCTCTAGGTAAGCAGGGGATGCGCACAAAATGCGCGTGTCATCTGCCAATTTTCGCCCCATGAGGCTGCTGTCTTCGAGTGGCGCGCTGCGCAGGGCTAGATCGAAACTGCCTTCGATGATGTCCTGCCGAGTGTCAGACAGCCGCAAGTCGATGGTGATATCAGGATAGATTGTCTGAAAATCCTGCAAGAGTGGAATGATATGCAGTTGTGCGAAGCTGCTGGGGGCCGCGAAACGCAATACGCCGCTCGGGCGCAACGCGCCTGCGCCCACTGCAGCGCGCCCCGCTTCCACTTGGGCGAGAACCTCTCGCGCATAGGGCAAGAACGCCGCACCCTCCTGGCTGATCGAGATCTTGCGCGTTGTGCGATGCAAAAGCTCCGTACCCAGTTCCCGCTCCAGCTTTGCAAGGCGGTTACTGGCCATAGCAGGCGCAAGGCCAAGGTCGCGACCAGCTGCGGTGATGTTCAGCCGTTCGGCGGCGGCGACGAAAAGGCGAAGGGAGTCTGTATCCATGCGCCCCAATTATATCAGGAATACGAATTCTGAAACAATATATAGAGTATTTTTATAATTTTTTGTGGTGATATTTCATGTCCAACAACGCAGCACTCTGGAGCATTGAACATGAAATCTATCGGCTATACACAAAACGGCCCCATCGACGGCGCGGGTGCACTGAGCGAGTTTGATCTGGATAGGCCAACTCTTGGCTCGCGCGATATTCTGGTTGAGGTCAGGGGCATCTCGGTCAATCCCGTCGACGTCAAATTGCGCGAAGCGCGTGCCCCCGAAGGCGGTAAAGGCATTCTGGGATATGACGCGGCAGGCACGGTTGTCGAAATCGGCTCCGAGGTCAAAGGCTACGCGGTCGGCGACGAGGTGTTCTACGCAGGTGATGTGACCCGCGACGGCACCAATTCGGAATTCCACGCGGTTGACGAACGCATTGTCGGCAAGAAACCTGCGTCGCTGGATTTTGTCGAAAGCGCGGGCTTGCCGCTGACGTCGATCACCGCCTGGGAAATGCTGTTTGACAGCTTCCGTTTGGCGGAAGGTGGAGGCGAGGGGCAAAGCCTTTTGGTAATCGGGGGCGCGGGCGGCGTCGGCTCGATCCTGATCCAGCTTGCCAAGACGCTTACCAACCTGACAGTTATCGCAACGGCATCGCGCCCCGAGACCGAAGATTGGGTGCGCAAGATGGGCGCCGATCATGTGGTCAATCACCGCGGCGATCTGGCGGAGCAAGTCAATGATCTTGGCCTCACACCAACCCATGTTGCCGCACTGACAGCAACGGACCAGCATTGGCCCGCCATCATTGATTTGATCGCGCCGCGCGGCCACATCTCGCTCATCGACGATCCTGCAAACCTGGATATCTCACCCGCCAAACCAAAGGCGCTGACGATCTCTTGGGAATTCATGTTCACCCGTTCGATGTTCGCCACTGGCGACATCACCGCGCAGCGTGATCTGTTGAACCGCGTGTCGCAGATGATCGATTCAGGCACACTTCAATCCACAGTCACTGAACGCGCCGAGACGTTGACGGTGGACACGCTGACCGAGGCGCATAAGCGTCAAGAAAGCGGTCGCGTCATCGGCAAACAGGTCCTGCCCGGGCTGTCCTTTTGATCAAAGCGACCGACCCTCAACAGGAAAACCCAAATGGCTTATTATTCTGTTCTCGACGCAACCCCCCACCGACGATGCGTGGTTTCCCGACTACCTGACGACTGCCAATGAGCGTGTCGTAACGCACGGCGGCAAGTACATCGCGCGCGCCGCAAGCCACGAGCAGGTGGAAGGCGAAACGCAAGAAGCAGGTCTGCGCATCATTATCGAATGGCCGTCCAAGGAAGCCGCGCAGGCATTCATGGCCGATGAGGCTTATTCCCCCCACCTTGCTGCACGCACTGCCGGTTCGGTCTGCCACCACTACCTAATCGAGGGCTAAGACGACCTGGCCTAAAACGTCCGCGCCGTCCTTCACGAGGGGCCGCGCATTTTGACGGAGAGCCCCCATGCGCGACGACACCCTTACCCCATTCGAGCAAATCAACCGCGGCTACAACACGACGTTTCAAAACGGTCGGTTGAGTGTCGGGCTTGTGGTCCCGATCGCGCAATACGCAAGCAGCCCCGTGCCGGATATGGCCGACCATCTGACCCGTGTTCAGCAGGCCGAAAAGCTTGGCTTCAAGGCCGTCTGGTTGCGTGATGTGCCTTTCATCGTCTCCAGCTTTGGCGATGCTGGGCAGTTTGTTGATCCCTTCGCTTATCTTGGCTATCCGGTCGCGACGACAACCGATATTGCCTTGGGCGTTGCCAGTATCGTTCTGCCGCTGCGCCACCTCGCCTATGTGGCCCAGGCCGCGGCGACTGCCGATGTTCTGTCAAGCGGGCGGCTGATCCTTGGGGTGGCCTCTGGCGATTGCCCGGAAGAATACCCAGCCATCAACCGCGATTTCGACGCGCGCGGCGACGCGTTCCGCGAAAGCTTTGACTACATTCGCGCCATGAACGCACCTGCCACGCAGAGTGCCAATCGGTTCGGCAAGGTTGGCCCATCCATCGAGATGTTGCCCAAACCGGCGAGGGTGAAACTGCCAATGCTGATCACAGGATCAAGCCGCCAGTCGCCGGATTGGATTGCGCAACATGGTGACGGCTGGATGATCTATCCCCGCCCTGGAGTGGCGCAGGATCGCGTGTTGCAGGAGTGGCGATCGCAGCTGGCTGCACTGGGCCAGGTGCCGAAGCCGGTCCTACAACCGCTCTACATTGACCTTGCCGAAGACCCCGATGCAACGCCCAGCTCCATTCACCTCGGGTTTCGGTCTGGCCACCGCCCACTTTGCAATATCTCCGACAGCTCGAGCATATCGGTGTGCACCATGTCGCACTCAATCTGCGATTTAGTGCTGCACCTGTCGAGCAAACCTTGGAGGACTTGGCCGAATATGTCCTACCCGCTTTCAAATAAGGTATGACCATGACAAAAACGATCCTCATTACCGGAGCGACCGATGGCCTTGGCCGCGCAACCGCAATTGCCTTGGCGGCTCTGGGGCATAGAGTAATAGCACATGGCCGAAACGCCGAGAAATTGGCCAAGCTGAAGGCCGAAATCGGTGCGAATGCATCCACTGTTCAGGCCGATATGTCCGACTTGGCGCAGGTGGCAAAGCTGGGGCGCGGCCTTTTGCAGCGCCACGACAACATCGATGTGGTGATCAACAACGCAGGTGTCTTCAAGCTGTCGCAGCCGCGCATAAGCAATGGCATGGACGTGCGTTTTGTCGTCAACACCTTTGCGCCAGCGCTTTTGTCCAACCTCCTGCTGCCGAATATGCCAAAGGATGGCCGCTTGGTGCATTTGTCGTCGGCGGCTCAAGAGCCAGTGGATGTGGACGCTTTGGCTGGCAAACGACAACTACAAGACATGGAGGCTTACGCACAAAGCAAGCTCGCCCTGACGATGTGGAGCCAGGACTTTGCAGCGCAACACCCCGAAGGGCCGATTTCGGTCGCTGTAAATCCCGGCTCGCTCCTTGCGACTAAGATGGTGCGCGAAGGGTTCGGAACATCCGGCAACGACCTGAATGTCGGTGTCGATATACTTATCCGCGCGGCCCTATCAGATGAATTTGCAGCCGCGTCGGGAAAATACTTCGACAATGATAGTGGGCAATTTGCGCAGCCCCATCCCGATGCCACCAATGCCCTGAAGGTCGCGCGCGTAGTTGATGTTATAAAAGCAGAGATTGGCGACTAGTCAGATCAACAGTTTATCTTTCCTCATCCATCCGACGAAAGCGTAGCGTAACGTTATCTTGGATTGGGCTAGGGTCAGGATTCATAACCAATAGATGACGAGAGCCGCGAGCGCGATGGCCGAGAGAAACACCTTGGGGCAGCGGTCATAACGGGTCGCGACACGCCTCCAATCCTTAAGCCTACCGAACATGATCTCGATCCGGTTGCGACGCTTGTATCTGCGCTTGTCGTATTTGACCGGCGCCTTGCGTTTC
>NZ_JAHVIJ010000012.1:0-14456 GCF_019801785.1 Phaeobacter italicus | reverse complement strand
GAAAGGCGCAAGTTTGCCCATCTGCTCATCGGTCAGCCAGAAAAGATCACTCATGTCACCACTCCTTTTCGGAGCCGTGAATCATGTAGCGAGACTGAAATCAATGCATCCTGACCCTAACCAGTCAGCTGTTAACTCAGTCGAGGTCGCATTGCGGCTGGCATAGTTGTGGCGCGCCTGATTGATGCGTTCTGTCAATGCATTTTCTGCGTCCTTCAGTTGATCAAAATCCGGGAATAGTGCGTTGCGACCGTGCATAAACAAATCCTCTCATTGTTCGGTGTGAAGCTATTCGCACCGAATTTCCGGATCGACCCGAAACATGCGGTTTCACGCCGCTATGTTTCCAAGGTTGCTATCCCGATCTAGATCAATGACAGCTTTCCGCATATCTCTTGAAAATGTGCGAAGCGCAGCATTGATCACTATGGGCTCCAAGCCGCCTCGCGGCGCTGCAACAGCAAGGTCGCAGCGAATTGGCACCAGATCCAAGCGGCCAGATGACGCCAGCCAGCCCATTCACGACATTCGAACCAGGGGCAGCGGGCACTTTGCCGCAAAGGCAAAAGATCTCGCAGGAGTTCCCGGAAGCGGACATTCCAGGCTCCGCGATCTGCCATGCGGATGCTGCGCCTCGCTCAACCGTCAGCGAAGCGCAGGAAGTGACCTTTGCAAAGTCGCGAGATCTGACAGCTAAGTGGCGATCCTACGCTGCATCAGCACTGGAAAGAGCTGACCTTCGCTGCCAGTGCAGCCACCGATCATCATCGAAAGGACGGAATGCGGACAAACCCGCCTTTTGCTCACGCGGCTATTGCTGGTGCAGCATCTGACTGCATCTGCGTACGATTGGGCTCTTTGTTACCAACGTTCACCAGCCCAATCATTGGTGGGACGGATGGCTTGAGCGAATGGAAGCCGCACTCATCGGAAGACCATCAAGATGCTAAGGCAATGCGATTTTGGTCTGCAGTGAACCAATTTTGGATAAAACTAGCGTCGGCCTAGGTCCAACGTGTTAAATAAACCGGAAGCTGTTGATGCGTAACGGCGCATGAACTTGGCTTGCGGGAAAACGAAATCTCCTAAGGTGCGTTACGCGCAGCCCTTCAACTGATGGAAATCAGACGTTTGACAGAATCCAATCCCTAACGATGCTTGCGTTTGGTGTGAGCGGGGTCTCTTTTGACCAGACTAGGTAGAAGCCTTTCCCGGTCGTCCACGCCCAATCGGATCGGGCGGCAAGGAGCTGCTTTTGCACCAGCGGTGCGACGAGATGATGCCAGCCAAAGGCAAAGCCTTCGCCCGCCATGGTGGCTTGCAAGACAAGCGCATAGTCGTTCAGGCGCAAACCGCTTTTCGGCGGCTGTTCTGGTATCCCGAACGCGCGAAACCACTGCGCCCAGGACGGGCGTTCCCGGATCGGTTCCTCCAGATGGATCAACCGTTGGTGCAGCAGCCCCGTGATGTTGCGCAGATGCACCGCCGACGCCATGACGCGGGGTGCTGCGACGGGGTAAATGATCTCGTCTGCAAGGCCCGCAGAGTGGCACCCCGGCCAGTTCCCATCGCCCAATCTGATCGCAAGGCTAATGGGCTCGGCGGTCAGGTCCGGCTCGCGGTCGCTTGACTGCAGGCGCAGGTCAATTTCGGGGTATTTTTCCTGAAATGTCCCCAGCCTTGGCAGAATCCAATAATTGTTGAACGCAGATGACGCGCTTAGCGTGACGTGATCATTGCTGACGGATTGCCGAATGGCCGTGGCGGAGTGTTCCAGCAGATCAAAGGCCCGGCTGACATCTGCAAAAAGCCGTTCACCCGCATGTGTCAGGCTTATGCGGCGATGCTGACGCAGGAACAGGGCAACGCCAAGCGTGTTCTCCAACTGCTTGATAGACGCGCTCACCGAAGGTTGCTGAACGTTCAACTCCTGTGCCGCGAGCGTAAAGGATTGCCGCCGCGCAGCCGCTTCGAAAACGGCAAGGTGGCGGGGAGAGGCGAGGTATGACCAGAGATTTCGCATAATCTGAAACTATCCAAACCATTGGATTTTTCAACCGTCACAGCGCCTACGCGATGGTTTAGTCTGCAGCTTACTCATTTCATGGAGGGGACGAGCCATGGCACGACGGGCACGCGCATCGCGCAACAGGGACACCACACATGCGGGCGTACCTGCATCTCCACATATCGGTAGAACTCTTCCGTTCTTCGAGGTTCTGGACGAGGCCCAAATCGAAAAGCTGGAGGGCCAGGTTGATTGGATCATTCAGGATGTAGGTATAGCTTTTCGGGATGACCCCGAAGCGCTAGAGCTCTGGCGGCGCGAAGGTGCAAACATCGACGGCGATATTGTGCGCGCGCCCGCTGATTGGATCCGGTCGCTCTGCGCCAAAGCTCCGTCTGTGTTCACGCAACATGCCCGCAACCCCGACCGCTCCGTCACCATCGGCGGCACAAACCAGGTCTTTGCCCCGATCTATGGCGCACCTTTTGTGCGCGATCTCGAAGGGGGTCGGCGCTATGGCGATATGGATGCTTTTCGCGATCTGGTACGCCTGACCTATCTTCACCCGAACTTGCATCACGGTGGGTTTGTCACCTGCGAGCCCTGCGACGTGCCGGTGAGCAAACGGCATCTCGACATGCTCTATGCGCATATGACCCTGTCAGACAAACCGCATCTGGGAGCCATCACCGAGATGAGCCGCGCCCAAGATAGTGTCGACATGGCCGAGATTGTCTTTGGCGAGGAGGTGATGGAGCAGAACTGCGTGATCATGGGTAACGTGAACACCAACTCGCCGCTCCTGGTCGACAAGGTGGTTACAGAAGCCGCCCGCGTCTATTCTACCCGCGGTCAGGGGTTGGTCGTGGTGCCGTTCATCCTGTCGGGCGCGATGGGGCCTGTGTCGACCGCCGCATCGGTGGCCCAGGCGATGGCCGAAGCGATGATGGTCTGCGCCTATGTGCAGCTTCTGCGCCCCGGCGCGCCCTTTGTGCTAGGCAACTTCCTGTCTTCCATGTCGCTCAAATCCGGTGCGCCCACCTTCGGGATGCCGGAGCCTGTCATTTCCAACTATGCGATCGGGCAACTGGCCCGGCGTGCTGGGCTGCCTTTGCGCTGTGGTGGCTCGCTGACCGCCTCCAAGATTGAGGATGCGCAGGCCGCCTATGAAAGCGCGGATTCGATGCATTCGACCATGCTGGCGGGCGCCAATTTCGTACTACATGCGGCTGGTTGGCTCGAGGGCGGGCTGTGCACCGGCTTTGAAAAGCTGATCATGGATGCCGACCGGCTGGGCAGCTATCAGAAGGTACTGTCCCAAGGTTTGGATGTCTCTGACGATGCCCTCGCCCGCGACGCCTATGGCGAAGTGGTGCCGGGCGGGCATTTCCTGGGCTGCGCGCACACGATGCGCAACTACCAGACCGCCTTCTACGAACCAAAGCTCAGCGACAGCGAAAACGTCGAAAGCTGGGAAGACGCGGGGTCGCAAGACATGCGCGCTCGCGCCAACGCACGCGTGAAACAGATGTTGGCCGAGTATCAGGCGCCGCCCATCGAAGACATCACCCGCGAAGCGTTGGAAGAGTTTGTGGCCAAGCGCAAAGAGGAGCTGCCCGATGCCTGGTATTAAGATCACAGGGTTGCGTGCGACGCCAATCAACATTCCGCTGGAAAAGCCCATGTGGTGGACGGGCGGACACTATCCCGGCACCTCCAAGACCATCATCGAGGTCGAAACGGATCAAGGCCTTGTTGGCCTCGGCGAAGCGCCGTCTATCGACGTGCTGGACAGCATCCGCACCATGGGCGAGCGCTTGATCGGTGCGGATCCTCTCGATGTCGCAGGATGTGAAGCACTCTGCGTTCCGCCCTGGCAGATCGTGCAGAACACTGAAGACAGTTCGGTGGTCAAAGCCTTTGGGGCCATTGAGATCGCCCTATGGGACCTGCGCGGCAAGGTCGCAAATGAACCTCTGTACCGCTTGCTGGGTGGTGCGGTGCGTAAAGACATCCCATTCACCGAATACTTCGGATATCGCGAGGGTGGCGAGATGAGCCCCGAAGCGGTCGCCGAATACTGCATCCGAATGCGTGAAGAACATGGCAGTACCATGTTCGAAGGCAAGCTGATCCTGGGCGATCCCGAGCTTGAGATAGACACGGTCAAGGCCCTACGCGATGGGCTTGGGCGCGAGGCGATGATCCGTCTGGACAGCAACATGCAATGGAGCCTGCCCACAGCCATGCGCGTCTTCCGCGAGATCGAGCCCTATAACATCCGCAACTACGAAGACCCGGTCGCAACCTTTGAAGAAATGGCCGAGCTGCGTCGCCACTTCACCATTCCGATCTCGTCCCACGTGCCGGATATCCGCCGCGCTGTGGCGCTTGGGGCACCCGACTATATCGTGACGAACTTTGCCGTTCTGGGCGGGATTGCGCGCGCGGTGCGTTTCATTGGCGCTTGCGAGGCGATGGGAGTCGGCTTCTGGTGCTATTCTGGGGATGCAGGGATTGCCACGGCAGGGTATCTGCACATGTCTGCAGCGATGCCGTGGATCTCCGAACCCTCTCAGTCATTGTTCCGCTGGCAGATTGGCGACGTGATCGAAGGCGGCCCATTCCGCCAGAAAAACAATGTCGTTTCCGTGCCCGAAGGCCCCGGCCTTGGCGTAACGCTGGATCGCGATGCGCTGGCCCATTGGCACAGCCATCTCGTCGAGAACGGACCTCTCGACCATTTCCATGACCCTGCAATGCCGGGGCGGTTCCGCCGCTTGCCGCTCAACTAAGGAGAAATCCAATGCCCGAGATTCAAAAAGACGAAACCGCCATCGGAAAATCGCTTCCCTCGCACGCCAAGGTCGTTGTGATTGGCGGTGGGGTTGTTGGTTGCTCTATCCTGTTTCACCTGGCCAAATTCGGCTGGAAAGACGTGGTCTTGCTGGAACGGGACGAGCTGACCTCCGGTTCAAGCTGGCACGCGGCAGGGCAGATCCACACGATCAGCAGCGATCCCAATATCAGCCGTTTGCAAAGCTATACCATCGATCTCTACAAAGAAATCGAGGAAACCTCCGGCCACTCCGTAGGGCTGCATATTACTGGCGGGTTCTATGCGGCTTCGACCAAGGAATGGTACGATTACCTGAAGCGGGAACGTTCCAAGGCGCGCTATATGGGGCTGAACCAGGAATTCATCTCGCCCAAGGAACTGGCCGAGCGACACCCGCTGATTGATCCCAAGCATTATCACGCAGCACTATGGGACGATCAGGACGGGGACCTTGACCCCTCCGGCGCCACCTACGCCTTCGCCAAATCCGCCCGCGTGCACGGCGCGCAATACTTCACCCATTGCGGCGTGACCGCCATGTCGCAGCGCCCCGATGGGTCCTGGGATCTGACCACGCCTAAAGGGCAGATCAACGCCGAACATGTGGTGAACTGCGGAGGTCTCTGGGCGCGCGAGGTGGGCCATATGTCCGGCATCCACCTGCCAGTGCAGCCGATGGAGCACCACTACTTGATCACCGAGAAAATCCCAATGATCGCGGAGCGTATGGAGAGCATGGGCGAAGCGGGCCGTTTGCCTGCAGGCATCGACTATGAGGCCAATATCTATTTCCGTCAGGAACGGCAGGGTATGCTGCTGGGCACCTATGAGCCCAAATCGACCCCGTGGAAGGTCGAGGGTACGCCTTGGGACTTTGGTCACGAGCTGTTGCAACCGGATTTGGATCGGATCGCAGATCGTCTCGAAATGTCATTCGAACGCATCCCCGCCATCGGCGAGGCCGGCATCAAGGACATGATCAACGGCCCCTTCACCTTTGGTCCCGATGGCAACCCGATGATCGGTCCGGTGCCGGGGATGAAGAACTACTGGGTCGCAGTGGGCGTCATGGCCGGGTTCTGTCAGGGCGGCGGCGTGGGCCTGACCATGGCCGAGTGGATGATCGACGGAGAGCCCTCGATTGACGTCTGGGCCATGGATGTGGCGCGCTTTGGCGAATTTGCCACCCCAGATTGGGGCACGGTGAAATCCGCCGAGAACTACGAACGCCGGTTTGTTATGACCTTCCCGAACGAAACCCTGCCCAAGGGTCGCTTGCAAAAAACCACCGCGCTCTATGACCGGCTGGTTGCCAAAGGCGCAGTGATGGATCAGGGCTTTGGCCTTGAGAATGCGCTTTGGTTCGCCGATGGTCCCGAGGATGCCCATGAGGAACCCACCTTTGAACGCAACCGATCCTTTGACTATGTCAAACGCGAGGTTGAGGCGGTGCAGCAGGCCGTGGGTGGAATCGAGATCGCCAACTTCGCCAAACACGAATTCAAAGGCGCGGGCGCGCGGGATTATCTGAACAAGACCCTGGCGGGCTATGTGCCCAAACCGGGCCGTCTGACCCTCACGCCGATGCTGACCGAAAAGGGGCGCCTCTACGGCGACCTGACTGTGGCGTGCCTCGCTGAGGATCACTTCATGCTGTTTGGCTCTGGGGCCATGCAGGAGGCGCACCGGCGGTGGTTCGAAAAGGATCTGCCCGCCGATGTCAGCTATGCCAATGTGTCTGATGACTGGCACGGCATCGCCCTATCAGGGCCGAAATCGCGCGAATTGCTGGCGCACATCACCCGCGATGATGTGAGCGCAGAAGCCTTCAAGTTCCGCGACTTGCGGCAAACCTTCGTGGGCGGCGTGCCGGTGATCCTCAACCGGATCAGTTTCTCCGGTGAGCTGGGGTACGAGATCTACTGCAAACCGCAATACCTGCTGCGTTTGGCCGAGGCGATCGAGGCGGCAGGCGCCGATCTCGGCTATCGCTGGTATGGGGCGCGCGCGCTGATGTCGATGCGGCTGGAAAAGGGCTGGGGCGTCTGGACGCTGGAATTCCGCCCCGATTTCGACGCGGTCGAAAGCGGCATGGATGCCTTCATCAACTGGAAGAAGGACTTCGTGGGCAAGGCAGCCACGCAAGCCATCCGTGATGCAGGCCCCAAGCAGAAGCTTGTGACCATGACCATTGATGTGGACGGGATTGACGTCAGCAATGACGAGGCGATCCTGAAGGATGGCAGAGCGGTCGGCTATGTCTCTTCGGGCGGTTATGGCCACCGCGCCGCGCAGTCGATGGCCATGGGCTATGTCGCAGCCGAACACGCAGCGCCCGGAACGACGTTGCAGGTCGAAATCCTAGGCGAAATGTATGAGGCTGAGGTGCTCGGCGGGCCGATCTATGATCCGAACGGCGCAAACATGCGGTGCTGATCTATGGGATACCCAGAGATCAACATCTGCGCCGCACCTACAGGCACCGAAGAGGTCCATCGCTTTGTCTTCGTGCTTTGCCCCGGATTCTCTTCGCTGGATCTGGGGGCTGGTCTCGACTCTCTCGAAGCGGCTAACGATGTGTTGTCGAAAACGGTGTTTGAATGGGAGATCGCCAGCGAAGCCGGTGATCAGGTTCGGGCGTCATCGGGTTTAACCGTTGCCGTTGAGCGAACGCTGCCGCCAACGCGCAAAGGAGACTGCGTGGTGGTCTTCGGGCCTACAACCACAACAGAGCCGCCCTCAAAACGATTGATCGCTTGGCTTCGCGAGGCCAAGCGGTTCGGCGCGGCGCTTTGCGGCGTGGGCGGCGGCGCAATTATCTTGGCGCAGGCAAAACTAACTTCAGGTCATCCGGTGAGTGCGCATTGGAGCATTCAGAGTGCCGTGGCGGAAGCCTTTCTTGATCTGGATGTCCGGTGCTCTGTGTTTGAGCAGGGTGGCAATGCCACGACATCGGCAGGAGGTGCGGCGACATTGGATTTGTTTCTCGCGATGATCGCACAAAGGCTTGGAACGCAGACTGCGGCCCGGGTTGCCGACCAACTTTTGTGCAGCACGGTAAGATCTGGCACCGACCGCCAGACAAGAAGCGATCTGTGCCGCTTGGGGACACGGCACGAACGCCTCGGAAAGGCGATCCTTCACATGGAGGAGAAGTTTGGGTCCGATCTGTCCCCCTCGCAGGTTGCGGCAATCGTCGGACTGTCAACCAGACAATTGGAACGGCTGTTCCTGCGCTATGTGGGCTCAAGCCCCAAGGTCTACATCACGACTTTGCGGCTCGAACGCGCGCGGCACCTGCTGCAGCAAACAAATCTGCGCGTCATTGATGTCGCGATGGCTTGCGGGTTCACATCGGCCAGCCACTTTTCAAAACTTTACCGCAAACACTGGGGCATATCCCCAAATGTTGAGCGGGGCGCACCGTAGGCCTGAGGCGCTTCGGAGTCTGACTTACCACGCTCGTTTGAGGCAACGCCCGGGTTTTGTCGTCGTTACGAACGCTCTGTCAGCTTCAACAAAATGGCAGCGGAAAAGTGTTCTATCAGGGTCCAACGCCCGACCTGCGCCTGCAATTTCAATGTTGCAGACCATCATTGAAGTAGGTCGCGCCACAGGTTCTCTTGTGAAAAGTAAATTGGGACTGCGGTCGTCACTGCAAAGCGTAGGAATGACTGACTTGTCAGACGGCTCGCAACGCTATCAACTGAGCAGACGCAGCGATTTTCGTGCTGCGTGCGCGCGCAGCACGAAAATCGAATTTACAGAATGGGCTCCAAGCCGCCTTGCGGCGACGCAGCGCCGGGCTGTCCGCCGTGACAGCGTTCTTGGCTACCCGTGATCGGCTCGAGCCAGCCCTAAGCCGTCTTTCGTTGGGCATGCGGCGAACGACGACTAAGAGCCCAGAGTGACCGATGCTGCGCAGTGTACAAGCGGGCGCGAAGCGTAGGAAGCTGACGTTGCCGCATGCAAATTCACTTCATTAAAAATTCTACGTTGAAAAGAAAACAATTCCCTTGCTGTCCTCATCGGTTTACTTGACTTGATAAATACAGCGAACGACGGCACGTGCGGCAAGTTTCAGCGGAGCCTGCTTTGGCCAAAATACCCCGGTGTCCATGTTCGGGATGGTGTCGCTTAGGCGTTTGCGGACAATCCTCTGCCCTTCCAACGACCATGACCTGTAGACCATATCTGACAGGATAGTTACTCCCATCCCCCTGGCGACCATACTGCGCAGCGCTTCCATCGACTGACTCCGAAACAAGAGCTTGGGAATAAAACCAAATTGTGACCAGACCTGTTGCATCGTGGCTTCATGCTCATCCATCGTCAGCAGGATGTAGTTCTCTCCGGTCAGATCGGCAAAGGCGATATCTTCCCGCATCACCAACGGATGGTTCGCCGCCAACCAAAGGTTGCGGGGCGATGACAAGACTGGGCGCTGTTCGTAGCGTTCCGGATTCGGCAGGTTTGACGTCAGCGCTATTCCCAAGTCGAATTGCCCTTGGAACAACCCCTCTTCGATTTCGGGGCGGCTCGCTTCGATCACTTCCAGCTGAATATTGGGATGCCGGGCCATGATGCGCTCCCAGACGGCGGGAAGATAATAGCCTGAAATCGTGTCGGTGACGGCAAGGCGGACTATACCCGAGACGCTAGATGCCTCTTGGTGGTTTGCACCGACTGCCTCGTGCAGCGCCGCCAGGATCGAATGGGAATGGCGCAAGAAAGCCTCTCCTTGTGCTGTCAACTCCATTCCGTGCGATCTGCGCCGAAACAGCTTGTATCCCAGCAACTCCTCCAAACGCCGGATAGCTATGGTGACCGAAGATTGCGTCACATTCGCCATCGCCGCTGCGCGCGAGATTTGTCCGGTCTCGGCAGTTGCGATGAAGAATTCAAGCTGTCGAACGGTTGGGAGCATAAATGAAATCAATATCAGCATTAAAATATAAAAACTAGCTATTCCCGCCGCGGCGTCGCAGAACCGTGGCGGGAGGAACCGCCATGTCAATTTCTGAAACCCAGGATATTCCCGGATTCTGCTGCCTGTGCCGTTCGCGCTGCGGCGCGACGTTCGAGGTCCGAGATGGCCAGCTTCTAGCAGCGAAACCGGCGCCGGAGCACCCTACTGGCAAGGCGCTGTGCCTGAAAGGTAAGGCGGCTCCTGAGATCTGGGGCGACCTCGATCGCGTCCTTTATCCGATGCGGCGCACCAATCCCAAGTCGAGCGCCGATCCTGGCTGGGAACGGGTAAGCTGGAAGCGGCGCTGACCGATATTGCCGGGCGGCTGAATAAGATCAGGACCAACCACGGTGCTGAAGCAGTCGGATTTGGTGTGACAACGCCCAGTGGCACGCCGATGAGCGATTCCATTGATTGGGTTGAACGCTTTAGCCGGCTTTTCGGCAGCCCTAACACAGTCTACGGCACGGAAATCTGCAACTGGCACAAGGACCACGCGCATCGTTTCACGTATGGTTCTGGAATTCTTTTTCCCGACTATGGGAACGCCGATGCGATCCTCCTGTGGGGGTTCAATCCTAGCGCGGTCTGGCTTGATCAGGCCACCCAGATCGCCGAGGCGCGGGCCCGCGGCGCGAAAATCATTTCGGTGGATCCCCGCCGGGCAGGTTACGCACAGGGTGCAGACCACTGGATGCGGGTGCTTCCGGGGCAGGATGGCCCTCTGGCACTGGGCTTAGCTAATCTGTTGATCGAACGCGGCGCCTACGACGCGGACTTTCTGAGACGCTGGAGCAATGCCAGTTTCTTGGTAAGAGAGGATACCGGCGAGTTCTTGCGCGAGTCCGATCTAAACAGAGATGCCGGAGCCGGCCGCTATGTCGCCGCGAACGCTCAAGGTGAACCCGTGTTCTACGACGCCAACACCAAGATGTTTGGCGAGGGCTCGGAAAGCCTGGACCTTTGCGCCTCGATTCAAATGGATACCCATTTCGGTCGTATCTCCTGCCGCACTGCTTTCATGTATTTTGCCGAGAGTTGCGCCGAATGGCCGGTGAGCCGCGTCAGTGACGTCACATCCATTCCGGAAAGCGAGATACGCAAAGCCGCGGACACGCTGATGAGCGCGGATCGGATTGCCTATTACTGCTGGTCCGGCGTGGGCCAGCACCGGGATGCAACCCAGACTGACCGGGCAATCGCTCTGCTCATGGCGCTCAAAGGCGGTTATGACGCGCCGGGCGGCAATGTCGGCTTCAGCAAGCATCCGATGAACGCGCCAACAGGGTTTCATCAGTTTCCGGACGGGCAAATCGAAAAGGCGCTTGGTTACGAGACGCGCCCTCTCGGTCCGCCGTCGCAGGGCTGGGTGTTGGCGCGGGACCTGTACAGGGCAATCCTCGAAGAACAGCCCTATAAAGTGCATGCGCTGATCGGGTTCGGAGCCAATATGGCCGTATCTCATGGTAATAAGGACTTGGGTGTTGATGCTCTGAAAGCGCTGGATTTTCACGTCCAGATTGACAGCGTTGAAACGCCAACAGCGCGTTTCGCTGACTACTTGTTACCTGCCAACACGCCATGGGAGCGTGAGGCGCTGCGCAACGGGTTCGAGGTCAGCCAGGAAGCTGAGAGTCTGGTTCAGCTCCGTCCGGTTGCAGTAGCCCCGACAGGGGAATCGCGGTCAGATACCGAGATTGTGTTCGATCTGGCAGTTCGGCTTGGCATGGGGGACGCATTCTTCGATGGCGATATCGACGCGGCGCGGGAGTGGCAACTGCAACCCACTGGTTTGACGCTTGCCGATTTGCGTGCCCATCCGGAAGGTATCCGCCGCCCTTTGACTTACCGAGAAAGAAAATATGCGGAAAAGACTGATGCAGGTGTACGCGGCTTCGCTACCCCAACCGGGCTGGTTGAGATCTATTCCGAACGCCTACTTAATCACTGGTACGACGCGGTACCCGTATTCGAGTATCCTGCGGCCACCGATGACAGCTATCCGCTCCGTTTGACGACCGCAAAAAGCGGTTATTTTTGCCATTCTCAGCACCGCAACATTGCCTCGTTGCGCAAAAGGATGTCTGCTCCACAAGTGCGCATTCATCCGGACACAGCAGAAGCGCAGGGGCTGGAAGATGGGGATTGGGCCGAGTTGGCCTCAGCCCATGGCAAGGCGCGCATGCAGATCGTGCTGGATACCGATTTGCATCCCGAGGTGCTGATTGGCAGCTATGGTTGGTGGCAGGCCAGTCCGGCCCTGAACCAGCCAGGGTTTGACCCGTTTTCCGACGTGGGATCAAACTATAACCGCTTGATCTCGGCGGAAGAGTGCGATTCGATTAGTGGCTCGGTCCCGCATCGTTCGACCCGATGCGCAATTAGGCCTCTGCCGGGACAAATGCATGTGAGACCCGCGTGGTCGGGGTTCCGAACCGCTGTCGTTCAGGAAGTTGAACGGGTGGCCGAAGGCTGCACGCGCGTAGCTTTTACCGTGGACGGTTTCGAACTGTTGCCAGACTTTCTGCCCGGTCAGCATATTACCCTGAAAGCCAAAGTGCCGGGGCAGGACAGCCCAGTCATCCGCTGTTATTCGCTGATCGGCAGCGGCGTCGATCCTGAACGGAAAACCTACCAGATCACCGTTCGGGTCGTGCCCGCCCCTCCAGGTGCCGACGATCTGCCCGATGGAGTGATGTCGGGATACATCAACCATGTACTCGAACCCGGATCTCTGGTGGAGTTGAAAGCGCCGTCGGGTCGTTTCACCTTGCCGGTCGAAAGCAATTGTCCCGTGGTGATGGTGGCCGGTGGGATTGGTATCACGCCGTTCCTCAGCTATCTGGAAACGGCGGCGGCGATGGGTGCAAAGCATCCGATCCGGCTCGTCTATGCCAATCGCAACAGCGCAGGCCATGCTTATCGCGCCCGCATCGCTGGCTTTAAGGACAGGTTGCCGGGATTCGAAGCCATCAATATTTACAACGATCCGCTACCGTCGGATGCCGTGGGTGGAACACATGATCGATCCGGCTTTGCCACTGCCCAAGACATTCTTCAAGGCTGGGACGGCACGGTTCCTATGGTTTATCAGTGCGGCCCGCCACCTATGATGGCCGCCTTGGAGGCGGCGCTGGCAGACGCCGGGCATCCACCGGAAAGGCTCCACAAGGAGGCATTCGTTTCACCTGTTGCCGACAAACCCCTGCCAAACGGGCCATTCCAAGTGACATTCGCCAAAAGTGGCAAGAGCGTCGAATGGACAAAATCGGCAGGTAGCTTGCTGGATCTCGCCGAGAGCCATGGGCTTGCCCTGGCAAGCGGCTGCCGGGCAGGGCAATGCGAAAGCTGTCGGATCCGGGTGATCGAAGGCCAGACGATACACCGAACAGAGTTGGCCTTCGATGACGAAGCACATTGCCTGGCCTGCCAGGCCGTTCCGAAAACCGATGTCGTTGTCGACGGATGAACTGCAAGGAAGTTGAGATGAAACTGTACTCAGCAAATGAAACCCGAGACCTGTTGCCCTTCGTGAAGCTTATCGAAGCTCTACGGGTGGCATTCCGCGAAGGCGCGGAAATTCCGTTGCGGAGCCACCATTCGGTAGAGCTGCCGGAGCAGCCTGACGGAACCATCCTTTTGATGCCTGCATGGCAGGCCGAGGGACTAGGTGGCGTCAAGATAGTCAATGTCAATCCGGGCAATGCATCAAGTGGCCTGCCAGCGCTGTCTTCAGCCTATTTACTTTTCGATACGGCGACGGGCCAACATCTCGCCATGCTCGATGGTGGCGACATCACCAACCGTAGAACCGCAGCTGCGGCTGCGCTCGCGGCTGACTATCTTGCACGACGAGATGCCAGCAGCCTTCTTATTGTTGGGGCTGGGCGGGTCGCAGCCAATCTGACCGATGCGTTTTCCGCAGTCCGCCCGATCACGCGTGTTTCGGTCTGGGACATCAACGGCGAGAACGCGGCCCGGCTGGCCGCAGACCTCTCGGTCCGAGGCTATGAGGCGCGTGCCGTAAGCGACCTTCGCAATGCGGTTCCCGAGCATGACATCATCTCCTGTGCCACCCTGGCTAAAGAGCCACTTATACTCGGCGTCTGGTTGCGGCCCGGACAACACCTCGACCTGATCGGCAGCTTCACCCCACAGATGCGGGAAACCGACGATAATGCCATGGCGCGCGCGCAAGTGTTCATCGATACATCCGACGCTCTTCATGAAAGCGGCGATTTGATTGAGCCACTTAAAACAGGTGCGCTGTCCGAGGATGCCATCAAAGGCACCCTCTACGGTCTTTGTGGAGGCAGAAATTCTGCAGGAATTGACCGGGCCGAAATCACGCTTTTTAAGGCCACAGGCACTGCTCTGGAAGATCTGGCAGCGGCCAAATTAGTCTGGGAAGAGAGTAATAATGCTTGATCGGCACTTCGAAAGTGATGTGGCTGGCCACTTGGCAGCATTGGCGCTCAAATTCGTTGAAGAGCCCAAATTCTCGAATTCTGCGCGCCCCTCTAGGGTCAGGATGCATTGATTTCAGTCTCGCTACATGATTCACGGCTCCGAAAAGGAGTGGTGACATGAGTGATCTTTTCTGGCTGACCGATGAGCAGATGGGCAAACTTGCGCCTTTC
>NZ_JAHVIJ010000011.1:0-69364 GCF_019801785.1 Phaeobacter italicus | reverse complement strand
TGGTTGTTGATGACCAGAACCACCCCCACGCCCAGCACGGCGATCTGCAGCCCCATGCGGGTGGCCTTGGCCAATGAGGTCATCAGCGCCACCCGGTCGGTGACCAGGGTGCCAAAGAGAATGGCGGTAAAGGCCCGCCCGCGCCAGCGTCCGATCTGGGCGTTGGTCTTGCCCATGGCATGGATGATCTCGGCATTGAGCATCATCTCCTCGACCGCGGCATTGGTTTCGCGCGCGGCCTCCTCGGCGGTTTCGCCGGGTTTGCGCGCCATCACCTCGCTCAGCACTCCAAGGGTCAGCAGCACCGCAAGCCCGGCCACGGCGACCAGGCCCAGAATGGGGCTGAAGACAAAGATCAACGCAATGAAAAGGATCGACCAGGGCGCATCCAGAAGGGCGATGAACACCGGGCTGGTGACAAAGCCGCGCAGATCCTGGATGTCGCGGATCGGTTCGGCGCTGCGCAGCGCGGCGGGCAGGGCGCCGCTGATCAGCGCCTGCAGGACCGCCGGGCTCAGCCGGGCTTCGAGCCGCGAGCCCAGTCGCGCCACCAGGCGCTGGCGAATGACATCAAAGAGAAAAAAGAACACCAGCGCGATCGCCGCGCCAGTGGTCAGGGCCAACAGTGTTGGCAGGCTGCCCGAGGCCATGACCCGGGCAAAAAGTTGCAACATGTACAGCGGCGCTGTCAGGACAAGCAGGTTAACAAAGATACTCGCTACAAAAATGGAGGTGATGACACCTCGTTGTCCGTCAAAGACCCGTTTCGTCTTCATTCCCGTGACCCCCCGGTTGCACGATGGTGAAGTTGATGAAGCTGGGAGACAGCGCCCTGGTCCAAGGTGGCAATCCTTGGCCGGGGACCAAATCGCTGTCCTGAACCAGGGCTAGACCCCCCCGGAAGCGGCCGCCTCCGGGGGGATCGTTCCTATGGCTCAGACAGTGTGACCCCAGATGTTGTCGAAGCTGTCGTCATAGCCGGTATCGCTTGCGACGACACGGATGGCTTCATAGCTGCCGGCATCGCCGGTGCTGACCGCGTTGATGCCCACGCCCCCGATCGGGATGGCGTCCTGGCCCAGCGAGGTGAAGCCGTTGACGTTGGTCAGCCCCTTGATGATGACCGTCGCGCCACCGATCTCGATGGTGGTGTCGGTGCCGTCATCGGTGACGTTGGCCTCTCCGTTCACAGCGCCAAAGGCCTGCTGTGCGGTGGTGCCAAGCCCGCCACCCACGTTGGTCACGCGGAAGGCCAGCACATCATGGTCCTGATCGATGTCGAAGTCCGTGATGCAGTCGGTGCCATCGGTGGAGCTAAAGGATGTACCATCCCACTCCAGATCGATGATGAAGACGTCCTTGCCGTCGCTGCCGGTCAGCTCGTCATCACCAGCGCCGCCTTTCAGGTAGTCATTGCCGCGACCGCCATCGAGCGTGTCGTTGCCTTCACCACCATCCAGGAAGTCATGGCCATTGCCGCCGTCCAGATCGTCATCGCCGACCTGGCCATAGAGGCAGTCATTGCCATTGTCGCCGTTCAGATCATCGCCGCCATTGCCGCCCAGCAGGACATCATCGCCCTCGCCGCCGTTCAGCTCGTCAGCCCGACGTCCACCATCCAGCAGGTCATCGCCGTCGTCACCATTCATGGTGTCTTCGCCGTTGTTGCCATACATCAGGTCGTTGTCATTGCCACCGTGCATCTCGTCATGGCCCTGACCACCATACATGGTGTCTTCACCGTCATCGCCATACAGCACGTCATGCTGGTCGTCGCCGTAGATCTCGTCATCGCCGGATCCACCTTTGACCGTGTCGTTGCCATCGTTGCCATGCAACAGGTCATCGCCGGCATTGCCATGGACGCAGTCATTGCCTTCATTGCCGTTCAGCGTGTCATCGCCAAGGCGACCATAAAGACGGTCCCGTCCAGTACCACCGTGACCTTCGTCATCGCCACGACCACCGATGATGACGTCATTGCCGCCCTCACCATACATGGTGTCATGACCCGAGCCCCCGCGGATGCGGTCATTGCCTTCTGGGCCACTGTCATAAGGTGTGTAGCAATCCGGGCAGTCAACGTCGCGCAAACCGTCGGTGCTGGCATGCAGGCCGTTGGATGGTTTTTCATCCTCGTCACAGCAATCCCAGTCGATCCGGTAGCCTTCGACGCGGCCATGGTCACCAAAGATCAGGTCGCCCTGGGCACCACCTTCGAGCACGTCGTTGTTGGAGCCACCGCGCATGGTGTCACGACCGGCATCACCGTTGACGTCATCACGGCCAGCGCCACCATCCATCAGGTCCCAACCGCGACCACCCTGCATCAGGTCGTCACCGTTTTCCCCAAACATGGTGTCATTGCCGCCCTGGCCGTCCATGGTGTCATGACCATCGCCGCCCAGCATGCAGTCGTTGCCGTCTTCATTGTCACCTTTGCCGGCAGGGCCGCTGTCGGCACCAAAGTCCAGATCATCGTTTTGTGACTGACGGTCGTCGCCGAACATTTCGTCGTTGCCGGAGCCGCCGATCACCAGGTCATCGCCCAGACCACCGGCCATGCGGTCATCACCGCCCTGACCATTCATCCGGTCGTTGCCGCCACGGCCATACATGGTGTCGTCGCCATCATAGATGGTTTCGCCGGACTGCCCCTGGTCACCCCACATGCAGTCGTCGCCGCCTTCGCCGTCCATGCAATCGTTGCCGAGATCACCATAAAGGTAATCGCCGTCATCACCGTTGCTTTCGTCGCCGTCGGCATCGTCACCAAAGATCTGGTCGTCGCCATTGCCACCAAAGACGCTGTCCTGGTCCTTGCCCCCCAGAAGGGTGTCATTGCCATTCTCGCCTTCGATGTAATCGCAGCCTTCTTCGCCGTCGATCCAGTCGTCGCCGTCATCGCCCTGATTGTCAGCGTCGCCGCCAAAGAGCGTATCATTGCCGGTACCACCGGTGATGGCGTCATCGCCGTCGCGGCCTTCGATATAGTCCTGGCCGGACTGGCCATTGAGCCGGTTGTTGCGCTCGTTGCCATAGACCGCGTCATCACCGCCACCCGCGTCGGCGTTGTCGCCGGCGTCGTGGTCGTTCAGATTGATCACATTGGCATCGCGACCGCCCCGCTCAACGGTGCCGTCGTTGTAGTTTTCCGAGCGCTTCTCATCGCTGAATTCGATTTCGCAATCCGGATTACAGACTTCCCAGCCTGAATTGTCGTCTGGCGTACCCATTATATTATCCTCCTAATGACTCTGCGGGGCCCCCCGGGCGCCCGATGGGCGCGCCCCTTTCTAGAAATCCGACCAGGGGAAGGTGTCTGATCCTGGCCGGTGAAACAGGCAGCAGCTGCCTTGGTGTCGATTGCAGCGCAGTTTGGTGGATCCCGATGCCCCCAAATGGGGACAAAATGCTGTGACGCTGCGGTTTTTGGACCCGCTTGTTTCAGATCCATAGACGGGCCCCTGTCTTGGACGGGCCACGCCTTGTTCAGTGACCCGGTTGATCGGGGGGCCAGGCTGGGATGGCCGGGACAATGGCCCCCCGGGGTGGACGGCTGTCAAGACAGGCCGTTCGCACGCGGGTGTTGGTATGATCGAGTCAAAACATCCATGTTAGACTCTGTTTTCATGCGTCACGGGGCAGGGCCCGTCAGGGCCCATGCGATGGATCTGTGTTAGGACCCTGTGCCCTGAAGGCTGGTCTGTATCTGCTGCAGGAGCGCGCTGGCGCTGCTGCGCAGTTCACCGTGGTAGAGCGCGCCAAGCGTGAGCCCGGCGCCCAGAAGAAGAGCGAGCGCCCCGGCCCGGCCGAGCCGGTCCCACCAGCTGCGCTGCGGGCGGGCGGTTTCGGCAATCACGCGGGCAAAACTGTCCCGCAGAACCGGCTCCATCTCGATGCGCAGCGCCCCTTCCATCCGGTTCACCGCGGCCTCCAGATCATCAATCCGCGCGCCCAGTGCCGCGCGGTCCTGGGCGGCCTTGCGATCCTGGGTTTCGCCCAGCCCCTCGTTGAGGGTGGTGAACATGGTCAGGATCCGCTTGTGCAGTTCGACCAGATCGGCGCGTTCGGCCAGGGGCCGGTCGCCACCATGCAGCAGCTGGTTGAGCAGGCGCAGATCTGCAGGGCCAAGACTGGGCTGGCTGGATGGCTCTGCAGGCTGGCTGGTGTGGGTCGCCTGATCCTCTGTCTCGCGTGTGGCACCCCCGTTGCGATCGCCGCGCGCGGCTGTTTCGGTGGTATCGACTGTTTCGGCTGGGCCAGTTGCGTCAGGGGTATCGTCGGAGGGGGCGGTCGTCATGATCTGCCCCTGGCTGCGCGTCTGCGCCCTGGTGCCTGGCTCTGTCTGCATGCCGGTATGGGCATAGGCGGCACTGGGCGGCACCGGTGCCGGCGGGCCCTGAAAACTGGTGTCATGGGTCACCTTGTTCATGATGCCCTCCCCAGCGACGCCTGCCAGGTCAGTCGCTGTGCCATTTCCGTGCGTCCGGTCACATCCAGTTTCGACAGAACCCGTTTGGCGTAGGTGTTGAAGGTCTGCTCCTTCAGCCCTGCGATATGGGCGGCTTCGCGGTTGGACAGGCCCAGCTGGATCAGGGCCGCCACGCGCGCCTCACAGGGAGAGAGCCCCATTTTCTGGGCCAGCATCTCGATGCGGGTGCGGTCGGGCTGGCGCGGCAGGATTGCCACCACCAGCGCCCGGCGGGTGTCTGCGCAGCGATAACAGCTGAGCGACAGTGGCAGGCGCATGTCAGAGGCGCTGTCATGCAGGAAGACGATCAGCTCCTGGCCGCCACCTGCCTGTCTGCCCCCGCTTTGTGCGCCCTGGGAAGTGGGGCTGGTGGCTGTGGGGCTGGCGTCGGTGACGCAGCTGTGCACCGCGGCATAAAAGGCGCGGGTTTCGCTGTCATCGGCGCAGCGCAGCGTGCCCCCGTTGCAGCGCAGCAAAGTGCCCGCGTCCAGCATGTCACGCCCGGCCGCATTGCTTTCCAGCAACTGGCCCTGTTCATCGAGCACCAGAACCGCGCTGTCGGATTTGGTGGAAATCGTCCAGAGCATCGCCTCGGAGATATCAGGGGCGGGTCCCGATCCTGTCTCTGGGCTGTCTGTGGCATCTGCGCCAGTGTTTGGGCCAGTGTTTTGGCCAGTGGTCTGGCCCATGTCCTGGGCGCTGCCACCAGTGGCATCGGATATGAACTGGGACCGGAGCCGGGCAGTGCCCCCCGCGCCATCCGGTTCCGATCCCAGCATCTCACGCAGGACATCCTGACGGGCGATCGGCCAGATCGCGGGCAGGATGTCGGCGCAATGGGCATCATGTTGGCTGCCTTGCAGATAAAGAGCGATGCGGTCCTTGCTGCCGTCCTCGAAGGTGCAGGCAAAGACCACCCAGCGTCCGGGGCGCGCGCCCGGCGCGGCCTCGCTTTTCTGGGTGTGCAGCATGTCATTGAGAAGATCACTCCAGGGCCCGGGATCGGGCAGCTGGACACAGCGGATCATCCTGCTGGCCTGCAAGAGCTGATCTCTGTGGTCCTGCGGGATCCGAGGGTGTCGGATCTGCACAGGCGCATTAGCGCCAAAGGTGGCCACCCACAGGGGCTGCGCCCCGTGGCAGTCGATTTCGGCGATGGCTGTTGTCGTTATGGATGAAACCTGTCTTTGAAAAGATCGCGCAAGCGCAACCTCGCCCGTGTCAATCACGGTGCCCCCGAATACATGCATATTGCCCCCCGGCATATTACGACGAATATGACCTCAGCCTATCATATCGCCGCCCACGTCAAATCGCGCAGAGGGGGTACGCCGCCGGTGGGAGCGCAGGGACAATATCGCACAGGTTGTGGGTCTCGCTACCACCAATGGGGCGCATTCCGGGGTGCTTTGGCCGGGGCCTGAGGGCGCGCCGCTCTCAAATTGCCCTGCAGTCTGCCGAGGACGGCCCCTGATTCGGTGTGATTCGCACCTTCTGTGGTGCAGATCTGCGCCGAATGCTGCCAACACCTTCTGGTTGCTTCGCTGGGATTTGGAGAGGTGCCTATATCTTGTGTTTACGGGATCGTGTGCCACAAGTGCGGCAAACGGTTATCGATAAATAATGTTTTTAATCAGTGACTTAATCCGTCTCCTTGAGAGCCCGGAAAATGCGGTCGGGCAGGGGGGATACGGCAAAAGGGGTAGATCGCCTGGCCAATTTCCCGGCCTGCGGCACAGGGCAAAGCAGAAGAAAACGACCTTAGAGAAGATTTGACGCGGCAAAAAATCAACCCAGGATTGCCGTGACCTCTCCAAAAGGCGTGAAAATTAACGAAAATCTACATCTGACGGAGAAGAGCCCAAGCGCCATATCCGTGGGTATTTCTGTTGATAAATCAGAAGGATATATGAAAAACAACATCTTATATGGTTGTATTCCTCCCTCTCTTTTCCCGATAGGAGGTATGTTTTTTCAACAAATTGAAGCGGATTCAGTGTAATTTGAACCTATCCGGAGGGTGGGGACCTGAAACAGATGGTTCATCCGGGTAACGGATCCGCCTGATGTGTTTTTCGCGGTGGATCTGAACCCAGGTGCTCAGGCAGCTGTTCAACCCGCAACACCCTGGGGTTGTTACTGTGAGCGTGCAGGGCAGAAGGCCAAACGGGTCAGAAAGATCCGGCAGGCCGGACCGCAAAAGGCGGTCACCTCGTGGGGCTTTGGGGGATGTGTTCTGTCCCTGCGCTGCGCGAGGCATCAAAAAAGACCTGTTTTTATGAGTGGGCGCAGGGTCTGTGACGGGGGTCGCAGCCATGAGCCCGGGCGCAGGGTGCAACGGGCCTGTTCAACCCCGAAGCAGCGCGCGCCATGTTGACCAGAACTGATTGTGTATGGATCAGAATTAAAGAGTGTGGGGGGTGACATGCCTGTTCATATCGTCGGCGAGAGCCGACTGTTGCGTGACATGTTTCTGGCCATTTGCCAGAGCAACAATTACCGGATCGGATCCTGCTGTGATGATCTTGCCGCCCTGTCGGGGCTGGGCGAGGAGGATCTCGTGCTGTTTTACAGCCACGAGATCGGCAGCGGGTTGGTGGAGCAGCTGCGCCGTTTCAAGGCGCAGAACATGGCGTCGCTGCTGATCCTGATCATGGGGCAGGATTGCCCGCTCAGCCTGCAGTCGGCGCTCAGCAGCTATGCCGAGGCGGTGATCCCGCAGCGCAAATCCGCAGATGCGCTGATTGCGGCGCTGCGGGTGGTGCAAAGCGGCTATCGCATCGTGCCATCGGATATTTCCGCAGCGCTTCATGCGGCCGAGGTGACCGCCGCATCCGAGGCGCAGACCGGTTCCGCAGGCCCGGAGGAGGGCAGCAGTCGGCCAGACAGTCGCACAGATAGTGGCCCGGTTGGTGGACCAGTTGGCGGACGGGGCCACAGTACTGGCCACGATGAGGCAGGCCCGGAGAGGACGCCAGACAGGACGTCAGACAGGACGTCAGACAGGGGCGATGCAGCCGCGCCCGAGGGTGGCGACCTCCTGACGCTGGAACGGCCCCGCCCGGCGGATCCGGTGGGGGCGCGGATTGCCGACTGGTCGCAGGGCTCGGTGCGCGAGGCGGCTTTGCGCGGGGCGTCGATCGGCGCTGCGGCACAGAGCCGGCGCCTGCGCGACCTGCCCGCTTCGGCCGCGGCGCATGGGCTCTCGGGGCGTGAATGGCTGATCCTGACCAAGCTGATCGACGGGGCCACCAACAAGTCCATCGCCAATGAGCTGGGCATCTGCGAGGCCACGGTCAAAGTGCACCTGCGCACCTGTTTCCGCAAAGTCGGTGCCAAAAACCGCACCCAGGCCGCCATCTGGGCGTCTGAACAAATCAGCGGCTAAGCGAGGGAGGGGCGGGACCCCCGCCTCTCTGTCACGCTGTCCTGTGGGGGCAGCATGTCCACTGTTCCATTTGTCAATATGAGTAACAGGAACCATCAAACATATCAAAAATTTGATATCATGAAGCGTAAGAAATATCAAAAAATTGATATCAGGCGATTTATGTGAAACCAGTTGGTCGCAACCCTTGTCATGGGGCACGGCGCTGTTGTGCTGCTTCGGCAAGGCCAGGTGCTGAACTGGCTGACATGTCCGATCACGTTCGCCAGCGGCATAGGTTGTTTTATATTCCTCTGCCTGATCTGCCTTTGGGCAGGGCGGGTCCAACATAAGGTGAGACATGAAGATCCTGTTCCACGCGCCGGCATTGTCGGCCCATCGCCCCGAGGCCGCCCTGCCACATCTTCTGGGGGTGCCACCGACGGTGACGGATCATCTGGCCGGGCTGAAACGGGCGCATAAACTGACGGGAAATCGGGGAAATATCATCCATGCCGAAGCCCCGGCCCGCAGCTTGCGCAAAAACCCCAACGGATCGGCAGTCGGTAACATCGTGCGCCTGCATAATGAGCTGGGAGATGGCTTTGGTGAAATCCTGGCGGCACATTTTGACATCATCGTCTTTTCACTGGCCAATTTCATTCGCCCGGGCTTGGATGGCAGCCGTCTGGCGAATACGCTGAAAGCGCTGGATGGGGCGGTGCCCTTCATCGTTCTTGGTGGCGGCATGCAGGGGCGCCATGCGATCGGAGATCTGAAACCTGGGACCCGTGATCTCCTGGCCATACTGAACGAGCGGGCAGGTCTGTTTGGTGTGCGGGGCAGCAAGACCGCAGCCTGGCTGGCGGAAAACGGGATGGAGAATACAACCATTCTGGGCTGTCCCAGTCTTTATGTTTATCCTCAGTCGATCCTGTCCATTGACGGCAGCGCGGCGCGCGCGCTGGGGGACAAGGCTGATGTGATGACCGCAGGCCACCTGAGCATCCACAAGGGAGCGATCGTGCCGCGGGGGCTGGGGTTGGCCAAGGCCTTTGCAGGCATTGAGGCCTCTTATGTGTTTCAGGATGAAATCTTTGATTATGACGAATTCATCGAAGATGCAGGCAGCTATAACGAAGGCAGCAATATCGCGCGTCCGGAGCGGTTGAACGCATGGCTGAGTGAGAAAACCGGCGAGACGATCAGCTTCTCTCGCTACTATTATTTCTCCGAGGCCGGAGCCTGGCGCCAGGCCAGCATGCTGCATGATGTCTATATCGGCGACCGTTTTCATGGTGGGGTTGCGGCTCTGCAGGCTGGTCAGCCGGCCATCTTCCTCAAGCACGACAACCGCGTCACAGAGCTGACGGCGCATTTTGATCTGCCTGCGCTCAGCACTCAGAAATTTGCTGAAAAAGGCCTGGCCGCAACCATGGAGGAGTATCTGTCTGCGGAGCGGCTGGACAAGATGAAGGCCACCTATCGCAAACGTCATGGGGAATATGTCGCGGCCCTGGCCGGGCAGGGTCTGAAGGTGGCGACACAGCTGCCTGAGTGAGCAGGATGAAGCTCATACTGCCCTGGTGCTCGCAGCTTGTGCTGCGGGCAACCGGTGCAGCATGAAGGCCTGTTTTTACATAACAAAGATTACCTGAGATTTCAGGCAGCATGCAACAAATCCCCCCCTACCGCCGCCTACCGGCGCGAAGGGGCTGGGCTGCTTTCATGAGAGGGTTGCGCGCCGGGGGGCGGCGCGCCATAGGATAGGCCTATGAAATTTCTTTTTGTGCATCAGAACATGCCCGGTCAGTACCGGGAAATGATCCAGTGGCTGGCCGATCAGCGCCTTCATGAGATTGTCTTTCTCACTCAGCGGCGCGATGTGCAGCTGCCGGGGGTGAAAACCGTCAGCTACAACAGCCACCACCAACCCGCCGCTGACGCCTATGGGCTGTCCAAGGATTGGGAAGCCGCGGCCGGCAATGGCATCGGCGCGGCTCTGGCGGCGCGGCAGCTGGAGCAGGAACAGGGCTTCAAACCCGACATCATCATCGGCCATGCCGGCTGGGGAGAGCTGACCTTTTTGAAAGAGGTCTGGGCGGATGTGCCGATCATCGGCTTTTTCGAGTATTTCTACCGCACCACTGGCGGGCTGGTGGGGTTTGATCCGGAAAACCCCGCCGGAGAGCATGCAGGTTTCTTTGCCCATGCCCGCAATGTGGTGCCCTATGCCAATCTCGATGTTGTGGATCTGGGGCACAGCCCGACGCTCTGGCAGCGCGACCGCTTCCCCAAGAGCTTTCACGACAAGATCTATGTCTGCCATGACGGCATCCGCACCGACCGGCTGCTGCCGGATCCCCAGGCCAGCATCGGCCTTGGCCGCCTGCCCCGCCCGCTGACCCGCGAGGATGAGGTGATCACCTATATCGCCCGCAACATGGAACGTGCGCGCGGCTTTCACATCATGATGCGGGCGCTGCCCAGGATCCTGTCGGAACGCCCCAATGCGCGTATCCTGATGATTGGCGGCAATGAGACCTCATATGGGCGCGAAAGCACCCATCCTGCTGGTCTGCGCGGCGAGATGGAAGAGGAGCTGGGCGACAGCGTCGACTGGAGCCGGGTGCATTTCCTTGGCCGCGTGCCTTATGAGGATCTCTGCACGATCATCCGCATCAGCCGCTGCCATATCTATCTGACCATGCCCTTTGTGCTGAGCTGGTCGCTGCTGGAATCCATGGCCATGCAGGCCACGGTGGTGGCGGCGGATGTGGCCCCGGTGCGCGAGGCGGTGACCCATAACGAGACCGGCATGCTGGTGGATTTCTTCGACCATGGCGCCTTGGCCGATCAGGTGGTGGATGTGCTGGCCAACCCGGGCGCCTATGCCCACCTCGGCCCCAATGCACGCGCCCATGTGGTGGAAACCTATGATTTCCTCACCCGCTGCATGCCCGAGCACGCCCGCCAGATCAACGCCCTCCTGCCTGCCAGCAAACAGCTGAAGATCTGATCTGTCTGCAGCTGTGTCAGTCGCCAGATTGAGATGGATCCGCCTGAGGGCGGATCTTCTCCAGCCGATCAGCGATCTGGTTTTCTGCAAGGGTGTCCTGCCCGTTCACGGTTGCGCCGAGCATGGCTGCGATGGCCAGAAACATGCGCAGGGCGTCGTCGTTGTAGTAATCACCCAAGCGCAGCGACTGGGGGGCATCGAGGGCTTTGTCCTTGGCTCCGGCAAGAGCATCAGCAAAGGGGGACCCTTCAAAGAAGGCGGCATCCATGGCGGCAGCGTCTTCGCGGTAGCTGTCCTGAATGCGTGCGGCCAGCGCTTTGTGCAGGCGGGGTTTTTCCAGATCGGCCTTGCGCGGCAACACGGCCAGGGCCTCTTGCAGAAGGCCTGCAATCCGATGACGCACATCGCGTGACGCGATCTTTTTGCCGCCAAGGCGTTTGATCTCGCGTTGCAGTTCTGACACCGCCAGCAGTTCGGCAACGGAGAGGGATTCATTGCGATGTGTGTCACCGTGAATCTCAAACTCCTCAGAGCCGCACATGAACCGGAAGAAATCATGCACCACATCACCGCGGAAAAGATGCTCGCGCACCATGGGGCGAATGTGGAATGCGGGGCCGAATTGTGCTTTCCAGGCGGTGAAACGCGGCGTGTAGAACAGCCGTTGCTTGTCAAGAATCTCCGTGTGCAGCTTGGCCATGCCGCCAAAGAACTCTCCCAGTTTGCGCCGCTCTGCAAAGCTGGAGACAATCCGGTCAGCATGTGGACGCAGATACGTCACATAGCGGATGCGTCCGCTGAAATCCGGGAAATACCTGTCCACTGCCGCCTGCATCTGAGCGGGATCCAGATGGTTCATGTTTTCCGCCGAGATCACCGCAATATCGGCGTCTGATGTCCGGATGGCTTGCGCATGGGTTTCCCAAATCTCCTTCTGGCGCGCAAACAGGCGGTTTTCCGGATAGAGGCTGCGGGGCAAGTCCATGTGGTTTTCGCGCGCAGTGAACAGGACACGCCGACCGGGGATGGAGAAATCCTGAGCCGCCAGGATGCGCTGGATCGAGGTGCTGCCTGTCTTGTAGTCGCCAAGATGGAAGATGATCTCTTTGGTCATGGGCAGCCTCATGCGGTGTCAGGTCTTTGACAAGGCTTCTAGCGAAGCCACCTGCAGGCGTCGAGCCTTGCCAGGAGCCAAGTCGGCGGATCTGCGCAAGA
Organism: Phaeobacter italicus; assembly: GCF_019801785.1. NCBI lineage: Bacteria > Pseudomonadati > Pseudomonadota > Alphaproteobacteria > Rhodobacterales > Roseobacteraceae > Phaeobacter > Phaeobacter italicus. Next base: position 57,289 of record NZ_JAHVIJ010000011.1, on the reverse strand, counting down.
CAGGCCCGCCCCTTTTGTTTGCCTGCCTCGGGGCGGATCTGTTAGCTTGGGGTGCGGTGGGCGCATGGGGGTGTGTCCGTGCCGTGGGTGCTGCCCGTCAGGTATGCGCCGTCATGGGGGTAAATCCGGAGACAGGTTTCAGGATCATGCTGAACCGCCATCCGGGGTGTGGGATCCTGTGCTTGATCCCTTGTGTGTTGTGATCTCCTGATGTCGCGGATCGGCCTGTCTCTGTCAGCTTTGCCCTTGTAGGGGCGGGGACTGCGGGGCTGTGGCGATCCTTGTGGATCCTGACTGTTTCAAGGCTGCATCCGGTTTTTGTTAAAGAGTATGGCGTGGGGGTGGCCCGGACCCGCAGCCAGTCAGGGGGCCTTATGACCGGTGATATTGAACCCGGAAAACCGCAGGCGTCGGTGCGCGACGGTGATCCTGCGCGCCGCAATCCACGCGACAGACACCTGGACGGATACGGCCCCGAACAGGGGGTGCCGGCCGCTGAAGGCCCGGTTTCGGCGCGCGCGCTGCATGGCGCGGCGCGGCAGCAGGCGCGGCTTCGTGCTGCTGGCCAGGAGGCGGGCGCTCAGGAGCAGGCCGAAGAGACCGTGCCGCCGGCTTTTGCCCTGACGCCGATGCAGCAGGGGCTGCTTTATGAAAGCGCAGCCATCGGCCGGCCTTGGGTCAATCTGGAACAGATCGTCGTGCATCTGGACGGCGAAGCCCCGGAACCGGAGGCGCTGTGCAGGGCCTGGCAGCAGGTTTGCGCAGACCACGCCATGCTGCGCAGCGCCATCCTGTGGCAGGGGCGGGACACGCCGGTGCAGCAGATCCACCCGGCTGGCGAGGCAGCCCGCATGATCCGGGTCGAGCCGCGCGACTGGCAGCATCTTGAGGCACAGGCGCAGCGCAGGGCATTGGCGCGTTTCCTGCGCGAAGACCGCAACCGTGGCGTGGCGCTGGAGACGCCGCTGTCCTGGCGGGTGGCGCTGATGCGGCTGGGGGGCAGTCGATCTGTCATGATCTGGACCATTCATCACGTGCTGGTGGATGGCCGCAGCATGTCGCTGGTGCTGGAGGATCTTTTTGCCCATCTGGAGGGGCGCGTTGCAGGGCAGGCTCTGGCGCGCCCGGATCACAGGCGGGACCACAGGCCAGACCACAGGCCAGACCACAAGCAGGGCCCCAAGGGGGGCCAGGGGAATGGATCCGCTCCGCAGGATGCGGGGTTTCATATCTTTGCCTCGGCGGTGGCACAGGCGGCGGCGCGCGAAGAGACCCGCGCGTTTTTCCGCACTCAACTGGCCGGGGTAGAGCAGCCCAACCGGATTGCGCCCCTGTCAGAGGGGTTTGCGGATCTGCAGACTGATCCCGGCGACATCCGCCCTGTCGGGCCCATTGCAAAAGGGCGCAAACGCCAGCTGCATCATCAGCTGAGCGCGCAGCTGCGCCGTGATCTGGTGGCGCGCGCGGCCCGGGCCGGGGCAACATTGGCCGATATGATCCACGTGGCCTGGGGGGTGCTGATCGCGCGCTGGAGCGGCCAGAGCCGGGCGGTGTTCGGGGTCACCAGATCCGGGCGTTATCTGGTGGCGGGATCGGCGCGTATGGTGGGATGTCTGATCAACACCCTGCCCCTGCATCTGCGCCTGTCCGATGGCATCGGGCTTGATGATCTGCTGGGGGCGGTGCGCCGCGATACCGTGGCGATGCGCCCCCATGAACAGGCCTCGCTTGCCGAGATGCGCCAGTGCTGTGATCTGCCTGCCGATATGGCGCTGTTTGACACGATGGTGATGTTTGAGCGCGACAGCCTTGGGGCGCGGATGCGGGGGCTGGGGGGCGCTTGGGCCACCCGGCGGGTGGAGCTGCATGAGGAAGGCGCCATGCCGCTGACGCTGGCGGTCTATGGCGATGCCTGCCCGCAGCTGGTGCTGGAATATGATCCCGAGGCGGTGCCAGAGGCCCAGGCTCAGCGGATGCTGGGCCATTTCTGCCATCTCTTGGATCAGCTGGCACAGGCTCCGGTGGGACTGGCGCTGTCTGATCTGGACATGCTGCCGGATGCGGAACGGATGTGCCTGCAGCGCTGGGGCAGGCCAGAGGGGGCGCGCAGGCTGGCGCGGGATCTCGCTGAGGGGCCTGTGTGCATGGCGCGCAGATTGGCGGCGCGGGCGGCTCTGCAACCAGAGGCCCCGGCAGTGGTCGGGGCATGGAACACCCCGCAGGAGGGCGCGGCTCTCAGCCATGGGCAGCTGCAGGCGCGCGCCAACCGGCTGGCGGTGCAGCTGCAGCTGCGCGGCGCAGGCCCCGGCGATATCATTGCGATCTGCCTGCCGCGCAGCGTGGATTTCGTGATTGCCATGCTGGCCGTTCTGAAAACCGGCGCCGCCTTTCTGCCGGTCGATCCCGACTACCCCCCTGCGGTGGTGGCCCATATGCTGCAGGACAGCCAGGCCCGTCTTGGGGTGGCAGCGGCGGGTGATCTGCCCATATCAGACTCTGATATGGGCGAATACGACCCTATTCTGCGCAATGTGACCTGGGTGTCGCCGCAGGGGGCCACCTTGAAAGGGGCCCATCAGACAGACAGTGGACCAGACAATCAGCCAGGTCGCCAGACGGGCAGGAACAGACAGGCCCCGGCCCCCGTGTTGCCGGATCCGGACCCGGCGCGGCTGGCCTATGTGATCTACACCTCCGGCTCTACCGGCAAACCCAAAGGGGTCAAAGTGCCGATGCGGGCACTGATGGCCCATGCGCTGGCCATCGCGGCAGAGTTCGACCTGAGCGATCAGGACCGGGTGCTGCAGTTTGCCAGCCTCTCCTTTGATGTTTCGATCGAAGAGATCCTGCCCAGCCTTCTGGCGGGGGCTTGCGTCATCTTGCGGGATGCAGACATGCTGGCGGCGCCGCTGCAGTTTCTGGAGCGGGTGGGCGCGCTGAAGATCAGCGTGCTGAACCTGCCCACCGCCTTTTGGCATATGCTGTGTGACAGCATGGCCGAAAGCGGCCACCGCCTGCCTGCCTCGGTGCGGCTGGTGATTGCGGGGGGCGAACAGGTCAATGCACAGACGCTGGCGCGCTGGCAGGCGATGGTGCCCGATGTGCGCTGGCTCAATGGGTATGGGCCGACCGAGACCACGATCACCTGCACGCTTTTTGATCCGGGTGGGCCGGTGGATGCGTTGCAGGACATCCCGATCGGCCGGCCTGTTGCCCATGCGCTGGCCTATGTGCTGGGACCGGATGGCAGCCTGGCGCCTGCCGGGGTGGCGGGAGATCTGTGGATCGGAGGGCTTGCGGTCAGTGATGGCTATATCGCGCGCCCCGAGACCACGGCCCGCAGTTTTCGCCCCGATCCTCGCGCCCCGGTGCCGCTGCTGACGGCAGGGGCGGGGCCGGCCCGGATCTATCGCACCGGGGATCGCGCCGCCTGGCGCGAGGATGGCACGCTGGCCTTTCTCGGGCGGCAGGACCGGCAGGTCAAACTGCGCGGCTTTCGCATCGATCTGCGCCATGTCGAACAGGTGCTGGAGCGCGCGCGCCCCGGCCTGCGGGCGCTGGCGGCGGTACGGGGGGCAGACGGGCCTGCGGCGCAGCTATGTTGCTGGGTGCAGGATCCCGCCTGGCAGGGGCCGCAGGTGACAGAGGCGGATCTGGCGCCGTTGCAGGCGGTGGTTCAGACAGAACTGCCCGCCCATATGCGCCCGGCGCTGGTCGGGGTTTTGCGCTTTGTGCGCACCGCAGGCGGCAAGATCGACACCGCCGCCCTGCCCGCCCCGCGCCCAGCCCGGCCCGGGCCGGTTGCATCCGGCGCGCCCGGTTCCGGTCTGGGGGCTGATCCGGCGGCACCGGCCTCTGCCCTGGCGCGGCGCATTGCCGATCTGATGGGCGATGTTCTGGACCAGCCCGACCTGGCCGTGGATGCGGGGTTTTACGATCAGGGGGGGCATTCGCTGTTGGCGATGCGGCTGATCGGGCGCATCGAGGCAGAGCTTGGCGCCCAGCTGAGCCCGGTGGCGCTGCATCAGGCGCCAAGCCCGCGCCTGCTGGCGGCGCTGCTGGAGGGCGAACATTCCGAGGCGCGGCGCAGGCGATCCCTGCAAGGTGGTTCCCATCCGGGGACAGGTCAGGGGTCGGATCAGGTTTCAGGCCAGGTTTCAAGCCTGGGCGCCACCCTGCCCCGCCATCTGGTGCCAATCCAGACCGGCGGCGATCTGCCGCCTTTGTTCGGGGTCCATGTTCTGGGCCGCAACGAGGAATTCTATCGCCCGCTGGCCGCAACCCTTGGCCCGCAGCAACCGGTCTATGGTCTGACCGTGGGGGTTCTGGACGCTGAAACCCCAACAGGCGTCAAGATCACCGCTGCGCGCTATTTCGATGAGATCCAGACCCATTATCCGCAAGGGGTCGTGCATCTGGCGGCGGTGTCTCTTGGGGCCTATTTTGCCTTTGAGCTGGCCTGCCGGCTGCAGGCGGCGGGGCGCAGCCTTGGCATGGTGGCGCTGTTTGACGCCGAAGGGCCGGGCGGGCGCTGCCGGGTGCAGGGGCTGGGGCGCATCCGCGCGCACCTGCGGCTGATGCAACGCATGGGGCTGGGCTATCTGGGGCATGTGGCGGGCAACCGTCTGCACGGGCTGCGTCGGCGGCTGATGCATCGCCATATCGCCCAGAACGGGGCCGAGGCGCGGCTGGCGGAAGGGCCTGACAGTGATCTGTCGATCGAGGCGCTGATTGCCGCCAACCAGCAGTCGGTGGCGCGTTATGACCCGGCGCCGCTGCCGGTGCCACTGACCATCTTTCGCGCAGGCGATGATCTTTTTGACAGCGCCGAGGGGCTGCGACAGGGGCTGGGCTGGGCGCCGGTTGCGGGGGCGGGGTTTGATCTCATTGATGTGCCGGGCACCCATCTGGGCATCCTGAGCCCCCCCAATGTCGAGATCCTTGGCCGCCATATGGCGCAGGTGCTGGCCCGTCACGACAGAACGGATGTCTGAAACGTCACCTTGGAGCGGGGCGCCGCGCAAACGTTTGTTTCGAAAACCGCCCGCGTGAGGGAACAAACACCCGTATTCGGGCGTCTTTCTGTTAGCCGGTTCCCTGACATGCGTCAGCCTGTGAACGGGCGGATTTTTTTGCAGCACGGGCCGGTGGCCGCCTTGGCCTTGCCCGGCTGCAGGATTAGGTCGGGGCAGAAAAGAAAAGGAATCTCTGACATGATGAAAACACTTGCCTGGGCCGCAGCCGCCGCTGCGAGCCTCACAGCCGCGTCGTCCGCATTTGCCTCTGACACTCTGCGTGTGGGCATGTCGGGCGGCTATTTTCCCTTTACCTTCGTGCGTCAGGACGTGCTGCAGGGTTTTGAAGTGGATGTGATGACTGCCGTGGCCGAAGAAACCGGCCTGGAGGTGGAATTTGTCACCATGTCCTTTTCCGGTCTGATCGGGGCGCTGGAATCGGATCGCATCGACACCATCGCCAACCAGATCACCATCACCCCGGAACGCAGCGCGAAATTCGCCTTTACCCAGCCCTATGTCATTGATGGCGCCCAGGTGGTGGTGAAACGGGGCAACGAGGCGGGCATTGCAGGCCCCGAAGATCTGACGGGCAAGACCGTGGCCGTGAACCTTGGGTCGAACTTTGAAGAGCTGCTGCGCAACCTGCCCAATGCCGATGAGATCGAGATCAAGACCTATGAGGCCAATATCGCCCAGGACACTGCTCTGGGTCGGGTCGATGCCTTTGTGATGGACCGGGTGTCTTCGGCCCAGCTGATCCAGGAAAGCCCGCTGCCGCTTGCCCTGGCAGGCGCGCCCTTCTCCGAGATCCGCAATGCGCTGCCGTTCCGTCAGGATGACGAAAGCCTGGCCCTGCGCGACCGGGTGGATGCGGCGCTGAGCACGCTGCGCGACAACGGCAAGCTGGCCGAGATCTCGCAGAAGTGGTTCGGCACCGACATCACGGCAACCGCTGCAAAGTGAGCCGGTGATGCAGGGTTTGGATCTCGCCTATATGCTGGGGCTGGTGCCTGTGCTGCTGAGCTATGTGCCGCTGACGCTGTTCATGGCGGTGGTGGCCATGGCGCTGGCCCTGGTGCTGGCGTCCTTTCTGGCGGTGGAGCGGGTGCTGCGCATTCCGGTTCTGGACCAGCTGGTGGTGCTGTTCATCAGCTTCTTTCGCGGCACGCCGCTGCTGGTGCAGCTGTTCCTGTTCTACTACGGGCTGCCGCAGGTTCTGTCGGTGCTGACCCAGATCGATGGGGTCAGTGCGGCGATCATGGGGCTGACCCTGCATTTCTCGGCCTATATGGCCGAGAGCATCCGCGCCGCCATCCTGGGTGTGGATCGCAGCCAATGGGAAGCGGCGCAGTCGATCGGCATGACCCGCGGCCAGATGATGCGCCGCATCGTGCTGCCGCAGGCGGCCCGGATCGCCGCGCCCACGCTGGTCAATTACTTCATCGACATGATCAAGGGCACCTCGCTGGCCTTTACGCTGGGGGTCACGGAAATGATGGGCGCCACCCAGAAAGAGGCGGCCGGCAGTTTCCTCTACTTTGAGGCCTTCCTGGTGGTGGCGGTGATCTACTGGATCCTGGTGGAGGCGCTGTCGCTGGTGCAGCGTCTGCTGGAGACACATCTGAACAAGGCCTATGCACGATGAGCGACGCACAAGCTGATACTGCCATTTCCATCTCCGGGCTGCGCAAGCAGTTTGGCGACAGCGTGGTGCTGGATGGCATCGACCTGACCATTCAGGCAGGAGAGCGCATTGTCATCATCGGCCCCTCGGGCACCGGCAAATCGACGCTGCTGCGCTGTCTGAATTTTCTTGATGCCCCGGATGCCGGTCTGATCCGCATCGGCGATCTGGCGGTGGATGCCGCCCGCGCCAGCAAGGCAGAGATCCTGGCCCTGCGCCGGCGCACCGCCTTTGTGTTTCAGAACTATGCGCTGTTTGCCAACAAGACGGCGGCGGAAAACATCATGGAGGCGCTGATCACCGTGCAGAAGCAGCCCCGCGAGGCCGCCCGCGCCCGCGCGCTGGAGATCCTGGCCGAGACCGGTCTGGCAGATAAGGCCGATGCCTATCCCGCCAGCCTGTCCGGCGGCCAGCAACAGCGTGTCGGTATTGGCCGGGCGATGGCGCTGGGGGCCGAGCTGATGCTCTTTGACGAGCCCACTTCGGCGCTGGATCCTGAATGGGTGGGCGAGGTGCTGGCACTGATGCGCAAGGTGGCCGAAGAGCGCCAGACCATGCTGATCGTCACCCATGAAATGCAGTTTGCCCGCGAAATTGCCGATCGGGTGGTGTTCATGGAAGGCGGGCGGATCGTGGAACAGGGCCCGCCTGCGCAGATCTTTGATGCGCCGCAGGATCCCCGCACCAAGGCCTTTCTGCGTCGGGTGGGCTAAAGGCGGCGGTTCAGAGCCAAGGTCTGGACCCCACCAGGCCAGACAGATCCGGACAGCTTACAAACAAAAAAGAGCGGGCCAATCCGGCCCGCTCTTTCTTTATTCATGTCGTCATGCCTGTCGCGCCTGAAAGGACGCGCAGCGCCCGATCAATCCAGAGATCAATCCGTGGGGGTGCTGGTGGTGGTGCCGTTTTCGTCGTCGTTGAGCACGACGCCCAGAACAACCGCACCAGCCAGGACGCCAGCTGCTGCGCCTGCGGTCAGGCCTGTGCCACCCAGAAGGGTCGGGGTCGCCTGCTGCTGAGCAGAAGCGGTGGTTGCGGCCATGGCGGCCAGCGCGAATGCGGCGAGATATGTTTTCATGATCCAAAACTCCTTTGGAGACCTGTTGAGCCAAGGGTAGGCGAGTTGCCCTGCTATTTCAACGCAGCTTTTAGCACCAGTTTCCCCCTGTTCGGTAAATTTTTTCCCGCGTTGCCGAGATATCGCGCATTTCCTGCCATCAGGGGGGATTTTTGCGCAGTTTGAGGCGGCTCAGCCGCCGGTTGTCAGCTGGCGGATGCGCAGATAGCCGACATTTGGCCCGGCCCACTGGCGCGATTGCCAGACCCGACCGCTGCGAGAATCAACCCAGTAGTCATTGATGATTGCCCCCTCGCGACCGGGGTCTGCGGGGCTGCAGTGTTCGCGGATGTGGCGGGTGGGATAGGTCAATTCGACAATGGTGACAGGTACAGCGCCCAGATCTTCGCGCTGGCACAGCATCGACAGCTGCCAGCTGCCATTGTCCAGCCCGCGGATGTGATAGCGGCGCGCGCCGCTGTGGCTCGGCCCTTTGGGGCCCTGCCCGTCCACCAGGGCAGAGCTGGACAGGATGTCATTGCCAAGACCCCGCGTGGCCACCAGCACACCATCGCGCAGGCTGAGGGTCACATTGTCTTCGGTGCGCCAGACCACAACGGTGCCAGGGCTGTCATCCAGGCGGGTGAACTGCTGTGAGAGATAGGCAAAGATGCCGCTGTCTTCGAGGGTGACCTCGATATAGGGGTCCTTGATGTCGTCCAGACCGGCGCGGGTCAGGGGCGGACGCTCGGGGGTATTGCGGCTGGCGCGGCGCTGCTGAACGTAATCGCTGACGGCGCGCCCGATCTCCAGATTGATCGGCTTGTCTTCGGGGCCTTTGGCGCAGGCCGCCAGAACCGTCATCACCGCTGCCGCCACCATGAGGGGGGCGCGGCGCAAACCAGAGCGCGCACCTGTGCCTGTGCCGGCCTCATGGCCTTTGCGTCTGCGTGCCATGCCCTTTGCCATGCCGCTTACCTGTGTCATTCCCAGATCCTCGCGCGCTGGCTGTTCAGACGGTTGCGGTGGCCTTCGCGCACCTGTTCATAAAGACGTCCGGGCACTTCGACCCGCTGTCCGCCATCGCGCTGGGTCGGGCGCACCACCGTGTTAAAGCGGTTGCGGCCAGGCTTGCCCAAGAGCCAGTCCAGCGGAATGCTGATGCGGAACCCCTTGTCAAAGGAGCCCTCGCCAAAATCCTCGGAGGATACATCGGTGAGGGTGAAGAACCCGCCAACCCGCCAGCCATTGGCAAATTCACGGTCCAGACTGAAGGTGGCGCCATAATCGCCGGCCAGATAGCGCCCGGCATCGATCTGGACGTGATAGCCATTATCAAGCTGGTAATAGGCCGAGGCATGGCCGGTGAATGTCTTGTAATCGCGGAATGAAAAACGCTGGTCGTAATCGCGCTGCACCACGTAGTTGGCCTCGATCCCCAGAGCGAGACGGCTGGAGACGGGCTTCCACAGCAGCTCTCCCGAGACGCCGCCAAACATGCTTTCAAACAGGCCCGCCGTGCTGCGGGCATAGAGATCCTGACCCATGCGCCACTGACGCGCCACATAGAGATTTTCCAGCGTGGTGCCGAATTGCGCATATTCGCGCTGATCGGTGCGCACCCGCGGCAGGACCGAATTGGAGGGGCGCCCGTCTGCGACATTGCCCCAGAAGCGCTGCCGGATGGCCCCGGCAATGCGCCAGCCGGGGGCCGGGGCATAGGAGGCCTTGAGATCCACACCGATATCCAGGCGGAAGGGCAGTGCCGGGTCAAAATAAGACGGCGCCGTATAGGGGCTGAAGGAGGTGGTGAAGGCGGGGTAGAGCTCTTCTGAGACCAGCGCGTCCTGCGCCAGGGCGGGGGCCTCCTGCACCGCCGTCACGGCCCAGAGCGCCTCGGTGGCGTCGGCGTCAAATTCCAGCGCCTCCAGATCCGAGCGGCGCAGCACCACCTGTGACAGCGCCAGACCACCGCGCATCGGCACGATCTTCAGCGTTTCCACCGAAGGCGGCAACAGGCGCGCCATGGCGCGCGCAGCGCGGCCCACCGCCTGGGTCTGGGAGCGGTAGCGGGTATTGCGATAGCGCAGCTCGGCACTGCTGCCCCCGGCAGGCAGGGTGATTGCCTCCAGAATGAGCCCCTCCTGTTTCAGCGCCTCGGCCAGCGCATCACGCAGGGTGGTTCTGGCTTTCCGGCTCTGGGCCCAGTCGCGGCTCCAGTGGCGCTCTTCGGTGGCCCAGGCACTGCGCGGCGCCACCGGAACGGGGGCAGGCACCGCCATGGGCTGTGGCGGATCCTTGGGGTTGAGCTGGATCTGCGCGGTGATGCCGAACTCGGATCCATAAAGATAATAGGCGCCCAGCCGGGTGCGCGGGCTCAGCCGGTATTCGGCCCCGAAATTGAAGGAGGACTTGCGCTCAAAGACATTGGGGGCGCCGGTTTCCAGCGCATAGGCATCCGAGGAATATTCCGCCTTGAACCCCCAGCGATCATTGGCCTGCCATTCGATCCCCGCAAATGGGGCGACATCGCCGCGAAACCACTGGTCATAGGACAGTTCACCGCCGGTATCGCCGGGCACAAAAGCCGGGCGATGGCCCGAAATGCTGCCGATGGACCCATGCGAGCCAAGCCGCCCCCAGCCCAGACCGGCGGTGACCTTCAGCTGACCGCCCTGGCCGCGCCCGCCAAGGGGCGGGGTGGCAAAGCGTTTGGTGGCCACGATGTATTCGCTGGCATAGATGCCGGTGCCTGCAAAATCCTGCAGCCCGATGGTGACCGCCGGGCGATAGCGTCCCTCGCGCCAGAGCCGGGCGCGCACATCAAAGCCGCGGTCATAATAGGTGTCAAACCCGGCGATCTGCGCGCCATTGGTCTTGATGCCATTGTAGCGGAAAGAGGCGCTGAGCCAGGGCGTGGCCTGAAAGGTCAGATTGTAGCGGCTCTGGCCACCAAACCAGGAATAGGTCGTGGCAAACTGCCCGTCGGGCAGCATTTCGGCGCTTGGCATGTCGATCAGACCGGGCGAGCCGTAGAAATTGAGGCTCGGGGCGGGCAGCGGTTTGAAGCGCGGGGCCTGCGGTTTGGGCGCCGTCAGCGCGGTCTGGCCCCCTGCCGGGGTGCTGGCCGGGCCGACCAGAAGGGCAGCCCCCAGAAGCACCGAACCCAGAGCAGAAGGGATCAGGCGAAAGGATCGGAATGTGATGTGCACGGAACTTGCCTGCCTGTCTTGCTGCCGGTCGCGCCGGGCGGTGTCTTTGGTGTGGTTAGATCATATCGGACCGGCGCGGATCAATGTTTTGCGCAGCCGCGCCCTGCTGCAGGCGCAGCGCTGTGGCCGCACTACACTATCTGGCGGCGCGCAGGCCGTCAGGAGCTGTGGCGCAGGGCATCGGGAATGCGGTAACCCTCGACCCAGCGCTCGATCAGATGGCGCGCGGCGCGCTCGTCACCTGCGGCCACCGCCTGGCGCAGCCCGCGGATCAGCGCCGCCACTTCGATTTCCGACAACACCGCTTCGCGGGCGCAGAAGATCTTTTGATGGCGGGTGGTGATCAGATCGGGGCTGAGGGTCAGCTCTTCTTCCATCTTCTCACCGGGTCTGAGACCGATGATGTCGATGGCGATATCGCCATCGGGGCAGGCTTCGTCGCGCACGGAATACCCGGCGCTTTCGATGACCTGACGGGCCAGCTGCAGGATCGAGACCGGCTCGCCCATATCCAGCACGAACACCTCTCCCCCCTGGGCCTCGGCGCCGGCCTGCAGCACCAGCTGCACCGCCTCGCGGATGGTCATGAAATAGCGTTTGACGCGCGGATCGGTGACGGTGACCGGCCCGCCCCGGCTGATCTGATCCTGAAACAGCGGCACCACCGAGCCCGAAGAGCCCAAGACATTGCCAAAGCGCACCATGGTAAAGATCGTGCCGGGATGGCGGGTGGCCAGATCCTGCACCACCAGTTCGGCCATACGCTTGGAGGCCCCCATCACATTGGTCGGGCGCACCGCCTTGTCCGAGGAAATCAGGATGAAGCGTTCCACCCCGCAGCGGGCGGCCGCGCGGGCCAATGTCTGCGTGCCAAAGACATTGTTGGCCAGACCCGGCAGCGGGTTGGCCTCTACCAGGGGCACATGTTTATACGCGGCGGCATGCAGCACCACCTGCACCCCGTGATGGGCCAGCACCATACGCACCTGGCGGGGGTCGGTGACGGATCCCAGGACCGGCACCAGTTCGATGTCGGTGCCTTCGACCTGCTGCACCAATTCCTGGTGGATGGTATAAAGCGCCAGCTCCGACAGCTCGTAAAGCACCAGCTTGCGCGGTCGGCAGGCCAGCACCTGACGGCAGAGTTCGGACCCGATGGAGCCCCCTGCCCCAGACACCAGAACCACCCGGTCCTGATAGGATCCGCTGGCCTCCTGCAGGGGCACATCGCGGGTGGCGCGGCCCAGGAAATTCTGCGGTGCCACCGGCGTCAGCTTGTCCACCAGCGCCTCTTCTCCGATCAGCTGGGCAAAGGAGGGCAGCGCCTGCACCTCCAGCTGCATGCGCTGCAGCCGCTGGATGATCTGGGCCTGTTTCGGCTGGCTTTGCGACGGCATCGCCAGCAGCACGCGGTTGATCTGGCGCGCCTCGGCAATTTCGGCGATGCGGGCGGGCGGGAACACCGGCAGCCCCACCAGCGTCACCCCCTGCAGCGACGTGTTGTCATCCACAAAGGCGACCGGATCGATGCCGTCATGGGCCTTGAGCGCCTGGGCCAGCTGCGCGCCAGTGGTGCCCGCGCCATAGATCAGCACCCGGCAGCGAGGCTGGGCGCGGCGGTAGATCGCCACCACCACCTGATAAAGCACCGCCCGCGCGGCCAGAAGGCACAGGAAATAGGTGGTGGCAAACACCACATGGGTTCCGGGCGGCAGATCGGGGCCAAACAGCAGGGTCAGCACGGCCGTGGCCACGGCGGTCAGGCAGGCCAGCAGCGCGGTCAGGCCAACCGCGTGGCGTTCATAGGCATTGAGCTGCACCTTCGGCAGCCCCAGCCACAGCGCCACACCCGCCGCCACCGCCAGCACATAAGGCAGCACCGGCAGCATCGCGACCAGCGTGACCAGCGCCGAGCCGGGCAGCGGCTGCACCAGAAGCGTGAACAACAGCGCCAGCGGAATGAGCCCGAGGTCGATGGTCAGGAAAATATAGGATTTCTGTTTGCGTGACAGCGCGCTGATCAGATTGAACATCCCTGGCCGTCCTGTCCCCTGTCCTGGCCCCGCGTGCATCTTGGCTGTGGCGCTCCGGATGGAGGCGCGGATGCGGTGGCCTGTGATGACGCGTCCCGACGTCACCGAAAAGTTCCAATTTCAAATCCCAGACAGTCTGGCCACATGCCGACAATACGACATGCTTTGCCATCCGGTGCACACACACCGATCCAGACGCTCTGCCTGGGATCTGTCTGTTTTGCTGTACCCGGTCCCCCTGGGATCACGTAGCTGTCATCTTAACCGCAATCGCGCATCAATACAAAACCGCAGGTGGCAGAAAAGCGCCGTTTGGCCGGGATTTATGTGCATTTGCGGGGCCGCAGGCCAGGTTTTGTGCAAATCTTCTGCATCTTCCCCGCCCGGACGGGAGCGGGCACAGGCCGGACGCAGCTTTTACGGGAATCATGGTTAAGCCCGTCTCGCAACATCCCGCAGGGCAGACCGCCCTGCCGCCCCTGTTCTCAGCCGCGGCGAAACAGGTTGCCGATGGTCTGAAACACCAGATCGAAATCATAGCACATGCTCTGATTGCGCTGATAGATCAGGTCCAGCCGCGCCTTCATCGGCACGCAGAGGCGGGAATAAACCGCATCGGTTTCCTGCGCGCTTTCGCACCGCGCCAGCAAGGCGGCTTCGTGGCGGTGATAGGTGATCGAGGCCAGACCGGTCACGCCGGGGCGCGATTTCAGCACCTGCGCGTAGATCTCCGGATGGGCGTCGACATATTGGCGCAGGGGCGGGCGCGGCCCCACAAAGGAGAGATCGCCCTTGAGAATGTTCCACAGCTGGGGGAACTCATCCAGCCGCTTGGAGCGCAGCCAGGCGCCGGTGCGGGTGATGCGGGCCGATTTGTCGCCGCCAGAAACCCCGGTGTCGCTGTCCACCACCGTCATGGTGCGCAGCTTCCACAGGGCAAAGGGTTCATCGACGCCTTTCATCCGCTCGGCCACGTAAAACAGCGGCCGGCCCTCCTTCAGCAGGAGCCAGATCATCAGCAGCAGCAGGACAGGCCCCAGCACCACCACCAGGAGGCTGGCAAAAAAGAGATCGAACAGACGTTTGCGCCAGGTCATGGGCGGTTCCTTTATCGGGCGGGCAGCAGCTGCAGCGCACGGGCTTCGGCCACCAGCTCCGCAGGATCTGCCTGCGGCAGGGCAGGTTTGGCCCGCGGCGGCGGGGCAGAGGTCGCTTTTGGCGCCAAAAGCCCGATCAGCCGGCTGACGTCAAGCGCCACCTCGGGCAGGGCGCCTGTCGGGGCTGGCCGTGTGTCATAGGGCAGATCCGCCGCGCGCAGCAGCGCCGCCATTTCAACCGGGCCGGGTTGGGCGATGTTCAACACCTGCGGCAGGGCGGGCTGCGGGGTGTCCCGGTTTGCGCGTGCGCCCGTTCGCAACAGCCAGATCAGCACCTCGGCCAGCCGTGCCGCGCCGATATAGCTGCGCTGCGGGCTCAGACCCGTGGGAAACCGGTCCAGACAGAACCCCGGTCGCCAGCCCCCCAAAATGGCATCCAGACCTGCGATATTGCCGATCCGCAGCTGGGTGAGCGGCAGGCCCAGTTCCGCCGCGCGCGCCAGTGCCGCCTGCTCCATCTCGGCCTTGGCACGCCCGTAGGGAGAGAGCGGCATAAGCGGTTGATCTTCGCGCAACAGGCCCGTTGCGGCGCCATAAACCGCCGCCGAGGAGGCCAGAAAGACATGCGGGGGGTGGCCTGTCTGCTCGGCGGCGCGGGCCGCCGCCTCCAGCGTGGCCAGCGCCAGGGTGCTGTGCTGGCGCAGCAGCTCGGGCTCGGCTGTTGCGCCCGCGCGCCCGCCGGGCACCGGACCTGCCAGGCAGAGAATGGCGCGGGTGCCACGGGCAGCCTGGGCCAGCGCATCGGGCATCGCCAGCGGATCCAGCAGATGCCAGTCTTCTGTCCCGGTTTCTGGCGCGTTCTGTGGTTTGTTCTGTGGCGCGCGTCGGGCCTGCCAGCGCCACAGCAGATCCGACCTGTCCGCTGCGGCGGCGCAGATCTGGCGCAGCACCTGCCCGATGCGCCCCGACGCCCCCACGACCAGCACAGCGACAGGCTCGGGCGTGGACGCGCCCGCGCTGGCCGCCGTGGCGGCAGGGTCAATTTTCGGTGGCAAACGCATCACGCCTGTCCTCTTCCCGTCTGGCCCGAGGCGTCCTTGCAGTTGACGCAGTCCCCACGCCCAGTATCTTGCACAGAGCAAAAATCAAGCCGTTTTCCAATAAGGTTGCCCATGCGCCGTTTGTCCCTTCTCTTCGCTGCCCTTGCCGTGGCGCTGACCCCTGCGGCCTGTGGCCGCCTGCCCGGTGGCGCGCCTGCCAGCGAAGAAATCCTGAAAACCGCCGATGATGCGGATGCCGATTTCGCGCTCTATCCCGTCACCCGCGCCTTTCTGCCCACCCTTGGCCAATGGCCCGAAACCGGCCCCGAAAGCACCGGCCGTCACAGCGGCAAGCACAGCCTGCCCTGGATTGCTGCCCAGCAGGGCGCCAAGACCCAGATCATCCAGCCCGGCGATCTGCTGACCCTGCGGATCTGGGACAGCAGCGACAATTCCCTGCTGACCTCGCCTGAAGAAAAGATGGTGCAGCTGCAGGATGTGACCGTGGCCGCCAACGGCAGTGTCTTCATGCCTTATGTGGGCAATGTGAACGTCAACGGGCTGACGCCGGATCTGGCGCGTGAAAAACTGCAGAGCGAACTGGAAACCATCGTGCCCTCGGCGCAGCTGCAGCTGGACATGACCGAAGGGCGCGGCAATTCGGTGGATCTGGTGTCTGGCGTGGAAAATCCCGGCACCTATCCGATGCCGGATCGCAACTATACCGTGATGGGGCTGATTGCAGCAGGCGGCGGCATCAGTGCCAGCCTCAACAATCCGCAGATCCGCCTGGTGCGCGGGCGCAATATCTATGGCACCTCGGTGGATGCCCTGCTGAGCGACCCGCGTCGCGACACCCTGCTGCGCGGCGGCGACCGGGTGTTTGTCGAAGAAGATGCGCGCTATTTCCTGTCCTTTGGCGCCACCGGCCGCGAGGATCTGCATATCTTCACCAAGGACCACATGTCGGCGATGGATGCGATGTCGGTGGCTGGCGGGTTTCAGGACAGCCGCGCCGATCCGCAGGGGCTTTTGGTGCTGCGGGAATATCCCGACAGTGCGCTGGCGCCCGGCCAGCGTGGCCCGCGTCAGACACGGGTGGTCTTCACGCTGGATCTGACCTCGGCTGACGGGCTGTTTTCAGCGCGCCGCTTCGAGATCAACTCGGGCGATCTGCTGATTGCCACCGAGGCTCCGGTGAATGATGCGCTGACCATCTCCAATATCATCGGCAACTTCTTTGGTGTCTTCAGCCGCGCAGGGGTGCTCTGATCTGCGGATCGGATGGCCTGATGCAAAAACACTGATGCAGAAAAACGGGCGCCAAGGCGTCTGACAGAACAGACCCCCGCCCAGATCCCTGCGGCGGGGGTTTTTCAGTCCATCATGCAGCCCTCGCGCAACCCCTCACGCAAAAGGCCTGCGCCTTATTTCAAAAGCCCTTCCAGATAGGCGCCATAGGCGTTTTTGGCGAACATCTCGGCGCGGGCACGCAGCGCCTCGGCGCTGATCCAGCCCTGGTCATAGGCGATTTCTTCGGGGCAGCCGGTCTGCAGGCCCTGACGTTCCTGCAAGGTGCGCACGAAATTGCCCGCATCCAGCAAGGAGCCGTGGGTGCCGGTATCCAGCCAGGCATAGCCCCGGCCCATGGTTTCCACCCGCAAGTTCCCCTCGTTCAGGTAGCTCTGCAACAGATCGGTGATTTCCAATTCGCCACGGGGGCTGGGCTGCACCGCGCGCGCCCGCTCAGGCGCCGATCCATCCAGGAAATAAAGCCCCGTCACCGCATAATTCGACGGCGGCACCGCCGGTTTTTCAATGATCTCGCGTGCCTGACCGTCCTGATCAAAGGCCACCACGCCATAGCGTTCCGGATCGGCCACGTGATAGCCAAACACCGTGCCACCCGCAGCATGGCCATCAGCCGCGGCCAGAAGCTTGGGCAGCCCGTGGCCAAAGAACACATTGTCCCCCAGCACCAGCGCCGAGGGCGCGCCCGCAAGGAAGTCTTCTGCCAGGATGAAGGCCTGCGCCAGCCCATCGGGTGAGGGCTGCACCACATAGGTCAGTGAAATGCCCCATTGGCTGCCATCCCCCAGAAGGCGGATGAACTGATCCTGATCCTGCGGCGTGGTGATGATGCAGATCTCGCGGATGCCTGCCAGCATCAGAACCGACAGCGGGTAGTAGATCATCGGTTTGTCATAAAGCGGCAAGAGCTGTTTGGAGACAGCCATGGTGATCGGATAAAGCCGCGTGCCGGAGCCACCTGCCAGGATGATGCCCTTGCGGGCGGAAATATGTTCTGCGCCGGGTTTGCCATCCCTCATGCCAAGTCTCCCAAATCCTTCAAAATATCGCGCAGTCCCAGCCGCCAGTCCGGCTGCAAAATGCCAAAAGTCTGCTCCAGTGACGCGCAATCCAGCCTTGAATTCAAGGGCCGTGCGGCCGGGGTCGGATAGGCGGTGGTGGGGATATCCTCGACCTGACAGGTGATATTGGCCTCGGCAAAGATCGCGCGCGCGACATCCGCCCAGCTGGTCTCGGGCGCGCCTTGCAGATGATAGGTGCCGGATTTGCCGGCGTCTTCCGCCAGTTGCCGGGCCATCGCAAGGCAGGCCGCCGCGATGTCGCGCGCAGGCGTCGGCGCGCCGATCTGATCGGCCACAATGGTCAGGCGGTCCCGTTCGCGACCCAGCCGCAGCATGGTTTTGACGAAGTTGTTGCCATGCGCCGAGACCACCCAGGAGGTCCGCAGGATGGCATAAGCCCCGCCTGCGGCGCGCACGGCCTCCTCACCTGCCAGCTTGGAGCACCCATAGGCATTCAAAGGCCCGGTGGCATCGCCCGCCTGCCAGGGGGCATCACCGCTGCCGTCAAAGACATAATCGGTGGAGACGGTGACAAAGGGAATGCCGGCCTCAGCGCAGGCCGCCGCCATCGCGCCGGGCGCCGCGCCGTTGATCACACTGGCCAGCGCCTCCTCGCTCTCCGCCTTGTCGACGGCGGTATAGGCAGCGGCATTGATCACCGCCTGCGGCTGCGCCTGCCGGATCGCTGCAGCGCAAGCCGCCGGGTGGCTCAGATCCGCCTGATCGCGGCCCAGGCAGGTGACGCCGTCATAGGCTGCCAGCTCCTGCGCCAGCTGGCCGGTCTTGCCAAAGACGAGAATGGTCATGCCTGCGCCCCTTTCCACGACAAAGGGATGTGCCTGCCCGGGGCGGGGGCGAATGCACCCGCCCGGGGGGCGGGCAGGTGCATCCCGGGCCGCTGCGCGCCCCGGGAGTGTCTGTCCTGCCCCGTCACTTGCCCGTCCCCAGCCGCTGGCCGACTCCGTCGCGGTCCTGCAGCGCCCGCCACCAGCTCTCGTTGTCCAGATACCACTGCACGGTTTTCTCCAGCCCTTCCTCCACCGTCACGCTGGGACGCCAGCCCAGCTCTTCGCGGATGCGGCTGGGGTCAATGGCGTAACGCGCGTCATGGCCCGGGCGGTCGGTGACAAAGGTGATCTGGTTCTTGTAGGACCTGCCGTCCGCGCGCGGGCGCTTCTGGTCCAGGATTTCACACAGCGTGTTCACCAGCTCCAGATTGCTGCGCTCGTTTTCACCGCCGATGTTGTAGGACCGCCCCAGCTCCCCCTTCTGCACCACCAGCAGGAGGGCATCGGCGTGGTCCTCCACATAAAGCCAGTCGCGCACGTTGGAGCCATCGCCGTAGATCGGCAGCGGCTTGCCCGCCAGCGCATTCAGGATCACCACCGGAATGAGCTTTTCCGGGAAATGATAGGGGCCGTAGTTGTTGGAGCAATTGGTCAGCACCACCGGCAGGCCATAGGTCTCGCTCCAGGCCCGCACCAGATGGTCGCTCGCGGCTTTGGAGGCCGAATAGGGCGAGCGCGGATCATATGCCGTCTGCTCGGTGAACATCACCGAAGGGTCCGCAGGCAGAGAGCCATAGACCTCATCCGTGGAAATATGGTGGAAGCGGAAGGCGTCGGGCCTGCCCGCCTGCAGCCAGTATTTGCGCGCCGCCTCCAGCATGTTAAAGGTGCCGGTGATATTGGTTTCGATGAAATCGCCCGGCCCGTCGATCGACCGGTCCACATGGCTTTCCGCCGCCAGATGCATCACCGCATCGGGTTTGTGGCGCTCAAAAACAGTGTCTAATGCGGGGCGATCACGGATATCGACCTGTTCAAAGGCATAATCCGGGCTGTCCGCCACAGAGGCCACATTCTCCAGGCAGGCGGCATAGGTCAGCGCATCGAGGTTCACCACCTGATGGCCGCGGGCAATGGCCAGACGCACCACCGCCGAGCCGATGAAACCGGCGCCTCCCGTAACCAGTAGCTTCATCGCTTACCCCTCCCACACAAACGGGCTGTCGAAATCCGCAAGCGCCGGCGCGGCGGCGTCCTTCTCGGACAGCACCGGAGTGCCGTCAAAGCCCCAATCAATGCCGCAGCTGTCCCAGGCCACCGCACCATCGCACTCTGGCGCGTAGTAATCGGTGCATTTGTAAATCACCTCGGTATCGGGCACCCGGGTGACAAACCCGTGCAGGAAGCCCTTGGGCACCAAAAGCTGCTTGCCGTTCTCCGCGCTCAGCTCAATGCCGAACCACGCCCCGTAAGACGGCGAGCCCTTGCGGATATCCACCGCCACATCAAACAACACGCCCTGACCACAGCGCACCAGCTTGTCCTGGGCCGCGGGCGGGGACTGGAAATGCAGGCCACGCAGGGTGCCGGGCGCGCGCGACAGCGAATGGTTGTCCTGCACGAAATCCAGATCCAGCCCCTGCTCTGCCATGCGGCGCCGATTCCAGCTTTCGCTGAAAAAGCCGCGGCTATCGCCAAAGCGTGCCGGCGTCAGCACCTTGAGCCCCGGCAGGCCTGTCTCTTCTATCTGCATCGCTGTGCTCCGCTGTGGATCCTCGCCGCCCCGCAGGAACGGGGGCTGGTCTGCTCTGTCCTACCCTCAGTTCCCCCACCATGCCACGGCGAAGGGGCAAAAAAGGGGCGGATTTCTGACCGGCCCTGTTCACCGGGCCTGTTCTCGGATGGCCTTTGGGCGTGCCGGCTGACCTTGGGGAAGGTCAGCGGCGTGACAGGAGAGATCCGTTGTGCTGATGGCCATCTCTGACTTATACACGTTTAACGTGATTTTTGTTTTCTTACAGATGGAAAGCCCCCCGATGCCGTCATATCAGGATTACCGCGCGCTTTTGGTCAGCAACACCGAGGGCTGGCACGATGGCGAGGGCAGGATCACCTATGCCTTTGTCAGCCAGGTGCCGGGCTATTACCCCTATGATGGGCGCTTTGATGATTACGATGTCAGCGGCGACGGAAACTATGTCCCGGCCAGCGCCTCGGTTGCGATGGATGCGCGCCAGCAGGCGCTGATGCTGCAATCCGTGGCGGCCTGGAACGAGGTGGCCAATGTCAATCTCACCCCTGCCGGGACCGGCGATGTGCTGGATATGGCCTTTGCCAGCTATGGGTTTGACGACACCGGTCTCTTTGGCTTTGTCGCTGATTTTCCCGATGCCGATGATCTGGGCACCACGGCCTCTGTGGCCGGGGATCTCTGGATCAACAGCAGCAACCCCGATCAATATGTGCCGGGCATCGGACCGATGCTGGGGCATACCAGCTGGAACACCTATCTGCACGAACTGGGCCACGCGCTGGGGCTGCGCCATCCCAACGAACAGCCAAATGATGCCACCACCAACGGCCAGTTCACGGTGATGTCCTATGTGGCGCACCCGGGCGAAGCGGATCTGAGTTATCAGGCACAGGGCTGGGCGGTGACGCCGATGCTGTGGGACATTCAGGCGCTGCAGGCGCTTTATGGTGCCAATACGCAGACCCGCAACGACGCAACGGTCTATCTGGGCGATGGCGACGGGCGCGGTGCGCTGGCCTATCAATATGGTCAGGACAACATGACCCTGCGCGGAGAGGACGGGACCGTCCGCAACATCAGCCTGACGATCTGGGACGGCGGCGGGCAGGATCTTCTGGATGCGTCCGATGTGGCGGGCAACAGCCAGATCGATCTGCGGCCCGGGCGCTATTCCAGCATTGGCGCGCTGGACAACAATGTCGCCATGGCGGCAGCGGTGCGTGATGACAGCGGCCGCGCCATCAACCTGATCGAAGATGCCTGGGGCGGGCGGGGGCATGACCGCATCATCGGCAATGCCGCCGCCAATGAGCTGCTGGGCCGGGCCGGGCGTGACACGCTGCAGGGCGCACGGGGCGCGGATGAGCTGAAGGGCGCCTGGGGCGCGGATCGGCTGTTTGGCGGCGCGGGGCGCGATATGCTCAAGGGTGGGGGCGGCGCAGACCGTCTGTTTGGCGGCACTGGCCGTGACACGCTGCATGGCGGGCTGGGCAATGACCAGCTGAGCGGCGGCGGCGGGGCCGATGTCTTTGTGTTCTCTGCCGGGCGCGATGTGCTGCGGGATCTGCGCGAAGACGACCGGATCAATCTGCGCCGGGCGGATGGGATCGAGGATTTCGAGGACCTGTGGGACAACCATCTCGAAGAGGACGGCGCCAATGTGATCCTGCGCGATGCATCCGGCGACACGCTGGTGCTGCTGAACACGGCGCTTGCTGATCTGGACGCGGGCGATTTCATCTTCTGAGCGCTCCGCCCCGATGGTGGGTTCTGTCAGAACAGGAAATCATCGGCGCTGATCTGCGCTGCGCTGATGTCTTCCAGCCAGATCTGACCCTGCGGGGTGGTGATGCGCAGATCATCGCCCTGCTGCGTCAGGATCAGATCCTCGAAACCGCCAACCCCGCTGCCCGGCTGCAGGCGGATCAGATCCTCATCCAGGGTGAAATCGCGGATGCGGTCGTGCCCGTGTCCCTTGCCAAAGACAAAGACATCCGCCCCGCCGCCGCCCACCAGAAGATCGCGGCCACCGCCGCCGGCCAGCATGTCCTTGCCTGCGCCACCAAACAGACGGTCATTGCCCCCCTGCCCCCAGAGCCGGTCTGCCCCGCCCCCGCCCCTAAGCACATCCGCACCGCTGCCGCCGCGCAGCTGATCGCCACCGGACTGGCCAAACAGGCGATCGCCACCGCCGCCGCCGGCCAGCCGGTCGTGTCCCTGCCCTCCCTCAAGCCGGTCCGCCCCGCCCCCGCCCTGCAGCAGATCCTTGCCACTGCCGCCCTGCAGCGTGTCACGGCCAGTGCCGCCAAACAGACGGTCTGCGCTGCCTGCCCCCTGCAACAGATCGCGCCCCGCGCCGCCCCACAGCTGATCGCGCCCCAGATCTCCGTGCAGCGTGTCATCGCCGCCAAGGCCGGTGATCTGATCGCCAGCCGGGCGGGCCCGGATCTGATCTTCTCCAGCCGAGCCGACACGACGGGGATCCGGGGCCTCTGGCGGCGGCAGCATCCGGTCGGCAAAGGCAAAGCCGTCGGCAAACAGCGCCTCCAGCGGGGGGCTCTGGCCATCGCGGGTCATCACCACCACCTCTGTCACCGTGTCCTGCGGGCCGACATGGCGCAGCACCACCCCGCCACTGCGGCTGTCATGGCCCAGGGCCTCCAGGCTGCGCAGCCCCGCAAACGCCGAGAGATCCAGCTGATCGACCCCCACTTCGAAATCACTGATCCGGATCGAACTGCGGCTGCCCGCGGCCCCCGGACGCAGCACAAAGATATCCGCGCCATCGCCGCCGCTCAGCACCGCGCCGGGCCCGCCTGCCAGCACATCATCGCCCTCGCTGCCCGTCAGCCGATCACCGCCCGCATCCGCCACCTGGCCGAGATCCGCAAGCGAGAGCGAAAACCGCGACACCCCGGCTGCGGCCCCCGATGTGGCAAAGATCTGCAAACTGTCCCCCATCACCGTGGCCGCCAGCGCCGTCACATTCGCAAGCCCCAGCCCCGCAGCCCCCACCGCAGCCTCATGGGCCAGGCTGCGCACATGGACCAGCTGACCATCAGGCAGCAGACGAAACAGCGCCAGCCCGTCGTCACTGCCCGCCGCCAGCACCAGCGCCTCGCCGCCCACCTCCACCACCTCCAGCGCGCTGATGCCGCCAAAACGGGTCTGGGCGGTGTCCAGAAGATGATCCGCCAGCCGCAGACTGCCGTCGCGGCCCAGCTCCAGCAGGCTGAGCGAGCCGCTGCCCGCCGCCCCCATCAGCGCCCAGCTTTTGCCGTGGGCGGTGAAACTCTCCAGCACCGTGGGCTCAGCCACCCCCAGCCCCTCGGCCGCACCAAAACTGTCGACCCGGCTCAGCGCGCCGCTGGCGGGGTCGATGCGATAGCTGATCACCGCCTGCGTCACCCGGTCGGCCAGCAACAGCGCCAGGCCACCACCGGGCAGATCTGCCTGCACCATCGCCAGAGCCCCCGGCAGAAGCGGCGCGCCACTGATCGCAACAGACGCCCCAAGCGCGCCCCCCGCCCCCAGCTGCCAGCCAAACAGATCCCCCGCCTGATCCAGCGCATAAAGCGTGCCCCCGGCGCCTCCCACCTCTGCGGTGACGGCGGCGGCCAGCCGGCCCATGGCCGCGAGCCCTGCCCCGCCGATCTGCTCTTGTCCGGACAGCGCGCCCGCGCTGCTCAGCCCATGTGACAGCAGCCGCCCCGCAGCGCCCCCCGCCAGCAGGAGCCGCGTCTCATCTGCGATCTCCACCAGTTGCGCCAGCCCCTGCGGCGCCCCCCCAACAAGGCCAATTCCGCTGTGATAGATACTGTTTTCCACCACCGGAGCAGAGCCCGGAATTTGGCCTGCGCGGCCCAGATCATAGCTCGTCACCCCGCCATTCAGACCCGTGGTGGCCAGCAGATGCACCCTGCCCCCGGCGCTGTGATGGATATCCAGATCGCGCAGATCGACATCCAGCAGCTCATCCCCCGCGCCAAAGCGCCCCTCAAAGCGTATCTCCATCACCCTTGTCCTTTTGACCACCGTGTGGAGATCAACTTCCGGGTGAGTCGCGGCGCTTATCGGCGCGGAAATACGGCGCAAAGGCGGACATTGTTTACATATTGAAGACAATCACCCGCATTCAGCGGCGGCATCACGGTCGGCAGGCCCGTCACCAGAGGCCGGTCACGAGGCCCGTCACAGAGGCCCGTCACGCGGCAAGTCAGAACGGCGCGTCTGGCAGGGGCTGCCCGGGGGTGTTGCGCAGGCTGCGAACGCTGCCTTAGCGGTTGGCTCAGATCCCTCTGGCAGACTGGGGCCCTCGCAGTTTCCTCACCGATCCCCTCCCTCTCCCTGCCGATCAGGAGCCCCCATGACAGAGATCTCCCCGCTGCTTGCCCTGCCCTATCTGATGCCCGCGCAGGCGCAAAAACACGTCACCCATAATGCCGCCCTGCAGATCCTGGATGCGCTGGTGCAGCTGCGCCTTGTGGCGCTGGATGCCACAACCCCGCCCGAGACCCCTGCGCCCGGTGCCGCCTATGCGCTTGGCGCCACGCCCGCGGATGCCTGGGCCGGTCAGGGCGGGCAGCTGGCGATCTGGCAGGATCCGCAGTGGCTGTTTCTCACCCCGCGCGCAGGCTGGCGGGCCTGGGTGGCAGGGGCTCAGGGGCAGGATGGCGCGCTGCATGTCTGGGATGGCACCGCCTGGATCCTGCCGCCCCCCGCAGGCAACCGATTGGAGCAGCTCGGCCTGGCCACCGATGCCGATGCCACCAACCGTCTGGCCCTGGCAAGCGACGCCAGCCTGTTCAGCCACGCCGGTCAGGGCCATCAGCTGAAGATCAACAAGGCCGCAGAGAGTGACACCGCCAGCCTGCTGTTTCAGTCCAACTGGGCAGGCCATGCCGAGATGGGGCTGGCGGGCAACAGGGATTTCACCGTGAAACTGTCGCCCGATGGCAGCAGCTGGGAGGCTGCGATGGTGCTGAGCGCCGACAGCGGCCGGGCGGGCTTTGGCACCTCAGCCCCCGATGCCCGGCTGGAAGTGGCCGGCGATGACGCCGCGCTCCTGTCGCTTCAGGCCACCGGCAGCGGACAGGATTACCTGCAGGCCGGCGATGGCAGCGGCACCGCCTTTCGGCTCAGCCAGGATGGCAACGGATATTGCGACGGCGCCTGGATCGGAGGGGGTGCGGATTATGCCGAGTTTCTGGAATGGGAGGATGGCAATCCAGAGGGCGAAGACCGGCGCGGGCTGTGCGTGGTGCTGGTGGGAGAGCGGATCCGCGTTGCGCGCGCAGGCGAGTGTCCCGTCGGGGTGATTTCGGCCACGCCTTCGGTGGTGGGCGGCAGTGACGGAGAACGCTGGATCGGCCATCTGCTGCGGGATGCCTATGGCGCGGTGCGGCGCGACGCGGCAGGTCAGCCGCAGCGCAACCCTGCCCATGATCCGAACCGCCCGCATGTGCCGCGCAGCCGCCGGGCGGAATGGGCCATGGTCGGGCTCCTGGGCCGGCTGCGCCTGCGCCCCGGTCAACCCACCGACCCGCGCTGGATCAAACTGCGCGACCTGCCCGCCAAAGCGCCGGATCACCTCTCCCTGGAAGACTGGCTGCTGCGCTGATCGGGACCGGAAAACCGGGGGGGCGCAGGCCTTTGGGCGCCCTCTCTTGCGATCTGCCCGCTCGGCCCCGCCAGCGCTATCAGCCCCTGTCAGCCTGTCAGCCTTTGGCGCCCTGGCCGCGGGCGTACATGTCTTCATAGCGGATGATGTCATCCTCGCCGAGGTAGCTGCCGGTCTGCACCTCGATGAGCACCATCGGCACCTTGCCGGGGTTTTCCATCCGGTGCACCGCGCCAAGGGGGATGTAGACCGACTGGTTTTCGCTCACCAGCTGGACCTTGTCATCCACCGTTACCTTGGCGGTGCCTTCCACCACGATCCAATGTTCGGAGCGGTGATGGTGGCTTTGCAGGCTGAGGGCCGCGCCGGGATGGACGTGGATGCGCTTCACCTGGAAACGCTCGCCCACCACCAGGCTTTCGAACCAGCCCCAGGGGCGGTGATCCTTGGGGAAGGCTTCGGCCTGGCGGGCCGATTTTGCCTTCAGCGCGCTGACCGCCTGTTTGACATCCTGTGCACGGCTGGCATCGGCGACCAGAACCGCATCGGGCATCGCCACGGTGATGATGTTCTTCAGCCCGATGCCCACCACCTCAAGCCCGTCATCTTCCGATCGCAGCAGGCTGTCGGCACAATCAATGGCGCTGGCGCGCCCCTGGGTCACGATGCCATCGCCATCCGGCCCGCTTTCGCGCCAGACCGCATCCCAGCCGCCCAGATCGGACCAGCCGCCCGCATAGGGCACCACCGCCAGATTGTCGGCCCGCTCCATCACCGCGTAGTCGATGGAAATATCGCTTGCCCCCTCCCAGGCCTCGGGATCCAGGCGCAAGAACCCCAGATCAGGCTGGCCCTTGTCGACGGCCCCCTGCACCGGCGCCATCAGATCCGGCGCATGGGTTTCAAAGGCCGCGATGATGGCCTTGACCGAAAACAAGAAAATGCCCGCGTTCCACAGAAACTGCCCAGAGGCCAGCATCCCTTCGGCGGTGGCAAGATCCGGTTTCTCGACAAAGCGCTTGAGCCCGATCACCTGCGGTGTGAAATCACCGGGGTCCCCATCCAGTTCAAGATAGCCATAGCCGGTCTCGGCCCGGTCCGGCTTGATCCCGAAGGTGACCAGCTGACCTGCGCGCGCTGCAGGCTCTGCCGCCGCAACAGCGGCGCGAAAGGCCGCCGCATCGGGCACCACATGATCCGAGGGCGCCACCAGCATCAGCCCATCCGGATCACGCGCCTGCAGCCAGAGCGCCGCCGCCAGCACCGCAGGCGCAGTATTGCGCCCGGAGGGTTCGATCAGGATGGCGCCGGGATCGATGCCCACTTCGGCCATCTGTTCGGTGACGATGAACCGGAAATCCGAATTGGTGAGCACCATCGGGGCGGCAAAGCCTTCGCCGGTCAACCGCTGGGCAGAGGCCTGAAACAGCGTGGTCTCGCCCACCAGGGGCACGAATTGCTTGGGGTAGCTCTTGCGCGAGAGCGGCCACAGCCGTGTGCCGGAGCCGCCGCACAGAAGAATGGGGGTGATCATGGGCTGTCCCTTTCTGACCGGTGTCCGGCTCTGATCCTGCTGTCCTCGGGATCAGAGCCTGCCTGGTGTCTTAGCCTTTTTTAGGGCCATCGGTCCTGTTTTGCATGGGCCTGTTTTCTGACAGGTCATTTGCTGCGCAGGCAGATCATTTGCTGCGCAGGCTGGCCTCATCCTGAGAGAGATACCAGCGGTATGTCTCCTCGATGCCTGCCCGCAGCGAAATCCGCGCCTGCCAGCCAAGCCGGGCCAGACGCGACACATCCATCAGCTTGCGGGGCGCGCCATCGGGCTGGTCCGGGTTGGTCACGATCTCACCCGTGAAGCCCACCACATCCGCCACCATCTGCGCCAGCTCCAGAATGGAGATATCCTGCCCCGAGCCCACATTGATATGGCTCAGCATCGGGCTGGTTTCGCGCTGATAGATCTCCTGATCCAGATCCAGCACAAACAAAGACGCCTCTGCCATGTCATCCACATGCAGGAATTCCCGCCGCGGCGTGCCGGTGCCCCAGATCGCCACAGAGCCATCACCGGCCCGCGCCGCCGCATCAAACCGGCGGATCAGCGCCGGCAGCACATGGCTGTTTTCGGGGTGGAAATTATCCCCCGGCCCATACAGATTGGTCGGCATCACCGAACGGTAATCGCGCCCGTGCTGACGGTTGTAGCTCTCGCAGAGCTTGATGCCTGCAATCTTGGCGATGGCATAGGGTTCGTTGGTGGGCTCCAGCGTGCCGGTCAACAGCGCATCCTCTGCCATCGGCTGGGGGGCGTGTTTGGGATAGATGCAGCTGGAGCCCAGCTGCAACAGCCGCTGCACATCATGGCCATGCGCCGCATGGATCACATTGGCCGCCATCATCAGATTTTCATAGATGAACTGCGCCGGATAGCTGTTGTTGGCATGAATGCCGCCCACCCGCGCCGCCGCCAGCACCACCTGATCGGGGCGTTCTGCGGCAAAAAAGGCCTGCACCGCCGCCTGATCGGTCAGATCCAGCTCGGCGCTGGTGCGGGTGATCAGCTGCAGGTCGGCGCCGGCCGCCTGGCGGGCCTGCAACTGGCGCAGGATGGCGCCGCCCACCATGCCGCGATGGCCTGCCACATAGATCTTGACCATCGCCTCAGGTCTCCACGCTGACCGGCAGATCCATGCCGTGTGCTTTCAGCAGCGCATGGCGGCGCGCGGTCTTGAGATCCTCGGCCACCATTTCGGCGCACATCTCTTGGGTGGTGATCTCCGGCTCCCAGCCGAGCTGTGCCTTGGCCTTGGCCGGATCGCCCAGCAGCGTCTCCACCTCGGCCGGGCGGAAATAGCGCGGATCAATGCGCAAGATCACATCGCCCACCTTCAGCGCCGGCGCCTTGTCGCCCTCGATCGCGGCCACGGTGGCGATTTCCTCTACGCCCTCGCCCGAAAACGCCAGCGTCACCCCCAGCTCTTCGGCAGACCACTGGATGAACTGACGCACGGAATACTGCTTGCCGGTGGCAATCACGAAATCTTCGGCCTGATCCTGCTGCAGCATCATCCACTGCATGCGCACGTAATCCTTGGCATGGCCCCAGTCGCGCAGCGCATCGATATTGCCCATATACAGACAGTCTTCGAGCCCCTGGGCGATATTGGCAAGGCCGCGGGTGATCTTGCGCGTCACAAAGGTCTCGCCCCGGCGCGGGCTCTCGTGGTTGAAGAGAATGCCGTTGCAGGCATACATGCCATAAGCCTCGCGGTAATTGACCGTGATCCAGTAGGAATAAAGCTTGGCCACCGCATAAGGGCTGCGCGGATAAAACGGCGTGGTCTCGCGCTGCGGGGTTTCCTGCACCAGACCGTAAAGCTCCGAAGTGGAGGCCTGATAGAAACGGGTCTTTTTCTCAAGGCCGAGGAAGCGGATCGCCTCCAGCAGGCGCAGGGTGCCGATGCCGTCCACATCGGCTGTGTATTCCGGCGCCTCGAAGCTGACCGCCACATGGGACTGGGCGCCAAGGTTGTACACCTCGTCGGGTTCGATCTCGCTCAGCAGGCGGGTGAGGTTGGAGGTATCGGTCAGATCGCCGTAGTGCAGCTTGAAGCGGGCATTGTCGACATGGGGATCCTGATAGATGTGATCCACACGCGACGTATTGAAAGACGACGCCCGCCGCTTGATCCCATGCACCTCATAGCCTTTGGCCAGAAGAAACTCTGCAAGGTAGGAACCATCCTGGCCGGTCACACCGGTGATGAGGGCTTTTTTCATCTGTTATCCTTAAGTCTTGGGCGATCAGTCGCATCTCTGCACCTGATACAGCCCCCGGCAGCACACCAAAAGGGCCCGCAGGCACGGGATGAGCGCAGTTTAGGCCATGTTGCACCCAAGTGGCAGTCGGTTTTCCGCCTTTGCCCGCCCGCAAGGGGCACAGTCACAGGGACACACGGGGACAGGCGCGGGGAAAATCCGCCACCTGAGCGCAAAAGGGCTCAGCTCTCGCGGAAGGCCCGGTTCAAATAGTCGGTAAAGGGCTGCAACAGATAGGCAAAGGGCGTACGGCTGTTGGTTTCGATGAAGGCCTCCACCGGCATCCCCGGCACCAGCACATTGCCCTCGGGCAGGCGGGCCGCTTCGCCCTCGTCCAGACGGATCTCCACCACAAAGTAGCTCTGCCCGGTCTGCTGATCCTGAAAGGAATCTGCAGACACCGTGCTGACCCGGCCAAACAGCGTTGGCGTGGTCCGCTGATTGAAACTGGAGAAATTCAGGCTGACGCGCTGGTTGAGATAGACCTGATCGATGTCCGAGGGCGCGACCTGCGTGGAAATCACCAGCGGCTGGTTCTGCGGAATCAGATACAGCAGCGGGTCCGCCGCCCGGATCACCGATTTCCGGGCAAACACATTGAGCCCGTAGACGACCCCATCCACCGGTGCCCGCACATCCAGACGCGCCAGGCGCTGCAAGATCACGTTTCTGCGCTCGATCAGCTCCAGCTCCCGCACCTGCAGATCCCGCAGATTGGCAATCGCTTCTTCGCGTCGCGCAGTCTGCTGGTTGAGGATCTCAAGACGCAGCTCGCTCACCTGCCCCTCGGCCTGCGCCTTCTGGGCAGTGAGCGCACCGGCCTGACCGCGCAGGCGCGATTGCTCCCGCTGCAGCGCCAGAACCCGGCTGGATTGCGCCAACCCCTGAGCCAGAAGGCTCTGCTGGTTTTCCAGTTCCTCCCCGATCAGCACCAGTTGTTCCTGCAGCGCGTCCTGCTGGGCCTCGATGCCGCGGATCTGGCTCTGGATCTGTCCGATACGCTCTTCCAGACGGCTGATGCGGGCGCGCAGGTTGACCAGACGCGCTTCGAACAGACGCTGCTGGCCGCTGATCAGCTCCTCGGTCTGCACATGGCTGCCCTTCAGTTCGAACAGCAGATCCGCAAAAGTCACCTCCGCCGCATCATCCCGCTCAGCCCCATAGCGGCTGCGCCGTGCCAGGGTCTCGGCCAGCTGGCCTTCAACGATCTGACGTTCGGCCTGCAGCACCGACGGCTCCAGCCGCAGCAACAGCGTGCCTTCCTCAACCAACTGCCCTTCGGTAACAAGGATCTCATCCACCACGCCGCCATCAGGGTGCTGAACCACCTGCCGGTTCTGCTCCACCTTGATGGAGCCCGAGGCGATGACCGCTCCGGAAATTTCGGCCGTGGCCGCCCATTGGCCGATGCCCCCCACCAGAACAGCCAGTGCCACCATCCCGCCCAGGATCAGGCCGCGGATGGGATAGGAGGAAGAAGATGTATCACTCATGATTTTGCCTCTGCCTGAGCGGGCGCCGCAGCGGGCGCGCCGTGCTCGGGATGTTTCTGCGCCCCGGTCTGTTGTGCCTTGCCGGGCTCACTGGGCTCGCCTTGCGTGGGCACCGCTTGCTGCGCGGCGGGCTTGGCGCCCTGTGCCTGCTGGGATTGCGGTTTCTTCTGTTGGGCGACCTGTGGGTTCTGCAGGTGCTCGCGCAGCACCGCGTCCTTGGGGCCAAAGGCCCGCTGGGTTCCATTGTCCAGGATCAGGATCAGATCACAGAGCTGGATCGCGGCCGGGCGATGGGCCATGATGATGACCGCACGGCCATCCTGCTTGGCATGGGCCACCGCGAGATTCAGCGCCTGGCTACCTTCGTTGTCCAGGTTCGAGTTCGGCTCATCCAGCACCAGAAGCACCGGATCCCCATAAAGCGCGCGCGCCAGACCAATGCGCTGCACCTGGCCGCCGGAAAGCCGGTTGCTGGCCACCCGGACCGGCGTGTCATAGCCCTGCGGCAATTGCAGGATCATGTCATGCACGGCCGCCTTGCGAGCGGCCGCCACCACCTTGTCGGGGTCGGGCAACATCGACAGGCGGGCGATGTTTTCGGCAATGGTGCCGTCAAACAGCGTGACCTGCTGGGGCAGATAACCAATGTAGCTTCCAAGATCATCCATATCGTACTGATTGAGCGCCGCCCCATCGAGACGGATCTTGCCCGAAACCGGATGCCAGACCCCGATCAGCGCCCGCGCCAGCGAAGATTTCCCCGCCCCCGAAGAGCCGATCACCCCCAGCGCCTGACCAGGTTGGATCTGAAAGTTGAGCCCCTGCAAAACCGGTTTGGAGACCTGGCCGGGGCCGGCCGGCGGCACCAGTGCCACCCCCTGCACGTCCAGTTTGGCGGCGGGGCGGGCCAGTTTCATCGGCGCCGGACGCTCCGGGGTTTCTCCCAGCATCTGCGCCAGGCGCTCCTGGGCCTGCATCGCCCGCTGCACCAACGCCCATTGCCCGATCAGCGTCTCGATCGGCGACAGCGCGCGGCCCATGATGATGGAGGCGGCAATCATCACCCCCGGTGTCAGCCCCTCGGTCAACACCAGATAGGCGCCGGTGCCCAGCATGGCCGACTGCAGCGCCAGGCGAAACGTCCGCGTCGCGGTGCTGAAGCCACCGGTGAGATCCGTCGCGCTCAATTCTGACCCCACCGCCTGGCTGCGCAGCATCCGCCATTTGCCAAAGGCGGCCTTGCGCATACCAAGCGCCTGGATCATCTCTGCATTGTTGCGCATCCCGTCAGACAGCTGATGGGCCGAAGCCGCCATCATGCTGGCATTTTCCACCACCCGTTTCGACATCACCTGGTTGATCAGGGCAAAGACCACCAGCACCGCGCCCCCCACCAGCGCCAGCAGGCCCAGCAGCGGGTGGAACACGGCGATCAATCCAAGAAACAGCGGCGTCCAGGGCAGGTCAAAAAAGGCCGAGACGATCGGCGAGGACAGGGCCTTCTGCATGGCTTCCAGATCGCGCAGACCGACCTTGGCGGCGTCATCATTGAAGCCGGCTGCGGATTTGTCCTGAACCGCATGAAACACCCGCGCTTCCAGCTGGTCATGAAACCGCGCTCCGACGCGGGCCAGAATGCGGCCCCGCACATAATCCAGAATGCCCATGATCAAAAACAGGAACCCCGCCAGCACCGTCAGCGCAACAAGCGTCTCCAGAGAGCGGCTGCCCAGGACCCGGTCATAGACCTGCATCATGTAAAGCGGACTGGTCAGCATCAGCAGGTTGGCAAACAGGCTGAACAGGCCGATCACCCAGAACGCGCCACGGTTGCTCTTGCGGGCTTTGCGGATCTCTGCGAGGCCCGATTTATACGCCTGCGCCGAGTGCTGTGCGGGAGTGCGTGCCATGAAATGCTGCCTTGTGTTCTATCGGTCTGTGCCGGTCGGGGCGCCCACGAACGTGGTGACCCCTTCAAATTGCCCCACAGGCCCCTGCACCGCGGCTCCGGACCGGGCCCACTGCCAGGCGGGCCACTGACCGGATGCGCGAAACAAACACAAGCGCCTGTATAATAGGAGGTCAAAACCACAGTCCCCCCATCCTGTCAAACAGCAAGGCAGGCCTACCACAGCAAAGAAGGACAAAAGCCTCTCTCAACCCCGGCGGGAACCCGGGCCAGACGTGCGGCAGTCTGCGCCGGTATCCGGCCCTTCCCTCAGCCCGCGGCCCAGATTGACAAGCCATACCCCCTTCGCTACCCCGAACGGCGCACAGAGACCCCCCTCGAAAGTGGAGCACTCCCCATCATGACGCAGGTTTCCGCAGCCACCGGGCTGGAGCCATCCTCGCAGGCAGAACGCATCTTCGAGAGCCGCTTTTCGCCAAGGCTGGTTGCCGATGACACCTACCGCGAAACGGCCGATGTGATCCTCTTCATGCATATCCCCAAAACCGCGGGCATGTCGGTGGGCAAGGCGCTGCAGGCGGCCTTTGACATCTTTCACCCGGTTTCCTGGGAAAACACCAATCAGTCCTTCCGCAACAAGACGCGCAAGGCGCTCTATCGGCGCAGCGACGAGGCCAACCCCTGCCGCCAGGTGCTGATGGGGCATTTCGGCTGGTCTGACGTGATGTACTGGCGCAATCAGGAACTGCCGCTGAAATGCGCCACCATCATTCGCGATCCGCTGGATCGCTTTGTGTCGAACTATCGCTACAACACCTCCGACAAACACCCCCAGCACGAGGCCTTTGCCGCGCGCTACCCGACGCTGGAATCCTACGCCAAGGCGCTGCCGCTGGATTATCAGCTGTCGCTGATGACCGGGGCGTTCTACTCCTTTGATCACGCGCTGGAGAAGCTCAACCGCTCCTACAGCTTCATCGGGGTCACCGAAGAGCTGGGCGCCTCGCTTGATCACTTCCGCCGCAGCCATGGCCTGTCAGAACTGACAGAGCACCGCGAAAACACCGGGCGCGCGCCCAAGGCCGCCGAGGAGATCCCCGACGCCGTGCGCAATATCGTCGGCGAAAAGAGCCGCAACGACACCCGCCTGCATCAGCTGCTGCGCCGCTACTACGCCTAAAGGGGCAAGGCGGGGCTGATCACGCCCATACGCCTGCGAATCCCTGCCGATTGATTCTCTTTTGCGCCCCCGGATCCCCCCAAGATCTGGGGGCGCACTGCGTTTGGGCGACAAAACCTGTGAAAATCACCCAGACGCCGCGCGCTGATCGGCAGGGTTCTGCCTGTTTCACAGCCCCTGCCGCCTCTCAGCCCTCCCCTATCGGGGGAGATCCGCAGCACAGCGCGGCAAGGGACATGGCGGAAACAGGCGGATACGGGGGCGATACGGGGGAACCCTCTGCCCTTGCGTCACGCGAACACGGCGGCATCAGACAGCCCCAAGGGTTGCGAGATTCTGTATGATTTATGCAATCCTGAGGCATGAATTCTTGCACATATGCCAATTTAATATCACATTTGGTAAAGAATAATAATCGTTAATAAATACCATTAGCGCCCGATATCACCAAATACCGTGTAAACGTCATGAATAATGTTGAGGAATCGCAATTCAGATACCTCAGGGTGGCAAAAACCACACACGGAGATCACGACGCAATCGCAGGGGTCAGGAATTCCCTACCCCTTCCGGATGCGATGCCCGGATACCAATAATTGTAACGGATTTATAAAAATCAGCGGCCAAAGGGGGTAAATCGCCCCAAAATCAGGCCACGATCCCCCATAGCTCCCGCAAGCGCGCCGCAACGCACTGTATTCAGGGCAAGAACCTGCCAAGAATCACCCCGCATGACAAGTGTGAATTTTTCCAGCCACTCACCTTTGGGGGTATTTTTCCGCTAAATCTAACCGTGTTATGCCCGCCACGCTTTCCGCTTCTTTTCGATTCATACCCCATTGGGAGTAAGTTTCCTTGACAATGGAAGGCAGGGCAGAGAGACAGAAGGCGGTAAAACCTTTGCGAGCATAAGGCAGGCGCATATGTTCGCGGAAAACACGAGCATTACTACGGAGTAGAAAATGGCTAATATTAACGCAGAATCCGGTCTGGTCATCGAAGCTGGCACCACCAGCGCTGACCAGATCACCCTGACAGATGCAATTTCCGTCAATGGCAACATCGACGGCAACGGTGGCGCAGACACTCTGATCCTGAACGCCGGAGCAGACGATTTTGCTACGCTTCAAGGTGTTGCTCTGTCCTATGACGATACAACCGACACCTGGACCATCGGCACCGCCTCCCTGACCGAGGGCTTTACCTCCGTTACTCTGTCCGACGGCATCACAATCGAAGCTGGTGTTGAAACTTCCGGCATCATCAACCCTTCGGCCGGCACCGCAGACGGTAGCGCGCTGGCACTGACCGCCAGCGACTATGAGTGGGACGGCGCAGCTGCGTCTGTCACGGCCTTCACTGTTGCGTCCATCGTTTCTGTAGACGGCCAAGACGTCGCAACCGTTGGCAACAACTTTGTCAACGCAGATGGCGCATTTGAAGTCAGCGGTGCAAACCTGAGCTTCACTGCAAACACCGCAGCGGTTGCAGCGCAAGGCAACGTTGGTGACGACGCATCCTTCTCCTACGAAGTTGTTGTTGCAAATGCAGGTGGTGACACCCGCACCATCACCGTGACTTTTGACGAAACCATTCCTTTCACCAACGGTGATGACACTTGGAATGCAGGTACCGGTGCAGCTGCAGACGTGAACGAAACCTCCGACTTCGGTGGCGTAGACGCAGGCAACGACACCTTTAACGGCAACGATGAAGCCAACGCCATCACCGCAGGCGACGGCAACGATACCATCTTTGGTGGTAACGAAGACGACATTCTGGAAGGCGGCGCAGGTGAAAACTTCATCCGTGGCGGCAACGGCGATGACACCATCACCACTGGTAATGACGGCAGCAACCTGGGCGGTGGCGCTGGTGCAGATAACATCACCGGTGGTAACGGCAATGACACCATCTTTGGTGGTCAGGGCGACGACAGCAGCCTCGACGGTGGTGCAGGTAACGACGCCATCAATGGTGGTGCAGGTGCAGACACTCTGATCGGCGGCGCAGGCGACGACACCCTGAAAGGTGGCGACGGTGATGACCGTCTGGAAGGCACCTCCGGTTCCAACGAACTGCGCGGTGGTGCTGGCGAAGACACCGTTATCGGTGGTACTGAAGACGACATCATCTACACCAGCCTCGGCGGCGACGAACTGACCGGTGGTACTGGCGATGACGAGTTCGTCCTGAAAGCAGGCACCGGTGCAACCACCATCACCGACTTCGGCACTGGCAACGACAAGCTGAACGTTGAAGAGCTGGGCTACAACAACCTGGATGACGTTCTGGCCGTTGCATACCAGACAGACGCCGGTGTTGTGATCGCGATCGACGCAGACACCACTGTCACTCTGACGTCTGTTGCGACCCTGGGCGCACTGGACGCAGCAGACTTCGACTTCGCCTAAGGCGCGGGTCTGAAAGGTACAGGAAAGGCCCTGCTCGGCGGGGCCTTTTCTATTGGCGGGATCTCTGGCTGCTCGTGTACGCCAGAGCTTGCGCGAGGGCGCGCCTGCCCGCCCCGGCACCGAGGGCCATCGCGCAAGGAAAGCCCCCTGCACATATTCCGTTGCGGGGGGCTTTTCTTGTGATCGTTTGGTTGAAAATCAGCGTCGCTGCTGCAGGCTACAGATCCTGCAGATCATCCGCCGTATTGATCGGATCGCGCGCCAGATCCCGGGCCGCGCTCTCGGCCTCTGCCCGGGTTTTCAGATCCTGCAGCACCGCCGGTGTCAGCACCGGATCGCCGTCAAATCCCCCGGCCGCCGTGCTGCCGCCATTGGCCTGATCGGGATAGCGGTCAAACCCCATGTCGAAAAACTGCTCTGGCCCGTCCGGGTCATAACGCGCCGCCAGCTGGCGGTTGATGTCCTCAAACCGCGCCAGGAACACCTGCATCTCCTCGCGTGACGGCAACAGCGGGCCATCCTGTGGCAGCTCCTGCACTGCCGCCACAAAGCTTTCGCGCATAAACCCCTGACGGCGCAGCCACAATCCCGCCAGCAACTGGCTGCGCGACCAGGCCGCATTTTCCTTGGGGATCTCCGCCGGTGGCGTGATCCCCACCAGATTGTAGAAATCCAGCACCGTATCGCCGCCGATGAGATCCTGCCGCTGAAACCGCCGCACGGTCACATTCTGCGCGCCAAAGATCTCCTCCCAGCGGGCGAGTTTGGTGGCATAATCGAAATAGCGCATCATATGCGGCCGGTAGACCGGCAGCGCCTGCAGCTGCGCGCCGTAAAACTGATACGCCGCCCGCCCCATCACCACCTGCTTGCGATGCGACAACGCCAGGGTGTCCTGTCGCCGCAGATAGGCGACCACCTGGATCTCGTCGAAATGCTCATGCAGGCGTTTGTGCAGCGCACGGATGTCATTGGGGTTCATCAGCCAGAACAGCATCTCGGTCGAGATGATGCAGTCGCCATGCCCGCGCCGGTCCGCATCTTCCATGCGCCGCTCCAGAAACGGCCAGCGCAGCTCGGGGTACATATTGCCCCCCATGCGCTGCATGCGCACCAGCGGATTGAAATCCACCCGCGGCCGGGCATGCAGATAACTCCAGCTGCCCAGCGTCTTGTCGCTCTGCCCCTGCCGCAGGGCAATCTGCAGCGAGGTCGAGCCGGTCTTGTGCGAGCCGATATGCAGCCACAGCCGCCGCGTCATGCGGAAACGGGCTCTGACTTGTCTGCGCGCTGTGCGGTCAGGGTGTCGCGATAGATCTCGCTCAGCACTTCGCGCGCCGACGGTTCTGCCGACAAGGCCTCCAGCCGCGCCCGCTGCCCGGCCTCCACCGTTTCGGCAAAGCCCTTTTCGCGCAACAGCCGCTGCACCAGCGCCACGCTCTCGCGCACCGCCCCCAAGGGCGACCAGGGCACCAGGGTTTCCGGCGGGCAGATCTCGGCCTGCGCGCCCACCTCGGAACAGATCGGCACACAGCCCGCCTCGATCGCCTCATAGCAGACCAGCGCCAGCCCTTCATTCGAGGACGGCACCAGCAGGACATCGCTCTGCCCCAGAAGCGCCGGCACATCGGTGCCCGCCGCATGCAGATGCACCACATCCCCCAGTCGGTAACGGGTCAGAAGATGTTCCACCGCACCGCGATAAGGGCCTTCGCCCACCATATCAAAGCGGAAGTCGACACCGTTGCGCTTGCCCCAGGCTCGCAGCCGCCGGATGATCGCCAAGGCCACCACGGGCCGTTTCTGATGCACCATCCGCCCGACAAAAGCGACGCGGCAGCGGGTTTGCCCGGCCTTGATCCGCACCGGTGCCACCTCCGCGCCACGACGGCTGTCATCCAGCAGCCGCCCCAGCACCAGCTTGCTGCCATAAACCCGGAAACGTTCCTGATAAAACCGCTGCAGATCGGCGCTGATCACATGGTGATGATCGATGAAATTGCTCCAGACACCCGAGATCCGCGGATAGCCACCATCGGCATAT
Organism: Phaeobacter italicus; assembly: GCF_019801785.1. Classification (NCBI taxonomy): domain Bacteria; kingdom Pseudomonadati; phylum Pseudomonadota; class Alphaproteobacteria; order Rhodobacterales; family Roseobacteraceae; genus Phaeobacter; species Phaeobacter italicus. Next base: position 18,756 of record NZ_JAHVIJ010000011.1, on the reverse strand, counting down.
TCCACGATATGGGTGCTGTCGAGATTGACCACATGCGGATGGCGCAGCTTGATCGTCGGCAGCGCATCATAAAGCGGCACACAGTGGTGGTTGTGAGTGAGGATGATGTTTTCCTGCGCAATCAACCGGCTGACAAAGGCGCTGGCCAGGGCGCGCGGCAGATAGCGATCCGTGCGGATCAGCCGAAGACGCGGGTCATCGGGCAATTTCGCCAACAGCCGTTCAGGGCCTTCCTGCCCCACCATGACAAACACCCGCAACCCCGCCTCCAGCGCCCAGCGGATGCTGTCGATGCCGAGACTTTCGGCGCCGCCCACATCCAGCCAGTGAAGCCCGATCAGGATCGCTGGATCTTTGTCCTTGCCCGAAGCCGTCTGCGTGAGTGGATGCAGATCCCCTTCAAGCAGCCCCCGCGAACAGGCCAGGCGGGAAAACTTGTGCCGCACCGGCAACTTGCGAAATCGACGGGCCTCGACCTGGTATTTGGCCTGCTCTGCCAGCAGCGGGGACAGCGCATGAATACTGCGATAATGGCGCGGCCGTTTATGCCAGGGCACCCCGGCCGAACTGCCCGCGCGCTCAGCCACCTGACGCGGCGACGGAATGGTCAGAAACGCCCGCTTGCCCATCTCCGCACTTGTCGGTTCAGGGCCAAATCTCCGGTTGCCGATATAGCTCAAGGCCATCGTCTCGGCACCATAAGCAAGATCATGTGGGTGCACTGCCGGAGTACCCAGCTTGGCCTCTTCCCACCACATATGGGCCTCGACCGGGGTCTCGGGGTAGAGCGTTTCATAGATGAAACGGATCTGGGCGATCTCCTGATCGATATACTCTCGGTCCTGGGACATGGGGGCTCCCTGCCTGTCCTTCTTGATCTGTGCTGCGCCGGTCCGGCGGATCCAGCGCTGCGGGTGGTCTTGCGGGCAGATTTCGCCTCAGACTCCGGTGTCGGGATCGGGGTAGATGATCGGCGGCGTAAAGGAGCAGCCCTCCCAGATCGCCTTATAGACCTCGCGGCGCAGCGATTTCTCCACATTGCCCTGACGCATCTGTCGGCGCACCCCGCGGGCAAAGACAGCCACCCCGGCCCAGCCCTGCTCCCGGCGACGGAACGAGGCCTCATTGCGGGCGCCATAGCGGAATTTCCAGATATTGCCCTGGTTCACCAGCGAATAGTTCACCCCCTTGTTTTCGGGCACATCATGGACCACCACGCTGTTGGGGCAGTAGATGCCGGGGTAGGATTTGGCCAGGCGCTGGGTGTATTCGGCGTCATCATACCAGATGAAATATTCCTTGATCGGAAAGCCGTGTTTCTTGATCGCCCAGCGGGGCACCAGCACCGAGACAAAGGAGCAGGAGCCGACCAGGAAATAGGGTGTCTCGGGGCTGTAGAACCGCGGCCAATCCCAGACGGTCGAAGGCGTGTTCATCTCGCAGAGATCGCCGTTGGTCCATTTCACCGCCGAACAGGCAAAAGACGGCCGCCAGGTAAAGCGCGCCTCAAAATCCTTGATGCCCGTCAACAGCAGCTCGATCGCATTGGGCTCGGGATAGGCGTCATCATCGCTGAACCAGATGAAATCATAGCCCTCTTCATAGGCCACCCGCGCGCCTTCATAAAACCCGCCGGCCCCGCCGATGTTTTCCGGCAGGCGCACATGCTGAAACCGGGGATCCTCCTTTTGCAGCTGGCTCAACCAGCTGCCGGTGTCATCGGTAGAGGCATTGTCGATCACAAACACCCGCTCCGGCAGGCAGGTCTGCGCCTGCAGTGCCGACACCACCAGTTTCAACTTGTCCAAACGATTGTAGGTCACAATGACCGCCGCGAGAGAGGAACGGATATTCATGATCAATCCTTTTCTGAACCGGTGCGCCCGGCGCCGACATCCGCGGGAACGGGATCGGTTGCCCCCTCTTCAAGCGGATCACCATTTTCATCCAGCCCCAGACGCGCCAGCCTGTGCCGTTCGATATCTTTCAGGCGGTGACGATGGAAATACGCAGGCCAAGATTCGCGAGTCAACAGCATGTCATGGACGATCCCGGCCATCACCGTTAAATTGCGCAGATGCTCGGGACTGAAGAACTGACTAGGGTCCAACGACTGTTCAGTCGGCGAAGCCTGCGCCACCATCGTCTGTAGCGCATCCTGCAGTAGCGGCTCTGAATCAAAGAACTCTGCATCAACCGCAGCAGCATCCTGAGCATAGGCAATCGCAGCATCGCGAGCCAGCTCCCGCGCCATCACCAACTTGCGCACCTTGCTATCAGCCGGGGTACGCAGCCGTTCCAACCGCCGCGCCAGTTCCCATCCAATGGTATGGCGCAGCCAGGCGTCCTTGTCCTGAAACTGGCCTTGCAGAAAATGCAGTAACGCCAGCTCCCGCACCGTCACAGACTGGTTTTCGGCCTCGAACTCCTCCACGGCATAGGGCCGCCCGTCAAAAGCAACATGGGCAAAATCCTCAAGAACGGAACCATTGCGCAGCTGGCTGCGGATCATCGGGCGCAAGACGAAGTCTGCACCAAACAACTCTTTCAGCCGACGCAGCCGTGGCGCATAGTGAAATCTGCCGCTTTTTAGATTGACCTCATAGAACTTGCGCATCCCGTCGCGGAACCAGCCAATTTTGATTTGCTCGGCGTAGCTCGACAGGATCCGCTGCGCATGCGGCCGCACATAGGCAAGGACTCGGATCCGATCTGCAGAACTACGGAAATAGGTTTCGATCACACGATGCAACAGCTCCGGCGCAAGGTTTTCGAAGACTTCCCCCGAAATAACCACGTAATCCGCGCTGCTGGCTCGGATATGCTCAGCCAAGTCAGGCAAAGTAAACTGGCCATTCTTGGGTTCTGGCGGCTGGGTTCCTTTTTCGAAGGCACGGATATGGCCCATCAGGTAATTGTGGTTGAGCGGAGCTGGGTACACCAAGGTTGCATCATGTAGCTGCACACAGTCTGCAGCCAGGGCATTCTGGATGGTGGTGGTGCCGGTCTTATGATCGCCGATGTGGATCACAAGTGTCTTGGGCCTGGCTCCGGTCGTCTTTGTCATCGGCTGCGTCTCATTCCTTGAATTGCCTTGTTTTCCGGCGTCTCAGCCCTAATGCAACGCCTCAGACAGGTCCAGTGCCGACCCAGCCAAAAAGGCGATTGGCGCGCCGTCGCCACAGGTCAGGCGCGCATCTGCCGGTCTTCCGGGCGAGATCCTCCCGCCTACAGCGGTGCCGTGAAAAATGCGGGGGGCTGGGTGCCTTGTTCGCGGGCCGCAAGAAAGCCGCGGGCGGTGTCCAGTGCTTCGCGGATGGTCACGTCCATGTCGAGATAGCGGTAGGTGCCCAGCCGGCCGACAAAGCTCACCCCTGCGGTCTGTTCGGCCAAGGCCACATAGTCGCTCAGCAGGGCTTTTTCCTGCACCTGGCGGATCGGGTAATACGGGATGTCACCAGGCTCTGCGGCGCGGGAATATTCGCGGTAGCAGACCGATCCCTCATGGCTCTCCCAGGGGGCGAAATGCTTGTGTTCGGTGATGCGGGTGTAGGGCACGCTTTCTTCGCCGTAGTTCATCACCGCGCAGCCCTGATAGTCGCCATGATGGGTGAAGCGTTCGAAATCCAGCGTCCGATACCCCAGCCGGCCCAGCTGATAGTCGAAATAGCCATCCAGCGGCCCCGAGTAGAAGACATGGTCGTATTGATCTGTCTGCGTGCGATCAAAAACAGTCTCTAACTTGACCGTTATGCCCGGATGATCGAGGATCTTGGCGATCATCGCACTATAGCCGTCCTCGGGCATGCCCTGGAATTTGTGAAAGAAGTAATTGTCGTCATAGTTGAAACGCACCGGCAGGCGTTTCAGGATCGAGGCGGGCAATTCGCTGGGGTGCATGCCCCACTGCTTGACCGTGTAGCCCTTGAAAAACGCCTCATATAGATCGCGCCCCACAAAGCGCAGCGCCTGTTCCTCAAAGGTCTGCGGATCCTCGATGGTGGTGTCGGCCTGCTCCTGGGTGATGAAGGCATGCGCCTCTTCGGGGCGCAGCGTCTTGCCAAAGAACTGGTTGATCGTGTGCAGGTTCACCGGCAGCGAAAACACCCCGCGCCGCCCCTCGGGGTCCAGGCTCGTGGTTTTCACCCGGTTCTTGTAGGGCAGAAAGGTCGCAAAGCGGTTCACATAGTCCCAGACTTCGCTGTCATCGGTGTGAAAGATATGCGGCCCGTAGACATGCACCATGACCCCCGTGTCGCTGTCGCGTTCGGTATGGCAATTGCCCCCGACATGGCTGCGGCTGTCCACCACGGTCACCTGATGCCCCGCCTCGGCCAGATGCCGCCCGATCACAGCACCCGAAAGCCCTGCGCCAACATTGAGAATATGCACGTCGCACCCCTGTCGTTCCTGCGTCCCTGGCCCTTTGTGTCAAACATTCCATAGGCATACAAGAAGCGCGTCACATCCCGGCGGAGTGTCGCAAATCATAAGAAATTCAACAGCTTACAAGTAGATTCAACCGCCCATCAGGCGCTGGTGCACATCGATGGCCACTTCCAGGTCATCATAATAGCGCAGCCGACCGTTATCGAGCACCAGACCAGCGTCACAGAATTGGCGCAGCTGGCGCATGGAATGGTTCACCATGATGGCGCCGGAATGCTTCATGCGGTCGGCAAAGAGATCACGGCTTTTGCGTTTGAACGCCGCGTCGCCCACCGCTGTCACCTCATCCACCAGATAGGTGTCGAACTTGATCCCCATCGACGCGCCAAAGGTCAGCCGCGCCCGCATGCCCGAAGAATAGCTGCGCATCGGCATGTGGTAGAATTTGCCCAATTCGGCAAAATCCTCGACAAAGCGCACCAGATCATCGGTATCCACGCCGTAGATCCGCGCGATGAAGCGGACATTTTCCGCGCCACTCAGATCGCCGTGAAACGACGCCGCAAGCCCCACCGGCCAGGAGATCGTCCCATCCGTGATGATCTCTCCGTGATCCGGGCGCATGGTGCCCGCCACCAGCTGCAACAGCGTGGATTTGCCCGCCCCATTGCGCCCCAGAAGCGCCAGCGAGCGCCCGGCCGGCAGGGTCAGGTTGAGATTGTCGATCACAACCCGCCGCTCGCCCTTGAGCCAGAAGCTCTTGGTGAGATTTTCAAACCGGATCACGGCCCTGCCCTCCCCGGCTCAGCTGCGGTCGCGGATCGAATAATAGATCAGCGCCATGATCGACCAGGCCAGCAGCAGGAACAGACCGGCCAGCGCCGCCAGCACGCTGCGGCGGGGGTATTCGGCCTCGCTGGCGCGGGTGGGGTTGATATAGGTCGCCAGATAGCGGCTCTGGCGGGCGGCATCATCGCGTGCCACCTCCAGTGCCGTCAGCGCCGCGCGATAGCTTTCCTCGGCATATTCCCGATCCACCGTGAGCCGTTCAAATTCTGCAATCAGGGACGGGTAGTCCTCGCCGACGCCGCCGGTGTCGGTATTGTTGGAGGTAAAGGTCTGCCGCTCGATATTGATGCGGTCGCGGATCACGTCGATCTGCTGCTGGGCCTGTTTCAGGCGCACGTCATTCTCGCCCACCGTGCCACGCAGCAGATCATATTGGATCAGCGCCTCGGCCAGCTGCTGCTGCAGGTTGTTCATCACCCCCATGCGGCCCTGGATATCGGCCTCGGGATCCACGATGCGGGTGCGGGTGCGAAACTGGGTGAGCGCGAGGCGCGCAGCCTTCAGCCGCTCCAGCGCCTCGTCCAGATCGGCCTGCGCATAGCGCATCGCATCGGCGCGGGCCTGTTCATTGAGCGCATTGATGCGGATCTGGCTTTCGCGCACCACCGCCTGGGTGATCGCCTGGGCGGTGTCGGGATCAAAGGCCAGCGCCTGCACCTCGATAAGGCCCGAGCCACTGTCAAAGGAGATGCCGACAATGCGCTGCCAGTACCAGGTCAGATCCTCCACCGTGGCCTCAGGCCAGAGCCCGAACGCCCAGTCGCGCGGCCAGACCGAACTGTAATGGCCTTGCAGATCCACCGCGCCATCCACCGCCTCGACCATTTCCTGGCTCTGGATGAACTCATAGAGAATATCACTGTCCGAAGCGGTGCTATTGCCTGCAAACTGCGCCAGCCCCCCAAGGAGATCATTGGCGCCGCTGCTTTCCTGACTGCGCACGGTAAAGCCTGCGGTCGAGGCATATTGATCCTCGGCCACCACCCAGAGATAGAAGATCACCGCCGCCAGCGGCACCAGCACCAGCGCCACAAAGCTGGCCACCAGACCCCAGTGGCGCCGTTTCATGCTGGCGGGGCGCGCCAGCGGATAGGCGGGGCGCTGCTCGACCTCGGCAATGCGGGCCTCCAGTTCGGCCACCGCAGCCTCTGCCTTGCGGGCCCGCGACCGCGCTTTCTTGAGCCGTTTGGCAGGCGTCAGCTTGGGTCTGTCGACGGCTGTTGCCTCTGCGTCCCGCTCTGCCTGAGATGTCTCGCCAGGGGCGGTCTCGGCATCAGCTGAGGCACCGCTGAGGCGGGCCGGGGGGGTCTGTGTCATGATCAACCTGTCCCGGCTTGCATGTGGCAGTTTCCCACCTCAAGCCGTTTGTCATTCCCGTTTGTTTCCCGCATAATACCGCTCAGACTTCGCCTTTCACAATGGGTATTCACGAGGGCGCCATGGCCAATTCATCCCCCTCTGCCCGCCCGGCGGTTTCCCCTGCAGCTCCGCCCCCTGCGGCGGCGATCCCGCAGGCGCTTTCCCCCTCGGTCAACCCGCATCGCAACCGGCGACGTCTGGCGACATTGCGCACGGTTGCCGCCCTGGTGCTGCGCGAAATGTCGACACGCTACGGGCGCACCCCCGGTGGCTATGTCTGGAGCATCCTCGAACCGCTGGCTGCCATCCTGTTTCTGTCGGTAGGGTTTTCACTGGTGATCCGGACGCCCTCGCTTGGCACCAGTTTCCTGTTGTTCTACGCCTCGGGCTTTCTGCCCTTCAATCTCTATCAGACGCTGTCGGCCACCGTGGCGCGGGCCCTGAACTACTCGCGCCCGCTGCTGCGCTACCCGGCAGTGACCTGGCTGGATGCGATCCTTGCCCGTTTTGTGCTGAACAGCCTCACCGGCATCGTCATCACCGCGCTGCTGATCACCGGCATCCTGTCGGTCATCGACAGCCGCACCCTGACCGATCTGCCCCCGATCGTGGAAGCCATCAGCCTGGCCATGGTTCTGGGGCTTGGCGTGGGCTGCATGAATGCCGTGCTGATGGGGTTGTTTCCCCTGTGGGATGTGGCCTGGTCCATCATCACCCGCCCCCTGTTTCTGGCCTCAGGCGTGATCTACATCTACGAAGACCTGCCCCCGGTGGCCCAGGACATCATGTGGTATAATCCGCTGATCCATATCACCGGGCTGATGCGCACCGGCTTTTATCCCACATATAATGCAGCCTATGTCAGCCATGCCTATGTGCTGTTGCTGGGGCTTGGTCTGGTGGCCATGGGCCTGATCCTGATGCGCCGCTATCACCGGGTCATTCTGAACCGCTGATCCCCTGCGCCCCGGCGGCTATTCGCGCGCCTGGGCCAGGATCTCGGCGTGGCTGCGGCCCAATTTGCGCAGCAGCCCATCGCGCACCGCAAGCCAGGTCAGGCGCAGATAGGCGCGGCGCACGCCGTGGTGATGGCGCACTTTCAGGATCCATTTGGGCAGCACCAGACACAGCGCCGGCCAAAAGAACACCCCCGCAGCCTTGCGATAAAGCAGCAGCAGATTGCGGTGGTGATAATAGACCTTCCACAACGGGCGGAACCGCTGGCCGCTGTCGCCGGTGGTAAAGGTCGAAAAGTCATGTTCAAATCGCAGGTTCGGCGCAAAGCCGATCCGCCCCCCCCGCGCGCTGAGCCCCAGCGTGTAAAGCGCATCATCGCCATAGATGAACAGGTCGGGATCCGGATAGCCCACCTGCCGCACCGCCGCTGCGGAAATGAAGAACCCCACAAAGGAGGTCACATCAATGGCGCAGGGCTCTGCCGCGTCATAGGCGCTGTGGGGGATGTGAAACCCATCCCGCCCCTTGCGCGCGGTCGCGAGAAAATGACCAAAGCTCCAGAACGGATTGCGCGACGGGCGGTTCATCTCGCAGATCCCGCCGGCCGGGAAATAGACCGCGGCCGCCAGCGCGTCCCACTCGGCCAGATCACCGCGCGCGCCCATGGCCTGAAACGCCGCCAGCGCAGCCGGGGCCGGGCGGGCATCATCATCCATCACCACCAGCCAGTCCGGGGCGTGCTGCTCCATTGCGCGCGCCATGCCAAGGGCAAAGCCCCCTGCCCCGCCGCGGTTGATCTCGCTGTGCAGCACATCGGCGCGCGGCTGCCCTGCCGCCCAGTCCCTCAGCCAGGCGCCGGTGCCATCATCCGAGGCATTGTCCACCACCACCAGCGCGGCCAGATCTTCGGCCGGGCTGTCCAAAAGCCGCTCCAGGGTGACTTTCAGCTTGTCCAGGCGATTGTAAGTCACCACCACCGCCACCAGTCGTCCGGCCGCACCCGCGCCCGCAGGCTCGGGCCCTGCAGCTATCGCCGGGGTCTCGGCGGACATGGGTTCTGACATCACATCCGGCATCATCTCGGATGCCGTTTCAGACTGGGGCTTGGACACAGGCGGCACATGCTCCTGGTTGCGCGCTCCGCGCCGTCAGGCGGGCGGAGGCTTTGGATCATCAAAATGGGCTCTGCCCGTTGGAGCGCACTCATACCTGTCGCGGGGGGTAAATTGAACTGGCAAATTTGCCCCCTGCCCGCACAGGAAGCATTTGACAGCCCCGCCCGCACAGGCCACCTAAGAGCCATGCAAACCGCTCTCATCACCGGCTCGGCCGGCTTCATCGGCTACCATCTCGCGGCCCGGCTTCTGGCCGCAGGCTGGCAGGTTGTGGGGCTTGATTGTCTGTCCCCCTATTATGACGTCACCCTGAAAGAACGCCGCCATGCGATGCTGGCGGACAACCCGCGCTTCACGCCGGTGATCGGCAAGCTGGAAGACCCCGGTCGCCTGATGGGGCTGTTTGACACCCACAAGCCCGATGCGGTGATCCATCTCGCAGCCCAGGCCGGGGTGCGCCATTCCATCGAGGCGCCGCGTGACTACCTCGAGGCCAATCTGATCGGCACGTTTGAGCTTCTGGAGGCCGCCCGCGCCCATCCGCCTGCGCATATGCTGATCGCCTCCACCTCCTCGGCCTATGGGGCCAACACGCAGATGCCCTTTGACGAGCGTCAGCAGGCCGATCATCAGATGTCCTTTTATGCCGCCACCAAGAAGGCGGGCGAGACGATGGCCCATTCCTATGCCCATCTCTATGGTCTGCCGACCACGATGTTTCGGTTTTTCACCGTCTATGGCCCCTGGGGTCGGCCGGATATGGCGCTGTTCAAATTCACCAGGGCGATCGAGGCCGGTGAGGCGATCGATGTCTACAACCACGGGCACATGAGCCGGGATTTCACCTATATCGATGATCTGGTCACCGGCATCACCGGGCTGATCGACGCGGTGCCGGGGGATCAGCCGGTCTCGGAGCAGGACAACCTCAGCCCTGTCGCGCCGTTCCGGGTGGTCAATATCGGGGCCTCAAAGCCCACGCCGCTGATGGACTATATCGCCGCGCTGGAAACCGCGCTGGGGATCACCGCCGAGAAAAACCTGATGGAGATGCAGGCCGGAGACGTGCCGGCCACCTGGGCAGACACCCGGTTGCTGAGCCAGCTCACCGGCTATGAACCGCAGATCAGCGTCGAAGAGGGCGTCGCGCGGTTTGTTGCCTGGTACCGGGCGTATTACGGCGAGCCGCAAGACTGATCCAGGGCAGGGCTGATCCGGGGCGACATGCGCCGCCGAGCTGTCATCTTTCCCCAAATACTCGCGCCGCAGGCCTCCCGATTTCCGTGAAATCGGGATCAGGGCACCCTCCTCAATTAGGTCAGCATGATTGACCAAATGTTTCGCACGCGAAACATTTGGTCCGATCCGGACCTATTTTGATCCGCCCCCCATGCGCCCGATCCCGCCCCCTCATCAGCTTGTGATCCGGGCAAAATTCCGGTTCCCGCCCCTTGCCCGGACGTATATGTCTGATGCCCAACACTCCGCCAGCTCAAGCGGGGGACATGAGGCAACAGCAAAGGACCACCCCCATGCGCATTGCAATGATTGGCACCGGATATGTCGGATTGGTCTCCGGCGTCTGTTTTTCCGACTTTGGCCATGATGTGGTCTGCGTCGACAAGGACGCGGCCAAGATCGCGCGGCTGCAGGCGGGTGAGGTGCCGATCTACGAGCCGGGGCTCGAGGATCTGATGGCGCGCAATGTGGCGGCGGGGCGGCTGTCCTTTACCGATGATCTGGCCACGGCCGTTGCTGCGGCGGATGCGGTGTTCATCGCGGTCGGAACCCCAACGCGGCGCGGCGATGGTCATGCCGATCTCACCTATGTGATGGCCGCCAGCGAAGAGATCGCCGCCGCCCTGCAGGGCTATACCGTGGTGGTGACCAAATCCACCGTGCCGGTGGGCACCAACCGGCAGGTGAAACAGGTGATCGCCAAATCCAACCCCGCGGCGGAATTCGACGTGGCGTCCAACCCGGAATTCCTGCGCGAAGGGGCGGCGATTGATGACTTCATGCGCCCGGACCGGGTGGTGGTGGGCGTGCAGAACGACCGCGCCGCCGAGGTCATGGCAGAGATCTACCGCCCCCTTTACCTGCGCGATTTCCCGATCCTCACCACCGATCTCGAAAGCGCCGAGATGATCAAATATGCCGCCAATGCCTTTCTGGCGACCAAGATCACCTTCATCAACGAAATCGCCGGTCTCTGCGAACGGGTGGGGGCCGACGTCAAGGAGGTCTCGCGCGGGATGGGGCTGGACGGGCGCATCGGCAACAAGTTCCTGCATGCAGGCCCGGGCTATGGCGGATCATGCTTTCCAAAGGACACCGCCGCGCTGGCCCGCATCGGTCAGGATCATGCCTATCCGATGCAGATCACCGAAACCGTGATGCGCGTCAATCACGAGGTCAAGGCGCGGATGCTGGAGAAGCTGCGCGACGCCTGCGACGGCAGTTTCAACGGCAAGACCATCACCATTCTGGGTGTGACCTTCAAACCCAATACCGATGACATGCGCGAGGCGCCGAGCCTCACCATCGTGCCGGCCCTCATCGGCGGCGGCGCCAAGGTGCGGGTGGTGGACCCCCAGGGCGAGGCCGAGGGGCGCGATCTCCTGCCTGGGGTCAAATGGGAGGACGATCCCTACAAGGCGGCGCGCAATGCCGATCTGGTGGTGCTGCTGACCGAATGGAATGAATTCCGCGCCCTCGATCTCAAGGCGCTGGCGCGCAAGATGGCCCAGCCCCGCATGGTGGATCTGCGCAATATCTACACCGCCAAATCCGCCCGGCAGGCGGGTTTTGAAACCTATATCGCTGTTGGGCGCTGATCCGACACCCCCTGACAGCTCTGCATGAAAAAGACCCTGATACAGCCGTATCAGGGTCTTTTTTTCGTCTCGCTCTCTTCTGGTGGGCTCAGCGACCGCGCTGGCGCAGCCAGGCCTTGAGATCGGCCATCAGCGCCGTGTCGACCCCAGGGCCTGTCAGCTCGATCCGCTGATGCGAGGGGGTAAAGCCGAGATAGACCCCTGCGCCTGCAGGCATGCTCACCCGTTCGCCCTCGCCGATCTGATCGGCCGGATCCAGGCTGCGCACCCGCGGGGTCAGCGCAGGACGGTCGGCTGTGGGGGCCTGCGTCGGCGCCGCTGCGGGGGCCGATCCTGCCGAGGGGGCAGGGGCTGTGTCCACGCCAGAGTCCACCTCTGTGCCACCGGCCTCATGGGCAGCGAGCAGCTCGCTCAGCAGCGTCTGTTCCTCTTCGGCATCCGCACAGGGCCGATCGCGCAGCGCCTGCGCCACCTCCCGGGCAAAATCGGGGCTCTGGGCAAAGGCGCGCGCCAGCCCCAGACCCAGTTTCTCGCGGATCGCGGTGGGAAAGCGCAGCTCGCTATCCAGCGCCTCGACCAGGGTGACAAAGCTGCCGATCTTGGAGCGCTTGGCGCGGGTGGCATTGGCAAAGAGCGATTGCAGCGCGTATTTCTGGCTGGTATAAACCCCCTCCCTGAGCGCCCGCACCGCAATGCGCGCGCGCTCGTAATGCGACAGGTTTACCCGGATTTCGTTTTCCTCGACCATCGCCACATAGGCCTCTTCGGCGCTCTCGGGCTGGATCACCAGCGCCTTGATGGTGGCAAAGGCGGGATCATTGGTTTGCGCATAAAGCCTGCGCATCGCCGTCAGGCGCCGCCAGCCGGAGATCAGACCATGGGTCTTGCCCGCCGCATGTCCGCCCAGGGCAACCACCTCGATCGGGGTCTGCTGGCCACGGGCGCGCAAGGACCCGGCCAGCGCCGCCATCTCTTCCTCGTCCTGTTCCAGCCGGTCGCGCACCAGATGGGTTTCGTCAATGGCGTCAAGCGGGATCTCTTCAACCAGCAGCCCCTTGGCGCGGGCGTTTTCCAGCACCGATGTCAGCTCCTGCAGCGCGCCCTCAGCCGCCGCCTCAGAGGCCACTTGCGCAATGGGCGGCGACGACAGCGTCCCCGGCCCTCCAAGCCCTGTGCGCCCCGCCGAGGGGCTGAGATAGCTGTTCTGTGCCGGTGAAAGACGTTTGCGTTTTGCCATATGTCTGGTCTCCTACAGCGCCGTCTGGGGTGGGGCGGAATGCCGGCCCGTGGCCTCTGTCTCCGCGTTGTGCCCCCAGTATGGCATCCTAATCCGTATCTGCCGTTACTGGGCCGCGCGCTGGGTCTGCAACGCCTCGCGCCGCCACACCGCCAGCAACAGCCGCTTGAACGCCGCATAGGTGGCATCAAAGGTCTCGCGGCCACGGGCATAGGTTTCGCGGTTGAAGTCGCGGTAATCGGCCTCGTAGATGCCGTTGACCTGCTCGCCGGCCTGGCCGATCAGCGCGGTGTAATCCTGCCGGTGCGGCGACAGGGTGGGGCCAAGATAGGCCTGCATGAGCGCCGCCAGTTCGCCCTGCTGGGCGCTGTCATAGCGGGTGATCACCGTGCGCACCGCATCCCATTCAAAGGCAATCTCCGGCCGCCCCAGCGCGCGCGCAGCCAGGTTCTCGCCCTCCTCGATGGAGGCAAATGTCGAATGCAGCATGTCGAAAAACCGCCCCGTGCTGTCGAACTCCAGGAACGAGGCCCCCATCGGCACCAGAAGGATATCCGCCGCCGACAGCCCGTTGATGGTCAGATAGCCAAGCGCGGGCGGCGTATCGATGAAGATCACGTCGTACTGATCCAGCACGCCATCGGCCTCCAGCCGCTCGGTCAGCGCATCCCACAGCTTCCAGGAGCGCGCCGCCATCCGCCAGACCGGGATCTGGAATTCCGCCCAGTACAGATTGAGCTGCGCCCCGATGAGATCGATATTGGGCCAATGGGTGGGCTGGATCACGTCCCTGGCCGTCATCTCCATCGCGGCCGACAGGCTGTCATCCAGCGGCTGGGGGGCATCGCCGCGATCCAGACGGCGCTGGTTTTCCAGCCGCAGATGATCGCCGTAATGACGCGCCAGAAGCGGAAAGGCGGTCTGCCATTCATCCTCGACGCGGCCACCAAAGATCGAGGTCATCGACCCCTGGCTATCGAGATCAATCACCAGCACCTTGTAGCCATCCAGCGCCGCCGACATCGCCAGATGGGCCGCGGTAGAGGTCTTGCCGACGCCCCCCTTGAAGTTGGCGACAGCGACCATCTTGGCGGGCAGGCCCTCGGGGCGGTAGGGGGTGTAATCCTTGGCCTTGGAGCCTTGGGCGGCAAAATGGGCGCGCAGGCGCAGCACCTCGTCGAGCGTGAACCATTTGGCGCCGCCCTCGGTTTCGGATTTGCCCTGGGGCAGGTCGGGGTTGGCTTTCAGCACCCGGCGGAAATGGGCCTGGGCGACGGGGATCAGATAGCGGGTGATTTCCCAGGTCGAAAACAGACGCAGCGATTTGCGCCCTTCCTCGTTCATGCCCCGGCTTGCCAGATCCGCACGGCCGCGGGCGCAGGCCTCGGCAATTTCGGCAAAACCTTCGGTGCTGGTGGGTGCCTCAAGATCGGCAAGGGCCACATCGGGGTCGATGTTGAAATAGGGGGGCAGGGGGGTGCCTGCGTCTTTCTTCAAACTGTCTCGTGCCATCTCGGATCGCCTCGCCTGCTGGTCCTGTCTGATCGTCTTTGCGCCAAGAGGCGCCAGGAGACCGGCCATATGCGGGGCCGGTGTATTCAACTTTTGGGGCAGGGATGAGGGCAAGAGCGCGATCTGAAGACTGTCGCGTCCGGTGAGAGGGGAGAGAGCCCCGTGCCTGCATGTGCTGCCTTTTTCCTGTCATAGCATAAAACAGCGCACATGAAAGAAATATGCGCATGCTTTTTGAATTTTCTTAGCAAATCAGGGGGTTGCAGCGGATTTCCAGGCGTCTTTCAGGGGCGGGACCGCAGGGCTGAGAGAGCGTGGAAATTTTTTGTGTATGTTATTATTGAGTTATTTATAAGTTAGAGCGCAAGCGGCCTTTCCGCAAAGCCCTTTTTTTATTGGGCTTCCGGGCAGAATTTTTGTCCCATGTGATTCCGAAACCCCGATGAAATGACTCTGAACCCCCGACAGGGTGACTCTGAACCCCCGTTGAGAAGTGGTGTGGATAACTCTAGGGTGAGCGTAATCAAAACCACGAAGACGCGAGTCACCCCGAAAGAGGCCATAAGGCCCGCAAAGCGGGGGGCGGGCAGAGCAGACGGGACAGTACGATGGCAGGCCAGATCACGGGCCAGATGAGCGCAGGGGGCAGCGCGCCGCAGGGGGGGGATTTCTTTCTCTGCGATATCTTTGATGCGATCCCCAAAAACGATCTCGCCTCGATGGAGCATCCGCTGTTCTCTCTGGGCACCCGGCCCGACCGGCGCATTCTGAACTACGAACACAACGGTGCCGAGATCACCGTGGTGCCCTCGGTCAAGGGGCTGGCGACGATCCACGACAAGGACATCCTGATCTTCTGCATCAGCCAGCTGATGGCGGCGGTAAATGCAGGACGGCAGGTCAGCCGCACGCTGCATCTCACCGCTCATGATCTGCTGGTGGCGACCAACCGCGAGACCTCGGGCGATGCCTATCGCCGTCTGCGCGAAGCCTTTGAGCGGCTGGCAGGCACCCGCATCACCACCAATATCGTCACCGGCGGCCAGGAGGTGACCAGCGGTTTCGGCCTGATCGAAAGCTGGGAAATCGTGCGCAAGGCGCGCGGCGGGCGCATGGTCAATGTGGTGGTGACGCTCAGCGAATGGATCTATCGCGCGGTACTGTCGAAATCGGTGCTGACGCTCAGCCGCGATTACTTTCGTCTCAGGAAACCGCTGGAGCGACGCATCTACGAGCTGGCGCGCAAACATTGCGGGCGCCAGGACAGCTGGCAGATTTCGGTGGAAACCCTCCTGAAGAAATCCGGCTCCGCCTCTCCGCGGCGGGTGTTTCGCAAGATGCTGCGCGACATGATCGCAGCCCAGCCCCTGCCGGATTACGCGCTGGAGGAACGGCCCGGCGACATCATCCGCTTCAGCCAGAAACATGAGGTGGTCGATCCGACCCAGCGCCCGCCGGTGCTGAGCGAGGAGGCGCTGGAGGCGGCGCGCGCGCTGATGCCGGGGGCGGATGTCTATGCGCTGGAAGCGGAGTGGCGCGCGATGTGGCGCCGCTCTGGCAGCCCGCGGCTGCGCAAGGCGGATGCGGCATTTGTGGGCTGGGTGAAAAAACGCCTCAGCGACTGAGACCGGCCAACAGGCTGCCCCAGCCCATTGGCCCATCCCTGACACAGAGCCTGTTTTTGCGACATCCTGGGCCCTGATATCCCGTGCCCTGACATCTTGGGCCCTGACATCCAGGTCTGCATGCAATTAGGTCAGCATGTCTGTCTAAATGTTTCGCACGCGAAACATTTGGTCCGATCCGGACCTATTTTGCCCCCGTGAAAAAAACCGCCCGGCAGAGACACATCTGCCGGGCGGGGCTGGCTGACCGGCGTCTCCCCCCCAGGATTGCCGTTGATATGGCTGCCTGTCCGCATCAAAGCCAAAGAGCCATGCGGACGGGCCGCAGATCGGTCAGCCATTTCCTTCCCGCAGCGCGTTGGACATGCTGCGCAGAACCGGGCTCAGCAGGTAATCCGCCAGCGTCTGCCGGCCGGTCTCGATCATGGCCTGGGCGGGCATGCCGGGCAGGGTCTTGACGTTGGGCAGTGCTGCCAGCTCTTCAGGAGCGATGCGGATATGAACCCGGTAATAGGGCGCGCCGCTGGTTTCATCGGCAATGCTGTCGGCCCCCACCATGGTGACGGTGCCGGACACCGGCGGGGTCGAGCGGAAGCTATAGGCGCTCAGCTGTACCCGCGCGCTGCCGCCGGGCACCACCTCGTCGATATCGGTGGGCGACACCCGGGTTTCCAGGATCAGATCGCTGCCCGAGGGCACCAGCTCCAGAATGTTCTGGCCGGGATTGATCACCTGGCCAAGCGTGTTGATCGCCAGCTCCACCACCCGGCCTGCGCGCGGCGCGCGGATGATCTGGCGTTCGATCACATCATCTGCCGCATCCAGCCGCTGGCGCAGATCCAGAATGCGCTCCTGTACCATCTGGGTTTCGCCGGAAATGCGGTTCACCGTATCGCGGTGGACCTGCAGGATGCGCTCTTCCATCTCCGCGATGCGGATCTGGATGTTCTCGCGGTCGCTCTCCAGCGCGCCCAGAGTGCCCATCAGCCCGGTCTGCTGCATCTGCCGGTCGCTGAGGCGGGTTTTGGGGACCAGCCCTTTTTGCAGGAGCGTGTGCAGATCCTGGATTTCCTCGGCCACCAGGGTGAGCTGATGTTCCACCGCAGAAATCCGGGCCGCCCGCCCGTTCAGCTGCTGGCGCAGCTGGCTGATGCGCTCGCGCAGGATGCTGGTCTGGCCCTCATAAAGCGCGCGGTTGCTGTCAAAGACATCGCGCTGGACCTCAAACAGCGAGATCAGTTCGGGGCTGTCGGCAATCAGCCGGTCCAGCTCTGGGGTGATGGCGATCTCCTGCGCCCCGGCCAGTTCGGCCTTCAGCCGGGCCTCCTGGGCGAGATAGCTGGTCAGCTGGCTGATCACGATGGCGCGGCTGGCGCGCATCCGCCGCCCGTCCAGCACCGCAATCACATCGCCTTCTGCCACCAGATCGCCTTCGCTCACATTGATTTCCCGCAGGATGCCCCCTTCGAGATGCTGCACGCTGAGCCGGTCACCGGCCACCGAGAAACTGCCGGGGGCCACCACGGCGCTGGTCAGCTCGGCCTTGCTGGCCCAGACCACCAGCCCGCCAAACAGGCCAAAGCCGCAGACCAGCATCCACATCACCAATTGGCGCACGCGGGTGGGCGGGGTGCGGGGCAGGGTAAAGCCATCGGGCATCAGATCCTGAAACCCGCCCGGCAGGTCGGGATCGGTTGTGGCGCGCGGCGCCAGATCACGCCCGGAGTTCTGCCCGGGAGCATGGTTGTCTGTGCGGGTCATGACGGGGCTCCTTCTGCGGCGGTGCTGTCGGCGTCATGCCCCTGGCGGGCCGCGCGGCGCGGCGCCAGGGGGGTGACTTTGGGATCTTGCCCCGGATCGCCCTGATGGCGGCTGAGGGGTTGGGTGGCGGCTTCGATGATCTGGCGCGCCTCGCCAAAGCGGGCGATGCGGCCGTCCTGCAGCAGCGCTGCATGGCTGACCCGGCGCAGCAGATTGAGCCGATGCGTCACCACCACCACAATGGCGCCCCGTGCACAGGCGGCTTCGATGGCCGAGGCCAGCGCCTCTTCGCCTTCGGGGTCGAGATTGGCATTGGGCTCATCCAGCACGATCAGCTTGCGATCGCCAAAGAAGGCGCGCGCCAGACCGATGCGCTGGCGCTGCCCTGCCGAGAGATAGCTGCCGCGCGGGCCCACCTCGGCGTTATAGCCGCCGGGCAGCGCCAGGATCAGCTCGTGCACGCGGGCGCGTTTGGCCGCGGCCACCACATCCGAAGGTTTGGCGCCGGGGT
Source organism: Phaeobacter italicus (assembly GCF_019801785.1). Taxonomy (NCBI): domain Bacteria; kingdom Pseudomonadati; phylum Pseudomonadota; class Alphaproteobacteria; order Rhodobacterales; family Roseobacteraceae; genus Phaeobacter; species Phaeobacter italicus. The sequence goes on along the minus strand of NZ_JAHVIJ010000011.1, from coordinate 604 downwards.
CCATCATGGCGATGTTTTCGGCAATGGTGCCGCGAAACAGTTCGACCTGCTGGGGCAGAAACCCGATGTGGCGGCCGATCTGTTCCGGGTCCCAATCGGTGAGCGCGGCATCATCAATGCGCACATGCCCCCGCACCAGGGGCTGCAGCCCCACCAGCGCGCGCGCCAATGTGGTCTTGCCCGCCCCGGACGGCCCGATCAGCCCCAGCGCATGGCCGGGCTGCAGGGTCAGGGTGATGTCCATCAGCAGCGGATCCTGGCGACCGGGCAGCACCACGGTGGCGCCCTCGACAGACAGCCGGCCATCCGGGTCCGGCAGCTCCATCCGCGCGCCTTCGGTTTCGGCATGGGCCAAGAGCAGATTGAGCCGGGCGACGGCGCTGCGCGCCTTGAGCAAGGCACGCCAGCCCGCGATGGATTGCTCCACCGGGGCTGCCGCCCGCCCCAGCAGGATGGACGAGGCAATCATCAGCCCCGGTGTCAGCTGGTTGTTGATGACCAGAACCACCCCCACGCCCAGCACGGCGATCTGCAGCCCCATGCGGGTGGCCTTGGCCAATGAGGTCATCAGCGCCACCCGGTCGGTGACCAGGGTGCCAAAGAG
>NZ_JAHVIJ010000010.1:0-86794 GCF_019801785.1 Phaeobacter italicus | reverse complement strand
AAAGACCCAGAGACAAAAACCAACCGGTGCACCCTAACTTCCCGGTGCAACCCGCCGATCATTCCCTCAAATATCAACCTCGCTTCACCGCAGTTCCGACCTCAAGGTCCGTCCCGCCGCTCCGTCCAGCGCCCCGTCAGCGCCTCAGCGCCGCCGGTGAAGGGGGTTCTATTGTCAGTCCCGGAGAGTCGCAACCCCAAAATTCAAAAAAATCAGATCTTTTTTCAACACGCTAAAATCGAGCCATTATAAGGCGGTATCGGAAATGCCACCGCAGATCGCAGGCTCTGCCGCGCCAGCACAAGGCCAGACCTAAGGAAGGACAGCGTGCCATCCGTCGGCAGCAAGATCGCCTGCAACATGTTGGTCCATGATACTGCCCTGCCCCTTCGCTGCGCTGCCCGTCCTGGCCCCTTTATTCCATTCCTGTTCCTGTGCGCGGCCAGCGACCGAGGCGCGGCGCTTGATGTTTAGATGGGTGCGCATATATAATGCGCATGAACAAGGTGGATCATGCAGTCACAGTCGGTACCAAAGAAACCAACCAACCTGACATTGGATCAGGGGCTTTTGTCAGAGGCACGCTCTTTCGGGGTGAACCTGTCCCAGGCGGCGGAGGCTGGTCTGCGTCAGGCCGTGCAAGAGGCCAAGACAAATGCCTGGAAACGGGAAAACGCGGCAGCGCTGCAGTCATCAAACCGGTGGGTTGAAGAAAATGGCCTGCCCCTGGATCGCTATCGTCCGTTCTGATGGCCCGCTTTGACGTCTACGCCAGCCCGGACAGCACCGGTTATCTGCTGGATGTGCAGGCCGATCTGCTGGACGCCCTGAATACGCGGATCGTCGTGCCGCTGATGCCGCTGGATGCCGCGCCCACACCGGCCAAGCGGCTGAACCCGATTTTTGAAATCCAGTCGGGGCGCTATGTGATGGTCACCCAATTTCTATCGGCTGTGCCCGCATCGCTGCTGAAAGCCCCTGTTCTGAGTCTGGCGTCCTGCGATAGCGAGATCACCCAGGCGCTGGATCTGGCGCTGACGGGGATCTGAGGGGGCGACCCGGAGGTTTCGCCCTGCCCTCGCGACATTCCCCGCTACATTGGAATTGTCAGCTGACAATCTGCCCCCCTGCCCTACCCGCAGCACAGGCGGCAACACTTGCCGCACAACTGGCCACAGCGCTGGCCCAATCTTCACTGCCGGTTCTGTGGCGGCGGATCAGCCAGCCGTGGCCTTGCGCAGCTCTGCTGCGAGCTGGTGGAACGGCGCGCCGGATTGTTGGGCATAGGCGAGGATCCACGCCCCCTGTAGCCGCATATGCAGGGACAGAGCCGCCCCATGCGGGTCGGGAACCCCAAACCGTTCCGCCTGTCGGACCAGACCCGCAGTCCAGGTGGTGTGGATGTCTTCGGCGGTTTTGCGCAGCGCAGGCTCTGACGGGGCCGCCTGAAGGATGCTGACCACCGGACAGGCCGGCACGCTGTTGTGATGCTCTGCATTGGCGGCAAGAGTCTCGCAGGCCTTTACCCCGCCCTCTTCAAAACACGTGGCTGTCTCAAAGCACTGCCCCAGCATGCGCGCCACCCAGTCCCCTGCCCAACGCGTCGCGGCATCCGCCAGTTCGACCTTTCCACCTGGAAAATGATAGTAGAGCGATCCCTTCGGCAAATCCGCTGCGGCCAGGATCTCCTTTAGCCCAACGCCATCATAGCCCTTGCTGCGAAACAGCCGGGAGGCGGTGCGGATCAGTTTATCTCGGTTCTCATTTGATGACATGACGTTATCCCTAACGGATCTAGACCAAGTGGTCCACATCCGCTATAGACCATTTGGTCTAGGAAATTGCATGCAAGGATTTTCGATGGAACAGATTGCTGAAAAGGTCACGATCCCCTGCGCGGGATCAACGATGGTGGGCCGATTTTACCGGGCCAGCGGACAGGCTCGTGCCTCTGTTCTGTTGAACGCGGCCACCGGTGTTCCGCAGCGGTATTATCGCCATTTCGCGCAATGGGCGGTGCAGCACGGATTGAACGTCCTGACCTATGATTACCGCGACTTTGGCGAAAGCCTGAACGGACATCTGAAAGACAGCCCGCTGACAATGGCGGACTGGATGCTGGAGGATCAAAGCGCGGCCCTGGCGGCGCTTGCGGATCTGGCCCCGCGTGGGCCGATCTGGGTTCTGGGGCATTCGCTGGGCGGGCTTGGCGTGGCGTTTCACGACTATCCCGCGCGCGTGAGCCGGATCACCACCATCGGCAGCGGGTTTGCGCATCATTGGGACCACCCGTGGAGCTATCGCCCCGTGGTCCTGGCCTTTTGGTTTCTGCTTGGCCCGCTGGCAACGGCGCTGATGGGGTATCTGCCGGGAAAATCGCTGAGGTTCGGGGCTGATCTGCCTGCCGGGGTTTACTGGCAGTGGCGCCGCTGGTGCACCAGTCGGGATTTCTTTGCCAGTGATATTGGCAGCGCCCTGCCCTACCCCAAGGATGAACGCCCCCTGCCCCAACTGCGGATCTGTGTTGCCAAGGATGACGTTGTGGTACCGCCGAGTGGGGTACAGCGTTATGCGGACAGTTTGCGCGCGTCTGGTGCGCAGTTCGTGACATTTGATCCCGCGCAATATGGGCGGGCGTCTCTGGGCCATATCGAGCTGCTTGGCGCCGGGAACGAAGCGGTCTGGGCAGATCTGCTGGCACTGTCCCAGACAGCAGACAACTGTGTAGAGGTCGCAAGCGCATGATCGATGGATTGCAGAGCAAGGCTCATTCCACCCGTCCCGACCGCGCTGCCGTGCAAGTCTGATTTCACTCTCTCACGGGCCGCGCCCTTGGAATTGTCAGCTGACAATTCCAGGCCGTGCCTGGTGACAGGTGGCCCTTGTCGGTCTGATCCGTGGCGGGCCGATTTACAAATGGCGATCGCATCGACGCACAGGTCCTGCATTTCTCGGCAGGATGTCAGGCATGGGCGGCACCAAAATTGTCAGCTGACAATTTCTGCCGTTGTCTGATGGATGCGATGATCGGGGTGATCGAAAACTGGCCCGCTCGCGCCCTTTGCGAGAGGCGGCGAAGATAGGCGCCGGGACTGCGGATTTCGGAGAGCCGTTCCAACATGCACAGCACAAGCGTTGAGGCGGTCTGACTGCCCATGATGCGTTGCGCTTCGTGAAAGACGGGTTGTTCAATCCCCATCATTGGAACCAATTGGCTGGCCGTGCGGGAAAGATCCTGCCATGAGCGAATGCCATCGGGAAAGAACTGCCTGTATTCCTGACAAGACGACAGAACGTCCTGCAGTGGCTCTTCTATGCCTTGCGCGGCTCTATCCTCAGTTTCCAAGGTTTCAGTTTGAGCGGTTTCTTCAGAGTCAGAAGTAGTTTTATTTGAATACTGTATGTGCCGTTCATTCTGGCTGTCGCTGCCGCTCATTTCTTGTGCTGCGGCGCGTGTTTCCAGTTGGGTGTCGTCTGTCTGCGGGGCAGGGAGGTCGGCGGCAATTTCTGTCAGTGCGTCAATCATGGTGGCCAGATCCGCCTCATCGACGCGGCGGCGCAGGGTCAGGCGGGCGCGTTCTAGAGTTTCCTGGGGCAGGGGGGGCAGCTGCTGGCCGGATGCCAAGATCTCTTGTCGCAACAGGGCCAGCCGATCGCGCAGCACGGCGATACGCTCTGCCTTGAGATCGGCATCTTCCGCGATGGCCAGCACCTGTCCGGCGTGGACGGCGAGGGGAGAGAGATCAAACCCATAGGCCACAGCACGCGTGCCACCGATGTTTCGGGCAAAGCGTTTGCGATTGGGGCTGTCCTGACGGCTGACAATTCCGGTCTCGACCAGTTTGGCAAGGTGACGCCGCAAGGTGCTTTCAGGCATCCCGTTCAACCGTTCACAGAGTTTCCGGTTCGATGGAAAGACCACAGCGCCGCCGCGATCTGCCGCAATCAACTGTTCCGGCAGAAACGTCATCAGGGCCTTCAGAACGGCGAGGGTTCGATGAGAGACACCAAATTCGGGCGCTGCCTTGGACAACGCCGAGAGGATGTCCCATTTGTCGACGGAGGGCAGGGCGCAAGGCTCCGCCATCCCAAACGCGACTTGGGAAGCATGTTTCATAGGGATTTTCACGAAAAAGGCAAAAATCATCCGCCCCTGTGCAGCGCACAGAGTTGACAGGACCGATTCGAAGGGGGTATTCCAAGGGTGCTAAGTTTGAAATGAGCCTTCTGGGATGTATGTCCTGGGGGGCTTTTTTCTTGCCGGGGTTCGTGCCTCCTTTCCTGTCTTTGGCTGGTTGTTGTTACTCTTCCGAGGTTTCCACCGTGAAACGCTCGTGAAGATCTCTCAGCAGGGTTTCGGCATTTGCCTCAACCCACGCGTCAAATTCTGCGTTGTCCTTGGCCGCGATCGTGAGCGAAACCCCTTTGCCACTGCGACGCAGATCCGCGAGAGGGCGGCCATGCGGCCCCTCGATCACGCGGGCCGGTGCCTTGGCGGGTTTGGCTTTCGGTTTTTCGCTGTGGGTCTGTTGGGCCAGCGCCAGGGCGGCCTCGAACTTGGCATCTGACGGACCCGTCGGGAAAAGAGGCCCCTTCATCTCGCTGAGCACACGGTCGCGCGCGCCCGGTTCCTGCATCGCCGCCGCCAGCGCCATCCAGCGTTCGCGGCCAATACCGGGCGCAGAGCCGATCTGACGAAGAAAACCCATGTCAAAGGCGGTTCCCACCTTCAACATCCGCGAGACCATCGGCATATCAATCGACAAGGCCGCTGCGATTGTCTGCCGGTCATAGCCGCCGTCCTGCAATTGCGCTGCAAAAGATGCCTTTTCGATAAACGACAGATCCTGACGCGCAGTGTTTTCCTGACCCTGTGCCATCACAAGGGCATGGTCATCCAGCTGCCGGATCATCGCCTTGACCGGCTGACCCAACTCGCGCAGCGCTTTCAGCCGGCGACGGCCGTAAACGATTTCGTACCGCCCCTGCACCTTGGCATGGGGGCGCAGCAGAACGGGCACCTGCTGACCATAGGTGCGCAGGCTCTCGACCAGTTGGTTTTGCGCGGCATCGTCCAGCCCCAGACGATCCTCTAGGCCTGCGTCGTCAATCAATGCCGGGTCGATGTCCTGAACGGCGTTTTCCTGCAGCCGCGTCAGCGACGATTGCAGGGCTCCCACCGCGCCACGTGGCATCATCCGGGCCTTTGGCTCGGGCCGGTTGGCGGTTGATGGAGAGGTGTCAGTGCTGAGAATCCCTTTGCGTGCCATTAGCGACCCCATGCGTGTTGAATGAGTGTTTCGATCTCTTCATTGACTTGGTTGAGAGAGTCTATTGCACGATCGTAAGTATTTCGATGAAACTGCGTACGCTCTACTTCATAAACTGTTTGCTGAGTGAGGCCCGCGTCAGAAACTGCAGTAGATTTAAGCATATGCGCGGTCATGACTTCTTTACCAAAGAGTTGCCTGAGGAAGGCAACCACCTGTTGTTGGGGTCCGTCATTGGGCTCATATCGGTTGATGAGAAAGCGCAGGAAATCGAATTCCATCTGCGCCCCGGCATTGCCAACCACGTCCAAAAGATCCGCGCTCATCTGCAGGAATTGCGACATCGAGGCGACGTCGAGCATATTGGGCACAACCGTGATCAGAACCCCGGTCGAGGCACAGAGCGCCGACATCGTCAGATAGCCAAGCTGAGGGGGGCAGTCGAAGAGGATCACGTCATAATCCGCTTCAACCTCCTGCAGTACCGTTGCCATGCGGGCAAAGAACGGCGGCTGCACATTGTTGATCAGCGCCTGGGGGGTTTCATGTTCAAATTCCTGCAGCATCAGCCCGGCCGGGGCCAGATCAATACCGGTGAAATAGGTCTTCTGGATGATCTGCTGCAGCGGCACGGGGTCATCGTAGCGGATCGCGTCATAGATGGTGCCGGAGTCCAGGAAATCATATTCGGGCCGATAGCCAAACAGCGTCGTAAGCGAGGCCTGCGGGTCAATGTCGACCGCCAGCACGCGATACCCTTTGAGCGCCAGTCGCTGTGCGGTGTGGATGGAACTGGTTGTCTTGCCCGATCCGCCCTTGAAGTTCAGGAAGGACAGCACCTGCACCTTGTCGCCCTCGCGGCGGCCGGGCAGGTAGGTTCCCGGCGTCTTGGCCGTGCTTTCCAGCGTGTGGCGGATTGCCAGCAGGTCTTCGGCGGAGTAGTGGCGCCGCCCGCCAGGTGTGGTATGAACATCAAGGATGCGGCCATCGAAATGCAGCTTGCGCAGAAAGCTCGCCGAAATTCCCAACAGGTCAGCAGCTTCACCCGCGCTGAACAGGCGCAGTTCCTTGCGCGCATCGGGCGCAAAGCTCTTGAGCATATGGCTCTCCAGCGCCGCCGCGAGCCGTTCGGCATTGTCGCGGATGCGGTGGTTTATTGTCGTGGACTCTGTCACTGCTGCCTCGTCCTGTGTTGTAACGCTCTTTTTCGCCAGAGCTGTATTTACCGTTATTTATGACGAGGCAGTCCGACTTGGCAACAGATTCTTGCCCAAAGCAGGCAGAATGACCCAAAAGGGCCGATTTTGACCCGAGTTTACCGCAAAAACCGCTATCTTTGCCACAGACGTTCCGACCTGCGAGAGCCAGAATCAGACCCTAAATCGGGAATTAGCGCGGATCGGCGGGGCAGGGGAGGGCGAAAGCCATTGTCGCGTAAGTTCGATGGAAAGGGCGTCTGGTCTGTCTCCGTGTCCACAGCCATTGTGCAGCCTCACGGTTGTCACCGTATTCGTGTTGGTTGCGCCGCATCGAAAATCGCGTTCTATGGATCACAAGTGAAATTTGGGAGGAGAAGATATGAACATCGTATTGAAATCGGCTGTTGCCGCTATTGCATTGGCAGCCGCTGCTGTTACCGCCGTATCGGCCGAAACCAGGGTGACCTACAAATCGGCCAAAACGGGATCGTCCTACTATCAGATGGGCGTTGAACTGGCCGAAGCGATGAAAGCTGCGGGCGATATTTCGGTCACGGTCGAAGAAAGCCAAGGTTCTGTCCAAAACGTGATGGAAGTACGCGCGCGAGGCGCCGATTACGTCTTTACCACACCTCCTGCGCTAGTTGGTCTCGCACAAGGGGGCAAGGCCATGTTCGAGGGCAAGGGAAATCCAGCCTTTGACGATATCCGCGCGCTGTTCCCGATCCCGTCGCTGACCATGCATTTCGTTATGTCAAGCGAGAGCGGTGTCACCGATATCGCTGACCTGGACGGGCAGACCATCTTGCTGGGCAAGGGGTCTTTCGGTGCGAGAGAGGGTGAAAAATACCTCAAGTTGTTTGGTGTTGCTGACAGTGTAGAGATCGCTGATGTGGAGCTGTCCAACGCTGTTGCTGCGCTTAAGAACGGCCAGATTGACGGTTTTGTCACGGCAGGTTCTTATCCTGCGCCAAACGTGATCGAAGCGGCAGCTTCTGCTTCTGTTACGGTGCTGTCCATGACCGAGGCGCAGATTAGCGAAACCAAGCGCACCAAGCTAACCATCCCTGCGGGCACTTATGCAGGCCAAGACGCGGATATCACCACGACGTCGCTGCCGGTCGTTGCCTTCACGACCACCAAAATGGACGACGATACCGCCTACGCATTGACGAAAACGTTCTGGGAGAACAAGGCACGCCTTGGTGATACATCGCCCTGGTGGAACGGTGTGGAGCCAACCATGCTGAGCAATGTCACTGGCAAAATCCACCCCGGTGCCGTGCGCTACTACAAGGAAGCGGGCATCGAACTGAGCGAAGAGCAGATGTAAGGCGCAGGCCCTTTTTCAGGCCAGAGACCTCCTCTGGCCTGTTCCTCCCCGATGAAGAGATCCCAAATGTCCGATGTTTCTGGTGGCCGCAGCACTGCGGCTTTTTGGTTGATGCTGGCCACCGCCTTGGTGGGCTATCACCTTGCGCTTATCTTTTCGGGGCTGGTTCCCAATCTGGTCAGCCGCCCTCTGCATATGGCATTTACGCTGCCTTTTGTGCTGATGCTGGGGAATAAAACCCGTTGGGGTGTTTTCAGCGGCACGGTTATGGCCGGCCTGGGCATAGCCGCATCGTTATGGGTCGCGATCAACCATGACCGGTTGGGGGATCAATACGGCTTTCTTGAGGGAAACCTGCAAATCGCCATTGCCATGACATTGCTGGTGGTGACGCTGGAAGCGGCGCGCCGGGCCATCGGTTGGCCCTTGCCGCTGGTTGCGGGGGCGGCCTTGCTCTACGGGCTGTTGGGGCAGCACATTCCCGGCCAGTTCGGTCATTCCGGGACCCCGGTTGCCAGCTTTCTTGGTACGCTCACCATTGCCGAAGGCGGGATCTGGGGGTCTTTGACGGGGGTTTCCGTCAGCGTCGTGGCGATCTTCGTGATCTTCGGCGCGGTGCTGAATGCTGGCGAGGCGGGGCAGGGGTTCATGAACGTCGCAGGGGCTGCGGCCGGACGACTGAAAGGCGGGGGAGCAAAGGTTTCTGTGATCTCATCGGCGCTTTTTGGATCAATTTCGGGCTCTGCCTCTGCAAACGTGGCCTCCACTGGTGCAATTACGCTGCCCGCGATGACGAAACTTGGCTACCCCAAACGCCTGGCTGCAGCCGTTGAGGCGGTAGCCTCTTCTGGGGGGCAGATCATGCCGCCATTGATGGGGGCGGGCGCCTTTGTCATGGTGGAGCTGACCGGGGTTCCATATACCTCGATCATGGCGGCGGCGATCCTGCCGGCGATCCTTTACTTTTTTGCTGTTTGGGTCGGAATTAACGCCTACGCCACACGTTTTGATCTCAGGCAGGTAGACGAGGCGGACCAGCCCAAAAGGCGGGACGTTATTATCACCTCCCTGTTTTTGCTGGTGCCTTTCTCTGTTTTGCTCTGGGCGATGTTCGGGGCAGGATTTACGCCGCAATACGCGGCCGCTCTTGCGATCCTTGCTGGGGCTCTGTTGCTATTTTTGAACGCGGATCTGGAACTCCGCCCTGCGCAGATCGCCGAACGCTTCCAGGGTGCAGTCATCAATGCCGCAAAACAGGTGTCGATGATCGCATCAATCATTCTGTGTGCCTCGATCATCATTGGCGTGCTGGCGATCACGGGTTTGGGTGTCAAGATTACCTCTCTAATCCTCGAAGGATCGGCAGGATTGCTTTGGCCCTCGCTGTTGCTGACTGCGCTTGCTTGTTTGCTGCTTGGAATGGAAGTGCCAACGACGGCGGCCTATGTCATCTGCGTGTCCGTTGCGGGGCCGGCGCTCGGCCAGTTAGGGCTGGAGCCGTTGCAGGCGCATCTCTTTGTTTTCTGGTTTGCTTTGCTTTCGACCATCACGCCGCCCGTGTGCGGCGCAGTATTCATTGCGTCCGGTATGATCGGAGAAAACTGGCTGAAAGTCGCCCTGACAGCGATGGCTCTTGGGGTAGGGCTGTACCTTATTCCCTTGGGAATGATTGCAAACCCCGACATTCTTCGTTTGGCTGAAAACCCTGCGCCCGCACTCATCGCGATGCTGCGCTTGGCCTTAGGGCTGGCGCTCGTATCCTACGGCTTGATCAGCGCCCGCAAGGTTGTGAAGACCGCGGTGCTCGTCGCCGGAGGTCTCGCAGTGATATTTTCAGGCCTTTATGTATGACTGTGATGCCAGCTGAATGTGGTGGAGCATCAAAGAACGATGGTGACGTTTGATGCGATATTTGATCGCAAACCCGCACGTGCGGTGATGCGGGGCGAAAAGAATCCTTGCTATCGGGCTGCCAAAGGCGCAGGGAGAGGGCGCTAACGTTTCTTCTCTTCGAATTTCTGCTGCCGCTAACCCGGTTCCGGTTGATCGACTTGGATCGACTTTCGCCGGGCTGTCGCGATCTTGCGGGCAGCATCTATTCAGGAGACTACGGTTATGGCCAATGGCACCGTGAAATGGTTCAACCCCACCAAAGGTTTTGGTTTCATCCAGCCGGAAGAGGGCAGCAAAGACATCTTTGTGCACATCTCGGCAGTAGAGCGCGCGGGCATTGCAGCGCTTGATGACGGTCAGAAAGTGACCTTCGAGATCGAGAACGGCCGCGATGGTCGTCAGTCGGCGACCGATCTGGCACTGGCATAAGTGCTTGCCCCAGTTTGCTGGGGCGCCTTTCCGGGCAAGCGCATGGAGCAAGTGTCCTCTCTGTGGTGAGGTTGTTCCGCAAAGCGCGTGTCTAAGGTCAGGACCCATTGGTTTTCGCGTTGTAGGACGATTCCGGCCTCGAAAAACGAGCGGCGTCCACGTCTGACCATTTTTGGCTGACGGATGCGCAGATGACGCGTCTTGAAACCCTCCTCCCAAAGTCTCACAGCAATCCCTGCGCCGATTATTGGCGCGTGTTAAGCGGTATCATCTTTATCAACCGGAATGGTTTGCGGCGGTGTGACGCACCTGCGGCCTGCGGCCCGCATAAAGCGCTCTACAATCTTTGGAAGTGGTCGGGCGACAAGGGGGAAGCCTCCTCAACGTATTTGTCACCGTCGGACTAGTCAGCGATTACATGGGGGCACACACCTTGCCGAGCAACTTGCCCAAGGCTGACTGGCTACTCGGGTATCGCGGGTACGACGCCTAATCGTTCAGAGAAGCATTGAGAGATAAAAATATTAGCGTCAGCAGTCCGTTCAGGAATGCTGACGCAAGATGGCGGTGAAAGACGACAAACGACGCAATCACATGAAGATTTTTTTCGGCAGCCTCAAGGATTGGCGGCGGGTCGCGACAGGCCGTGACCGATGTCCCAAGGTGGTCTTGCCGGTCGTCGCCGTCGCTGCACCCGTCATCTACTGGCTTTGAAACGTTGTGAGTCCAGACCCTAGGCTCATTGCTTGCGCGGTGGCCAAGGTGTCTTGGGCAGGCCGGTAAGCGGCTCACCCAGAAGCGGTGAGGTCAACGCATAGACACCGTTCACAGCAAAGGCCCAGATAATGTTTCGATCATATTCCACAAACACAGCAAAGACGGCATTGTCGAATGTCCAGTCTGGTACTTCCTCCGAGGTGGGAAAGGCGGGTACATAATAGCCGGAGATCGTTGGTTCGGCGGGATCTTCGACGTCGAAGATCTGGATCCCCGCGTTGTAGAAGGCGTAGATCACAACTCCGTCTCGCCCGCCTCCCGGCTGGTCGATGCCCCCGGAGCGTTTCGGCCCGAAACTGCCACCGCGCTGGCAATAGTCGTCGAAATCGGCCTCTTTGGGAGGTATTGGGCGCGGAAATGTGGCAGCAACAATTGGGTTGGTCGGGTCGGACACATCTATTGAGAAGATGTCTTTGTAGGGTTCGTAGCAATTCGAATTCATCGGGTAGCCGTTTGAGAACACGTGCCCGGTGCGGGCGTACTGGCTGACATCGACGTTGTCGAACTCAGTACCGGCAAAGCTGGGAGCGACTTGCAGGTCACCCTGCGGCGTCGGGTTTGCAGGGTCGCTGACATCGAAGGTCCAGAATCCAAGTCCGCCCATGCCGCCAAATCCGACCGTACCGCCGTCCTCGATCGGGACAGGCAGGGCTAGCGGATTGCGCGAGCCCATCCAAGAAGTGCGGTTACCCGCGCGTGGGTTCTCCAGATAGGCCGCGAGGTCTTCGGCGGAGTCGATGTCCTGCCCGGGCACCGACAGCTGACTGACAAATTCAGGGTTGGTAGGGTCGCTCATGTCCCAGATCTGGTAGCCGGGCGAATGAACATAGTCGGGGTATTCGGTCAGCGCAAAGCTGTCTTTGGGGGCTGCGGACAGAACCATGTAGCGACCGCCAGTCCAGGCCGGAGCATCCAGAGATCCTGACCCCTGCTGTTCACCGATGGGGGCGTCGGGGTTGACGCGGTCGGTGGTGCGTTCGGCGATCATGGTCCAGTCGTCCGGTGTCGGGCCGTTCATCTCAAAAACCCGGAAACCTTTCAGCGAGGTGTAGTTGCGCACCAGGGCAACGCCCTCGGCGTCTTCGGATTTGCGGCCCATCACACCGAAGCGGCCGATTTCGTAGGAAGCCACCGCTACGTATTTTTGCAGCCCTTCGTGCCAGGCAATAGTCAAGCCACCGAAATAATCGGTGACGTTCTTGCTGTCGAATTCCTCACTAGAACCGTTCGGTCCCCAGACGCCGCCATCGCTGTATACCTCAACGGCATTGGCCGGATCGGTGATGTCCAGTACCCGCATGTAATCGCGGTCATGCGCATAGAGATAGCGTTTGCCATTCATGTCGATGGCATTGGCCCACGCATGCCAGGGCGACGTCACTGTCGGGTAAAAGGCCAGTACATCGACGTTCTTGGCATAGGAGTTCTGGTCCCAACCTTCCAGTTGGCCGGGGAAGTTCGGTGCATAGGAAGACAGCGGCGAGGCTTTCGGCGCAACAAAGGTACCACCTTCGCCGATCATGCCATAGTCGCGTCCGGGTTCAGGTGGGACAGGTGGGTTGTGCGGCGTCGCCTCGAACCAACGCTGCACGATTGAGTCGCGGATATCGATGACACCGGGCTCTCCGCCGTTACCTGCAGCTTGGGCCATGGGTGTGAGCAGGGTCACAGCTAGCGTAAAGGATAAGGGCAGATGGTAAGACTTAGGCATAGAGATCCCCTGTTGTTGGCGCTGACATACGGCTGCTTAGGTGTCGCTGCGGCTACGTCGGCCTGTTCTCGTTGCCCGAAAGCCTACGTCAAGCGGGGTTCTGCTCAGTCATTATTCCAGGAAATTGGGTAGCAAAAAATTGAATACCTGAAGCTGAAGCGCCGTGTCCAAGCCGCAACTAGGGCAGGTTTACCAGAGAGAGTTTCAGTTGTGACCAAGGCTAGATCAGTTCAGGAGCAGCAACGCGGTGCCGAGTCCAACGAGCAGTGTTGCCATCATTCGGGACAGCGTCGGTCGGAGCCACTGGCGCAGCAGCAGCGCGGCAAACAGGGCACTGAACAGCACGTCGAGTGCTCCAATCAGGGCCACGCTGGTGACAGAGGTATGCAGCAAGGCCGCAAGCTGCAGCGTTTGCCCGACTGAAAGCAACAAACCTGTGCCAAGAAACCTGGGACTGCGGTCTGCAAACAGGTCGTGCAATCTTGTACACTTGTCTTTGTTGCCGCTCAATAAAGCCCAGCCAACATAGCACAGGCAACCTGCCATGGCGCCGACACATGTTGCGAGCAGCGGGTCGGGAAGTTGCAGCAGCCCCAATTTACGCAGGCTATAGGAGAGAGCGTAGCTGGCCGCCGATAGCAACCCCAGCAGCACCCCCGCCAGCGTTCCCAGCGGCGCCGCGCCGCCTGCGAAGAAAAACATCCCGGCCACCACCAGCACCCCGCCGAGTAACTCGGCAGGTCCAGGCCAATCACCGATCATCAGGATGGCAAGCGGGATAGCAAAGAACGGGATCAGGCGGCGCAGCATCGCGGCCGCAACCGGACCTAGGATTTCGGTGGAGCGGTACATAAATAGCCGCCCGAGCACCGTGGCGAAAACGCCCGCCAAGGCGAACAGGGCGAGCGCGTTTTTTCCCGTGGTGCCGGACTGAAGGGCGGTCTCAGGACCAACCAGTAGCCACAGGGCCCCGGTTAGAAGGGCGGTCATCAGCACCGAAAGGAACACCCCGCCGTCGCCGCGCCGCTGGTTGCGGCTGCGGGCGATGGTTACGCCGGCCAGCCCGTAGCAGGCGGCAGATAACAAGGCGAAGAGCTCTCCCACGGGGACCTCAGATTGTTGGTAATTAGGGGCAAGTGTGAAAGAAACGGCCGCGCGGCTTCTGTCCGCGCGGCCGGGAGATATCAGAGCCCTAAGATCCTGACTGAGCGATCGCTACCCGCCGGCTACGTCCAGTCAGAGTTTCAACCCGCAGCTCTCGAACGCCTCGCGAATGGTAGCTTTTTCCGTCTCGGTTAGGTTCAGCATTGGATGGCGCACCGGGCCGCCGACCTGACCTAACAGCTCCTGCCAGTATTTGCCGAACGCCTGCGGCTTATCCGCTGGACGGCTGCGAGCGATCGCCTCGCGCACCGGGTTTAGGCTGTCCCGCAGCTTGCGGGCCTCTGCGAATTTGCCCTGAAAGGCCAGCTGGGTGTAGTCATGCATTCGGCGGTCATTGCGGGTCTGTAGCTGATACGGCGGCGAGGAGCAGAGGTAGAGCTTCCAGTCCAGCTCCTCGATATTGTCCAGCCATTCGTCCTCTGAGGCGGTGGAGACGTGGATCTTGTCGCCAACCATATGAGACAGACGTACATACATTTCGCGTGGGACTGAGTATTTGATGGCGACGATATTGGGCAGCTCGGCGATGCGGGCGCATTCTCCGGGCTGCATCAAGTAGCCGCTGTCAGGGTGGCTCCACATGGCGATGCCGATGTTCAGCTGATCGCAGAGCGCCTTGTAATACTGGTACAGAACCTCGCCCCTGTTCTGCACAAAGCTTAGCACCGGGGCATGCACCACGACGTAATCCGCGCCGCAAGCCTCGGCATGTTTAGCCAGCTCAAGCACCGTGGCGAAGTTCTGGTCCGACACCGACATGATGGTGCCCGCCTTGCCACCACATTCGTCGACAGCGATTTCAAAGTTGCGTTTACGCTCCTCCAGGCTCATCGAGAAGAATTCGCCCTGTTTGCCGGCGATGAACAGGCCTTGAATGTCCAGGTCGTCGATCCAATGGCGGATGTTTGAACGCAGCCCGGTCTCGTTCAGAGACAGATCCGCGTTGAACGGGTTAAGGGCTGCAGCCCAGATCCCTTGCATGTGCTCGCGGGCGTAGTCCTTTGCTTCGTGTCTTGAGTATTTCATGCGCCGATCCTTGTTCGCTGAATGGCCGGGAGCGCGCCGCGCGGGGCCGCCATAATGGTCAGCGCCCAGCATTTCGATCAGCTGGCCAGAAAACAAATCCAAAGATGTGATCCTGATATAACCAAAATTGCCATCAGGCTGTCCTGAAAAACGGATATCAGAGGTGCAAACGAACGAGGATTGTTTAATGAAGATCGCTCTCATTGGGTTTGGTACCATTGCGCGGTATGTCGTGGATCAATTGGCGAGCAGCCGGATCGAAATCGCTGCTGTCATCGTGCCGGAGTATCAGATCGCGCCGCTATCCGATGAGCTTGGTAAGCGGTTCAACTTCATCACTGAAGCGGCAGAGGCTGGGAACGACATTGACCTGTTTGTTGATTGCGCGGGTCATGGTGCGCTACTGCAGCACGGAGCCCAGATCCTTCGCGCGGGACATGACCTGCTGACGGTGTCAATTGGAGCGCTCGCCGATGCTGCGCTGTTGGAGGAACTGGACCGCGCCGCCGCAGTTGGCGGCGGCAGCATTCGCTTGGTTTCCGGCGCGATCGGTGCGCTGGATGCGTTGCGCGCGAGCCGGACCGGAACGCTGCAGGCAGTTCGCTATATCGGACGAAAACCGCCGCAAGGCTGGATCGGCTCACAGGCGGAGCAGGTTCTGGACCTCAGCGCGCTGGCCGGTGCGGCGCAGGTGCATTTCCGCGGCACCGCTCGCGAGGCGGCGCTACAGTACCCGAAAAACGCCAATGTCGCCGCTGCGGTGGCTCTGGCGGGCATTGGCCTTGACAATACGCAGGTGGAGTTGCTTGCGGATCCGAGTGTCAGTCGTAATATTCACGAGATCGAGGCTGAGGGCGATTTCGGTTCGTTCCGCTTTTCCATCGAAGGTAACCCCCTGCCGTCAAACCCGCGCACCTCTTCGCTTGCGGCGATGAGCGTGATAGCTAGCATCAAACAATATGCTGAGCGCATTAAATTCTGACACGTCAGGAAGAAAACACATGGTCAGCCGCCACACCCGGATTGTTGAAAAGGTGCAAACTCGGCTGAAGTTCCGGCAGCTACGTCTGTTGGTGGCGGTAGGGCAGCATCAGAACATTCAGGGCGCGGCGCGGGAACTGAACGTTTCGCAGCCGGCGGCAACCAAGATGATCAAGGATCTCGAGCTCGATTTCGAGGTCCAGCTGTTTGACCGCACTAACCGTGGCGTCATCCCCACGGCCTATGGTGAGGCGCTGATCAGACAGGGGCAACTAATCTTGGCGCAGGTGTCAAACGCTGCGCAAGAGCTGGACGACCTCAACGATGGCAGTAGTGGTCGGGTTGTGATTGGTTCGCTTTTGGCAGCTTCGTCGGGGCTTTTACCGCAGGCAATCGATCAGCTGATGCGCGAACGGCCGCACGTGGCGGTGAAAGTGGTCGAGGGCACCAATGACGCGCTTATGCCCGCGCTGCGCCGTGGCGCGATTGACATGGTGGTCGGGCGGCTGCCAACCCACCGTCATCGAGACGAAATTGCACAGAGTAAGCTATTCGATGAAACTATTGTGGCGGTGACCGGTCCAGACCATCCACTTGCGGGGCGAAAAGGACTGAGTTTCGAAGATCTGAAGCCATTCGGCTGGATTCTGCCTCCACCAGAAACCAGCTTGCGGCGGCAGGTCGACATGTTCTTTGGCGGACAGGGCATGTATGCACCGACCTCCTACGTGGAGTCGGTCTCCTTTCTGACCAACCGTAGCTTACTGCAGCGACGCTCCCTTATCTGTCTGATGCCGAGCCATGTACCGGAGCAAGATATCGCCTGGGGCAGCCTGGCGAGGCTGGACTGGTCGGTGCCCGTTGGTGCCGGGCCCGTTGGGATTTCGTTGAACGCCAAGGCGCGGCTCTCACCGGCTGCTAAGGCGCTGATTGGATATCTGGAACAGGCCGCCGCCGAGCAGTCACAGCAGCGCGGTTGACAGCAGAGGCCAGTAGCTGAGCGCCACCAGAACAATGGCTACCGCCAACAGGAATGGCCACAGCGCGGACAGGATTTCAGCCACCCGTATGCCGGTCATTGATGAGGTGATGAACAGTCCAACACCCACCGGTGGCGTAAGTAGACCTAACACCAGATTCAGGCACAGCACCACGCCGAATTGGAACGGGTCTATGTCATAAGAGCCGGTGGCAATCGGCAGCAAGATCGGGGTGACGAGGATCACCGCCGCAATGCCGTCGATTAACATGCCCACAAACAGCAGCATCGCGTTAACGATCAACAGAAAGAGAAATGGGTCGCTGGTGATGGCGGTGATGGATGCAGCCAGCTTCTGTGGCAGCGCCTCGTAAACAACCACCCAGCCGAACACATTGGCCGCTGCGATCATGAACACAACCATGCCTGAGTTGACGGCGGTGCGTCGGAACAGACTGAAGAGCCGTGGCAGTGTCAGTCGTTGGCCCGAGAACCAAGCCATCGCAAACGCCACCAGGGAGGCCACCGCAGCGGATTCAGTAGGTGTTGCCACGCCGAACAGGATGCCCCCAATAATCGTTATGGGTATCAGGCTCGCGGGCAGGCAGCCGAGTAGCGCCCGTGCTGCGTCTGACCGTGTCATCCATTGCCCGTGCGGGAATCCTTGTGCGATTCCAATGACAGTCACGACAATGACAAAGGCTCCAAACAACAATAGCCCCGGGAGGATGCCTGCGATGAACATGTCGCCGATCGGCAGTTGCGCCAGAACGCCGTAGATAACGAACATCATCGATGGCGGCACTACAGGAGCCAAGAGGCCGCCCGCAGCGGTCGTCGCAGCGGCAAAGCCGGGGCGGTAGCCTTCCTGTTTCATCGCGGGCACCATGGCGCGGCTCATCACTGCGATTTGACTGGCAGCTGAGCCAATGATCGCTGCCATGAACATGTTGGCCAGAAGATTGATGTAGGCAAGGCCGCCGCGAAAACCACCGACAAAAACCCGTGCGGCCTGGACCAGCCTTTGGGTCATGCCACCCTCGTTCATCAGCTCCCCGGTCATCATGAACAGCGGGATCGCCAGCAGTCCGTAATTTTCAAGACCAGAGAACAGCTGCTGGGCGAAACTATCAAATAGCACCGCGTTCCCGCTGGCTTGCACATAGGTGATTGCGGTCAGGATAAGCACGAAGGCCACCGGCACTGCGCAAAACATGCAAAGGATGAATACGGCGACTGTCGTCATGATTGTTCCTTGCGGTCGGCCGCGGTGAGGAGGTTATTGAAGCTGTGCAAAATCAGGCCGAAAGCAAAGATCCACATAATGGACCAGACCCAGACCTTGCGTACCCCCAGCGTGCTGGTGGCCTCGGAATAGATAAAATTGAAGGTGGCGCCTTGGAAGGTTTCAACGTCAAAGCCAGCGCGCGCGAACTCCAGCGGCAGGAACCAGCGCCAACAGAACCAGGCAGTCAATAGCGCCAACGCAAAGATTACCGCATCGACGAGGCGCGATAGCATCTGTGCAATAGCTTGTGGCATGGCGTCGGTGACAATGGTGACGGCGACCGCGTCCTTATGGTGGACAGCCGCTGAGGCCGCCAATAGCGTCATCCAGATCATGGCATAGATCGCCAGCTCGTCTACCCAGAACAGTGCAAGGCCGAGGTTGCGGGTCAGCACGTTCAGCAGGATCAGCGCGGTGACAGTGGCGGCGAGAATGGCAGCGCAGGCTAATTCCGCCCGTGCCCATTGCCGGGAGAAAGTCTGAAGCATCGGGAAAAGCCATGTGTTGGGTCTTGAATATCCAAGGCAGGGGCGGGGCTTGATGCGACCGCCCTTGCCGTGATGGCGGGGGCAGCGCGGTTAGCGGGTCGCCTCGGCTGCGGCACGGATGGCGGGCAATGACGGCGCCTCTGCAGCCCATTTTTTATCCCATTCATCAATGACACCGGCGAAGAATTTCGGCCCGACCTTGATCATTGTCAGGTCCAGTGCCTTTAGATTATCCAACCATTCCGGCTCTTTGGCTGCGTAGGTGTCGATAGTGCTGTCCAAGTGCTTGGCCATCAACTCTGCGATCATTGCCCGGTCGTCCTCGCCTAGATCCTTCCAAATGCGCGCCGAAACTAGCCCAACCACCGGGAACATCATGTGATCGCTCTGCACGATGGTTTTGGCGTGCTCGTGGTATTTCAGCACCCAGATCAGCTCTGCGTCCATGTCGATGGCGTCGACCTGGCCGTTAGCCAGCGCATCATAGACACTGGGCAGCGGCATCGGGGTCGGCGCGGCGCCGAGCCCCTCGTAAAAGTCGAAGATTGGTGCAAATGGCGTGATCCGCAGCTTCAGCCCGTTGAGGTCCTCGGCGCTGTTCACTTCCTCGCGCGACACGATTTGGCGCAGGCCGGCCATGCCAAGGCCGAGACCAACGACGCCTGCCTTGGCGGGGAGTGGATCCAGCATCTGCCGTGCGGTGTCAGAGCGCAGGATGCGGCCGGCATGGTCGATGTCGGCGGCAAGGTAGGGCGCGTAGAAGGCGCCCAGATCCGGCACCCGGTTGGAGACTTCGGCCACGGTCAGAAACGCCATGTCCAACGCGCCGGTCTGCAGTTGCTGTAGCATCTGGGCCTCGTTTCCCAGTTGACGTGCTGGAAAGACCTGCACGCTGTGCGCTCCGTTTGAGGCGCTATTGATTTCGTCGGCAAAGGCCTCTGCCGCTTTGGTCCAGATGTGTGGCGGCGGCGTCAAGAGACCAAGCCGGAACTCTGCCGCCTGTGCGCCTACAGCGAAGCAGCAGGCCGCCATTGTTGCTACTGCGGTTTTGAATGACTTCAGATATGCCATGTGTGATCTCCCCGTTGCGAGCTTAGGCCCAGCATGGGGAAGGGTCTGATAGTTCAGCAACTTGTAACACGGCAATCTGGTATAAATTGATGTTATAGCTGAGGGGGTGCCGAGCGGTTGCCCAACGCCCCCTCATGGTTTGTTCGACGCGTTTTAAACGGGTAGGGCGCGGCGGTTTTGCTTGCGTATATGAAGGGCTAAGAAGATCAGGTTCACCGCCAGTAGCGCCAGCGCCACGGGGTAGCTTGCCAGCTCCTGCAATGAGCCGCCGGTAAGGCTGTAGGCTTGTGACAGGGTAGTCTCAAACCGGCTTCCGAGAAAGAAGGCGATGATAAACACGATCACCGAAAAGCCCAACGCGTTCAGCACCAGTCCTAATAACGTACAGGCCAACATCGTGTATAATCCGAACAAGCCGCCCGCGCCCAGATAGACGCCTGTAATGCACAGTAGTAGCGCCAGAGTAAAGATCACCAGTTCAGGCGCCCTAACTACCGCAGACCAGAGGCGCAAGCCGGCCTGGCCAACCCAGAAGTTCATGAAATTGGCAGCGATCATCGCCCCGAACAGTCCGTAGATCAGCTCTGCCTGCTGGTCGAACAACAGCGGCCCCGGCTGGATGCCATGGATCTTGAAGGCGCCGATCAGCAGGGCTGCTCCGACGCTGCCGGGGATGCCCAGCGTCAACAGCGGAATCAGGTTAGCCCCAACCACAGCTGAGTTTGCCGATTCCGCCGCCGCGATGCCTTGGATATTGCCTTTGCCGAAACTGTCCGGATCGTGGGCGCTCTCACGGGTGGCGGCATAGGCAATGAAGGCCGCAGCAGTGGACCCGATACCAGGTAGTGCTCCCAGAACCGTGCCAATCGAGGCCCCGCGCAGCATCGCAAAACGGCAAGACCAGTACTCGCGCCAGCTGATGCTGCGGTCTGCGGCGGGCTGATCGGCCGGGATCTCCACCGCGGGGCGCGACAGACCGCTACCTTGGGCTAAGCGACGCAGCACCTCGGGCAGCACGAGAATGCCTAAGGCAATGGCTTCCAGTGGAATGCCATCATAAAGCTCAGTCTGGCCGAAGATTAGTCGTGGTGTGGCGTATTCTGGGTCCAACCCGACGGTGGCAAGCAGTAGCCCCAGGAACAACGCGACACCGCCGCGGGCGATGGTGCCTCCAACCAAGCAGATAATCACTGTAAAAGCCAGCAACAGCAGGAATAGGATCTCAACTGGTCCCAATTTCAGCGCCACGATGGCCAGCGGCGCAGAGACGGTGATCAGGATAATATCGCTGGCGGTGTCACCGGTGACCGAGGAATAAAGCGCCATCCGCATTGCCTTCAACGGCTTTCCCTGCCGCGCCAGCGGAAAGCCGTCGAGCGCGGTGGCAGCGGCATCTGGTGTGCCTGGGGTGTTTATCAGTACCGCTGGCACCGCGCCGCCTACTAATCCGCCTTTGCCGATGCCAACAAGGAAGGAGATCCCGACTAGGGGTTCCATGACAAAAGTAAACGGAATTGCAATGGCGATCGCCATCACTGGACCAATGCCGGGAACCGCCCCAACAAATTGGCCGAGTACCACTCCGGCCAGCACATACAGCAGAACCACCGGGGTAAATGTCCCCGCCAATGCTGCTAGAATTACATCAAACGGTACCATCGCTCCCCCTCCTCAAGGCAAAAGACGTCCCAGCAGGACTTCGAAAATGGTCCAAATCAGCAACGGTCCCGCAAGGCCGCCTATGGCCAACCACAGCGGTCGGCGCTCCTCCACCAGCCACAGTAGCGTCAGCGCAAGCGCCGGGGCGGCCAAGAGAAACCCGAAGTATTTCATCGCCAGGACACCGGTCAGGGCGATAAAGTAAACACCGGCAGTTTTTGCTGCCTGCCGCAGATCAAGCGCGTATGCTTCCCCGCGCTGGCAGGCCAGCGCGCCACCGAACAGGCCGATCACTGCGGCATAGACGCTGGGCAGAACCTCGGGCGGGATTGAGCCATCGGGGTAGACGTTTTCTGTCTGTGCCGGGATCACACCCCAGATCATCGTCGCAGCAAAAATGACAAAAAAAACACCGGATACGCGTTGCAATGTCATGGTTTTCTCCTGTCGCAAAGCCCCGCGGCCCAAGTTGCGGCCACGGGACTAGGGATGGGGCGTTACTGGGCAAACAGAGCGCCGATGGGGCCCAGTGATTCCTGCATCATCTGCCGTGTACCATCGGGGCCGAGGTTGACCGCAGGAGCGCTGACCGCGTTCTGCACCACGGTTTGCACAGCCTCATCGCCAACGGCTTGGTCCATGGCAGCAGCGAGCGCGGTCTTTACATCGGTGGGTAGACCGCCGGGGGCTGTGATGTAGAAATAGGGAGCAATGAAGAAATCATGGCCGGATTCAATCAACGTCGGCACATCGGGTGCAGAGCTGAGCCGCTTGTCCGACAGGCTGGCGATAGTTTTCATCTGACCGTCTTCGATAAACGGCAGATGTGCGCCTGTGCCGAAGGCTGCATCGACTTGGCCTCCAAGTAGTAGTTTATTCATCTCGGCGCCGCTTTCAGCTTTGACCATTCGGAAACTAACGCCTTCCTGTTGGCCGATCTTTTGCAGGATTGCCTTTGCGTCGGGCGCGTCCCAGGCAATCTTGGCAGAGCCTTCCGTGCGGGCAAATTCCACCAGTTCCTCAATTGAAGAGAACGTCGCATCACTTCCCGCGATCAGTGCGGTTTCTGCCACGGTGACGGTTCCGATGTAGTCAAAGCTGTCCAGTGTAAATGGCACTGAGTCAGGACGCTGACTAAGCGCCATGAGGGGCGGGATGTTCACTGCCATCCCCAGTACCAGCCCGTCGGCTGCTTCATTCACAAGGGCGCTGAGCATGGCGACACCGCCGCCGCCAGGACGGTTTTCCACCACCACATCCCAGCCTGTCTGGCGTTCGATGGTGGCCGCGAGTACCCGACCCATGGTATCGGTCTCGCCCCCGGCGCCAAAGCCAATGCGCAACACAATGGGTTCTTCAGGTGTCCAGGCAGCTAACGCTTGCGGCAGACTGAGGGCCGTTGCAGCTGCGAATGCAGCTGTCTTGAGCAGTTTATTGAGTTTCATGTAGTCCTCCCGTTGGTTTTTAGATCTTTGGCTCTGCAAACTGATGTCGGCCGCGGGGCGCCATTCTGCACCCAATGGGATGCAGAGTTTCAGGCGTAGGGCAGCAAGAGTTACAGGATACGCCGCCAGGGGAGTCCCGTAACTTCAGTGGCTTAGGGGCAGATGCCGTACACGAAGCGCGGCGGTTTGTCAGGTGACGGTGTTGACGACGTTGAAGCGGTCCTCTCTCCACTCCTCGCTCTTCATTACCTCATACAGGTGGTTGGCAGCGTCCCAGACATCGGCAAAACGCAGGTACAATGGCGTGAAGCCGAAGCGCATCACATTGGGTTGACGGAAGTCGCCGATCACGCCGCGCGCAATCAGCGCCTGTACGATCGCATACCCGCCCTCTGCATGGGTCAACGAGACCTGACCGTTGCGTAGCGTACCGTCTTTCGGACTGTAAAAGCCGATGCCGAAGTCATCAGCGAAGCTTTCAACCAGCTGGACGAACAGATCCGACAATTCCCGGCCTTTAGCATAGAGATCGGTGATTTTGACATCGTCAAAAACCGCCAGCCCCGATTGGAGCGCGCGCATGGAAAGGGTGTGCTGCGTGCCGCACAACAGCGCACGGGCGCCTTCACCCTGGCGGTAGCTCTGTTCGAATTTGAAAGGGGCAGCATGGCCATGCCAGCCGGAGAGCGGCTGGGTGAACTTGCCGTGATGGCGCTTGGCTGCATAGGCATAGGCGGGTGAACCTGGCCCGCCGTTGAGGTATTTGTAGGTACAGCCGACCGCGAAATCGACATTCAGATCGTGCAGATCGACCGGGATCACTCCGGCAGAATGGCACATGTCCACCATCACCAATGCGCCGCGTTCATGCGCCAGCTTGGTCAACGCCTTTACGTCGCGGATCACGCCAGAGCGATAATCCACGTGGTTCAGCATCACCACTGCGGTGTCGGCGTCGATCATATCCTCGATACGGTCCCCGTCTCGTCCCTCCAGCGCCAGCGTTGCGCCTTCCAGCGTCGATTGTACGCCCTCGGCCATATAGAGGTTGGTCGGAAACGAGGTGCCCTCGGCCACGATCTTGCGGCGGCCGGGCTGCATCGACAGCGCTGCGTGCAGAGTTTTGTAGATGTTGAGCGAGGTGGTGTCGCAAACCACGATCTCGCCCTCGCCGGCGCCCAGCATCTGAGCAAGACGATTCCCCAGCGTGTCGGTCAGCATAAACCAGCCGGCGGTGTTGTGGCTGCGGATCAGCCCCTTGGCCCATTCTTCGCGCATGGTGCGGTCGATGCTGTCGAACACCGATTTCGGCGCCGGGCCCAGCGAGTTACCGTCTAGGTAGATGGTGCCTTCCTCAATGAAGAACTCGTTGCGTTTGTGTGCCAGCGGATCTTTCCTGTCGAGAGCTTCAGCTGCGTCGCGGGTGGGGGTGAGGGCCATTGGCTTTCCTTCTCGGGCTGGGTGTGCGACTGATAAAAACAAAGTGAACACTTAGAATCGTATATTATTTGATTTATCGTATACGATTATTTCTCTGGAGGTCAATCAATGGATTTGCCCGCGTCGTCAAAATCGGAAATGGCCTATCAATTCCTTCTCAAGCAGTTGATTGAGGCGAAAATTCCGCCAGAGGCACCGCTTCGGATCCCGTCATTGGGAAAAGATAGCGGCCTGGGGGTGACGCCGATGCGCGAGGCGTTGCGGCGACTGGAGAGTGAACGATTCGTGGTGATGGAGAACAACCGCGGCTTCCGTGCAGCAGCCGTGACCCAAGCAGAGCTGATGGACTTGGAGGGCTGCCGTCTGGTGATCGAAACCGCCCTGCTGCGCGAGGCGATTGCGCATGGTGATGATGTCTGGGAGGCAGAGATCCTATCCAGCCACCATCTGCTGGCCAAAGCGGTCGAGCCGGCGGAGACAAGCAACCTTGATGACTTGCGGTTGTGGTCGGACAGGCACCGTGGTTTCCATAGGGCGCTGTTGGTGGCGTCGCGCTCACAATGGCTGAATTTGTTCTACGATCAGATATCCAACCATCTGGACCGACATTTCTTCAGCATGTTCACAGGCGACAACCGCAGTAAGTTCCTAAGGAGTCCGGAATTGATCTCTCACAGCCGGGCCGCCCTTGGCATTACGCACCACACCAAGTTGATGGAGGCGGTATTGGCGCGCGACGAGGATCGGGCCGTGCGCCTGCTGGAAGAGCACGCGGGCTTCACCCGTCGTTTCTTTGACCGGGTGGAAGACCAGAGCGAAAGCAGCCCGTAGACCGATGAGCGGATTGGCTATCAGGAAACAGCATATCTGCTTTCCCGGATATCAGTTGAACGCTTGTGCCAGGCCTGCGCCTAATCGGGTCGTTCAATTCCAGGAGGCGCAGGCACATGTATCCCGATCTCAACCTCTTTATCGATGGCCAATGGCGGAAGACGGAGCGCAGTATCGCTGTCGTTAACCCGGCTAGCGAAGAAGAACTGGGGCAGCTGCCCTGCGCCGGTCGCGCGGATCTGGAGGATGCGCTGGCGGCGGCGGAGCAGGGGCTGGCGATCTGGAGCCGCACCGCACCGCGTGAGCGTGCGGATATCATCCTGAGGGCCGCCGCGCTGATGCGCGAGCGGCAGGAAGAAATTGCCCAGACCATCACAGCCGAACACGGTAAGCCGCTTGCGCAGGCTCGGCTGGAGGTTATCCGTGGCGCTGAGTTCTTTGAATGGGATGCAGGTGAGGCAATGCGCACCTATGGGCGCGTCATTCCCGCGGCGGCGGGCTCAAAACTGTCAGTCCACCATCATCCGGTCGGGGTGGTTGCTGCGTTCTCGCCCTGGAACTTCCCGATGAGCCAGCCTGCTCGCAAAGTTGCGGGGGCGCTCGCATCTGGCTGTTCGATTATTCTGAAGGCGGCCGAGGAAACGCCCGGCGGTGCGGTGCATATCGTGCGTGCGTTTAAGGATGCGGGCCTGCCGGCCGGTGTGCTGAATCTGGTGTTTGGGGTGCCTTCAGAAATCTCCGAATATCTGATCCCACAGCCGGCGGTAAAGCTCGTGGCTCTGACCGGTTCCACAGCCGTAGGGCGCCAGCTGACAAGTCTTGCTGCCAAGCACGACACCCGCGCGCTGATGGAACTGGGCGGTCATGCGCCCGTCATCGTCTGTGAAGATGCGGATGTAAAAAAGGCGGCGGTAAGTGGTGCCATCCGTAAGATGCGCAATACCGGTCAGGTTTGCACCTCGCCGACGCGTTTTTTTGTTCATCACAGCATTTTTGAGGAGTTCAAGGCCCACTTCACCGAACGCGCCGCCGCAACCGTCGTTGGAAACGGCACGGAGCCGGGCGTTGAGATGGGACCAACCGCCAACGAGCGCCGGATTCCGGTATTGACTGCGCTGGTCGAGGATGCTGTCGCCAAGGGCGCCGAGCTTCTGACCGGCGGTGCACGGCTAGGCGAGCGGGGCTATTTCTTCCAGCCTACTGTGCTGGCGAATGTCCCGCCTGAGGCACGGATCATGCAGGAGGAGCCTTTTGGGCCGATTGCGGTGCTGAACCCGGTGGAAGATCTGGATGCAGCCATCGCCGCCGCAAATGCGGTGCCCTATGGGCTGGCGGGCTATGGCATGACAAACCGGGCCGACTACATCGACCGGATGATCGACGAAGTTGAGGTCGGGAACCTTTCGATCAACACGCTGGAGGCCTCTCTACCAGAAACCCCCTTTGGCGGGGTCAAAGCAAGCGGCCATGGCCGCGAAGGTGGGGCAGAAGGCTTGGACAGCTATTTGACTGTCAAGAACGTCTGGCATTCCCGCAGCATCGCCTGA
Source organism: Phaeobacter italicus (assembly GCF_019801785.1). Classification (NCBI taxonomy): domain Bacteria; kingdom Pseudomonadati; phylum Pseudomonadota; class Alphaproteobacteria; order Rhodobacterales; family Roseobacteraceae; genus Phaeobacter; species Phaeobacter italicus. Next base: position 60,263 of record NZ_JAHVIJ010000010.1, on the reverse strand, counting down.
ACCGCGCACAAGGCAAAAGTTACAGCCCAAAGGAGATCAAAATGTCCAATCATCCCACTCTGAAGCCGTTCAATTTTCAAAAGTGGCTGGCCGAGAACGCGGACAAGCTGAAACCACCGGTTGGCAATCAGCTGCTGCACAAGGACGGCGACGGCATGATTGTCATGGTGGTCGGCGGCCCCAACACCCGCTGCGATTTCCATGATGATCCGGTGGAGGAATGGTTCTTTCAACAGAAGGGCGACATGATGATCAAAATCGCGGATGGCGGTAAGATCTACGATGTGCCGGTGCGAGAGGGTGAGGTATTCATGTTGCCGCCGCATGTGCGCCACGCGCCACAACGCCCGCAGGAGGGCTCAATCGGCATCGTCGTCGAGGCGCCGCGCCAGCCCGGTATGAAAGAGGGCTTCGAGTGGTTTTGCTTTAACTGCGAGGCGCTGGTTCATCGGGAAGAGGTCACGCTGGATGGGACCGACGGTATTGTCTCGGCGTTGCCCAAAATTTACGAGGAATTCCACTCCAACATCGAGGCGCGCACTTGCAAAAATTGTGGTGAGCTCCACCCAGGCAAGGGCAAGCCACCGGAGGGATGGGTAAAGCTTTGATTTGATCCCAGCATGGGATCGTTGGCAACTCAGACTGCGCGGCGACGCCCACGGCGCGCGCAGTCGGCAAGCTTGGCTTTCAATATGTTGCGGTGAAGGGCGGGGTGAAGGTGAGACTATCCATGCAAGCCCGGCTCCTCCTCCGTCTTGCGAAGGCTTCGTTTAAGTCTTCGCAAGACATCGACGGGGAGGTCTGGCAGCTCTTTCAAAGAACTCTCAGAGATCGTCGCGAGACTGCAGGCCGAAACCTCAGGTGATCAATCTCGGAGAGAGGCACGTTGCCACTTTTGCCAACGATGAGGAGCAGCGCAGGCTAACATCTGCGCTGCCGGTTGGTTGTGGTCAGTCGGTGTTGACCAGATCCTTCAGCTCATCTGCAATTTGCGTATCGGCGTCGGTTTTGTCTACTTGGTCAGCCAGATCCCCCTTCAGCGCGCCCTCTGCGTCCGCGTGGGCGGGATCGCCGTTTTCACCCGCTCGGTTTTTCAAAGGTATATGCTGTTCAGATCCATTCAGATCATATAGCTGCTCTTTCGGTTCGAACTTTGTCATGGAATCTGCTCCTGTTCTGCGCAGCTAAATCGGCAATCCCCGATTCAGCCGCGTTTGATTGGTATATAAGGAGAACAGCCGACGCGGCAGAAGGTTCCTGCCGCCCGCCAATCGAATCCGACTTAAGCATCTTTTCCCACGGTTCGCGCAATTTGGTCGATCATAAAGCATAGTCGGATTGGCGATTAGGGGCGACAGATCTGATCGGAACGGAGGTCGGGCAACAGGGAAAACAGCAAAACGACAAGGGAACTCGCGGTTCGTTGGGTTATCGCCTTTCTGGCCCCGTATGTCCGCACTCCGGTAGGCCCCATGCCAGTCCCATTGCAATATTCGAATGGTGGCACCCAAGCGGGGCGATTGGGTTCGATCCCGCGGTGTAAAGCGATTCACTGTCCTACTGCGGCCAACGCATTGTCCAATGCCACATGTCGCAGCTGCGCAGGACGGGCGGGCTGATCCAGCTTGACCGCCGCTTCCGGAGTAAAACCCGCTCGGAACACTTCTACCCAGACCTGAGATGGTCTCAATTCAATTGGGCCAAGCGTCAAGTTATCGCCCACCGCGTAGATCTCAACCCAAGACCCGTAGTCTGCATCATCACGCTCGACCGTGTTCCACTCAAGCACGGGGCCAAACTGTGGTATTCGCAGCATCCAATGGCGCTGAAGGGTTTCGGATCCACGGATTTTCTCGAAAGCCTCTGGGAGGCCGAGATTGCAGAGGCCGAAAGTCAAAGTGTCAAAAACACGCCATTCGTGAAGCTCACGAAGGTAGTGAAAAAAGAGATGCCGCACGTGTGCCCCCAGAACTGTGTGTTTTGTTTCCTACGGGAACGCGAGAGCGGCGAGATCGTTCCAAGCGATGCAAGTTTTTCTAAGCGAAACTTGGGACTAGCAATAAGATACGTAACTGGCACTGCGGTCTTTGATCAGAAAATCATGACCCGCACGCCTGCCAAGTTCGTCTTATGGTTTACCCGTCAGGGCGGTCATCAGCGCCGCGGTTTTCCATAAAGCGGCTGGCAGCAAGAAGGGACGCAGCAAGCATCGCACATGTGATTGAAAACAATCCAAATCCTGCACCCGCAGCAAGGCCCAATGCCCCCGCGACCCATAGGCTTGCGGCCGTTGCCATGCCACCGACTCTCTCATCACCTTGGATGATGGCGCCAGCACCCAGAAAACCTAATCCGCCGATCAGTCCTTGGATCACGCGCGTTGGATCTCCGGCAAGTTCGATTTTTCCAACGCTCAACGACATTTCGACAGCCGCAATCGTGAAGATCGCCGAGCCGAGTGAGACCATCATGTATGTTCGGATACCTACGCGGCGCCTGCGTACCTCACGGTCCAATCCCAGAACAGCCCCAGAAGCGAGCGCTAATATCAACTTTAGAAACCAACCAGGTTGAGCGAGCCCAAAATCGATCCACTGATGAAACAGTTCGTCCACTGCTTGCTCCTTTCTCGGGGGCAATGAGTTTACTATGAGAAGGATCTTGGTACTGCGTTCGTTCTTTGTGAAGGCTTTTCGCGATTGCGGCCGACTTGGCTATCTGCCGACGGCCGTTGGAAACCTTGTTAAGCTTACACTGATTAAGCCTGATCGCTGATGGTCGCCCCGGGCTATAGGACGTGGTCTCATTCCTGAGGTCATCAGGCTTGAGGGCAGCATCGCGCAGCAGCAGCGCAATGCGTTTCGAGAGATTGCTGTCATGTGAAGTAGGCGGAACATTCGGTTTAACTGCGTAGTTAACCCTCCGAAGGCACTTGTAGCCAGCATCGGTTTCCGATGCGTATCAATTAAGAGAAGGATCTAACGCATGTCTGTCAAACGCATGGTGACCAAGCTCGCCCTGGCTTTTGCCGCCAAAAAGGGGATGGAGGTATTTCGTGGTGCCGGGGGGATGTCCGGCATCCGTGACATGCTCGCTGGAAACGCATCTCCGGAAACACAGCGAGGGGGTATGCTTGGACGGATCGGAGGTACCCGAACGTCTGACAGCGGAGGGTTGGGGAACATCCTGTCCAGCCTTGGGCGTGCAGGCAGTGCGGGGGGGAGCGAGGCCGGTATGACGGGCCAAATCAGCCCGATCAACCAGTCGTTGGGAAATCTGTTTGGTTCGCTGGCTTCCGCATTTGACGAGCGCAAAAGCCCCGCTTCGGTAAGTGACGCGCTGAATTCTGAATTTGACATGACCGACATTCAAAGCGACGCTGAAGCCAAAACGATCATACGCGCGATGGTTCAGATGGCCCAAGCTGACGGCCATATTGATGACGCAGAGAAATCAGCCTTATTTGACATCATGCATGACGCCTCTCCGCAGGATCAGGCGATACTGCAAGAAGCACTCAGCGAACCGGTCAATCCGAAGGCAATTGCCGCGGACACGCCGCAGCACGCTCGGAAAGAGGTTTACGCAGCCGCTCTTCTGATCGGCAATCCTGACCAACCTCAGGAAAAGGCGTTTCTGCAATCGCTTGCCAGTGCATTGGAGCTAACAACCCGTGATGTGGAGGCTCTCCACACTGCCGTCGGCAAGTCGTAACTTGCTTAAGGGATTGCCCAGTCAAAAAGAGGATATGACCGGCGACAGGCGTCAATCCCGGGCCTGCAGCTTAGGTTCAGGAACCTTTGGTTTCTTTCGATCTGCCTAATGCACAGTTCGAAACGCGAGCGGTCGGCATGCCTAATCTCTTCTGGATGAGCGACGCACCGAGCGTGCGTACGTAACCCAGGCAGAAGGTAATGGCAGACCGCCGTCCGCTGTAACAAGGGTCGCAACCGGATTGAGTTCATGTTCGGGAGGCTGAAAGGCTAGAGACAGTGGCGACACAGCGCGGCTGGTGCGCGGACGTTTTCCTTCTTGGAAACGTTCCTGCGGCTCTCGTCGTCTACCAGTTGTGGGTCTTTAGCCTAAAAGGATTCCGGTCATCTCATCAGACGTTTTCAGCTTAATTAGGACGTCAAGCGAAAGGGGCTTCGGTTGCGGGATGGTGCGAATCCGCAGTCATCGTTCTGGTTGCGAACACCCACGCGATCTACAGCGCCTTCACCCTGGCTGCACGCAACGGCGCCGAGAACCCTTGGATCTCGTCGATTTTATACCGCGGGGGTTCGGTCCCATCGGCCAGGTGACCCAGGTCTAAATCGTCCGCGAGAAACGTAGTTCGGACCGCTGAAACAGCTGTTGGGCGGCGAGACCTTTGGTCTCGCCAGGTCGGCTGCCGTGATCGGAGGCCGCATTGGGTACTGAGATGCGGACGCGGACCGCGATGGTGTCGTCGTCGATGCCTCCTTGGTCTGCCGGTTTTTGTGTCTCCACTCTGCCGCGCCGCTGGTCGGCCAGTCATTTCTTCAACTCACGGAAAATTGGCACGCGGGATTGCCCGGTATGGTTATACGCGGCTCAGGTCTTCTTTTCCCGTTTCCCCCCACATCTATCAATCACAGATATGAACGCGGTCCCAACTTCGTTGCCACGGCTTGGCTTCTCAGCAGTGCAAACGCTTTGAATAAGGTGTCGGAGAAGGCCCAACACAAAGCGATGTTCGTTCATGACAGCTGGGAGAAGTTCGTCAGTGTCATTTCACAATTTGGGTTTCGCTCTTACTGTGAAGACAGCACAACAGTTGAGATTGCCATTTTGGCAGAACCGTCTTGCAGGTTTTGCCCATGCGAGATGTAAATCAGCGCTTGCCGAGCCTCATCAAACACGCGGGTAACTTTTAGCGACTTTAAGACGATCGAACGACGCTCCGAAAATACAGCTTCTCCCCCGCTGCCGCGTGGAATGTCGGCAACATCGACTTGCCCGGTCTGTTGACAAGAGATCGCTGAGTTCGAGGGGTCTTCGAACCAGTTTCCTTTTTGCAGTCGATCGATAACACCGCGCTCGAAGTAAGAGACGAAACAGGTAACCCCCGGAACCTTCGGGTCTTCGAATGCTTCGATGATGATGTCGTTGCCAATCCAATCAACATCCACTTCACCGATTTGCTCCGCCTGACCAATGGACGCCAATGGGACGATGCACGCTGCTGCTATTTTTCGAAACCAACTCATGTCTCACCTTTTCTTATTAAAGATTTCAGTTCGGGTAGAAAGTCGCGGAAATCGAGGCCTGAGAATACCGGGACCCCCGTCTCGCGCAGGGCCTTCAAATTCTGAGCGTCTTCCTCGTCCAGCCCGTCACCGGTGGTGCGCAGGACCACCGCCCTTACCCGTCCTGGATGGCGGAGAACCGCGTCTCTGTAGATTCGCGCATCCTCTTGCCCGCTGTCGCCGCACAGGATGGCAGGGAGCTGCGGATTGGCATGCATTAGAATATCAATGCTATCTCCCTTGTGGGAGCCGTGGCCGCTGGTGATAAACTTGGTCTCATCCACCCCAAGATCACGTAGAAACATCGGACCAGAGGGCAGCTTTGATTTGTGAAATAAGTCGTTAAGGAAGGAATGAAGATTCCAAGGGGACGAGCTGACGTAGTAAATCGGCAACTGGTATGTTTCCTGCAGCTGAGCGTAGACCTCAATCGCGTCTTTGTGCATTTCTCGTGTATTCACGTTGCCCGAAAAGGTGGTCCAAAGATTGCTGATTAGCGACCAAGCCCGTGTCCGTAACACCGTGTCGTCAATATCACTGATCAGCATCGCTGGTGCATCTGGGTGCGGTACCAAGGCTGGGCACGGGGTGGCCAAGCCGTTGGGCAAAAAGACGTCTTCGTAATGCCAGCCGGGGGCAGGACGAAAGGGTAGGGTAAGTTGAAAATAACCCTCCTCATCCGTGCGACCCACCACATCGCCAGCGCGCACAGCAACGTCCGCAACTTCGCTTGTGACGAACCTCTGCGCGGACCGCATGATGTTTTGCAACACTGTGTTTGTCCTGTCGGCGTCAAACCTTCGCTTTTCAGCAAGCGCGCGGCCGCGCAAAACCAACGTGTCAGCCGTTGCATATCCAATATGGGGTTCGATGCATTTTGCCTGGCGGGGTTCAGAAAAAGGGCGTTGTGAAAATAGCTGTTCCAAGCGCAAAGTTACTTTTTGAAGAATAGATCTCAGCATGCTCGCTCCTTTGTCCCCAAGATTCTCCGCGCCCGTTACCCGCTACTAGACAAATGCACAGCGCCCGGCCGAGGTTCCATCGGACTGCAGGGCCCTAACGACACCACGCATTCGGGTGGGGGAAAATGAACCTTTCTAGCTATCATGCGTTGGGCAGTTATGAGGGTCCTTCTAAAAATCATAGTATCAGTATGGAGTATGGTCGCAGCGCAGGCTGTTTATGCCCAGACGACTAACCGTTCGTGCCCGGATGGCCCTTGGTATTGCGTTGTTGAGCTCAATCCCGGATTGGAGGTCGCCCCCGGCTTCATTGATCGGACCACGCCCCGCGCGACGATGGAAAGTCTGGTTGCCACCGCGCGACGCAAAGACTGGGCTGCCGCGGCGCATTTGCTTGACCTTTCAGGTGTGTCAACCGACGCTCAGGCTGAGGCCGGCCCCGAACTCGCAAAACAGCTTGAAGCTGTGATCACACGAAAAGCTGTGATCGACTGGGATACGCTGATTGACCGACCCGATGCCTTGGAAGCCAATACATCCTCGGATGAAGTCATGGCAGGAAAGCCGCGCAAATCCCTGCTCCTTTGGACACTAGATCTGGACCGGAACCCAGTTTCGATCCGTTTGAACCGCGTAGCGGCTCCGAACCAGGATCCTATCTGGGTGTTCTCATCCCAAACCGTGGGAGACATTCCCGCACTTTATGCCAAGTACAGCCCAGGCTGGATTGAGAAGCAGCTGCCAGACGCACTCAAAAAATCAGTCCTTGCCGGGTTTATGTGGTGGGAACTGCTCGTCCTACCGATTCTGATCTGCGTAGTCACGCTGTCAGGCATGCTGACGTGGCGAGGCCTTAGCTCGATCGCCGCGCGGGTCCCAGAATCGTTCTTCAGGAGAATCGTCAGGGGCATTCGTGGTCCTGCTGCAACCGGCGTTGCAACGGGTATTGCGCTGCCATTGGGGGCAAATATCTTTGTCTTTTCCGGTCACATTACGGCCATACTCACGCCGATCGCGTGGTTCGGACTACTCATCTCTTCCGTCTGGCTTGTTATCCGTGTCATCGAAATCATTTTAGACCGGCTGTTGGATTTCGAAAATACCGACCTCAGCCTCAGGAAAGAAGCGGAAAACCGCGCGGTGGCCACGCGAGTGGCTGCTGCACGGCGTATTTTTATCGTCGTAGCAGTTCTCATCGGCGGGGGAATTTTCCTGTCCCAGACCAATACTTTCCGTAATCTTGGCCTGTCCCTACTTGGTACTGCTGGGGCGTTGACCATTGTTCTCGGTTTCGCCGCGCGTCGAGTGCTTGGCAATATCATGGCGTCGCTACAGATCGCATTAAACCAATCCGCCCGCATAGGGGACCGGATCGTGTTCAACGACTATCTCTGCCACGTTGAACGGATCAACTTTACGTACGTTCAATTGCGAGACTGGGATGGGACGCGACTGATCGTTCCGGTGGAGGAATTTACTTCAACACCGTTTGAAAACTGGTCGATGAAAGAGCCACAGATGCTGCGCATCATCAAACTGAAAGTCGCCCATGAGGCTAATGTGGAGCTCCTACGGGAGGCGTTTAAAGACATCGTTGGGGACCTCGACCAGAGTGAGCTGGGTGATCTCGATAAGCTCAAGGTCCGTGTGGCTGGACAGGATGTATTCGGTAAAGACGTTTGGTTTGCCTTGCCTTGCGCGGATCCCAACTCTTCTTGGGACATCGCCTGTATAGCCCGCGAGCGCCTGATCGCAGCCGGTAGCAAGATTGGCCAAGATCAAGACACGGTCATCTTTCCCGACACCCAACCCGCAGAGGCCCCTTGATGCCTAATAAGAAATTCAGTCGCGAAGTCTTGTGACGTATCGCTACTCAATGATCGGTTTGTACACCTACTGAACATATACGTAAACTTGGGCTGAGGACTTCGGAAACGGAGCCATATCAGTTGAGTATCTCTTGAGCAGTCCGATTAATCCGCCAAGGCGGCTTCCTTCAGTTGAGTTTGCCAGTCTCCGCTTTCTGGCTGTTTTCCGCTGGGGTTCGTTCGGTGCATGTTTCGGTGCGGGGTCAGCGCGGCGACTGCCAACATTGTGAGGGTTTGATGTAGATCTGATCTGATTATCTGACAGGCGTACTTGATTTCCGTCGGCGACAGTTCTGACCCGGCCTCACCAAGGCCACATCCCAGCGGGACCTCGACAGTCTGCGATCAGCTGGGCAATTTTATATCCATGTACACGGCTAAGCCTTGAGATTGGAAAGTGGTTACATTTATGATCGACAATATAACATAACCATAATTATTTATACTTTTTATTTCGGTAGTTGGGGACCTATCACAGACGGTTCTGTAACATGCGCCATTCAGTCACGAAGCTCCTCCGCTTGGTGGCAGTCGCTTTTACCGAGACAGGTCATTCGCTGTCGGCACCCGCCCGCGCCCGGACATGCCCGATTGACTGCGCGAGCCTTTTGCATCCGTCCGGCGGCTGGCCTGCATTCGTCCGGTGCGCCCGGTTCCCGCCGAATTCTTTCGCCAGGGCAAGCCTTGGACGGAAAAACCGCGCGTGCAAATCTGGCGCCATCACATCTGCGCCTCGTATGAGATCCATCAGTCATCAAACAACGCTGGTCGCATCTTTCAAGCCTTGAATCGATCCAACAACAGCAAAGCTCTTCAATCCTCGCTAGTCGACGATCTCCCTCCTACTGCCTAGAAAATCGAGTTGGTTTAGGACCGCGCGGACATCGATATCAGCGGACCTGAGTTCAACTTCATACGGTCCATCCGCGTCTATGATGTTCGCTATGCCCGCCAGTATCAAGCTGGCAGCAAAGGAAACTGTGAACGTGGTGCGAGCGTCGGGAACTTGGGCGGGATTCCAGTCCTTCGCTGCAGCGAACACGAATGACAGCTATCCTACACAATTCCTGCTCGACACCGGCTTGGCAGTCCCGATTTTGCTCCAAAGGTCATCAGCGACGACGCCAATTGCCTGGTCCCTGCGTCTCATCTTGAAGATCATGGTCCGGCGAAGCGGGAACCCTTCCAGGTTTAGGGAAAGCAGAGCCCCGGACCGCCGCTCCTCCACCGTCATGTGATCGGGCAAGCCGCCCCAGCCGAGGCCCGCAAGGATCACCTGTTTCTTGGCTGCGAGGTCTGAAACTGTCCATTTGAGCCCGCCTGGCAGCAAGTCGCGGCTCTGCTCATGGGCCGCACCGCCAGTCCCGGCCGCGACCACCTGCACATGGCTTTGCATTTCGGATGCCGACAAGGCGCGGGACCCGGCGGGCAAGCCCATGCCTGGGCTTGCCACCGGCCGGATCGTGACCTCAGCGACCGGCTCCGCCTCCACATCGTCCAAGGGCACGCCGTCCAGGGAGGCCAGCGCGATATCCGCCTTGCCCTCCATCAGCCGCGCAATCGGTCCGCCCATCATCTCCATCCGCAGTCGCAGGTGGGTCGCCGGGTGGCACCGCCCGGTGTCGGCAAGGACAGGCAGCAAGGGGGCCAGATCCATCGTCGCGCTGACAGCCACGGTCAGCTCCGGTTCTTCCCGGGCGCGCAGCCGGGCCGCGGTGGATCTCAGCCCCTGCATCTGCCGCAGCACCCGCGACGCCTCGCGGTAGAAGATTTCACCTGCCGGAGTGAGCGCCGGGCGGTAGGCCTCGCGGCTGAACAGCTCCAGCTCCAACTCTTCCTCCAGCTGGCGGATGGTGTGACTGACGGCGGACTGCGATTTGTGCAACCGCTCCGCCGCGCCGCGGAAGGTGCCGGTTGAGACAATCGCCTCCAGGGCAAGGAGCTGGTCGTGTTTCATCGGCCCTCAACATGATTTGGTTTTCTAATCGTTATGCTGAGAACACAATATTATCAATAGATCATTCCGGGCGGTAATCAGAGGGCATCACCGACACAGGAGACTGTCATGAAACTTTACTACAAACCCGGCGCCTGCCCGATGGCCAGCCACATCGCCCTGTATGAAACCGGCCGCCCGTTTGAAATCGAGGCTGTCGATACCGCGGCAGGCCGGACCGAAGGCGGCGCCGATTACCGTGCAATCAACCCCAAGGGCTACGTTCCGGCCCTTGGACTGGAGGACGGCGGCATCCTGACCGAAGGCCCGGCCATTTTGCAGTATATCGCCGACAGCCACCCGGAAGCAGAGCTGGCCCCGGCGGCAGGCACCCTGGCGCGGGCCCGGATGCAGGAACAGCTCAACTGGATCGGGACCGAGCTGCACAAGGCTTTTGGCCCGCTGTTCCGCAACGGCACGTCCGAGGCTGGCGAGGACGCTGCGCGCACCGCGGTTGCAGGCAAGTTCGATCTGATCGAGGCGCAGCTTGCGGATGGCCGCGAATGGCTGGTTGAGGATAAGTTCTCGGTGGCGGATGCCTATTTGTTCGTGGTTTCGAACTGGGCCAATTTCACCGGCATCAATCTCTCTGGCTGGCCCAATCTGGCCGCCTTTGTAAGCCGCAGCGCCAATCGCCCGTCCGCCCAGGCCGCAATGCGCGCAGAGGGGCTGATCCAATGACGCCTGCCGATCACAAGGTGGTCGGCGCACTGATGGAGGCCTATTTCGAGGGTCTCCATCACGCCGACAGCACCATGCTGCGCAAGGTCTTTCACCCGCAGCTGGCTTATGTCTGCGCCACTGAGGATGATGAGCTTTATCTGGATCTGGAAACCTACATGGCCCGCGTCGACGGACGCGAGCCGCCGGCCGAACGCGGCGACCCGCGCGAGGAGGAGATCCTGGAGATCGCCTTTGCCAGCGACCGGCTGGCCCATGTCAGCGCCCGGATGACCATGATGGGCCGGGACTTCCACGACCTGCTGACCCTTGTCCGCCACGGTTCCGAGTGGCGCATCGTTGCCAAAGTCTTCTCCTATGTTCCGCGAAAGGACTAACCGATGCCCTATGTGAATATCAAAGTGACCCGTGAGGGAGGCCCCGAGGGGACAGGCCCGAGCGCGGATCAAAAGGCGCAGCTGATCACCGGGGTCACCGGTCTGCTGCAGGACATTCTGGGCAAGAACCCGGCAACCACATTTGTGGTGATCGACGAGGTCGCGCTGGAGGATTGGGGTGTCGGCGGCCTGCCGGTGCAGGACTACCGGAAGCAGGCACAATGAAGACTCGGCTGACAGAGGCGCTAGGGATCACCTGTCCGGTGATCCAGGCGCCGATGGCCTTTGCTGCGGGCGGCGCGCTGGCCAGCGCCGTCTCCGGCGCCGGAGGGCTGGGCATGATCGGAGGTGCTTACGGAGATGCCGAATGGATCGAACAGCAGTTCGGCATCGCTGCGGGTGCCCGCGTCGGCTGCGGGCTGATTACCTGGAAGCTTGCACAGCAGCCGCAACTGCTTGACCTGGTACTGGCGCACGACCCGGCGGCGGTTTTCCTGTCCTTTGGCAACCCGGAGCAGTTTGCGCCTGCGATCCGGAATGCCGGAGTGCCGCTGATCTGCCAGGTACAGACCTGGCGCGATGCGCGGCAGGCGCTGGAGTGCGGCGTGGACATCATTGTTGCGCAGGGAGCGGATGCCGGCGGCCATGGCGAGGCGCGCGGCACCTTTGCGCTGGTCCCCGAAATCGCGGACGAAATTGCGCGGCAGAACAGCCAGGCACTGCTCTGTGCAGCGGGCGGTGTTACCGACGGGCGCGGTCTGGCTGCGGCGCTGATGCTTGGGGCGGACGGGGCGGTGATCGGTACCCGGTTCTGGGCCTCGTACGAGGCGCTGGTGCATCCGCGCATTCTGGACCGTGCGTTGCGGGCAACCGGGGACGACACAATCCGTACCAAGGTTGTAGACGTGGTTCGCGGTTTCGACTGGCCCGGCCGCTACAACGGCCGTGTTCTGCGCAACCCGTTTATTCGGAAATGGCACGGCTCAGAAGACGCCTTGAAGCTGGAAGTGGGCGTTGAAGCGGTAAAATGGGCGGCAGCTCAGGAAGCCGGAGAACCTGATGTTGCAACCGCCTTTGCAGGCGAAGGCATAGGTCTGATCCGCTCTGCGGCGCCTGCCAGCGATATTCTGGCGCAGCTCGTGGCGGACGCGCAGCGCTGTCTGGCTGGGGCAACTGGATAGCGCGGCGATCCGGGAAGAGCCGGAAACACCTGAGCTGGAATAGGCGGCAGCATGGTGTCTGCCGCCTGCTCCAGTTGGGGCGCAAATAGGCAATCTTGCTGCACGTTGTCCAAGCGGTTGCGTTTCCAATTGCAAACTTGTGGTTGGCGAAAGCAGGCAAACAGCATTCTGATGGTTCGGAATTGGCCAAGACCTGCCCATCACTATGTTTGGCATTAACGCCGGTTTCCGCGATAAGGCCCGAACTTTGCACAGGCCGATGCCCGCTCAAAGCGGGTTTTCTATGCACTTCGCGCTGCCTCAGCGGCGAAGGTGGCAGAGCTTCGCTCTGCTGACCCAACGGTGACCTCTTTTTTACGCAGTTGCAGCGAACGTATCCTTTGAAGAGCCGCGTCGTAGCAACAAGTTTGATGGAAAAATTCCGGTTTGCGCCGGGCTTTCTCGCGGGAATTCGCTGCGGCTGCTCGCTCGGTAAAATGGCCTCATTCCAGCCTTCGGTTGTGCGGTTCATCGATGGGTATGATGCGGGATGTCCCGACATAGGTGTCTGGGCATGTTGCTGGCACAGCATTTCTTCGCTACGGGTCTGCCCCCTCCCTCGGCGGCGAACTTGGTTCCGGTGCTGTCCAAGAGCAGAGTGAGCGGACACTCGGTGCGGCGATAGGGTGTCTGGACGGCCATTGTCTTCTGCCTGCGGCGTAAAAACGGATAGCCGACCGCAGAGGTCAACATGCTTCCAGCCGAGGTTTTGTCATAAAACGTTTAGCACGTCTGGCCGTTTGCGAGATTTACGAATGCGAAAGTTGTCGGTCGGTCTCTTATGAGAATGTGGTGGGTGTGGAGATGGCTAGCGTTCAACGCATCGACGAATTGACGGCCGATGACACCACTGGACAGCCGGTCAACAGGCCCCCGGGTACACCCAACCGCACCAAGGCGATGATGGTGTTAAACGCTCGCCCAGCACAATGGGGATAAAGCCCTGATGGCCAGATCGGGTGGTTTCCGCGATTATGTCGATCAACGCTTCCCCACAGCACAGGATTATTTGTGTTTCCTCCAAGTTGTTGATTGACACCAGCGCATGGAGGGTCGTTCTTCGCTGCTCAATGACAGCATCAGAAAGCTGGCTAAAGAGAGCCTCGTGTGCTCCACGTGACGGGGTCGGCTGTTCAAAGCGACATCATCCTCGAGAGTCGCCCTGACATAGGGAACAAACAGGCTTGTAGGGAATGGTAAATGTCGGGTTTACCCTCAAAGATCGACGTTACGACCTGCCCTGTTTCATCTACTGCCGGGAACCAGCCGCCATGGATGTGATCCACATGGGTATCATTTGCGTAGTTCCAAAGCTTTCTGTACCAGGTTTCATCCGCGGGCGATCTGTCTAGGGCGATCAGGGCCGCGACCGCTCCGATTGCTTCGGTAACCGGCCACCAAAACCGGGACACATTGTCAACCTGGCCAGTGAAATCAAGCGTGTAGGCAAAGCCGCCCTCGGGCAGCCAGGCATCCCCTAACGCCTGTTCAATCAGGCGACGCGCTGTTTCGGGGGCATCAGAATCTGGTCGCCCCGACAGATCCCAGTGCTGCAATTGAAGCCGGCCCAGTTCAAAGGAATGGCCGGGCGTGGTCCCTGCGGGTCTGAACATTGGATCCCCGGCGTAGCCGCGATCAACCTGCCAGTCAGATGTGTAATGCTCTGGCAGGCGCCAATTTTCCTCCGGTGCGATTTTGCTGATAAAAAACGCCAGAATGCGACCGGCGCGGTTAAGATAGATTTCATCTCCGGTTGCCTCATAGGCCGTCAGCAGTGCCTCGACGCCGTGCATATTGGCATTCATGCCGCGATAGGTAGAAAATGGGGTCCAGTCCCGGTTCCATTCATCGCAGAACAATCCCGCGTCGTCGTCCCAGAAATGCCGGTCCAGAACTGCGCGAACATCTGCCATCAGGCGGTCTGCTTCCGGGTGGCCTGCCAGTTTCGCGCTGGCCGAGGCAAGCAGGACAAAGACATGCCCGTAGGCCAGCTTGCGATCATCCTTGATCTGATCGCCGTCCAGCGCCCAGAGGTAACCACCATGCGCGCGATCCCGGTGGTGGCTGTTCAGATAGGCCATTCCGTGATCAATGATCCGCTCCGCGCCCTGAAACCCTGACAGATGCCCTAACGCGAAAGAGTGAACCAAACGGGTTGTGGTGTGCAATTCTTGCAATTGTCCTGGCAGGGGCGTTCCATCGTGATCCAGGATGTGGAAGCCGGGGCCCTGCCGACAACTTGTGCTGAAAAACTCAAGTTGTCGCAGAGCCTGTTCCATCAACCAGTTGCGATGGTGAGGGGTGTCAAGCCAGAACTTCGGTTCAGATGGCGTACCCGGGGGCATCAGGTGGTTGTTGGTCATCTTCTTATCCCGCAAGCTGTGTAATATAACGTGCTCCGCGCCCCGGCATCAAGGCACGGGCGGCGTGCATTATGGCGTTCGCATCTAGGCCATGCAGGTGATAGGTGTCTTCCACACTTGCCGCCTGTCCAAAATGTTCCACACCAAGGGACTTGGTACGGTGCCCCTGCACGCCGCCAAGCCAGCCAAGGCCCGCCGGATGCCCATCAGCCACCGTGATCAACCCTGCGTCGCGCGACACATTGGCCAACAGGTGCTCGATATGGGACAGCGCCGTGTAATCTCCACGTTGCCGGGCGCGTTCGGCGGCCTGCCATCCCGCGTTCAACCGATCAGCGGATGTGACCGCCAGAACGGCAACGTCTCGCACATCTTCGGAGAGCAGGCCCGCGGCCCGAATGACCTCGGGCGCGACGACGCCGGTATAGGCCAGCACAACCGAGCTTGTTGCGGTTGGGGGGCGCAACCAATACCCGCCCGCAATCACATCCTGCGCAAGCGCGTCGGTCATCTCGCGCCCGATCTGTTCGTGTGGAACCGTCGACAGGCGCAGATACACGGATCCGCCCTTTTCGTCGCGCAACCAGTTTTGCTCGGCCTGAGCCCTCCCACCATCGCGCTGCATATAGTCGAAACCCCAGCGCATGATCACGTTCAGCTCGTCCGCAAAAGCGGGTTCAAACGTGGCAAGGCCGTCTTGCGCCATGCCGATCAGCGGGGTTGAAATGGATTGGTGCGCGCCGCCTTCGTGGCTGAGCGACACGCCTGACGGGGTGGCCGCCAGCATGAATCGCGCATCCTGATAGCAGGCATAGTTCAGCGCATCGAGCCCGCGACAGATGAAGGGATCATAGACCGTCCCAACTGGAAACAACCGTTCGCCAAACAGCGAATGGGACAGCCCGAGCGCGCCCAGAAATGTAAAGAGGTTGTTTTCCGCGATGCCAAGCTCGATATGGCGCCCGTCCGAATGTCTGCGCCACTTTTGTGTCGAGGGGATGTCCTGTTCGCGAAACACATCGCTTTGTTCAGATTTGGCAAACAGACCGGTCTTGTTGATCCATGGACCCAGGTTGGTCGACACTGAAACATCAGGCGAGGTGGTGACAATCCGCTGGGCAAGCGCTGGCGCGTCGCTGGCGATGGCCGACAATATCTGCCCAAATGCTTCTTGCGTGGACGCGACTTCCTTGATCCTTGGCCGGGCTTGCTCGTCCACCCGGATCGCGGGGGCGCTGTGGCGGCGGCGGCCTTTGGCGTTAAACGGTATGGTGTCCAGAAAGGCCTGAATGTCCTCTCGCGGGATATCCATACCGGCAAAACGATCCCATTCGTGGCCCGCCGCGATCCCCAGATCGTCGCGCAAACCTTCAATCTGCGCGGTGGTCATGATCCCGGCGTGATTGTCCTTGTGACCGGCAAGCGGTAGCCCATGGCCCTTCACCGTGTAACAGATGAAACAGACCGGGCGGTCGTGATCAATGGCCTTCATTGTTTCGGAGATCAGGGCTGCGTCATGCCCGGCCAGATTGCCCATCAGCTGCGCCAACGCATCATCATCGTGATCCGCGACCAGTGCCAGCGCCTCGTTGTTGCCGGCAAAATCCTGCTCCAGCTGCGCGCGCCATGCGGCTCCGCCTTTGAAGGTCAACGCAGAATAGAGCGCGTTTTCGCAATGATCGATCCAGCTGCGCAAGGCATTCCCCCCAGGACGCTGAAACGCGGCCTGCATGAGAGAGCCATATTTCAGCTCGATCACCTCCCACCCGCAAGCGACAAAGATATCGCGAAACCGCGCATTCAAGCCTTCGGTCACAACGCCATCAAGTGATTGGCGGTTATAGTCAATGACCCACCAGCAGTTGCGCAAATCATGTTTGGCGCCCTCCAAAAGCGCCTCATAGATATTGCCTTCGTCCAGCTCGGCATCGCCGACCAGCGCGATCATCCGACCCTTGGGCGCATCGAGCCAACGGTGACCCGCCAGATAGTCCTGCGTCAGGCTGGCAAACGCCGTCATCGCAACCCCCATCCCAACCGATCCGGTCGAGAAATCGACGTCATCCAGGTCTTTGGTGCGCGAAGGATAAGGTTGTGCGCCACCCAGTCCCCGGAAATCCTGCAATTGCTGCAAGCTCTGATTGCCCAGCAAATACTGGATCGCGTGGAAAACCGGGCTTGCGTGCGGTTTCACGGCAACGCGGTCCTCGGGCCGCAGCACATCGAAGTATAACGCGTTCAGGATTGCGTTCATCGAGGCCGATGAGGCCTGATGACCGCCCACTTTGATCCGGCCTTTGGCGCGAACGTTATTCGCATTGTGGATCATCCACGACGACAGCCATAGCGTCTTTTTCTCAAGCGCGGCCCGAATATCCAAATTACCGGCCATCTCAGATGGCCTGTCGCAATGCGGTGCCATCTTTGGCAAACAAATGGGCATGTTGCGTCTGAATGCGCAGGCCGAGCCGTTCGCCGGACGTCACCGGGATATTGCCGTGTTTGCGCACCATCATCGGGCCGATCCCCTCTACATTGACGTAGATGTTTGTGTCAGAGCCCAGATGCTCAACCACATCAGCCACGGCCGACAGATCACCCGCGCCATTGTCGACCACATCAATATGTTCCGGCCGGACCCCCAGTTCGTTCGCCTGCGCGATCAGGGGCTGGTCGGGCAGCCGGATTTCGGTGCCGTTCCCGGTGGTGACGCCAACGTCGCTGCCGGTGACGGGCACGATATTCATGGTGGGCGAGCCGATGAACTGGGCCACAAACTTGTTGGCGGGCCGCTCATAAAGCTCCAATGGGCTGCCAACCTGTTGGATATCTCCCCCATTTAGAACCACAATCCGGTCCGCCAGTGTCAGGGCTTCGACCTGATCATGGGTCACATAGATCATGGTCGCGCCAAGTTTCTGGTGCAGCCGGGCAATTTCCAGGCGCATCTCGACCCGCAGGGCGGCATCAAGGTTCGAGAGGGGTTCGTCAAACAGGAAGGCGCGGGGGTCGCGAATGATGGCCCGGCCCATGGCAACGCGCTGACGCTGACCCCCTGACAGGGCCTTGGGCAGACGATCCATCAGATGGGTCAGACCCAAAGTCTCTGCCGCCCGGGCCACTTTTGCTGAACGCTCGGCCGACTGTTCTTTGCGGATTTCCATCGAAAATCCCATGTTCCGCGCGACATCCATATGCGGATACAGCGCGTAGGATTGGAACACCATCGCGATGTCCCGGTCGCGCGGGCGCACATCGTTCATGCGCGCGCCGTCGATCAGGAAATCACCGCTGGAAATCGGTTCCAGACCGGCAACCATGCGCAACAGGGTTGATTTCCCGCAACCCGACGGGCCGACCAGAACGATGAACTCACCGTCTTGGATATCAAGGTTGATGTTGCGCAGGACCTCGACGGATCCATAGCGTTTTGCAACGTCACGAAGTTCGATACGTGCCATGATCTGGCCTCCTATCCTTTGACCGCGCCGGAGGTGAGCCCCTGCACGAGATAGCGTTGAATGAAGATGAAGAAGAGGCAGCTTGGGATCAGCGCCAGCACGCCCGCTGCCATCATTTGCCCCCAATCGACCGAAAATTTGGACACAAAGGTCAGCAAGCCAACCGGGAAGGTCATCGCGTCGTTTTTCGAGATGAGCATCAGCGCAAACAGCAATTCTGACCAGGCCGCGGTGAAGACAAACCCCAGCGTCGCCCCAAGACCGGGCAGTGTCAGCGGGAACACCACTTTGCGCAGCGCCTGAAACCGCGAACAGCCATCCATCATCGCGGCCTCTTCCAGATCTTTGGGGATGCCGTCAAAGAAAGACTGCATCAGGAAGGTCGCAAAGGGGATATTGAACGCGGTGTAGACGACAATCAGGCTGGTCAGTGAATTCAACAAGCCCAATTCGGCCACGATCTTGTAGATCGGCGCGATGATCATCAAAAGCGGAAACATCTGGGTGACCAGCATCAGGGCAATGATGATCCGCTTGCCCGCGAACACAAAGCGCGAGAACGCATAACCTGCGGCTGCCGCAAACAGGGTGGTAAAGAACGCAGCACCCAGCGACACGATCAGCGAGTTCCGGAAATAGGCCATAAAGTCAGTTTGAAAGATGACCTTCGTGAAGTTCGCAAATGTGACCTCGCTTGGAAACAGGCGGGTGCCTTCTGAATAGATCAGATTGTCCGGGGTCAGCCCGATCTTGAGCAACCAGTAAAGCGGGAACAGCGCGAAGGTCAGGTAAAACGCAAGGGCTGCGTATTTGGCCACGACCATGGCGGGGTTGGGTTTCTTGACAGCTGACATGGCCAGTTCCTTAAATTTTGACCAGCTTCTTACGAAGCCAGAGCAGGATGACAGCGTAGATCAGAAGGATCCCCAGCAGCGCGACGGCAATGGTCGACGCATAGCCGAAATCCAGTTTGCGGAAGGCGGTGGTGAAGATGTAGGTCGACAGGATCTGCGTCGAATTTGCAGGCCCGCCGCCGGTCATCACAAAGATCAGATCCGCAAAGTTGGCGATCCAGATGGTGCGCAGCATCACGGTGATCGCGATCATCGGCGCAAGGAACGGCAGGGTGATCTTGGTGAAGGTCTGCCACGGGGTCGCACCGTCCACTTCCGCGGCCTCATAAAGCTCGCCCGGAATGGATTGCAGGGCGGCCAAAAGCGTGATGGCAAAGAACGGCACACCGAACCAGATATTGGCCGTGATCGGACCCCACATCGCCAATTGGGGGTCGCCCAGGATGTTGTAGGGGTCTGACAGAATGCCAAGAGCCGCCAGCCAATGGGGCAACGGGCCGATCACCGGGTTGAAAAGCCACGCCCATGTCAGCGCGGACAGAAAGGTCGGTACGGCCCAGGGCAGAAAAACAAGCGCCTGAAACAGTTTCTTGCCATAGAAATGTGTGTTCAGAAGCATGGCAAGGCCCAGGCCCAGCAGGAACTGGAACGTGATCGACCAGAAGGTCCAGAACAGCGTATTCTCCATCGCAATCCAGAATTTCCGGTCGCTCCAGAGATCGACATAGTTTTCAAAGCCGATCCAGCCCGAGGCAAAGGGTTTCAACAGCTCAATGGATTGGAACGAGTAGGAAACCCCGATGATCAGCGGGAACATGATCACCGCGCCGATCAGAAGGATTGCCGGCGACAGGTAGAAGAAAGGCTCGACCAAATATTGCAGGTAAAGCGAGCGTCGTGCCCGGGTTTCCCCGGGCCTGACAGTTTTTTGAGCGCGGGCCATCACTGGCTTGCCTTCCACTTTGCGTGTTCCTCGGTCAGGAACGCAGCCCATTCATCCGCAATCTCTTGCGCGCTGCGTTGTCCCAGCAAGGCTTCCTGGCTGCTCTCCAGCAACATCGTGCTGGCGAAATACCCCCATTGCTCAAGGTAGAAGGGCATGATGGTCGGCACGTATTCTTTGCCATTCAGCTCTTCAAACCAGCCTTTGAACTGCTCGGTCTTGAAATAGGGGTCCTGATCGGCACCTTTGTGGATCGGAATGACGCCAACCCGTTTGGCCCAGGTGGCGTTGGCCTCGGGCGAAGACAGCGCCGCGACCAGATCAAAGGCTTTGTCTTCGTGCTCGGTGGCCTTGAAGACTGACCAACCGGCATATCCGATCGTCGGGAAAGCCTTGCCCGCCGGGCCGACCGGCATCGGAATAACCGCAAAATCTTCGGCGGGCATCCGTTCGGCGATGGCGATCAGCGCGTCGGGGTCCTGATCAAGGAAAGCGCAGGTGCCGGAATAGAACCCGGCCACGATTTCGTTGAAGCCCCAGCTGACGCTGTCCTTGGGGGCATATCCGTTTTGATACATGTCGATCATGAACTGGATGCCGTCGACAGATCCGGGTTCGTTGATGCGGCTGACGCCGTCTTCGGTGAAGAACTCGTTGGTGCCATTCATGGCTGCGGCGAACATGATCCAGCCATTGGTGCCACCGGGACCACCGCGCAGACAATAGCCGTGTTTGCCATCAAGCTTGGACACTGCTGCCGACGCCGCCATGAACTCTTCCATCGTGTTCGGAGGGGTGTCGATGCCCGCTTCGGCCAGCAGTTTCTTGTTGTAGAACATCGCCCGCAAATAGAAGCCATACGGGATCATATAAAGATCGCCCGACTGGCTGCCCATCGCTACGGTCTTATCGGTCAGCGTTGCCCCATGTTCCCACCCGGCAACATGATCTTTCAGGCTGGCCAACTGACCGGACCCTGCATAAAGCGCCTGCCAGCTGTCGGGCATTTCAACCAC
Source organism: Phaeobacter italicus (assembly GCF_019801785.1). Lineage (NCBI taxonomy): Bacteria > Pseudomonadati > Pseudomonadota > Alphaproteobacteria > Rhodobacterales > Roseobacteraceae > Phaeobacter > Phaeobacter italicus. The sequence goes on along the minus strand of NZ_JAHVIJ010000010.1, from coordinate 39,252 downwards.
ATCCGGGATGTCGCCCCCCGCCACCATCGTGGCCAGCTTTTCAAAGGCGCTGCCCCATGGCAGTGACACGATTTCAACCGTGACATCAGGGTTATTGGCCTCAAATTCATCGACCACCCCCCGAAGCACCTCGGTGCGCTCGGGGCTGGTGATCACCTCCACAAGTTTCAGCGTGGTCTCGGCATATGAAGCCGTTCCCATCAGCACGGCGGCAGCCGTCAGCCCTGCAAATAGATTATTCATGTTTTCCTCCTGTTGGTTTTATGTCTTTGAAAGCCCGCGTTTTTAGGCGGTGCTTTTTGCAAGCGCCGATCTGAAATCGGCCCATAGATCTTCAGCGGATTCGAGCCCAAGATTGAGGCGCACTAGGTTGGGCGAGACGCCGAATTTCTGCATCGAGTTCTGTTCCCCGGCCTGGGCCAGGCCGACGCGGGCCGGCAGGATCAGGCTCTCAAAGCCCCCCCAGCTCACGCCGAGACGAAACAGGGTCAGCGCATCGGAAAACTCTGCAATGTCGACGCTGTCATCGAATTCAATCGACATTAGACCTGAACGACCCGTTAGCCCGGGAACATCGTTGGCGCCCGGTGAGTTGACCCGGCGCACCTGTGGCAAACTGGCCAGCCGGTCGACAAACAAATTTGCCGTCGCCTGATGCTGCATCATGCGCGCGTGCAAGGTACGCAGGCCGCGTGTCAGTAGGAATGCTTCGAAAGGGGCCAGTTTTGCCCCAAGCAAGGGGAGGGTCAGATCACGGATGCGGGCAATATGGCCCTGAGAGGAGACAACCACGCCCGCAACCGTGTCTGAATGCCCCGAGATATATTTCGAGGCGGAGTGAATGACGATGTCTATGCCCAACGTGAGGGGACGTTGGAAAACCGGGCTAGCCCAAGAGTTGTCGATCATCGTCAACACATTGTGACGTTTGGCATGGTCCGCGACGCGGCGCAGATCCATGGCTTCAAAAACAACCGATCCGGGGCTTTCCAGATAGGCCAGTGTCACATTCGAAAGAAGGTCAGGGTCGTTTTCAAACCGTTCCGGCGCATGGTAGTCAACATGCACCCCAAACGGGCGCAACATGCGTTCGAAAAACCGGTAGGTGTCGGGGTAGACATTTTCGACACAGGCGATCCGGTCCCCAGGTTTGACAAATGCCAAAATCGTGGACGAGATTGCCGCCATCCCGGAGGCAAACCCAACCGCGGCCTCGCCGTGTTCGGCGTCTGCCATAAGCTTTTCAAACGCGGCCACCGTTGGGTTTTCCACCCGCGTGTAAATCGCCGTGTCAGACCGGCCCGCCATCCGGTCTTCGAAGCTTTGGTAGCTGTCGAAAGTGAACAACGAGGTCTGAACGATCGGCGGCGTCACCGCCCCATCTGCGTCTGGAAACACCGCGGCAAGTAGGGTTGCAAGCTCTTGTTGATCAGACATCCTGACACTCCATGATTTGCAGGATTTCGGATTCGACCATATCCATGATTTCGCCCACAATCCGTGCCGCTTCATCCGCGTTTCCGGTCACAACCGCCTCTGCAAGGGGGGTGTGCAGGGGAATGGTCGCCTGACCCAGATGCGGCTGTCCGAAGGGGGCTTCGTATACCTCGTTAAATCCCTGTTGGATTTGGTGGATCAGTTGCCCGAACAAAGGGTTGCCGGTTGCCTCGTGCAATGAGGTGTGGAACCGATAGTCAGCCTCACGCCAATCCTCGCCAGCGGCGTGTACTGCAATCAGCTCGGCAACACGGGCGGTGATCAAGCGCCCATGCTCTTCGGTGCAGTTCAGGGCGGCCATGCGGGCGGCTTCAACCTCCAGCGGTCGGCGCACGGCATGGGTTCTCAGCAGGCTTTCTGCCTCAAGCTTCAACGTCAGTGGAAGGTGGATTGCGTTGGTCGAAACTTCGGCCGCCAGACGTGTCCCGGCTTTCTTGTTGCGCACCACAATGCCCATGTTTTGCCAGCTCGTCAGGGCCTCGCGCACCTTTGCCCGGCCGATGCCAAGCCGACGGGCGATTTCAACCTCGGGGGGCAGGCGGTCCCCGACTTTCAGACCTTCCGCTTCGATCATCTTTGAAAGCGCATTCAGCACATCGCGGCCGGTGCTTCCAGAAGGCAATACCTTTAGCGTGTTTCCGATGTTCTCAATCTGAGCCTGAAATTGAAAGTTCTCTGCCACGTACGTCGTCTCCGAATCATGCTGATTTCAATAGGTACATTTATTGTCGGACAAAATAAACAATTATGTCTGACAATAAATGTTCATTGAGCCAACCCAGGAAGACCAACCTGCGCAATAGTCTGCGACTAGGCTCTGGATCCCGTGATTTGGTTCCGGTGTTCGCGCCGGATTACTTCATTCTCCTGAATTTCGAGTGGCGTGATGAGCAATCTTTTTTGGCTGAGCGACGAACAGGGCCCTCGGCGAAGAGCTTGCCCCAGAGGGCGACGATCCCCTTCAGGCTCTTTCCCGCCATTCGCTGGATCTTCTCGTCAATGGGTATGAAGCGGACATAGGGACATTTGCAAAGTTTGAAGACCGCCCCGTAAGAGACATTCGACACACCGGCGGCATTCTGCGGTCGCAGACCACATTCCGGTCATCTGCTGCAAGTGCAGAATCTGACTATGTTTGAACCCTACATTGCGTAGCGAACCCACCGCTGCGAAATGTTGCATACAGTCCGCAATAGCTAGCTAGAGTACTAAACTGCTCCCCGTAAAACCTGCAGCTTCTCGCCGATCAACAGGCTGACTCCTTTATGAATGTCAAACCGTTACGCCTTGCAGAACCTGTTCCCGCGAAAGCTCGTCCCGCGTGCCTTGCATCAGGACCGCACCGCGCCTCAGGACGATGAACTTGTCGGCAAGATTAAAGGCGAAATCGAAATACTGCTCGACCAGAATGATGGCCATCTCTCCTTTGGTTCGGAGGTGGCGAATTACCTCGCCGATCTGCTGGATGATGTTGGGCTGAATGCCTTCAGTCGGTTCGTCCAGCAGCAATAGTTGAGGCTTGGTGATCAGCGCCCGGGCAATAGCAAGTTGCTGTTGCTGGCCACCCGACAGATCACCCCCGCGCCGGTTCTGCATCTTTTTCAGCACCGGGAACATATCGAAGATCTCGTCCGGAACAAAATGTTCATTTGTTGGCAGGCAGACAAAGCCGGCCTCAAGGTTTTCGCGGACAGTCAACAGCGGGAAAATCTCGCGCCCCTGCGGCACGTAGGCCACGCCTTTCCACGCCATCCGATGGGCTGGCAGAGGTGGAAGGGCCTCACCGTTTAGTATCAGATCGCCGCCCGAGCGCGGATGCGTCCCCGAGATCGCCTTGATCAGGCTTGTTTTCCCTACGCCATTGGTGCCCATCACGCAGGTCACCTCTCCTCGCGTGGCCTCCAGCGAGATACCGTTGAGGATTTGCGAATGCCCGTAATGTAGGGTCAGATCGGTCAGTTTCAGCATTGCTCAGCGCCCCAGATAGACATCGATGACGTCCTGATTTGATGTGACATGATCCAGTGAGCCCTCGGCCAGAACCGAGCCTTCATGCAGGACTGTGACCTTGCAATTGAGGCGGCGCACGAACTCCATGTCATGCTCGACCACAACAACGGCGCGGGTTTTGGCGGCCTGTACCAACAGATCGGTCGTGTGTTCGCGTTCTTGCGGGGTCATCCCGGCGGCGGGTTCGTCAACCAGCAGAAGACGGGGTTCCTGCGCAAGAAGCATACCGATCTCAAGCCATTGTTTTTGCCCGTGGCTGAGTTCGCCAGATTTGCGGGTCAACTCATCCTTCAGACCAATTTCAGAGGCTAGATCCGCGACCTTGTCCAGATCATCTGCTGAAGGCCGATAGAACAGCACGCCCAGCCAGCCGCGCTTGTTTTTCAGCGCCATCAGCAGGTTTTCCTGCACGGTTTGATCATCGAACACCGTGGGTTTCTGGAACTTACGCCCGATGCCAGCTTGCGCGATCTTGGCTTCGCTCATTTGCAACAGGGAAACGGATTTCTCACCCCAGATCACACGGCCTTCGTCGGGTCGGGTCTTGCCGGTGACGATATCCATAAAGGTGGTTTTGCCCGCCCCGTTAGGTCCGATCACCGCGCGCAGCTCGGCGTTACCGATCTGGAAGGACAGGTTGTGAATGGCGCGGAACCCGTCGAAGGTAACCGACACGCCGCTGACCTCTAGCAGAGTGCTCATTCCGTGGCCTCCTTTTCACGCAACGCGCTTTCATCAGGCCCCAGGGCCGCGCCGTGGCGCTGTGGCGCGTGGCGGTTGGTCCAGAGGTCGAACAACCCTCCGATCCCTTGCGGAGCAAACAGCGTGACCAGTACGAAGGACACGCCCAGCAGCACCTGCCACCAGTCGACCCATTTGATCGTGTAGAACCCCAGCGGGATATCTGGTGCCTGCCCGCCCGTGAACCATGTGCTGAGCAGGCTGACGAACGCCGCCCCGATGACGGCGCCATACAGGCGACCACGCCCGCCGATGGCGACCCAGACAGCTAGATATATCGAGGCGATCGGGGCCATCTCCTCGGGGTTGATGATGCCCGCCTGCGGATAATAGAGCGCCCCCGCTACGGCGGCGATACAGGCGGTTAGGGTGAAGACGGCCAGCTTGTAGACTTCGACCGAGTAGCCGAGGAATCGCACACGCGCCTCGTTATCGCGGATGCCCCGGATGACCGAGCCAAACTTGCCTGACACCACCCATGCCGCCAGCATGTATCCCAGCCCCAAGGCCAAAGCCGAGGCCCAGAGGAACCAGATCGACACCACATCCTGCGAAGCCGTGACGCCCGGCAGGTTCTGCAAGCCCGACAGGCCGTTGTTGCCGCGCAAGCCGCTGTCGTTCTGGAACAGGTACAGGGCCAGTGCCAACGTCATCGCCTGTGTCAGGATTGACAGGTACACACCGGTGACACGGCTTCGGAAAGCCAACCATCCGAAGATCAGCGCCAGCAGACCCGGAACCAGCACAACCAAGATTAGCTGCAGGGTCAGGCTGTGGGAAAACGCCCAGATCAACGGAAATTCCGACGATCCAACAACGCCAAAGACTTGTGTAGCGATGGCGTCGACCACCTCGGTCGAAGTTGGTGGAATTTCGGCCTGTGCCAGCGAGTCGACCACGATCAGGCGGGTGCGTTCATACATCAGCCACATGCCGATCATGTAGCCCCCCAGCCCGAAAAAGGCGAAATGACCGAGAGAGAGGATGCCCGTGAAGCCCCAAACAAGGTCCATCGCCACCGCGATGAGGCACAGACACAGAGTTTTTCCCAACGTTTTGACGAAACTGGTCGAGATTACACCGATGCCGACCCCTTCGGACAGGATGGTGACACCCAGCGTGAACAGGGACAGAATGGCCAGAAAGACCAGCACCGAGGGGTTTTGGGCTACAAAGCTGCGGTCCATAGCTCAATCCCCTGCTGCGCGGCCCTTGAGGGCGATGATGCCCCGTGGCCGAAACTGGATGAAAATGATGATGAAGATGATCATGTAAGTTTGGGCCGCGAGGGTGTTCGAGGGGGTCATCCACTCAATCCCCTTTTGCAGGAAGCCGATCATGCCTGCCCCCGCTAGCGCGCCCCAGATATTGCCCACACCGCCGACAACCACAGTCATGAAACTCTGCACGATATAGTCGCTGCCCAGATCGGACGTGACCTTGGCGAACAGTCCAATTGCAACTCCGGCGATCCCGGCGATGCCCGAACCCAGCCCGAAGGTCAGCATATTCACCCGCCCTGGATTGATGCCCATCGATCCGGCCATACGCGGGTTCTGCGTCACTGCGCGCATCTCAAGCCCCAACCGGGTGCGTTTCATGATGTACAAAAACAACCCCAGAAAGATCATCGCCAGCACAAAGATCGCGATACGGATATAGCTGATCGAGACCACGTCATTCAGCACCCAAGCGCCGTCCAGCCAGCCGGGCGCGGTCAGCGGCCTTGCCTGCGTGCCGAAGGTGTTCTTGGCCAGTTGTTGCAGCGCAATCGAGATACCGAAGGTCGCCAACAGAGTCTCAAGTGGACGCGAATACAGCCAGCGGATCACCAGCCGCTCCATCGCGACGCCCATGGCGAAGGTAACGGCAAAGGCCATCGGGATCGCGACGATGATCGACAGCGTGTGGTCGGGGATAAATTGCTGCACCACATAGCCAGTGTATGCGCCCATCATGATGAACTCACCATGGGCCATGTTGATGACGCCCATCACGCCGAAGGTGATCGCCAGGCCGATGGCGGCGAGGAAATAAATCGACGCCAGAGAAATCGCGTCCAGCGTCAGGTCGAGGGTCTTGTTCAGGCCGACCTTCAACTCAATCCGCTCCAATGCATGCGCGGCGGCAGCGGTCACGTCCGGCGAGGGCTCCGCGTAGGTATCAAAGAACACATGCGCAGCAAGTGCTGCATCAATGTCGGTTTGCGTGATCAAAGCCGGGACGGCTCCGGCCTCAGCCAATGCCTCATACGCCTGCGCGCGGGCAGCGGCGGAGCCCAGTTGCGCAACCGGAACACCCCCCACGCGACCACGATCGATATTGGCGGCCAGAGCGGCGCGGTTGTCGTCTGCCGAAACACGCGGTGCGGCCAGATCACTGGCAACCAGCAGATCATATGCCACGTCGCGTGGCAGCTCTTCTGAGTCGGGTTGCAGCACGGCGGCGATATTCATATCCGAGGGCAGCGTGACAGCGGCCTGTCGTTTGGTCACTACCAAAGGGTTCAGGGCCGCGCGAACATCGACGCCCAGATCGTCGGACATCTCTTCAATCGCAGCCACACGCGCGCCGACATCGGTGTCATGCCCAATGGTCAACAACCGTTCCAACCGCTGCTTCTGCGCCTTCAAATCGGCATCGGGTTCGTCGTCAATTGACGCGCGAAGCGGTCCCAACAGCGCCCCCTCGGGATCGCGTTGGATGGATTGCAACGCAGCCTGTCGCCGAGCGCGATCTGGATCGGTCAACTGGAACTGCACCAAAGCCGTTCCGATCATCGCGCGGATACCGCTATTGGGTTTCAACTGTTTCAGGTCGGATTTCTCAAACGTCCCGACGACCTCTCCGGTATCGAAATCGGTCAGTTCATACGACCGCCCCCCGGCTTTTTTCCCGGCAAAGAACAGACCGTCGGACTTGCGCATCCACACGTCCTTGGCGGCCCATGTCTCAAGCATCACCTGCGCCTGTGGCAACCCGCTGCTGGCAATCGCGTCAATCGCTGGTTTGATCGTCTTGCGTGAGCTTTCGGCGATGATCTCCCGATGCTGTCCCAAAATCGGCTGCAAACCGGCCTCTTGCGCGTTGGCAGTCAGGCATGCGCACAGGATCGCGAGGCCCGCAAGGTATAGTCGTAACATTTGATGAAACCCGAGATGTCTTGGGGGCAAAGCGGGCAATCACACCCGCCTTGCGTATCGTTTAGTAGTTCGACAGGGTCTGAACACAGGTCTTGGTCTCGGTATTGTACATACCGCAACCCAGTTCTTTCCAATCCGAGATCAGCACCGCCGATTCCGGCAGGAAGTCAGTCCAGGCGTCGCCCGGCACAACGTCGGTTTCGCTGATGATGTCGAACTGGCCGTCTTCCTGAATCTCACCGATCAGAACCGGTTTCGCCAGATGGTGGTTCGGCAACATGACCGCGGTGCCGCCGGTCAGGTTCGGGAATTCCTGGCCGTACATGGCGGCGCGTACATCGTCGACTTCGGTCGAGCCAGCTTCGGTTGCGGCGTTCACCCACATGTTGAAGCCAATGTAATGCGCCTCCATCGGGTCATTGGTCACACGCTCGTTGCCCATGGTGGCTTTCCATGTTTCGACGAATTCCGCGTTCACGTCGGTATCCGCCGACTGGAAATAGTTCCACGCCGCCAGATGGCCCACAAGGTTGGCCGTATCCAGACCCGACAGTTCTTCCTCTCCCACCGAGAAGGCCACGACCGGAATATCGTCTGCTGAGACGCCCGCCGCAGCCAGTTCTTTGTAAAAGCCAATGTTGGCGTCACCGTTGATGGTCGAGATCACACCAACCTTCTTGCCATCCGCACCCAGTGCGACCACATCGGCCACGATCTTGGACCAGTCAGAGTGCCCAAACGGGGTGTAGTTGACGAAGATATCCTCGTCCGCGATGCCCTTCTGCTTCAGATAGTTTTCCAGAATGTTGTTGGTGGTGCGGGGATAAACATAATCTGTGCCTAGCAGTGCGAATTTCTCAACGCCCAACTCGTCCAGGAAATAGTCGGTCGCAGGGATTGCCTGCTGGTTCGGCGCGGCACCAGTGTAAAAAACGTTCTTGGACGATTCTTCACCCTCATATTGAACCGGATAGAACAGCAGGCCGTTCAGTTCTTCGATCACCGGCAGGACCGACTTTCGGCTAACAGACGTCCAGTTGCCGAAGATCACATCCACCTCATGCACGCTCAGCAGCTCACGCGCTTTTTCAGCAAATAGCGGCCAGTCGGATGCGGGATCGACCACCACGGCCTCAAGCTGCTTGCCGAGCAGGCCGCCCTTGGCGTTTTGCTGATCGATCAGCATCAGCATGGTGTCTTTCAGCGTAGTCTCCGAGATCGCCATGGTGCCCGACAGCGAATGCAGTACGCCAATCTTGATAGTGTCTTCTGCCGATAACGCAGTGGTTGCCATGGCGGCGAAGACGGCCGATCCGGCGAGCGTGGATTTAAGAAATGTCATTAGATTCTCCCGGCGGGGCCGGCACTGAAGCCTTGCGTTGACACGCCGTCTTCTACTACCTGATCCCCGCAACTATGTGTTGCGTTACGTGTGGCGGTTGTGTCCGAGGTGCAATTCGCGCAGCCGTCACACACCCCTGGGCGTTTTCCCCGTGGTGGGCACCCATACGGTTTCTGCATTGCGGCGAAGTTGGCAAATCGTTAGCCGGGCATTCCCGGTCATTCGGCACTTGTGCTCGAATTTTCGGCGAATGTCGGGGGGATTGCCCAAGAAGTAATCTGCTGTTCTGAAAAACGGACGGGATTCGCTGTTCGGGAATAGAGTTTGACAAACAAACGCCAAAACAGGCGACATCGAACGTTGTCCCGCAGGTGCGCCATTAGACACCACGCCACGATATCGCCCCCCAAGGCTACGACGCCGCCACGCGCCCAGAGCGCAGTTCGGCTGAGCGTCAAGCGTTATTGCAAAGCCTCAGTTTTGGACGAGTTTCGCCAGTCGCCATCAGCTGTGAGCTCAGTCTAGTGTTTCTCTTACGTCCGCTGCGCGCAGATAGGCGCCACGGCAATGGAACCAAGAAACGCAAATCCATCTAGGGTGATCTGCTCAAAAAACGAAATCTGCTCTTTAGGCTGTGAAATTTGGCGCGCGTTAAATATTATGGTTCAGAAGGGCCGACGACGCGTTGGCAACTGACAACTAAGTTCTGACAAGGCGGCTGTAGATGGAAGGTAACAAGATCCGGAACATGGAAGAGTTCGCCTCGGTCAGTGGGATCTCCCGGCCGACCTTATCGAAATACTTCAACGATCCGACCAGTGTCAGGGATTCCACACGCAAGCGCATCGAGGCGGCGGTGGAACAATATGACTATCGGCCCAACCTGTATGCGATGAACCAGAACCGCAGGTTGACCAAGAATATCGGCATTGTGGTACCTTATCTCGCAGACCCATTCTTTGCTGAAATTGCGCGAACGCTTGAGAACCACGTCTTGCGGACTGGATATCGCCCGGTTCTGCTGGGATCGCACGGGCGGCCTGAACTAGAAATTGAAAATTTAGAGAACCTGAGGCTGATTAAGCCGGCAGGCGTTCTGCTTGCCCCGCTTGGTCGGGTGTCTGAACGCGAACAGATCGAGGCCTTCTGCAAAGAAGTGCCGACCGTCTTGTTCGATGCTAATATTGATGGCGTCGGACATGCCTTCGTGGGGTCGAACAATGGCCAAAGCATAGGCCTGATCGTCGATTATCTGTGTCGAACAGGCGAGCCCCCCGCCTTCTTCGAGATGGAAACGCCTACCAACCCGAATGCCTACAAACGACGCACTGCATATCTTGCCGCGATGGAGCGGCTAGACCACAAGCCTCGGCTCATTCAAGCGCCGGGTGAAGGCTGGGAGTTTGAAGAGATCGGATTCCGGGAAGGATCCCGCTTGCTCCGAGACAAAACACTGCCGACGGACACCATCCTGTGCAGCAACGACCGTTTGGCAATTGGGTTTCTGTCCGCCGCTTACGAGGCTGGATTGCGTGTTGGGCTTGGCCCTGGGTGTGCCTTACGCGTCGCCGGGCACGATGATCATCCATTCTCTCGCTACACCTGCCCAACGCTGACCACTGTTTCACAGGATTACGAGGCGATCGCCAAGAAAAGCGCAGAGGCCTTGTTGGAGCTGATCGAGGCGGGATCACCTGGTGATTCGCGCGAAGAAACCCTGTTTGAGGGTCGTTTGATTATGCGGGGGTCCGCTTAAGGCATTAGTATTAATGGATAAATGAGTAAATTTTACGCGCGTAAATATTTAAATTGACGCCAGCGGCATTGCGCCACTACCGTTAGGTCAGCATCTAATCAGGGAGGTAGAGGATGTTTGTTAAGAACGCACTCTGTGCGGCTACTGCCATTTCGCTAATCACAACTGCTGGTAGCGCATCTGCAGAAACCATCACAATCGCAACCGTTAACAACGGCGACATGATCCGCATGCAGGGTCTGACCGACGATTTTACCGCCAAAACTGGCCACGACGTTGAATGGGTCACTCTGGAAGAAAACGTGCTTCGCCAGCGTGTCACCACAGACATTTCGACCAAGGGCGGTGCTTTCGACATCATGACCATCGGCATGTACGAAACCCCGATCTGGGGCGCCAATGGTTGGCTACTCGCACTGGACAATTTGTCGGAAGGCTATGACGCCGCAGACATCCTGCCTGCAATGGCAGGTGGTCTGAGCCACGAAGGCACGCTGTATGCAGCGCCCTTCTATGGCGAAAGCTCGATGATCATGTATCGCACCGACCTTATGGAGAAGGCCGGTTTGGAAATGCCGAAGGATCCGACTTGGACATTTGTTCGCGAAGCTGCGGCGGCCATGACGGACCGCGACAACGAGATCAACGGCATCTGCCTGCGTGGCAAGGCCGGTTGGGGTGAAGGCGGCGCTTTCATCACCGCGATGTCGAATTCGTTCGGCGCGCGCTGGTTTGACATGGATTGGAACGCTCAGTTCGACACCGAGGCCTGGGCCAACACTCTGAACTTCTTCAAAGGCATGATGGACGAAAGCGGCCCCGCCGGTTACGCCACCAACGGTTTTAACGAAAACCTATCGTTGTTCCAGCAAGGTAAATGCGGCATGTGGATCGACGCGACCGTGGCTGCGTCCTTCGTGACCAACCCGAACGACTCCACCGTTGCTGACAAAGTTGGCTTCGCACTGGCCCCCGACAACGGTTTGGGCAAACGCTCGAACTGGTTGTGGGCATGGGCGCTGGCTATTCCGGCAGGCACCCAGAAACAAGACGCCGCCATTCAGTTCATCGAATGGGCCACCTCGAAAGACTATATTGAGCTGGTTGCCGCGAATGAAGGCTGGGCCAACGTTCCTCCGGGCGCACGTATCTCTCTGTATGAGAACCCGAACTATCAAGCGGTTCCTTTTGCTCAGATGACACTGGACTCGATCCTGTCGGCTGATCCAAACAACTCAACCGTGGAAGAGAGCCCCTATGTTGGTGTGCAGTTTGCCGCAATCCCCGAGTTTGCAGGTATTGCAACCGAGGTCAGCCAAGAGTTCTCGGCCGCCTATGCCGGTCAGCAGACCGTGGAAGAGGCCCTTTCGAACGCGCAGGCCCTGACCAACGACGCAATGGAAGCTGCGGGCTACCGCTAATTTCCTCCCCGGCTGGGGGCGGGTGATCCTGCCTGCTCCCGCCACCTTCCCTCGCTCATGTTATTGTTCATCTGAACGGCGTCCCTGCCGTCAACAGAAGAGGTGAGCCTGATGGCTACTCAACATTCCAGATCATCAGCGCGCCTCATGATGGCACCGGCGGTGGTCCTTCTTCTTGGGTGGATGCTCGTCCCACTGACCATGACCCTCTATTTCTCGTTCAAGAAATACCTGCCCCTTCGCGGTGGCGACCTTGGGTGGGTGGGATTTGACAACTACGCCCGTTTCCTGACCTCGAGCGCGTTCTGGCCTTCGGTTCAAACCACGCTGGTCATCGTCGGTGGGGTACTGGCCATCACCGTGGTTCTGGGCATCTTTCTTGCGATACTGTTGAACCAACCGATGTGGGGCCAAGGTATGGTCCGCATTCTGGTCATCGCCCCGTTCTTCGTCATGCCCACCGTATCGGCACTGGTCTGGAAGAACATGTTCATGGACCCGAACTATGGCCTCCTGGCCCATCTGTGGAAGCTCTTTGGCGCAACGCCTGTTGAATGGCTCAGCCAGGCCTCGCTTCCCTCGATCATCATGATCGTGTCGTGGCAGTGGCTGCCCTTCGCGACACTGATCCTGCTGACCGCAATCCAGTCCTTGGACAGCGAGCAACTCGAAGCAGCCGAAATGGATGGCGCCCTCGCACATAAACGTTTCGCTTACATCACCCTTCCGCATCTTGGCCGCGCCATCACCGTAGTCATCTTGATCCAGACGATCTTTCTTCTGTCGATCTTTGCGGAGATCTTCGTCACCACCGGCGGTGCATTTGGCACCAAGACCCTTAGCTACCTGATCTTCCAGCGCGTGCTGGAAAGCCAGAATGTCGGCTTGGGCTCGGCTGGGGGTGTCTATGCAATCATCCTTGCCAATATCGTTGCCTACTTCCTGGTGCGCATTGTCGGCAAGAACCTGGACGCGTGAAGGAGGACTGACCATGGCACGATCCATTGCCCCGCGCCGCAAGGCCATCAACACCCTTCTCGCCTGGAGCGTCGGTTTCCTAATCTTCTTCCCGATCCTCTGGACCATCCTGACCAGCTTCAAAACAGAAGCCGCAGCCATCGCGAACCCGCCCGTGTTCATCGGCTTCGATTGGACGCTTGAAAACTATCAGGCGGTGATGGAGCGCTCCAACTACAGCCGCTTCCTGTGGAACTCGATCGTGATCGCTGGCGGCTCGACTGTCTTGGGCATTCTGATCGCCATCCCGGCGGCCTGGTCCATGGCCTTTGTACCGTCAAAACGGACCAAAGATATCCTGCTGTGGATGCTGTCCACCAAGATGTTGCCCGCCGTGGGCGTGCTGTATCCGATCTATCTGCTGTTCATCAAATTCGGTATGCTGGACACAAAAATCGGGCTGATGATCGTCTTGATGCTGATCAACCTGCCGATCATCGTCTGGATGCTCTACACCTATTTCAAGGAAATCCCCGGCGAGATCCTAGAGGCAGCCCGCATGGACGGCGCGACCCTGCGCGAGGAAGTGATCTATATCCTCACGCCCATGGCCATCCCCGGCATCGCCTCGACGCTTCTGTTGAACGTGATCCTGGCTTGGAACGAGGCATTCTGGACGCTCAACTTAACCGCTGCCAAAGCGGCGCCCCTGACAGCTTTCATCGCCAGCTATTCCAGCCCCGAAGGCCTGTTCTACGCAAAACTCAGCGCGGCCTCGACCATGGCCATCGCACCAATCCTGATCCTCGGCTGGTTCAGCCAGAAACAACTTGTCAGCGGCCTGACCTTTGGCGCCGTGAAGTAAGGAGACTGAATTATGGGACGTATCACACTGGATAAAGTCTCTAAAAGCTTTGGCGACGTCGAGGTTATCCCCCCACTGGATCTGACCATCGAAGATGGCGAGTTCACTGTCTTTGTCGGCCCTTCGGGCTGCGGCAAGTCCACCCTTCTGCGCCTGATCGCGGGGCTTGAGGACATCACATCCGGGCAGATCCGCATCGACGGCGCAGATGCCACCAATGTACCGCCTGCGAAACGCGGCTTGGCGATGGTATTCCAATCCTACGCGCTTTACCCGCATATGACGGTGCGCAAGAACATCGCCTTTCCGATGAAAATGGCGGGGATTGATCAGGCCGAACAGGACCGTCGCATCGACGCCGCCGCAAAGGCGCTGAACCTGACGGACTATCTGGACCGTCGCCCCGGTCAGCTTTCCGGTGGTCAGCGTCAGCGTGTCGCCATTGGTCGGGCTATTGTCCGCGAACCCGCCGCATTTCTGTTCGACGAACCCCTGTCGAACCTAGATGCGGCGCTGCGTGTCGGGATGCGTCTTGAGATCTCGGAACTTCATGAACGCCTGAAGACCACCATGATCTATGTGACCCACGATCAGGTCGAAGCCATGACCATGGCCGACAAGATCGTGGTACTTCAAGCCGGCGTGATCGAACAAGTCGGCAGTCCACTCGATCTGTATGAACGCCCCTGCAACAAGTTCGTCGCCGGTTTCATCGGCTCGCCCAAGATGAACTTCATTGAAGGCGAGGAAGCCGCCGAACTGGGTGCCACCACCATTGGCATCCGCCCGGAGCATATCTCGATTTCGACCACCGAGGGCCAATGGAAAGGCACCGTCGGCGTGGCCGAGCATCTGGGATCCGACACCTTCCTTTATATCCACTCAGATGTGAGCCCGAGCGAAACCATGACCGTACGTGTCGACGGAGAGTTCAGCGCACGCCACGGCGACACGGTTTATCTAACGCCACGTGCAGAACGCATTCATAAGTTCGGCGCCGATGGGCTCCGGATCGAATAATGCAACTAGCAGGGAATTCGGCTTTGACTACGGCTCTTTCAAATCGCAATCTCTCAATTTTGCCAAAAGAGATTGTGCGCCCGGTTTATGACCGCGCCGCCTTGAAGCCTGGGATCGTACATATTGGCCTCGGCAATTTTCACCGCGCCCATCAGGCATGGTACCTCCACCGCCTAATGCAAGAGGGTCTTGCGGGCGACTGGGCAATCATCGGAGCAGGCGTACGTGCCTATGATGCTGTCATGCGCGACCGCCTGCTAACACAGGATTGTCTAACGACTTTGATCGAACTGTCGCCCGGCAGCTCTTCGGCCGAGGTAATCGGCTCGATGATTGACTATCTGCCGATCGAGGACAGCAACGCCCCCTTGGTCCAACGCATGTCTGAACCGGACATCCGCATCGTCTCGCTGACCGTGACTGAAAGCGGATATTTCGTTGATCCTTCCGTGGGGGGCTTTGACGCGGGCCACCCTGATATTCGGCACGACGCGGCAAATCCGGATCGCCCGCGCACTGTTTTTGGGGCCATCGTTGCCGCGTTGAAGATCAGACGTGACAGCGGTGCGGGGCCCTTCACTGTCCAAAGCTGTGACAACCTGCGTGGAAATGGCGCCATCACCCGCGAGGCAGTGGTGACTCTGGCCCGACTGTCCAATCCGACTTTGGCGGATTGGATCGACGCCGCATGCAGCTTTCCCAACTCGATGGTGGATTGCATCGTCCCAGCAACCGGACCCAATGAACTGGCGCTGGTCCAAAACCTTGGAGTTGCAGATGCAGCTCCGGTCACCCATGAAAACTACCGCCAATGGGTCATTGAGGATGACTTCTGTGCGGGACGCCCGGATTGGGATAAGGTCGGCGCGATCTTCACCCCTGCCGTTCATGAATTCGAGGCCATGAAGATTCGCATTCTGAATGGAGGGCATCAGGTCTTGGCTAATGCGGGCGAGCTTCTTTCGGTCGCGACCATCGCCGACTGCATGGCGCACCCATTGATCTCTGCTTTCTTCCGCAAGGTAGAAAAGGACGAGATCGTTCCCTACGTCAATCCCGTTCCAGAAATAACGCCATCGGCCTATGCAGACCTGATTGCCGAAAGGTTTTCGAACTCAGCAATTCGTGACACTACACGTCGTGTTGCGTTTGATGGGTCGTCACGCCATCCCGGGTTTATCCTGCCAATCATTCGTGATGCGTTGGAAGCTGACGGCGAGATCGACGGTCTGGCCCTCGTCGAAGCTTTGTGGGCTCGGATGTGCAGTGGCATTCGCGAGGACGGATCTCTGATCGATGACAATGATCCAATCTGGAAAGACCTTACCACCACAGCCAAAATCGCAAAACAGCGGCCAACGGCTTGGTTGGAGCAGCGTCAAATATATGGGAGCCTCGCAGACAACTCGCAATTTTCCGACGCATTCACGCGTTGGCTGGGCATGCTCTGCGAAAACGGCGTCGCGGCCACTCTTTCGGCTTATGTCGATCAAGGAGCAGCCGAATGATCCTGTGCTGCGGAGAAGCGCTGATCGACATGATTCCGACCCCGACGACGGCTGGCCCAGACGGGTTCGTGCCCCATTCTGGCGGGGCGGTGTTCAACACCGCCATAGCTTTGGGCCGCTTGGGGGTGCAAGTCGGGATGCTGACCGGGCTCTCCGCAGACATGTTCGGGCGGCAATTGGTCGAGGCACTGGAAGCTAGCCATGTCAACACATCCCATGTAGTCGTCTCTGACCGACCCACGACACTGGCCTTTGTGCGGCTTGTTGATGGCCACGCAACCTATTGCTTCTTTGATGAAAACTCCGCCGGGCGCATGCTGGATACAGTCGAATTCCCGGTACTTTGCTCCGAGGTCTCGACGCTGTTCTTCGGCGGAATCAGCCTTGCCTGTGAACCATCAGCCAAGGCCTATGCCGCGCTACTAGAGCAGGAATATGCAAAGCGCGTGGTAATGATCGATCCCAACATCCGCCCGCGTTTCGTCAAGGATATCGACCGCTATCGCGCCCGGCTGGATCGTATGATCTCGCGGGCCGATATCGTCAAGGTGTCAGACGAGGACCTGAATTGGTTTCTGCCCGTTCCTCTTTCCATGCGAGAGAAGGTGGCGATACTGTTAGAGCGTGGCCCCTCTGTCCTGATCCTGACGCATGGTGGGGAGGGCGCGAGCGGTTTCATTGCGGATGGGCCCATGGTTAAGGTGCCCGCGCAGAGAGTCGAAATCACAGACACCGTGGGCGCCGGGGACACGTTCAACGGAGGTTTCCTGGCCAAGCTGTCGGAACTCGGGTGCCTCACGAAGGCGCAACTTTCGTCGCTGTCGGCAGATGCCTTGCATCAGGCGATGCAACATGGTTCCAAGGCTGCCGCAGTGACCGTATCGCGAGCCGGTGCAAACCCACCGTGGGCAGGAGAACTCTAGAAGACGTGGACGTTTTGATGGACAGCTACAGGGACACACATTTGTCGCTTCGACCACGCAATACTCATCGAGTATGTTTGTCGTGAATGTGCCTGCAGCATCCAAGCCAGGCGGCGATGGCAGCTGGGACTCAAAGCCGACTTGCGGCGCAGCATTCCGTGATATTGTGCATCGTCAACATCGGGTTGTCGGTGTGGAAGGCGTGGTGGATCGGAGGAACCATCATGCAAACACCAAACTTACCCGCCATCCGCGCATTGCGCCCAGCCTGGAACAAGGGTCGGATCGTCGACCAGAAAAGACCGCTTAAGCCGAAACATGTCTGGGCGATCAGAGTGCGGCTTGAGCTGGCGGAAAGACATCGTGATCTGGCCCTCTTCAATTTAGCCATAGACAGCAAGCTGCGTGGCTGTGATCTGGTGAAGATGAAGGTGGTTGATGTCATGGCGTCAGGCAAAATCAAGGAGCGCGCAACGGTTATGCAAAGCAAGACACGCAAACCTGTGCGTTTCGAAATCTCTGAAGGCACCCGCTCATCGCTAGCAAGGTGGATGCAGGAGCCGCTGATGATCAGATCCGAATTTCTTTGGCCTGGGCGCATTCACGAACGGCTTCACATTTCGACGCGCCAGTACGCGCGAATTGTGCGTGACTGGGTTACATCCATTGGTCTGGAGGCAAGCGCCTATGGCACGCACTCGATGCGGCGCACCAAAGTGACCCAAATCTACAAGAAGACAGGTAACCTTCGGGCCGTCCAGCTTTTGTTGGGCCATACCAAGATGGACAGCACTGTCAGATACCTTGGCGTAGAACTTGAAGATGCACTGGCAATCGCCGAAGCTATCGAAATCTAAACGGCTGGGCCGTCTTCACGGACGGCCCATAGCTGCCTGTCGCCAGGGAGCACCGCCACCGCGATGCGACCGGCAATGCTGACCTTCGCTGCATCCGCTAAGAGGGAACGACACGCAAACGCATGCTCTCCTTGCCGCAGTGTGTGATGGTCAACGGAAGGCTCAGGCAAGCTCCAATGTATGGCTGGTTGCGCACAATTCTTCAGCATAGCCCATCAGCGCTTCTTCGAATGCCAACAGGGCTAAGGACTTGCTCTGTGACACCGGATATAGCAACCCGAACGTCATCCACCTTGCGGGCGCCAATGGAACAAGCGTGAGCCTGTCACTGGCACCCTGTCCCGCAACCAATTCGTCAGCAATTGTGACCCCGGCCCCTTCTGCCACCATCGAACAGGCCAGCTGAGAGGCCGCGACTTCGCAAGTTTGCCGCGGGGTGACCCCGGCTGAGCGGAAGATATCATCCAGCTGGTCGCGGAGCAGTAGGCCGTGCATGAGACGGATGACCGGTTCTTCTGCAAGATCAATGGCTGTGATCTCTGGCAGAGACGACAGGGCGTGACCGGCTGGCAATACCGCCTGCGCGCGGACCCGCAGCAGGGGTTTGGACCGGATGCCGGGATGATCGACCGGCAGGGCCCCGATGCCGATGTCATATTCACGCCCCGCCAGCCATTTTCCCGCTTCGCGCCGTGCCCGCACATCGAGGCTGACATTGGTTTCCGGGCTGTTCCGCATGAACCGGGCAAGGGCGGGGGCTGACAGTGACTGCGCAACCCTCGGCATGGTCACAACCCGCAGAGTTTCGGTCCGGCCCGCCCGGATTTCAGCCGCAATGCGCGGCACTTCGTCCAGATTGTCGAGGATCCGCCCCGCCTCGCGGTAAAAGGCCAGTCCCTCGGGTGTCGGTTTCAGGTTGCGGCCGCTGCGGTCAAACAGGGTCAGTTTCAACTCAGCCTCAAGACCGGAGATCAGCCTGCTGACGGCCGGCTGGCTGAGATGCATGACTTCGGAGGCTCCAATCAGGGAGCCTTCGGACAAAGTGCTGCGGAATGCGCGCAGGGCCTTGATGTTCACCTGGCGGGCCTTTCGTTTTTTGCAAGAGTAGATAGCATCTTTGCAATTTTTTCAATTCCAGCATCACGGTAGTCTGTGTCCGGATCGAATTGGGAGGACCTTATGAAACGCAGAACTCTTCTTGGGGCGGCAGCGGCCGCTATTGCCGTCACGGTTTCCGCCACCGCCAGCTTTGCTGCAGACTGGCCGAAGCGCCCGGTCAACCTTGTGGTGCCTTACAAGGCCGGCGGCGGCACGGATGCTTATGCGCGGGCGATCTCGGCCGCCGCCGAAGGCATTCTGGATGTGCCGGTGGTGGTTGTGAACAAGCCCGGCTCTGGCGGTTTGAACGGCGCCAACGCCGTAGTTGGTGCGCGCCCTGACGGATACACGATGATGATGACGTCGGGCGGGTCCTTCCTGCTGTCGACAATGACGCGCGACACCAACATCGACGCGCTGGACAGTTTTCAGTTCGTTGCGCAGGTCGGTCAGCTGCGCACTTCTCTGATGGTGCCTGCCAACAGCCCGTTTGAGACCGTGCAGGATGTGATCGACGCGGGAAAGGCAAACCCGGGCTCGCTGCGTTGGGCTCATTCGGGCCGCGGCGGGTTCCACCATGTCGGCGGGCTGGGTTTCCTTGCCAATAACGGCATCGAAGCACAGGACGTTCCGTTCAAGGGCGGCGGCCCGACCCGCGCCGCGCTGATCGGCGAGCAGGCCGATTTCGGTTTTCTGGGCGTTCAGCAGCTGGCCGGTTTCGAAGAGCAGATCCGCGCACTGGCCGTCAACAGCCAGGACCGCGACTCCATCATGACGGAGGTCCCTGCCTTTGGTGAGCTGGGTATTCCGTTTGCCGCCGTGTCCTCGCCGGTGATTGTCTTTGCACCCAAAGATACCCCCGCGGAGATCGTCTCCGCAATGGAGGAAGCATTGGCACAGATCGCAGCCAAACCCGAATTCGCAGAGCTGCTGGCAAAGCGGGGCACCGGCCCGGTCTATCTGAGCGGCGCAGAGGCCAAAGCCGCGCTGACCGCGATGAAGGCTGACGCCGCGCCGCTGGTCGAGGGGCTGGCAAAATAAACCGCCACACGGGTGAGGCGGCAAGGCTGCCTCACCCGGTTTATAATCAACGATGACTTGCGGAGGGGACCATGCGCAAATTCACCGAAGGCCTTGTCATGGCAGCAGTTTCGCTGGTCGCTTTATGGGGAGCCTGGCAGGTTCCCGCAGCCTCTCCCGGCGATACCTGGGCCGGCATCGTGCCCTTCTCTGCCGCCGTTGCTCTGATGCTGCTGGCCGCGATCTTGCTGATGGGCGCGGCCCGCCAGTCCGCAGCGGGGCCTCAGGATAGCGGTGCAGATACCCGCGAACACAGTGCGGCGCTTGAGATCGTTGGCCTGTTTCTGGTTGCCCTGATCTACCAGCAGTCGTTCCGCTGGTTCGGCTACCTTCTGCCCACCGCACTGGTCGCCCCGGTTGTCCTGTTCATGTTCGGTGTGCGCAGCCGGACCGGCCTCGCCCTGTCCGCCGTTCTGTGCCCGCTGGCCTTTCACATCATCTTTTTCGAGCTGCTCGGTGTCTTCCCGCCCTATGGCGAAGTCTTCGACCTGCTTGACGCCATCCGGGGGTAAGCCACATGGAAATCTTTCCCGCACTGCTGTCGGTCCTCACGGATCCGGTCTTGCTTTTCGCAATTGTGCTGGCCGCTGCCGTTGGCATGGTCGTCGGCGCCACGCCGGGGCTGACTGCCTCGGCTGCGATTGCGATGCTGCTGCCGATCACCTTCTACATGGATCCGCTGTTTGCGCTGGCTTTCCTCTATGTGATCGGCAAATCCGGCCGCTACGGCGGCTCAATCGCGGCGATCCTGTTCAATACGCCCGGCACTGCGGCCAGTGCAGCCACCCAGATTGACGGCTATCCGCTGGCCCGTGCGGGCAAGGCAGGCAAGGCGATGAAAGTTGCCACCATTTCTTCGGTAATCGGCGACCTGATGGGCGATGTCCTGCTGGTTGTCGGCGTGGGGTTCATTGCCGCAATCGCTCTGAAACTGGGCCCGCCCGAAACCTTTGCCATCTATTTCGCCGCCTTTGTGGTCATCGGCTCGGTGGTCGGCAAATCCATCGTCAAGGGGCTGGCCTCGGCGCTGCTGGGCATTCTTGTCGCGATGATCGGCCTCGACCCAATCTCTAGCGAAGAACGATACACATTCGGCTCGTTCGAGCTGTCCAACGGCATAGGGCTGGTTCCGCTGATGATCGGTGTGTTTGTTCTGGGTGAGGTCTTCGCCCAGATGGAGGAACGCCGCAAGGCAACCGGTGCCGTCGCGGAAAACAAAAGCGGCAAGACCGGCAATGATCTGACCTGGGCAGAATACAAACCCTGTCTGCCCCATGCCCTGCGCGGCGGCTTCATCGGGGCTGGAATTGGCGTGCTGCCCGGTCTGGGCTCTGCGATTGCCGCGTTCATCTCTTACGGCGAGGGCAAACGGCGCGCCGCGAACCCGGAACAATGGGGTAAAGGCGCGCTGGAAGGTGTCGCCGCGCCCGAGGCGGCCAACAATGCGGTCTCCGGCCCCTCGATGGCGCCGCTGCTGACCCTTGGCATTCCCGGATCAACCATTGGCGCGATCCTTCTCGGCGTGTTCCTGATCCATGGCATTCAGGTCGGCCCGACGCTGTTCCTGACCGACAAGGAGCTGGTCTACAAACTGTTTGCCTGCGGCATGCTGGGGATCATCGCATACGGAGCAATCGGCTATTTCGGTGCCACGCAGGTGGCACGCCTGATCCTGAAAATCCCAACCAATGTGATTTATCCGCTGATCTTCATGACGGCATTTGTGGCAGCCTATTCGGCCCGGGGGTCCATGTTTGATGTGACCGTGATGACAGTGGCCGGATTTGCCGGCTGGCTGATGCGCAAATATGACTTCAATATAGCGGCTTTCGTCATCTCCTTCGTGCTGGCCAAAGGGGCCGAAGAAACCTTCCGCCAATCACTCCTGATGTCAGACAGCGGCCCCCTGATCTTTATCGAACGGCCCATAGCGCTGGCCTTTCTGATCGTCGGCATCCTTGCCATTGCGGTCCGCATCCGCAGCATCATGAAAGAGCGCAAGATCGCTCAGGGAGAGTTGGGTGATGCTTGAGTTCAGCCTCTACCGCGATTGCTTCTCCAGCGCCGGAATGCGCGCGATCTGGTCGGAACAGGCCACGATCGAGGCCTGGCTGAAAGTGGAGCAGGTGCTGGCGCACAGCCAGGCGGAACTGGGCCTGATCCCCGAGGCCGCTGCCGCAGCGCTTGCAGGCATCAGGGCAAGCGATCTTGATCAGGCGCAGTTGCAGGACGACATGATGCTCGCCGGGCGTCCGATCGTCGGGCTGGTCAGGCAGCTGCGGGCGCAACTTGGCGATCACGGGCCGCATGTCCACTTCCGCACCACGACGCAGGATATCATGGACACCGCCACAGCGCTGCAGATGAAGCAGGGGCTGGCACATGTACAAGAGGGGGTGGGCCGGATCATTGGCGCGTTGGATCGTCATATCAGTGAGAGCGGCGGAACCCTCATCATGGGCCGCACCAACGGGCAACATGCGCTGCCGATGCAATTGTCGACCAAGCTCCAGGTCTGGCAAGCCGAGCTGCAACGCCGCTCGGACTCGCTCTCGGACGCGGCGGGGCGTGGGCTGAACGTCCAGATCGGCGGCCCTGTTGGAGATTTGCAGGCTTACGGTGCCGACCAAGGCCTGAAGGTAAAGCAACGAGTGGCTTCGTCCCTAGGGTTGCATTCAGCTGATCCTCACTGGCAGAATTCCCGTGACGGGCTGGCAGAGATCATCAGCGCCTTGGGGGCGCTCTGTGCCTGCCTGTGCAAGATTTCCCATAACGTGAACCTGTTGTCCTCGTCTGACATCGGTGAGGTCCGCGAATGCCACAGCATTGGCAAGGGGGCGTCGTCTTCCATGGGGCACAAGCGCAATCAGCGGGCTTCGGAGTTCGGAGAGGCGGTCGCCCGTCTGGGCCGCCAACGCGCCGAACAGATCGGCGAGCTGACCCTGCAACAGCACGAGAGATCCGGCGGAGCCTGGATCGGCGAATGGCTGGTGGTGCCGGAAACCTTCCTCCTAACGTCCGGAGCTGTGGCCTGGGCGGAGCGGATGTTTGGGGACATGGTCGTGAACAGGGATGCCATGGCGGCAACCCTGTCAAACGCGCAGCATGCCTAAGCACCGGCCGTAAATTGGTTCTCCAGATGGTCCAAGTTTATTGATTGTCACAGTTGACAATTTACTCCTGGAGGTTATTTGTCATATGTGACAATAAACGGAGTCCTCATGCCGCGCCCAAGTTTGAAAGACCAGCGATCCGGTGAAATCCTCGAGGCCTATCTGACCTGCGTTGCGCGGTTCGGTCTTGAGGGCGCTACGCAGGAGCGGATTGCCTCCGAGGCCGGCGTTAAGCGCCCGCTGCTGCGCCACTATCTTGGCAACAAGGATCAGATGATCCCGGCGCTGGCAGCCTACGTTGTGGATGGCTTTGCCACGAGCACCCATGCGATCGAAAGCGCGCTGGCTGATGCTGAGATGCCGTCTGACATTGTGGACATACTGTTCTCCAAAGACAGCACCAGTGACCCGCGGCTGATGCTGGCCTGGCAGGCTCTGACGGCTTCTGCGGCGGAATACCCGGATATGCGCGCACCCCTTCTGGGCAGCCTGTCCCGTTTCCTTGAGGTGATCAGCAAGGCCCTGTCCCGTACCGCCCCTGCGGCCGGAGCCGGCCGGGTTCGCGCAGTCGCCCAGGGCATAGCAGCACCGTTGGTGAACCTTGATGCGATGTCGCCACTGAACCCGCCCGCCGAATGGCGCGAGGATGCGGTGAGCGCCGCCAAAATCCTTGCTGCAAGCCTGGAGACCGCCAAATGACGAAAGCCCGGCTCTTCAATTACCTTGCCTTTCCCGTGCTCTTACTGGCTGCGGTCTTGGGTCTGTACTGGGTCTGGGGGCTGCTGTTTCTGTGGTGGCTGGCTCCATCTGTGATCAGTGGCCAGACCGCACTGGTGTTCGAGGTGCAGCGCGACGAAGACCCCATCCTGTTCTGGGCCGTGGTGATCCTGTGGGCCCTGCTGGGGCTGATGATGATCGCCGCCAGCCTATTTCCCGATTATGCCCCCTGGCTTGTTTAAGGACCGTCCCTCATGCAAAAAATGTACCATAATATGCCGGTCGAGGCTTATACCTCGCAGGACTGGTTCGACCGGGAACAGCGGCAGATCTTTTCACGCACATGGCGCTATGCCGGGCTGGCCGAGGATGTGCCGGAACCGGGCCATTACATCTCTGTGCAGGCCGGGCGGAACAACATCTTCATCGTGATGGGGCGCGACCACCGGCTGCGGGCCTTTCACAATATCTGCCGGCACCGCGGCACACAGCTGATCCGTGCCGTCGGCAAGACGCAAAAATCGCTGACCTGCCCCTATCACGACTGGACCTATGATCTCGAAGGCAACCTCATTTCAGTACCGGATGAGGCCACGGAATACCCGGGCGGAATCGACAAGAAATGCCTCGGGCTGAAACCTGCGGCCGTCGATATCTGGCGCGGCATGCTGTTTGTGCATCCCGACCCGGACCCGCCTAGCCTGGCGGCCTGGTTTGGCGAGGTCGATGCCCTTCTCGGTCCCCATAGACCCGAAGAGCTGGTTGAATACCCGGACGCCCGCAACAGCTATGAGATCAAGGCAAACTGGAAGATCGTGGTCGAAAACTACATCGACGTCTATCACCTGAGCCACCTGCATTCGAACACGCTGCATATGTATGATCATGCGCGCGCCGAATATGGCTGGAAGGGTCCGCACTACCATTTCTGGGAGCCGCCATCTGCGGACTACGCCAAGGATCTGGAAAAGAACCTGCCGACCCCGCGGGTAATCCCCGCTCCCCATACCGGGGCCTGGGTGCCAATGCTGTTTCCCGGACTTGGGCTGGGTGCCAGCGAGGACAGCTGGAACCTGTTTGTCATCACACCGCTGGCCCCCGATCTGACCCGCATCGAAAACCGCACGAAGCTGGCAGATGCCAGCGCCTGGGAGTTCTCAAAACAGAGCATGCGGTCGTCCCGGTTCTGGGCAGGGTTCGGGGGCGGAAAATACGCCGATCACGATGCCCAAGGCGCAGTGGACCCAATGGCCTC
The DNA here is from genome assembly GCF_019801785.1 of Phaeobacter italicus. NCBI lineage: Bacteria > Pseudomonadati > Pseudomonadota > Alphaproteobacteria > Rhodobacterales > Roseobacteraceae > Phaeobacter > Phaeobacter italicus. The sequence goes on along the minus strand of NZ_JAHVIJ010000010.1, from coordinate 13,949 downwards.
GGGTGATTTCACAGCCGAAGACATCTACGCCTGTGAGCAGCAGCAGAAATCTTTGCACAGCCCCTATCTGGAAATCGGCCCAGCCGCCGCGGGTGAAAGCCCCATCACCAGGCATCAGCAGGTCATTCTGGATTTCATGGCCGGTCAAGGCGAATGACTCTGCCGGGTTGGTCAATGTCAGATCCACCGCTGGCTCCAATCCTCAAGACGGTGTTCGGGCGCTGGTCACGGCGCTTTCGCAATAAGGACGCATCATGAAACGTATCGCCGCAACTCTGATTGGCACCGCCTTGGCCTCGGGTCTGGCGCTGGCCGCGCAGCCGGACAGTCCCGAAAAACTGGCAGCCCGGTATTTCGCCGCAACGAATGAGGCCGGACTCGCTGCGAGCTGGCGGGATTGGCACCCGGATGCCACGCAAAGCATCACTGTGAAATACGGCGGCACCCAGCCGGACTATCACATTACATACGCCATGCGCGATTGGGATCAGCTACCTGACTGGAAGTCCGATCCCGCGATGGCCGAAGCCTTGCGCGGATATACCGAGCTTGCTCGAAGCGCTCCGGAGATCACACCCAAGGTGGCAGACACCCACACCTTGATCACGGCTGTAACGCAAGTGGACTACCAATGGGGCGGCTACAAAGGGCGGATGGTTGTCACTGATCAGTTCACTGTTACCGCGCTAATGGGGGCTTACAAAATCCGCAAGCTTGAAACCCTTTACGACTATCGCTGAGAGCGCCAGATGACCCGAAATTTCCACACTATGACCATTGCCGAGATCCAGCCTGAGATCGGAGGTGCTGCAACCAGCGTCACTTTCAACGTGCCGAATGGCCTTGCAGAGATTTTCCGCTGGCAGGCCGGGCAGCATATCACTCTGCGTCTGCTGATCGGCGGGGAGGAATATCGCCGCAGCTACACCATCTCGAATCCGCCTGGAGCGCCTCTGCGCATCACCGTGAAAAGGGTTGAGGGGGGCGTGGTCTCAAACCATATCGGGACCGTGATGGCCAAGGGTGACGCAGTAGAGGTCATGCCGCCCTTTGGCGGGTTTTTCCTGACCCCCGGTGCGCTTGCCCGGCGCACTCATTTCTTCTTTGGCGCCGGCAGCGGTATTACACCGCTGTTTGCCATGATCAATTCGGTGCTGACCGATGAACCCCACTCAGCCGCGCATCTGATCTATGGCAACGCTGATGCCGGCAGCATTCTCTTCAAGGACGAATTGGACGCGCTGGAACACGCTTACCCGGCCCGTTTCTCCGTGCGGCATGTTCAGTCTGCCCCGTCAATGTGGACCTGGCATACGCCCTGGCGCAAGGGGCGCATTGATACGGAGGTCATTCGGGCTGCCTTGTCCGAAACACCGCCTGTCGCTCAGGACGTGCAATACTGGATCTGCGGACCCGGCAGAATGAATGCGGATGTGAAGACCGCGCTGATGGCGCATGACGTGCCTGCAAACCGCATTCACATGGAAAGCTTCGGGGGCGGCCTGGATCAGGACACCAGCGTTAAAGGCTGTGCCGCGGAGGCACAGGTCACGCTGAGTGGCGAAACACATCAGCTGCGGGTCAACGCTGGGCAAACTCTTCTGGAGGCCATGCGAACGGCCGGGCTTTCACCTCCATTCAGCTGCCAATCCGGTGTCTGCGGTGCCTGCAAAGCTATTGTGACCAAGGGCATTGTTCACATGCGCAGCCGTGCTGCACTTGAAGATGATGAGATCGCCCGAGGTGAGGTGCTGACCTGTCAAAGCTTGCCGACCGGGGACCAGGTCGTGGTCAAGTTTCCGGACTAGGAATGGATGTTTGGACAGCGCGAGTTCGGCAGTAGGGGGCGTGCCGAACGGCGCGCTTCGGCGCAACTCTGCGGCAGTGCCAGTCCTGGCTAGAGAAATGGGGTATAGACGTCGATGAATGCCCGTTTTCGCCAATTTAGGCTGGAAATTTTGCAGTTGCAGCGAATGACTGTAATCCGCCCCTCTTGCCTAGAGGCTTCGATGCTGCGAGCGCAAAGATCATGTCCGCTTTGGGCTGGCTGGCGTCATCTGGCCGCTTGGACCTGGTGCGAATTCGCTGCGACCTTGCTGCTGCAGCGCCGCAAGGCGGCTTGGAGTTCTGTGCGGCCATCGCCGTCTGGCTTGGATGCTACAACTGCATTTGGCTGCTTCCAGCCCAAAGCGGACAGTAATATCTAGCGCAGCATGCGCTGGACCATCGACAGGCTGGGCGGGAAGCCGACATCGTCACTCACGAGAAATTTCGGATTTTTGTGTAGGAACAGTATGACAGTTTGGGGGGACCAATTCGTGGGGGCTTTTAAATAAATCTACGGTGTCGTGCCCCAGAAAAGGTTCGGGACGGGTTTCAAAGGCGTCTGGCCTGAAGCTGAAATCGGGGATGATCCCCTCGATATCGAACACTGGGCTTCCATCGTCGTTTTTCTGTATCTGCTTTTCGATCAGCAGCATGGTATAGCCGTGGACCATGCTCCACAGCATCCATTCGGTGCGCCAAGGGCTGCCAGGCGCCGTGGCTTTGTCCCACTCCAGACCATGTGCGACCCCGCGCAGGACATCGTAGCTTTGGCTTGCGGCATGTTTCAGATCGGGATCGTCCACATCACAGAGCGCACTTGAAAACATCAGTTTGAAAAGCTCCGAGTTTTCCATGGCAAAGCGGATATAGCCGTTGCCTGCAGCGTGGAGCCGCGCCTTCCCCGGTGGCGCGTGCTCGACGCCGCGCTGCATCTCGGCCGCGTGGCGCTGGTATCCCACCGTTGCAATGGCGGTGAGCAAGCCCCGCAGACCATCGAAGTGGTTTTTGGGCGCCGTGTGGCTGACACCGACACGCGTGGCGATGGATCTCAGCGAAACGTTCTCAAGGCCCTTCTCCTCCAACTCGGCAATGCCGGCCTCGATCAGCGCCGCCCGGAGATCACGGTGATGGTAAGTCTTTTTGTTTTGTAGCAATCGCCAGTCTCCTCTTTGTTTCCAGTGTAAACTTTTTTTCTTGACCTCGCAAGTCTGAGACTCCCATATGTTGACAGTGGAAATTTTAAGTGGAGTTACCAAGATGACACCAGACCTGCTCTTCTCCTACGCGGGGCTTGTTGCAGCGATTGGCTGGGCTGTGCTGATCATGGCGCCGCGCCGCTGGTCCGGGCTCAACACCCTTGCGCTGTGGGTGATACCCACGGGCCTCGCCAGCGTCTATGCCCTGATTGTCCTCAGCCGTTTCTCCGGCGCCGGAGGGGGATTTGGCAGCCTGTCGGAGGTGGCGACGCTCATGTCGGCTGACTGGGTGCTTTTGGCCGGTTGGATCCATTTCCTGGCCTTCGATTTGTTTGTGGGGGCCGTGATGGCCGCCCGTATGGATCGCGTGGGTGTGGGGCGGGTGATTCAGGCCCCGATCCTTTTTGCGACCTTCATGCTTGGACCGATTGGTTTTCTCATTGCGGGTTTGACTGAACTAGGCCTCCGCGCCCGCCTTTTGCCCGTGCACAGCAAATCCCAGAATGGAGCTTTCAATGTCGCTTCTTGATGTCGCCACCCCGATCAACCGCCCCGACACCCCTACGCAGTTTCACACACTTACCGTGGTTTCCCTCATCCCGCTGGTCTTTGCCATTGCGTGGGCCTTCGTCGACGCCCGGACCATCGATGGCGTCCATGTCTGGGTCAAACCGTTGAAATTCGCGGTGAGTCTTACGCTGTTTTTTGCCACTATCGCCGTTGTCGAACGCTACCTCTCCGAAACCGCGCGCTCCAGTAAGATCATGCTGGCGACGGGCTGGGCGGTCTCTTTAGCTTATCTGTTTGAACTTGGTTATCTGATCTACATGGCCGCCCAGGCAGAGAAATCACACTTCAACGACAGCACGCCGTGGCACGAGGCCATGTATGTGCTCATGGGCGCAGGTGCCGTGACGCTCGTCGCGGGCGTAGGCGTGGTGGGTTGGGTCGCAAAGCGTGACAGCGGCGCATCCTTGGGCGCTGGCCTGCGTGAGGGCATCTGGCTCGGGTTTCTGTTTGCCTTCCTGCTGACCTTGCTGGTTGCAGGGTACCTCGGCTCGAATGAGGGTGCCTATGTCGGCCTGCACCCCGAGGGCGCCCCGACGGTCCCGCTCATGGGCTGGTCGGGCGTAACCGGGGATCTGCGTCCCGCACATTTCATGTCGATCCACGCCATGCAGGCACTACCGCTACTGGGCTGGTGGCTGGACCGCCGCGACGACTCTGGAGCCGTGATCAAAGTACGGCTCGCAACTCTTGCATACACAGCTCTGACGCTTGGGCTGTTTGCTCTGGCCCTTCTGGGTCAGCCTTTGATCCCTATGCAGTAGCCCCATTGAAGTGGTCCGCTTGGAGCGGTTCAGATGATCCTTTACCTTTGCTTTGGCGATTAGCATCGTTTGTAGCTGGGTCCGTATGAACCGCTCTGATTTGGAGATCCTGGAGCACCGAATGAGGAGGTGTTAGAACAATGCGAACAAATTTCAGGATTGGCCTGAACCTAGCCCACTTGCACCGATGCCTCGAACAGAAAGGCCGCCAACGCAGTCTCGACTTCCCCAATGGATGATCGACCGCTTTCGGTTGTGTGCGGTTTGTCAGCAGGACTTGAAACGAGGTCCGCTTCGTCCGCAACAGTGAGTTCGACCACCACCGAATTTTGCTCTCGCCGCGAAAGTCCGGTTTGGTGAAGCTACAATGCGGCGTCGCGTGATCCGATGAATGGCTGGTAAGGGCCGATCGCGCGCTGGTTGGGGTTCGGTGGCCTCGGTTTTGCAAAGGTCACTATCTGCGCAAAGCAGTTGTCGGGTATTGGCCAGGTTGCAACCCAGTAAGGTCTGGTTCGTGCACGAAGCGGACCTTGCACTTTCACATAGTTGCACCCGCAGCGAACGCCCGCCTCGTCACGCAGAAAAAGTCAGCAATCCGCCGTCACCTGACGGACCCGGCAAAGTGCTGTGCCCTGGACGAAGGTCCGCACCGGGCTTGATCGGTCAGAATGGAGGCCGCCTGCGGTCCACTCTACGCCTGAAGGGCGGCGACTGGATCAGGGCTATCTTCATCTTACCGAACAGGATGATTACGGCTGGTTAAATATTTTCACATCTTATGGTCAGGACCCGTTTACCTCAGCCGTTTTAATACCTTATTATGTTCGTCAGACGAGTTGCCAGCACCTTAGCGAGTGTGGGCTCGTTTTGAAGCCGCTTTCCTGCGGCTGTTTGATTTGCCGTCGTCGACGGAGACAGAAACACGTAGCTGACTTTGCGCTGCTGGCGCGGAGAGCATTCTGCTCTCGAGCCAGAGTGTCATGATTGGCGTTTCTGAAGATCAAGACAGCCATGAAAGGAAAAGGAATAGCTCGCTCTTCTCAGGTGACCAAAGTCGAAGCCAAAGAGCTTATCGATTCTCTTGAAACGGAAGCTCTGGTAACCTTTAATCTCGACCAAGAAAGGGTTCTTCCGCGTATCAATTTGTTCCGTTCGCCGCATATCTACAGGGTTTATCAAGAGCCGCCCACCCTCCAGTTTCGCCGTTCGATTTTTAACTATGGAGCTCAGGTTGGGTTTGTTGTCGACATCAATGCCGTGGAAGCATTTGCTAAGCAAATGTTGCCTTTGTGCCGTGAAATCAACAACAACAGCGTGTTCACCTATGATCATTCCAACAACGTATTCGTGCGCATTATGAACGGCGCAGCTGAAGAAGCCGCAGAGGAATTGGAAATGGAGTTCGGGAACTTCGTGGCAGAAGATTCTTGGTCCGATCAAGACGTGGATATCGTCGATTGCGAAGACCACTGGGCTCTCGAAGAAATGACCAAACTGTAGAGTTACAACGACTTCGAGCGGGCGGTGGCGGCCGCTCAAGAGGCGGAAGAAACCGACAATTTCAAAATTTTGGGGGTTCCGTACGGAATGATTCAGGAGGCGTTTGACGCCGCTGAAAATTAATCTCCCCAAAGTGTGAAGGTTGCCCGGCGAACGTGTCGGGCAACTGTGATGTGACTTCTTGGCATGGGGCTCTGAGTGTTTTCCGCCCTCGGTTTTCTCTGGTTGCGGCTCTGTCATTTAAGCATGTAATTCACGTGTCTGCTTACACCTAGCCATTGCCCGGCTCCCCACGCGAGATCCTCGACAGCCGAGCATCATCTTCCGGCTCCCATTCCTGACGCAAACCGCGGACATAATCCGCGTCCTGCTTCAGCTTTTGCCGCTCCTTGGCGAGGACGCGTTTCACGGTCCGGGCCACCAGTTGAGCAATGCGGGTGACCATCTGCATCGCAGGGCGGATTTCTGTTAGCGTTTCATCCCGCGCACCCTTGGTATCCGGAGCGGCCACGCCCCAGGCCAGGCCTGCCTGCTGATGTGCAGACGCCTCCCGCCAGCAAATCGCCCCATCAGCTACCAGATCCAACCCGGACTCGATGGCATCCGTGATGACCTCTGCCTCCGTTACCTTCAACCGGACCTTTTCTTCTGCCTCCTGCAGCCTCTTCTCCTCAGTCAGCCGGGCAGCCCGGGCCTCAGCAACCGCTTTCTCTTCCTGACGGCGGTGCTGAACTAGCTGTCGCAGCTGAGCGGCCAGATCAGATTTTTCTGCCTTCGCGGCGTTCAGCACCTGCTCGGCCTGTTGCCTTTCTTGAATAACCCGCGCGCGTTCTTTCTCTTCGGCCTTCCGCGCTGCCGTTTCGGCCCGGTACTTTTCTGCAGCTTCTTCTGCCCTTTCCTCATACCCTTTCACTCTCGGCTCCAACGCCCCGACCTCAGCCACAAATTTCCTTTTCAGAGCATTCGCGGCGTCAGCCGCTTTTTCCTTCTGCACAGCCTCTGCCTCCGCCGCATCGCGGCGGCGGATCATCTTTGCAGTTTCCCTCGCAGTCCGCTGTTTGCGGACCCGTGCCTCTTTGATGGCGCGTTTGCGCGATTTCTTGACCGTGGCCTTTGCCAGGTCCCGGCCGTTTTCAACGGCCGCCTTTGCCGCATCCTGGGCATCGCCCAGGATGCGTTTCTTTTCTACTTGCGCCTTTTGGCGCTCCTCGGCACGCCACTTTGACGGCGGCACATGCTGCCGCTTTTCGGGCAGAGGTTTTCCCTCTGCCCGCGCCTGGCGCCGGGCTTCGGCACGGCGCTCCCCCCTGGCGAGCCCGATTGTCTCGAAGGCCTCACCGGCGAGATCCTGGGCATGCTCATAGCTTTTGATGAGCGGGTTCTCAGACGGCTGCAGCAGGATCTGATGCCCACGGTTGGCGGATGGTTTCTCGGTCCAAACGGCCACGACAAAGTGGATATGGTAAGCTTCTTCATCGACGTGGGCGCTTACATAGCGCAGCTGCCCGCTTGGAAAGTTTTCACCGAGGAACGACATGGCGGTTTTGCGGAAAGCAGAGACACGTTCCGGATCCCATTCAGAGAGCCCTGCCCCGCCCAGCCAATCTTTGTTGACTGTGATGATGCCTTCCCGAAGCGGACCTCTGCTGCAGGACCGCCAGGGGTCTGCAGGCCCTTCCGCCTCCAGCTTCCTTGCGTCCTTCATGCGTGATTTGGCTCTGAGGGCACGCAAGTGCTCCTCGTGATTGTGACGGCGCATCTCAGCAATTTCATCACGTATCTGCTGCTGCCAGCCCGGTGCGCCGGCCAGCACCTGGTTCAGCCGGGACAGCTCCTGGTCGACATGATCCAGGTCGCCGCCGCCGCGCTCGTCATGCATCTTGAACTTGCCGAGATCCCGCGGAAACAAGCCTGCAAAGCGCAGCACAACCGGTGCTTCATCAAGAATTACGGGCTGGGCTTGAGTAAACTTGGGCTGTACGGTCATCTTGCTGCTCGGATCTGCTTCTCTGATCCGATTCTCCGCGAAGACGAAGAAAATCCCGATAGACTTTTTTTGTTTTTGTGAGGCTTGTACTCACTAGGCAAGTTGCAATCCCGGGCTGAACCCCCGGAATTGCAACTTACCAGTTCGCGAGGGGGATACCCCCTTCGATCCCCTCCTCGTCAGCTTGTATTCGGCCTTCGCCTCTACAAGCTTCCTGCGGCCAGCAGCCTGCTGGACCCGCCCTGCCGGGGGCTGTGGTTGCCTTATTGTTTTTTGATAATCTGGAAGGGGTGAAGATTTACACTGACAGCAATTGCTATTCGTCGACTTCAATTCCGCGATCCTGGCACCATTGCTTCAACATCCGCCGGATCATAGCAGGCCGTGTCGGAAGATCGTCTTGCTCGCGGCGCTGGTTATCAATGACTTCGATCATCCCACGCGCCAATCGGAGATTGACCGCTTCGGTATCCACCGCCGGGCGTCCTCGCGCTTTTTTTGACATGTCTCACAATCTCGTATTGATTTTTGGTTTTATAGTACCATATATTGCAGGTGCAGCAAGGCTCCTACCCCTTGCCGCACCCTAACCAAAATCGATCTCGCGAGAGGAGACCGACTATGGCTGATATTTGCCGTATCATGCGCATGAGCACAGAAAAAGGCTTGTGGCCTGCAAACGAAGCAGATGATGGTTCCACCTTCATCACCCGCACCTTCGACACGCTGACCAAGGCAGTGGACGAAGCCCTGAATTTGGAGCGTGATCTGTCGCACGCGCTGTCCTGGGATCCCGCGTCCACCGATATCCAAGACGCCGCCGAAGCCAAATGGCAGGATTGCTTGTCGCTAAGCGGTGAGATCTTTACCGCACCTCCGGCCTCCGCGTTGGACCAACCGCTGCAGCGCATGAGCATGCTGCTGCACTTCCTCATCGAGTCGACGGGACCGGAAGAAGCTCGCAGATTTCAGCAGCTGTACTTTGAGAACCAGAAGCTGTTCACCGCTGAAGATGGTGATTGCCAGGCCCTGCTGCAGACCGGCGCGCGACATGTGAACGCTCTCATCGAACTCTCTGTGGTGGCTGAAGCGCAGAACTTTCTGCCCATCTAGGCCCGCCATCCCAGCATTCTTCTGACCCGGCCCGCGGCGGACACACCCGCTGCGCCCGGCTCAGCCATGCCAATTCTGAAGTTTCAGCAAGCGCCAGTCCCGGCGCCTGCCCTGCCCAATTTTGCCATGCAGAGGCTGCCATGCCCCACTCAACCTGCGAACATTTCCCGCAAACGGTCCATTCCCACTGGCACGCAGCCGCCGAAGCCAAGGGCTTCGGCATCCTGCAGCGGGTCAAGGACCGTTATCACCTTCTCCTGTCCTGCAAGGCCTGCGGGGCAACGCACATGAGCAAATTTTTTGTGGTGATGAACAGCCAGCCGCAGTGCCCGCACTGCATTCAAGACCGATGGCAGGCCGATGCCGAAGCCGCCGGGCTGCAGTGGGCAGGCCGCGACCCGCAAAGCCGCCATCACGGCTTCTACATCGCGGACTGCCGACACCGTTTGCGCCGCCAGTTTGAGCTGATCAAACGAGCTGCCGCCGGGACCTGCGACGTACGCTGCGAACTCTGCCAGCAGCAGAAGGAGCAAGAAGAAGCCGAAGCCCAGGGCTGGGAGCTGATTGGACCGGACCCGGACGGCGGCCCGAACTATCGCCTATACCGGCATCCAGAATGCGGCCATGAACAAAGGGTGGCCCGTGCCAACATGCAAACTGGCCGGTTCGGGTGCGGCTTATGCGGAGAGGACTGGCCCGCAGCACCGAGCCATCTCTACGCCATGCAGTTCAAGCTTCCAAACGGGACCTGCTTGGTCAAACTCGGTTTTTCACGGAACCCGGATTCCCGCCTGCGCCACCAGTTGCTGAAGCACCGTGACCTGGACGCGAAGATCCTGAAGACCGTTCCGATGGCAACCGGGCAGCTAGCCTTGCAGACCGAGAAGCGGCTGCACGCGAAGCTGCAGGCGGGTTTTCCCGATCTGGTCGCGCCGCCAGACCTCTACGCCAGTGAATTGAGGGTAAAAAGTGAGGTCTATTTCGCCGCTGCGGCCCAGGTGATCTTCGCGATGCTCGACGCCATCGAGGCAGAAGAAGACAGCTAAGCGCCCCCCTCCTCTTCAATTTCCAACGTTTCCCGCCCGGTTTCACCGGGCGCCCGATCCCTATTGCCCGTTCACAGGAGGCTTGCAATGAGCCAGCTCGATCTCTGCAACCCCGTGCGCCCCGATTGGTGGCAGTTCGCCGAAGACTGCGCCCGCCGCTACCATCTCTATTACCATGAGCTGCAGCTGGCGCGCCGCAAGACACTCAAAGAAGACGCGCCAGACGACAGTGCTGGCGCCGAGGAGCCCCTTGTGCCCCCTGCGCCGGATCACCCCCATTCTTTGCTGCAGCATCTGAGCGAGCACCCGGACGCGCGGAATCTGCCTCCAGATCTTTGGGAAGCGCTGGAGCAGGAAGGTGCCGACCCGTACGCATGTGATGACGCGGGCCGCTGGCTGCCGGGCACAGACCTGCCGGCAGACAAGCTGCTTCTTCTGCTGCGGATCGCCGCGGCCTTCGGCTCCCCGGCTGCTGTAGACGCGCAGCTTGCCCGTGGCGCCGTGCTGATCCTGCACAACATTCCAGTTTCCGGGTTCTCCAGCGTGGAAAATCTCCTCAACCACGCCCTGCTGCCGCCGGGCTGGCAGGCCTATGACGCCCGGCGCCAGGTGCAGCTGCCTCAGCGCGTGACCCTCGCTGTCCCCAGTGCCCGCGATGGTGCGATTGAACAGCAACACATTGATGAGCTGCAGGATCTGATCATCATGGGTCTGGCGCACAGCCAGCCTTTGTGGATCTGCCTACCGGATGAGATGGCACTGCCGGCGCCGCTGGTGGCGGAGCACTGTCATCAGCTGACAGTGCCGCAAGTGGACGCGGATTTTCTGATCGCCCTGCTGCGTCAGACCCACAGCCGCACGGGCCGCATTGATGAAGCCGCCGCCCGCGCCGCCCTGCCCCCGAACGGCCAGCTGCAAGAGCTCTCCACCCCCGCACTCTCTTTTGCCCTGCGCGCGCCCACAGCGAAGAAGATGGCGCAACGCCTGTCCCAGGCGCTTGCTGCCGCTGCCGCTTCACCGCCCGAAGCCCACGCCCCGAGGGAAGAGATCACAGGCATTGGCCCAGCATATGACACCGCCCGGCAACTGGTTGCTGACCTGCGCCTGTGGGCCGAAGGCGAAGTGGCCTGGAGTGAGATCCCCCATTCTTTGCTGTTGCACGGCGTACCCGGCACAGGCAAAAGCCATCTCGCCCGCGCGATGGGCCGGAGCGCTAGGGTAAATTGCGTTGAGACCAGCTGTGCCGAATGGCAGAGCGCAGGGCATCTTGGCAACCTTCTGCTCGCGATGCGAAGAAGCTTCGACGAAGCCCGGAAGAATGCGCCCTGTATCCTTTTCATCGATGAGGTCGACGCGATCAGCTCGCGCACCAGCGGCGACACCCACGGCAGCAGATATGGATCGCAGGTGATCGCTGGTCTCCTGGAGCAGATGGACCGCATCAGCCGGGAGGAAGGGATCATGGTGGTTGGTGCCTGCAACCACCCGCAGCACATCGACCCCGCGGTGCTGAGAGCCGGGCGGTTTGACATCAAGATCGAGATGCCGTTGCCAAGCATGGCGATGCTGCAGCACCTCCTTGCTGAGCGGCTGCAGGACGCATTCCCCGAGGATGCGATGTTGGAGCTGGCGCGGGACTGCATCGGCAAAACCGCCGCCGACGTGGATGCCGCGGTGCGCGCTGCCCGCAGTGAGGCCCGGCACAGCGGCTGCGCGCTCGATCTGCAGCTTCTGCGCCGCCATCTCGGGGTCACGGCGCAGGAGGAGGACCAAGACCTCTTGTACCGCATCGCAGTGCATGAGTCTGGCCACGCCATCACCTCGTCGAGCTACGGCGAGACGATCACGCGGATCAGCCTGTCTCCATCTGGCGGCACAATCGAGCGGGATGTTCCCCCGAACGCGGGGCTGCCGGCAGACATTGAATGCCAGCTGTATATCCACCTCGCAGGGCGGGCGGCGGAGCGGCTCATCTTCGGGACTGTTTCGGCCGGAGCCGGCGGGGGCGCGACGTCCGATTTGGCACAGGCTGCGCAGATTGCGTTGGCAGTGGACCACGAGCTGGGACTCGGTGCCTACGGCAACGGCTGGTTCGGACCGCAGGATCCCGCTCAACTTGCAGAACCCGACCGCAAGCGCCTCCGTGAGAAGCTCGACTACGCGGAGGACCACGCACGCGCGCTGCTGTATCCCCATCAGCAGTTGCTTAAGAACATGGCTGCAGACTTGGTGCAGAAACGAGAGTTCGACGCCAAGGCGGTCCGGTCCTGGCTGGGTGACGTGCCGCGCAAAATTGGCCCAGAGCCGGTCCTGGACCAGTAGATGCGCTCGCCAACCAAGCCGCGCCGCCGCGAGGTTTGCACAAAGCTTATGTGCAATCTCCAGCGGCGCAGGCTGCGGTTGGTCCAAAATCCGGATAACTCCCTCCCGGAAAGGTTTTGCCCGCGCGGCAAACGCCGCCGGTCCGGCCGCAACGGCGCGCACCTCAGCTCTCCGCTCCCCGCAAACCACCTCAATCGGCAGGTTGTCCACATAAACCCGGCCCCGGGGCGGCATCTTCCCCCCTTTCACGGGGCCCGCCGCCCTCCCGCACCCGCTATGATGAAGCCAACAGCCGGCGGAGCAGTACCCCGCCAGACCAGCATCATCAATAAATCGCCCCGGGCGCCGGCCCGGGAGCGGCGGGAGACCTCGGCCTATGGCGCGGGACCAGAAGAGCTATGTCAATTGCCAGGAGACAGCCTGTCTCTCCGGCACATCTCAGACAAACGGCCGGGCCAACTGCCCGGACCCGCTTCTGCACATCATCCAGTTCCTCGCCCGCCAGGCTGCTCAGGAAGACATCGCGGCACAGAGGAGCCAGCCGCCTTCGAAGGAATAAACCATGACTGCAACACCCGGTCTCCGCGCTGCCATCTACGCCCGGTACTCCACAGACAAACAGAAAGACACATCGGTCGAGGACCAGATCCGGCTGTGCCGCCGTCTGTGTGAACAGAAGGGGTGGCAGGTTACGGAGGTTTTCACCGATCACGCGCTCAGCGGAAAGAACACCCTTTGTCCAGGATACCAGCGCCTGATCCAGGCAGCGGAATGCGGCCAGATCGACATCATTGTCGCCGAGAGCCAGAACCGCCTCTCGCGGGACATGGCGGATTCCGCAAACCTGCTGAAGCGCATGAACTTCTTCGGAGTCAAGATCCACACGGCTTCGGAGAATGAGCTGGATGACATGAAGGTCGGTGTCAGCGGGCTGGTGTCCACCATGTTCCTCAAGGACCTGGCCCAGAAGACACGGCGCGGGCTGAAGCAGAGCCTGCTGGCACCGGACCTGATGGCGCAGTTTGCGGAGGAATACCGCAAGGCGTTCAACGACGCCGCCGCGGGGGCCTGCCAGGACCGGCAGAAGGCCGAACACTCCCTCAAGAAGGTGGAAGGCCGGATCGCCAACATCCTGACAGCCATTGAGGACGGCATGTACACCGCCTCGATGAAGGACAAGATGTCTGAGCTCGAGAGGGAGAAGGCCCGCCTGGAGGCGGTCATCGCGGACAACCCGGAACCCCCTGCCCTGCGGCTGCACCCGGCCATGGGCGCGCGCTACCGCGAGATGGTCGAGGATCTCGCCCGGTCGCTGAACGCGCCGGAGGTGAAGCGGGAAGCCACAGCAGCGCTGCGGGCGCTGATTTCGGAAGTGCGGATGGTTCCAGAGGCTAATGCACCCGGGGGCCATCAGCTTGAACTTGTTGGGGAATTGGCGGGGCTGATGGCTTTGGGTCGGCCGGAATCGAAAAAGCCCCCGCTTTTTGTGGAGGCGTGTTCGCTAAAGCTGGTTGCGGGAGTAGGATTTGAACCTACGACCTTCAGGTTATGAGCCTGACGAGCTACCTGGCTGCTCCATCCCGCGGTGTTTGTTGTTTTTGGAATTGTATTGAGGATTTTTCTAGGT
>NZ_JAHVIJ010000009.1:0-90254 GCF_019801785.1 Phaeobacter italicus | reverse complement strand
GAATAATCGGCTGCAAACACGTCATCATGCGGCCCTCCGCAAGCTGTCAGCAAAGAAGGCAGGCGCGCCCGGATCGCTCAGCATGACCAGAATGGCGATATGCCCGGCCGGGGCTGTCACAGCCCCCCACCAGTTCAGCGCGGTCTGAAAGCTCACATCGCAAAACAAAGCGACCTCCCGTGGGGAGGCAAAGCGGGCTCTGAAGTAGGCAGACCACAGCTCGGGGCCACTAACCTTTAGCGCATAGGGATCAAACTTATTCGACCAAGACTTTTGCCCCGGAACCGGATGATCATCACCGCATGGCCCTTCGTTGTTCACAATCAAAGTCAGCTGCGCACGTCTCATGCGACGTCCTCATGAGGCGTCACTGGATTTTCACGAATGTAAAGCCTGATCCGGTCTACAGTATGCAAGGTGGGGCTCGAACTGCCTCCCACCCAAGCGCTCCAAAGGTTCCAATTGGCCCCAACGGCTTGGCGCAGAATATGCTGGGGCGAGCGTTTGGTCGCCTGAGCATATTCAATCACTTCTTTCAAAAACTGTTCCATGGCCCCTTATGGGGTTATTTTACCCCATTCATCAAGGGTATTTTTACTCCATGCGCAAATTCGTAGAGTGGGGTAATTTACCCCACATGCAACAGACCTTCAGAGAAGCCTTCATAACTGCCATCGAAAAGAGCGATAAATCGATGCGACAAGTCGCTCGAGATGCTGGTGTGTCATATGAACAGCTAAAAAACCTTGCTCAAGGCAAAGCCAAATCGACGAACGTCGATGATGCTGTCCGTATTGCGGCATCATTTGGAACGACACTCGAAGAGTTCTTAGATGGCCAAACCGGAGCCGCAGGCAATCCAACGATTGCTATCGCCGGGAAGGTGGGCGCTGGGGCAAGCGTACCAGTTTTTGATGCCTACGAGAAAGGGACAGGACCGCAAGTTGAATGCCCCCCAGGTCTAAGCCCACATGGTATCGTAGCTGTTGAAGTAGAAGGCGACAGCATGGAACCAGTATATTCGGATGGCGACATACTTTTTTATTCTAGGAATGGGCATGATGCTGTTCCAACTGATGATATTGGCCATCGATGCGTTTGCGAAGATGAAGACGGCATGGGGTGGGTCAAGCAAGTCAAAGCCGGTGATGAGCCTGGGCTTTTCCACTTGATCAGCTTAAACCCAGGAGCCAACAACCTTTGGAACAAGCGCCTAAAATGGGCTGCAAGAGTGAGACTTCATTGGCCAGTCGAACTGGCTAAAAAATCCTGACCACGCCGCTGGAACAACAGAGCACCATACGCATTCATTTCACTTACTTTGATTTTCCCAAGCTGCACTGTTATGTCACAATGTGAGAATATATGGCCGACCCTGATTTAGCTCTGCTCAAAATTCTCATTGAGCGCACCTCCTATATGAACAACTACTGGAACCTCTACATCGTGGCATCTGCGGCAATAGTAGGTATCCTATCCAGCGGGAAAGACTTTACCCGACTGTTGCGGCTGCGTGTAGTACTTTGCCTTGTATTCATCTCGTTCGCTTTGTCCAACTTATGCGCAATTCTGAGCCTCGTTGACCAACGAAACGCGGTGCTCAATCAGCTGTCTGAAATGGTGCCTGCAGAACTGAAAGCATCGCTTACCCCAGAACCCCGCCTGTTGTACCTCGCGTTCCATGTTCTCTTAGATCTGCTTATCGCTTGCAGCATCCTGTTTGTTCCTTGGCATTCGCTAGGAAAAGAAACAGTCTCAGACTGACAGGCAGACCGCCGAGCGAGATCTCGGGGTTTTTTTACCCCACTCGCTTGACGGGGTATTTTTACCCCGCTACAAATATCCCCATCAACCGATGGAGGATTGAATGCAAGACATTACTCAGACCGCCCGGCAGATCGCCGGTTCCCCCGAGGATCACCTCGATGAAATCCACCTGTTCACCTCTGCATGGGCAACAATGAAGGCCGCGCGCGGCCAAAGCTTTAACCCCGCGCGCCTACGGCCTCAGTACATAATCGACTGGCCCACGCCGACGCCCGAACCAACGGAAATGGTGCTTGATCGCGTCGGCGGAAAAGTCAGGGCGATCATGGAAAGACGCGGACTGACCACTCCTGACAAACGGGCAGCTTAGCCCCCCTACCTTTCGCAGCTTGGTTTTGAGGATTGCTCAGGCTGCGCATTCAGAGGTTCCGCGCCAAATCGACGGCACGGATCGCGCGCAGGTGGTTCAATCCTCCAAATTGTCGGCCGCCTGCGCATTCCCAAAGGAAGCCGTGATGCAGCAATATCAAGATGAACGACTAACCTCTGATGACCAGCTGCGCGCATTGGCTTCAAGCGACCCTACGCGCATGCTTGCCACAATGAGCGATGCAGAACTGGCTGCGCAGGCACGCCATATCTTGCCAGACATTGCGGGCGAGTTGCTGGCTCACAGACTGCTGGAGCGCTTAGATAGCTCCACCACCAAGAACACTCCCCTCTTGCCGAAGCCTAAAACAGCCGACGCAAGACCTGGCCGGGGCTAAGGTCCCGGCCCTTTTTTCACAACGCGGGCAGTCCCGCTTTGCCCGGGCGCGGCAAATCCCACTCACGGAGACCGGCCGCGCCCATCAATGGGTCGATCAGGCCATGCGAAACCGCGGGACAGTCGCCGCTTCGCGGCCACTCTGCTGGTCTAGCCGACCAATTCAAAACCCGTCACCGTTTGAGGTATCTGCAATGGGACGTATCGCACTGATCGCGGTTGCCGAACGCACTGCGGCCAAGATGATGGACATGAAGCCGTCGGATTTTCGGCGGCTGGTGCAATCCGGATCTCTTCCATCACCCGTTCGGATTTCCGGCTTGGAGCGTTGGCGGGTGTCTGATCTTGAGGCCGTTCTAAACGGCAACGCAATGAATGAAGATGAGTTCACATGGTAAAGAAGCTGGAGCGAAAGTATGTCACGACCAAGACCGTAAAGGGCCGTGTCTATTACTATTTTCGGCGCGGCGAGACGTATCAGCGTCTGCCCAACGATCCAGACAGCCAGGAATTTGACGATGCCTATTGGGCAATCCGTTCTGGTCGCGCCAAAAAGAAGACCAAAACCACCTTTGAGGCCCTGATCGTCAGCTACTATCAGACCCCAGAGTTTAAGGACCGGAAACCCAGAGTGCGACAAGAGTATCGGCGCACTCTCGAACTGATCCGAGAAAAGAACGGCCCAAAGGATTTCACAAAACTGCGCCGCCGCGACGTCATTGCCGCACGCGATGCATATTCCGACACATGGCGAAAAGCGAACGCGATGGTCGAAATGATTTCCATCCTGTCGCGCCACGCGATCGATCTGGAATGGATCACCGCAAACCCGGCGAGCGGTGTCAAAAAGCTCAAGGGCGGTGAATACCAGCCTTGGCCCGCGGCAAAGCTCCGCGCCTTTGAAGCGTACTGCGAAAACAACGCTCTTGAGTGGGAATTGACCGCATACATGTTGGGGGTGGGTACTGGTCAGCGGATCGGCGACGTGATCGGCATGGAATGGGCGCACTATGACGGTCAGTTTATATCTGTTGTACAGGAAAAGACCGCGGCGCGCCTTTGGGTCGCGTGCCCAGAATTTCTGCGCAAGTACCTCGACGGCCTGCCACGCAAAGGCCGCTCTATCATCGCACAGTCTTTGCATAAGGGCGTTGCCAAACGAACCATTCAGCAGCGCGTCATGGCCGTCCGGAAAGAAATAGGTGCGCAGGCATTTGTGATCCATGGCTGGCGATACACCGCAGCGGTCCATTTGGCTGAGGCAGGCGCCAGTGACAGCGAGATCCAGGCGGTGACCGGACACAAGACGCTTGAGATGGTGAAGAAGTACCGCAGCCAGGCCAACCAAAAGCGCCTATCACAGACCGCGCAAGCACGTCGGACCAAATCGTGAACGGAACGAGAAAACGGGAAACTTTCTGGGAAACTCGCTCGGCTTTACATTTAAGCCCGCCCCACAACTTCTATTTTTCTATTTGAAATCAAAGTGGTGCGGGTGGAGGGACTTGAACCCCCACGCCTTGCGGCGCCAGAACCTAAATCTGGTGCGTCTACCAATTTCGCCACACCCGCATCCATACGACGAGCCAGGCCCACCGTGAGGCGCTCAATAGCAAAGCTGTCAGGAGGATGCAAAAGGGAAAACGCATCCTGCTGGCATCTTTTCCATTTTTTTCCAAACACTCCCGATAAACAGATCCGATCAGCAGACCTGCAGATGGCGCAGCACTGCGGGGATCTGCTCTGGCAAGTCCTCGGCGATCAGGCCGGGACCAAATTCCAGCGCGCATTCGACGTGGAAATAGGCGGCGGTCTCTGCCGCCTGCATCGGGGAAAACCCGCGCGCCAGCAAACCAGTGATGAAGCCTGCCAGCACATCTCCAGAACCGGCAGTGGCGAGCCAGGGCGCGGCGCGGTCGTATTGGGCGGAATTCACTGAGCAGCGTCCGTCGGGCGCGGCGATCACCGTGTCCGGCCCTTTGAACAGCACCACGCAGCCTGCGCGTTTTGCCGCCTCGCGGGTGGCGTCGACCTTGGAATACGCGGGGCCGGTGGTGGCGGGCGCGTTCAGTTTCTCGGCCAAATCGGGGAAAAGCCTGGCAAATTCGCCGCCATGCGGGGTCAGGACGCAGTTGTCATGCAACATGTCAAACAACGCTTGCGGCGTTCGTTCAAACCGGGTCAGCGCATCCGCGTCCAGCACAGTGGCGCGGCTCTCCTTCAGCACCGCCACCACCAACGCCTGGGTGTCCGCGCCGCGCCCAAGGCCCGGGCCGAGGCAGACGGCATTGAAACGCCTGTCTTCCAACAGCTCGCTGACCCCATACGCGCCGTCGATCTGCTGCAGCATGATGGCGGTGAGCTGGGCTGCATTTTCCGCCATCGCAGAGCGCGGCGAGCCGACGGTGACCAGCCCTGCCCCGATCCGAAGCGCACCGCGGGCAGCCAGCCGGGCAGCACCGGTCTTGCCATGGCCACCGGACAGGACAAGAGCATGGCCGTGGGAGTATTTGTGAGCACCGTCCCGTTTTCCCGGCAGGTGCGGCGCGACCAGCTTGACGATCTCCCCGTCGGTCGGCACCGCCGGGCTGCGCCCGTCCGCCCCCTCCGCGGGGCTATCCTTCAGGCCGATGCCTTTGACGACCACTTTTCCGCAGGCCTCCGGGCCGTCTTTCAAGAAGTGGCCAAGCTTCGCCCGGTGGAATGAGACAGACAGATGGGCTGGCAACACGCAGCCTTCCGCCCGACCATTGTCTCCGCACAGCCCCGATGGCATGTCAACCGCGAGGAACCGGCTGGGGCCGTTTGTTGTGATTTCCTCTCGCGAAAATTCATACGCCCCTCGAATATCTTCGGAAAGTTCGCCTCGAAACCCGGTACCGAAAACTGCATCAACAAAGAGAGCGCCCCGATAAGGCCAGAGGTCGTTTTCGGAGAGATTTGCCAGTTTCCGGACCGGCCCGACCCAACGCTCATAATTCGCCTTTGCATCCGGCGGCAGCTTGTCCGGGTCTCCATGGAGGAACACCTCAACCTCCCAGCCGCGCTCCTTCAGCAGGCGCGCCACCACAAAGCCGTCGCCGCCATTGTTGCCCGGCCCGCACAGCACCACGGCCCGACGCAGGCTTTCATCTTTCCCCAAATACTCCGGCGGTCGGCCTTGGTTGCGCGATTGGTCCGAGTGACCAATGGACGACGAGGGGCTGGCCCCTCGCCCGGCTTCTACAGGCTCTGCCAGTTCCGGCCATTCCTCAAAGATGGCCTCCACCACACCCTGCCCGGCCCGCTCCATCAGTTCCAGTCCGCTCACCTCACCAGAATCAATTGCGGCCTGTTCAATGGCGCGCATCTGCGCAGAGGTCAGGAGGTCGGTCATAGTCATCTCTCTCTTCGGGGCGACGTCGCATTCAGAACGGCAGCTGTCGCATAAATTTCGGGCGGCATTTGCCCCATGTTCGCAAGTTGCACAGTTTGCAGGCGGTGTGATTAAATTTTAGGCACATGCGATCAAATGATGCGCAGTTTCGCCGCAGCTTCACCAGCTTTGGTTGTTCCAAAACAGTAGAAATGATCTGACCATCCTCGACAAGGTTGTGAGGAGCCCCGTGATGAAAAAGATCGAAGCCATCATCAAACCGTTCAAACTGGACGAGGTGAAGGAAGCGCTGCAGGACGTGGGCGTGCAGGGCCTCTCCGTGATCGAGGTCAAGGGTTTTGGCCGTCAGAAAGGCCACACAGAGCTCTATCGCGGCGCTGAATACGTCGTTGATTTTCTGCCCAAGGTGAAGATCGAGGTTGTTCTGGACGACGACCAGGTTGACGCCGCAATCGAAGCAATCGTTGCAGCTGCCAAGACCGACAAAATCGGCGACGGCAAGATTTTTGTCTCTCCCGTGGAGCAGGCAATCCGCATCCGGACCGGTGAATCCGGCTCCGACGCTCTCTGAGCGACAACACGACCACAGTCCAGCCGGGCCACAGGGGCTGCCACCCTGACCTGCCGGACCACACAGACACCAACAGTTAAGATCAGAAGGACCATTGGAAATGAGCGCAGACGCAGTTCTGAAGATGATCAAGGACGAGGAAGCGGCATACGTCGACATCCGTTTCACCGACGTACGTGGCAAACTCCAGCACGTGACGATCGACGTCGATCTGGTTGACGAAGACTTCCTGGAAGAAGGCTTCATGTTCGATGGCTCCTCCATCGCTGGTTGGAAATCCATCGAGAACTCCGACATGAAACTGATGGCAGACACCACCTCTGCTTATGTCGATCCGTTCTACGCAGAAAAAACCATCTGCATTCACTGCTCCATCGTTGAGCCCGACACTGGCGAAGCCTACGAGCGTGACCCGCGCGGCACAGCCCAGAAAGCCGAAGCATACCTGAAGTCTTCCGGCATCGGCGATGTGGCCTACATGGGCCCCGAGGCGGAATTCTTCCTGTTCGACGACGTGCGCTACTCCAACACCATCAACAAGGTGTCTTATGAAGTAGACGCAACCGACGCGTCCTGGAACACCGATGCCGAGTTCGAAATGGGCAACATGGGCCACCGTCCTGGCCTGAAGGGTGGCTATTTCCCAGTGAACCCGATCGACGAAGCGCAGGATCTGCGTTCCGAAATGCTGTCGACCATGAAGCGTCTCGGCATGAAAGTGGACAAGCACCACCACGAAGTTGCGTCCTGCCAGCACGAACTGGGTCTGATCTTTGACAGCCTGACCAAACAAGCCGATGAGCTGCAGAAATACAAATACGTGATCCACAACGTCGCACACGCCTACGGCAAATCCGCGACCTTCATGCCCAAGCCGATCTACGGCGACAACGGCACCGGTATGCACGTGAACATGTCGATCTGGAAAGACGGCAAGCCGCTGTTCGCAGGTGACAAATACGCCGATCTTTCCGACGAAGCCCTGTACTTCATCGGCGGCATCCTGAAGCACGCGAAGACCCTGAACGCCTTCACCAACCCGTCCACCAACTCCTACAAGCGTCTGATCCCCGGCTTTGAAGCCCCGGTTCTGCGCGCCTACTCTGCACGTAACCGCTCTGGCTGTGTGCGTATTCCGTGGACCGAAAGCCCGAAAGCCAAGCGCGTTGAAGCTCGCTTCCCTGATCCGTCCGCAAACCCCTACCTGTGCTTTGCCGCACTGCTGATGGCGGGCCTCGACGGCATCAAGAACAAGATCAACCCTGGCGAAGCCATGGACAAGAACCTCTACGACCTGCCCGCAGAAGAACTGGCCGATATCCCGACCGTTTGCGGCTCGCTGCGTGAGGCTCTGGATGCTCTGGCTGCGGATCACGACTTCCTGCTGCAGGGCGACGTGTTCACCAAAGACCAGATTGAAGGCTACATCGCCCTCAAGATGGAAGAGGTCGAGACCTACGAACACACACCGCACCCGGTTGAGTTCGGCATGTACTACAGCTGCTGATCCCCGATCAGACCAGCAACACCTGGCGCTCCCGTTTGGGGGCGCCTTTTTGGATCCGCCCCTGTGATGGTCGCACACTCTCCCCTTTTGGCAGGGCGATCCGTCAGGCGGCGGGCTGATTTGGCGATTGAAATTGACATGCGCCCCTGTTGCCGGCTCCATGTCGGCATGATCATCGCCCTTCTTCTCCCCCTCGTGATGCCCATTGTCGGGGTCATCTGCCTGTTTGCAGCCTATCGGCCCAACCGGCTCTCGCGTGTATTGCTGCAGCTGACCGGCTGGAGCCTTTTGGCGCTGACAGCCTGGTATCTGGCTGTTTTCGTCTTTGGTGTCCTCTAACAGCCGTGTGGTGGCCCCGTTTGCCGGGTCCTGTCCGGTCTGGCCTGCTGTCGCTGCGTAAACCAATGCGAAACACTGCAAGCCAACCGCGCCGATTGGCAACCGCTGCGGCATCAATGTGACGGCAAGTTGCCTATGTTTTGCCCAATTCCCAATAGGCGCATTTGCTGACCTCTTATTTTTCGCACTCATTTCAATACGTTAAGCGCACCCATCAACAATCTTCGAAATCCTAAGGAATTTTTTACGCTTCCGGCGCCACCGCCTCACTTTCTGCCATTTCAAATTTTAACTTTGTACTCGACCCACCTGAACGGAGGACCCTGACGGTGACACAGGTAGAACAGTACAAAGGCAAGCTGGGCTTTGAGACCCGGCGCCCGGATGCCCTTTCAACCGGCTCTGCGGCAGCAGTGGATACATTGGAAGAATACGGCCACAGCGTGCGCCACTTTCAATCCCGCAGCCCGAACCTGATCGTTCTGGAATGCGACCACTACCGCATCGACCTGCGTTATCGCCGCCACCCGATCAAGCAGACAGAGGTGCAGGACGCAGATAATCGCGCCCATGAAACGCCGCTGCGCAGCTCTCTTGGGGTGACATTTGTACCGCTCTATCCCGATCACTGCGACGAGGAGCTGAGCGAGATGTTGTTGGCGGTCACGCTCGAACGCTTGGTCGAAGAGCTGGAGGCAACCACCGTTCACTGGCTTGATGTGCCATTTGCCATGTCGGCAGATACCTTCCTGGGCGCCTTTGAGGGCGACGAGGATGCGGCACTTGATACGATGGTAGGCCAACAGGCCGCGCCAATTGCCGCCCCATTGACCGCCAAGGAACAGCCCCGCCCCCAGATGGCAGAGGCGGAAGAGACGGCGCATGCCCCGTTGCCAGCGGATATCCTGATCACCGATGTGGTGGCCAAACAGGCGCCGATCATGCAGATCGCGGAGCCCATCGCCGAGCCGGGTGGCGTTGTGGACCACCCCGACAGCGCCATTCCCGATGATATCCTTGCCGCTGTCGCGGCTGAGATCGCCCCCACCCGCCCCAGACTGTCTCAGGGCCTGTCAGATGGCCTGCAAGGTCAGGGTGCTGACCGGATCTGGGCAGAGGTAGACGCAAGGCTGGGTCAGGCAGAGGACGCGGCGGCTGATGCCCATGAACGAACAGTCACGGAGTTTGCGGCCGAAATTGCAGGCTACGCGTTGAAAGACGCCGATCATGCCGCTCTGTCCCGCCCCAAGGGGCGCGCCTGTTTCCAGCCGATTGAACAGACCGCAGAGCAGCTGTCACAACACTGCGAAGAAATCCTTCAGGAACTGCCACAGGATGCGCCCGAAAGCCCTAACGCCCTGACCCGCGATGCGAGGGCACGGGCGCGGGCCCGCACCATGGCCCTGCTGGATCATGCCAGCGCACAGCGGCGCGGCATCGCAGGCTGGCTGGATCGGCTGAGCGGGCTGTCTGCGCGCATGATGGCGACGCCCACCTTCGTTCTGCGCAACGAAGCCTCCTCTGGCACCCTGCGAAGCGCTTTCATCATCCTGTGTGGTGCGACTGCCCTACTGGCATTGCAAAGCTCGGCTGCGATTGCGTTCTAAACCCCTGCGGTTTCGACGCGATCCACCGAGGCCCCCCATTGCGCCAGCAGATCCATACGCTGCAACACAAAGGTATGGATCCCAAAGACCACCGCACGGCTCTGCGGCAGGCGAAGGATCGTCTGCCGCTCGCTGCGCATATATTGCGCGTCTTCGGCACTTGGTCGCGGCCTGTCACCGGTGACCGGGCGGGGTTGGTGCAACGTCGCGTCGGCATACCACAGCGCATTGAACCGCCACAAAGGCCGCCCCACCTGCACCCCGTCAAACAACCGCTGCACGCGGGCCGCGATGCCACTGTCATAGCTGTCGACGGGTGCATGGATCGCAATCAGCGGGCGCATGAATTTTTCTGCCAGCGTCCAATTCGCCGGAAAGCACAAAACAGCGGCCGTCAGCACATGTTCACCCGCGCCCTCCGGCTTTTGCAGGATGCAGAAATCCTGCTGCGTGATGCGGCCCAGCGTGCCCATTGGGTCGCTGCTGTCGATCCCGACCTCTGCCCCATCAGGGCGCAGCACCCGATCTGCGCCTGCCAGCAGATCCGGGTAGCGGTCCGCCAGAACCATCGCCAGCAGCTCCTGTGCGGCAGGCAGCGCCTCCTCTGACATCTGCACAACAGCGGCCCGCCGCTGCGCCAACAGCCGCTCGCGCTCCGCCATCTGGGCCGCAAACCCGTCATCCCAGATCAGCCAGTCCTGAGGCGCAAGCGGTTGAATGCCCGGCAGTTTGCGTGGCTCAAGCGGGTTGTAGGGAATGGTTTTCTGAAGAATCGCTGTCATGCCCCAAGTCTTAGCAGCCAACTGCCCCCGCGCCAGTCTGATCCGCTGGATTTCGTCGAAAACGACCCTCAAAGGCGTCGCATTCGCGGTCGACCGGCGGCAGCCATGCGCGCAGATTGGACAGAGATGTCCAGATATGCGACCGCAAGAGGCCCTTCATGAACCAACACCACCGCGATGTTCGCAAAATCGATCCCAGCCGTGGAACAACCCTTGGCGACAACACCCCAAACGACAACGACCGGGTCGAGATCGGACCAACCCAGCTCGCCTTTGGCGAATGGGCTGCAGCGGGGCTGGAGCTGCCGGATCTGCAGGCGATGCGCCATTACCGGTGGCAGCGGCTCACCCGCTTCATCAATGACCGCGGCTATGGCGGGCTCTTGGTGTTTGATCCGCTCAATATCCGCTACGCAACCGACAGCACCAACATGCAGTTGTGGAACACCCATAATCCGTTTCGCGCGCTCTTGATCTGTGCTGACGGCTATATGGTGTTGTGGGACTACAAACAGTCTCCCTTCCTTAGCGAATTCAACCCCTTGGTGCGCGAACAGCGCGCAGGCGCCGATCTGTTCTACTTCGACCGCGGCGACAAGGTGGATGTGGCGGCAGATGTGTTCTCAAACGAGGTCCGCCGCCTGCTCGAAGAGCACTCGGGCGGCAACAAACGCCTGGCCGTTGACAAGATCATGCTGCACGGGTTGCGGGCGCTTGAAGCCCAGAAAATCGAGGTCTTCCCCGGTGAAGAGCTGACCGAAAAATGCCGCGCCGTGAAAGGCCCCGATGAAATCAAGGCCATGCGCTGCGCAAGTCACGCCTGCGAAACCGCAGTGGCGGCGATGGAGGTTTTTGCCCGCGAAGCGATCCCCGGCGGCAATATCTCCGAAGATGACGTCTGGGCTGTCCTGCACGCGGAAAACATCAAACGCGGCGGCGAATGGATCGAAACACGGCTGCTGACATCCGGGCCGCGCACCAACCCCTGGTTTCAGGAATGTGGCCCCCGCATCATCCAGAACAACGAAATGATCAGTTTCGATACCGATCTGGTCGGCTCCTACGGGATCTGTATCGACATCTCGCGCAGCTGGTGGATTGGTGATCAGAAACCACGGGCTGACATGATCTACGCAATGCAGCACGGGATAGAGCACATCCGCCACAATATGGAGCTTTTGGCGCCGGGTGTGAACATTCAGGATCTGTCACGCGCCTGCCATCCGCTTGATGCGCAGTTTCAGAAACAGAAATACGGCTGCATGATGCACGGCGTTGGGCTGTGCGATGAATGGCCCCTGGTGGCCTATCCCGATCAGATGGTCGAAGGCGCTTTTGACTACGAGCTGGAGCCAGGAATGGTGCTCTGTGTCGAGGCGCTTGTTTCCCCGGAGGGTGGCGATTTTTCCATCAAGCTCGAGGATCAGGTGCTGATCACCGAAACCGGCTATGAAAACCTGACAAGCTATCCCTTTGATCCCGCACTGACCGGCGCGGCTTGATACAACTGGCCGGTCCCTCCCCGCAGGAGGGGCCGGGACAGACTGTGGCGCCACCAGGCGCCCCCGCCTAGCAATGATCGCTCAGAAACTGCTCCAGCTTTTCCGGCAAAATCAGCACGCCTTCTGAATCCGTGACATCCGACAACCGGTTCAGTGGCACCCAGGCAAGAGCCTTTGATTCCGCACTGCTTTGCGGCTCACCCGCTTCGGCCTGAAACAGGTAGCGCACATCATAGTGCCAATGACCAACCTCGCGCGGGTTTTGCGGAATGGCGTGGATATCCACGTCAATCACCCGATCAGACAATGGCCGTATCCGCCTGAGACCGCTTTCCTCATAGGCCTCTTTCCAGGCGGTGAAATGCGCATCGGCCAGGCCGTCGCAATGTCCGCCCAACTGAAACCAGCGATCCAGCTTGCGGTGATGGGTCAACAGAACCGATGCGCGGTCAGCAGACAGCACAAAGGCAGATCCCGTCACATGGCTGGTCGCAGGATCGCGCTCGAACGCCTTGGGCTCCTTGTCACAGAACGCAACCAAGCGGTCCCACATGTCACGATCGCGCGCTGTGCTTGGAACAAAAGCCCCAATTCCCGCGTAACTTTCAGGATTATTCCCTTCCATGAGGGGCCTCTGTGTCAACATCGCTCACCTTCCCGTGACGTGACGGGCAATAGCCTTGTGCTGCCCCCGTTGCCGACGCACCTTAGGGAGACCCTCCAGCAAAGGCCATCCAAATGCCCATTGAACGCATCACTTTCCCCGGACACTCCGGCGATCAGCTGGCCGCTCGGCTTGATCTGCCGGATGGGCCGATCCTGTCCACTGCGCTGTTTGCGCATTGCTTCACCTGTTCCAAGGACATCCCCGCCGCGCGCCGTATTTCCTCGCGCCTGGCTGCAATGGGGATTGCGGTCCTGCGGTTTGATTTCACCGGTCTGGGCCATTCGGACGGAGAGTTTTCCAATACCAATTTCTCTTCCAATGTCGCCGATCTCGTGGCTGCGGGTCAGTATTTGGCGGAACGCGGAATGGCCCCCTCTCTGCTGATCGGCCATTCTCTGGGCGGGGCTGCGGTTTTGCGCGCTCGCGCTGGTTTGCCATCTGTGCGCGGTGTCGTCACGCTGGGTGCGCCGTCCGATCCTGAACATGTGACCCATCAGTTTGCCGACGCGCTTGGCCAGATCGAAAGCGATGGCGCGGCCGAGGTCTGCCTTGCGGACCGTCCCTTTACCATTCGCAAGCAGTTTGTCGATGATATCCGCGCCGAGGCGCTGAACACCGCGATCCGCGAACTGGACGCGGCGCTTTTGGTGATGCACGCGCCTCTGGATGCCACGGTCAGCATCGACAATGCCGCCGACATCTTTGTGGCGGCCAAACACCCCAAGAGTTTTGTGACCCTGGACGATGCCGATCATCTGATTTCGCGGCCACGGGATGCGGAATATGCGGCAGATGTGATTGCGGCCTGGGCCGGGCGGTATATCGACCTGTCCCCTCCTGCCCCGCCGCCCGGTGCGCCCGAAGGGGTGTTGCGCGTCAGCGAGGCCGATCCGAACGGTTTTCTGCAGGATGTGCAATCCGGCCCCCGCCATCACACCTATGCCGACGAACCGCTGGCCTACGGCGGAACCAACAAGGGTATGACGCCCTACGGGTTTATCGCCGCAGGTCTTGGTGCCTGCACCTCCATGACCATCCGGATGTACGCCCGCCGCAAGGGCTGGCCGTTGGAAAGCGTCAGCGTTGATGTCTGCCATGACAAGGTTCACGCACAGGACGCCCTGCCCTCAGGCCCCGCCAAAATCGACCAGTTCACCCGCGTGATCTACCTGAGCGGCCCGCTTGATAGCGACCAGCGCGCGCGTCTTCTGGAGATCGCGGACCGCTGCCCGGTTCACCGCACGCTGGAGCATGGCGCCAAAGTCATGACCCGGTTGGATGACACCCCGCAGGAAGAACCGCTGGAAGCCAAGCTGCACCCGGCTGAGCTGCCATTCTGATCCCGCAGCACAAGTGGCCATCACCCTGCCAGACCGCAGACCGGCACAGACCGGAACCGGCAGGTGGGGGATGGCACCTTACTGATGTTGATTGCAGCCGGTGATGGCATCGCCCTGTGCCACTCCGGCCCTCGGTCGGCCCATGGTCGGCCCACAGTCAGTCCACAGCGCAGCCACTCTTGCGCCGAAACGGGCGAAACAGCACCTGATATCGCAATCATCCGGGCAAACTGCCTCATACTGACCTCCCAGACTTGCTGTTCTGGCCCTCCTCCTCTAAGAGGCCAAGCATCTGCCGCCCAATCACATAAAGGTGCTTTTGCCCATGATCCCCCGCTATTCCCGTCCTGAAATGGTTGCCAACTGGTCCCCTGAGACCAAGTTCAAGATCTGGTACGAGATCGAGGCACACGCCTGCGAAGCCATGGCAAACCTCGGCGTCATTCCCCGCGAAAACGCGGATGCCGTCTGGAAAGCCAAGGACGTGGAATTTGACGTCGCCCGCATTGATGAAATCGAAGCCGTCACCAAGCATGATGTCATCGCATTCCTGACCCACCTGGCAGAACATGTCGGCTCGGAAGAGGCGCGTTTCGTGCATCAGGGCATGACCTCCTCCGATGTTCTGGACACCTGCCTCAATGTGCAGCTGGTGCGCTCTGCCGACATCCTGCTTGAGGGAATGGACAAATTGCTCGCGGCGCTGAAAAAACGCGCGCTGGAGCACAAAGACACCGTGCGCGTCGGCCGCAGCCACGGCATTCACGCAGAACCCACAACCATGGGTCTGACATTTGCCCGTTTCTACGCTGAAATGGACCGCAACAAACAGCGCCTGCTTGCTGCCCGTGACGAGGTCGCAACCGGTGCGATTTCCGGTGCTGTCGGCACCTTTGCCAACATCGACCCCCGCGTCGAGGAACATGTCTGCGAACAGCTGGGCCTGCGTCCCGAACCGATCTCGACCCAGGTGATCCCGCGTGACCGTCACGCCATGTTCTTTGCGACTTTGGGCGTTATCGCCTCCTCCATCGAAAACGTCGCTGTTGAGATCCGCCATATGCAGCGCACCGAGGTGCTGGAAGGCGCGGAATTCTTCTCCATGGGGCAAAAGGGCTCTTCGGCGATGCCGCACAAGAAGAACCCGGTTCTGACCGAAAACCTGACAGGCCTTGCGCGTCTGGTGCGCATGACCGTGATCCCGGCCATGGAAAACGTCGCCCTCTGGCACGAGCGTGACATCTCGCACTCTTCTGTTGAACGCGGCATCGGTCCGGATGCGACCGTGACCCTTGATTTCGCCCTGCACCGTCTGGCGGGCGTCATCGACAAGATGCTGGTGTTCCCGGAAAACATGCTGGACAACATGAACAAATTCCCCGGCCTCGTGATGTCGCAGCGCGTTTTGCTGGCGCTGACACAAGCCGGTGTGAGCCGCGAAGACGCCTATTCCATGGTTCAGCGCAACGCCCTGAAAGTCTGGGAAGACCGTGTCGATTTCCGCGAACTTCTGCTGGCAGATGCGGACGTGGTTGCAGCCCTGGGCGAAGAGGCGATCAACGAAAAATTCGACATGGGCTATCATACCAAGCACGTTGACACTATTTTCCGCCGGGTGTTTGGCGAATAATTTCCGTCACTTACCTGCCAAACCTGATCCGGGCCGCTGTACATTGAGACAGCGGCCCTTTTCATTTCCGCAGCCGCTGTTGTGCTTCGGATACGATCTTTGAAATCCATCCAGTCGCAAGGCTTCACTTTGATTTTATAAGGCCGCGGCAGATTTCGTACTATCCTCTCAGATGTGCGCCGGACCCGCTGGCGCGAGTTCAAAAAGGATCGCGACACCTCATGCCCGATTTTATGACCGCCCTGTCCAGCCCCGCCAAAACCGCCCTGCGCGGCGCATGTCTTGCCCTTCCTGTTCTGGTCATGGCAACGGCCAGCCTTGCAGCGGGGGGTGGCGATAGCTCTCCGCCACAGCCGACTGAAACCACGAAAGAGTGCAAGACCGGGCGGATCTGGGACGAACAAAAGAAGCGCTGCGTGAAGATCAAGAACTCTTCGCTTGATGCCGATGGGCTTTACCAGACGCTGCGCGAACTGGCCTATGCAGGCAGGATCACAGATGCGCAGGAGGTGCTTGCGATGATGCCTGACCAAGATGACGGACGGGTGTTGACCTATTGGGGCTTTACCCATCGTAAGCTTGGCAATCAGGACCTGGCAGAGGTCTACTACACCCGCGCCATTGCCCAGGATCCCGGCAACCATCTGGCCCGCTCCTACATGGGGCAAGGCTTTGTTTCGCAGGGAAAATACGGGCTTGCCCTCGCGCAATGGAAGGCCATTCGCGCGCATGGCGGCACCGGCACCTGGGCCGAGGTATCGCTGCGCGATGCGCTGCAGGATGGGCAGACAAAAAGCTACTGATTTTCAGCATTTATTTACGGCTCGCAGCCTAGGGTGGAGCAACAGAAAGAGAATCTTTTTGGCTAGGGCTGATAAATGCAGAATGACAACGCTTTGGCGCTTCCCATGGCGAACCCCTCCGACCCTCTTGGCGATTTCGCCGCGCCTGCCCCGATGGGCGGAATGGATTTTGGCGGCGGTATGGGCGGCGGTGCGCTGGACATGCCCGCAATGGGCGCAGCACCCGCTCCTGCCAAATCCAACCTCAGCGGCAAGGCGAAGGCCGCAATCGTCGTGCGCCTGCTCCTGAACGAAGGCGCTGATATCCCGCTTGAATCTCTCCCCGATGATCTCCAGATCGAACTGACCCAGCAGATGGGCCGGATGGGGCTGATTGATCGCGAAACCCTGCATGCGGTTGCTGGTGAATTTGCCGAGATGCTGGATAATGTCGGGCTGTCCTTTCCAAACGGTCTGGCCGGCGCGCTCAGCGCGATGGAAGGGAAAATCAGCCGCCAGACACACAGCCGCCTGCGCAAGGAGGCTGGTGTGCGCCAGTTTGGCGACCCGTGGGAGCGGCTGCGCTCTCTGCCGCCCGAAGATCTCGCTGAGCTGGCCGAAGCTGAAAGCACCGAGGTGGCGGCTGTGCTGTTGTCGAAACTTGACACCGCCAAGGCCGCGCAGATGCTTGTTCACCTGCCCGGCCCCGTTGCGCGCCGCATCACCTACGCCGTCAGCCAGACAGGCGCAGTGACGCCCGACACCGTGGACCGCATTGGCCTGTCCCTTGCCGCCCAGATCGAGGCGCGTCCGGAAGTCGCCTTTGACGAAACACCCGGTCAGCGAATGGGCGCCATCCTGACCCAGGCAGCGGCCGCAAAACGCGAAGAGGTGCTGACCGCGCTTGACGAGGAAGACGAAGAATTTGCCGTCGACGTCCGCAAGTCGCTCTTTACCTATGCGCTGATCGCCAAACGGGTCAGCCCGGTGGACGTTCCGAAAATCGCGCGCGTTGTGGCCCAGCAGGATCTGGTGACCGCAATGGCCTTTGCCACCGACGAAGAGGATGTGGAATCCAGCGAATTCATGCTCGCCAACATGTCGAGCCGCATGGCCGCCAACATCCGCGAAGAAGTCGGCGAATTGGGCAAGGTCAAGCGCAGCGTAGGCGAAAACGCCATGAGCACAATCGTCAACGCCCTGCGCGAGATGGTTGTGGCTGGCGAAATCGAGCTGCGTTCGGCAGAAGACGACGAAGATGAATGATCTGAAGCGCCCGCCGCTTTAGATTAACTTCGCATGCCAACCGACTGCTATATTTCGATAAAGCACCTGCCAATCCGGATACCTACCAACGGGCAAGGGTAAGGTCGGCGCCGTCACGCCCGCCTGCCTTGTACCCCGTTGACCGGGAGGATATGCTAAGGGTCTGATCCTTTTGTTGACACCAGTCAGGCCCTTCGCACATGCCAGTTGATCCATCCACACTGTCCCTTGGCAGTCGCGCCGGGTATTTTGCCTCTAACCTTGTTTTGAGGGGCATCATTGGCGGGTTGGGGCTGGTGCCCTACCGTTGGCGCATCCCCGCGATGGGCTGGGTTCTGCGCAAGGCGGCGCCGCTGGTTGGGTTTCACAAACGCATTCGCAACAATCTCGCGCTGGTCTGTCCGGATCTCCCGCAGCAGGACGTCACCCGTCTGTGCCATGAAGTCAGCGACAACATTGGCCGCGTTGTGGCCGAGCTTTATGCGGGGGCTCCATTTCTGGAACGCGCCTGGCAGGCTCCGGTGACGGGGCCAGGCCTCGCGGCGCTGGAACAGGCCCGCGCAGAGGGCCGGCCCGTCATTCTCGTGACGGGTCATTTCGGCAACTACGACGCTGCGCGCGCTAACCTCATTCACCGAGGCTTTGAAATGGGGGCGCTTTATCGACGGATGGCCAACCCCTTTTTCAATGAGCACTACGTTCGCGCCATCGAAAAAACCGGCAAGCCAATGTTCGAACAGGGCAAGCGCGGGATGATGGAGATGGTGCGCCACCTCAAGAAAGGTGGAATTATTGCAATTGTCGCCGATCTTCACGCACATGGCGGCAAGAACATCGATTTCTTTGGCGAACCTGCCGTCACCTCGCTTGTGCCGGCTGAACTGGCGCTGAAATACAAGGCGGCGATGATCCCTGTTTACGCCATTCGTCAACCAAACGGGCTCGACTTCGAAATCATCATTCAGGATGAAATCCCGCCGACCGACCCGATCACCATGACAACAACCGTCAGTAAACAGCTGGAAGATCTGGTACGCCAACATATGGGACAGTGGTTCTGGGTGCACCGACGCTGGAAGCCATACAACCCGGACCCAAATCCGACCGGCAGCACCGCCGAGGACTAAGCCCCCGTCAATTCAGGCGGGCGGCCCCCAGGATCTCGCCAAAAGGCGCCCGCTGCACCAGGATCGCAGCAGGCAGCGCATCCGGCAGGTTGACGCTGACGGTCAGCTCCGCAGAGCCATCCCATTGCGCAACCGGCTGCAGAGTTTCGACGACATTGGCATAAGACAAGCTCCGCCCGGCCAGCTCACCACGGGTGATGTCGACCGTACGCTCTGGCGTAAAGCGAACAAGCTGCACTGAAATCGGGCCGTTCAGGACCGGACCAGTATCTGCACGACGCAGCTGAACCGAGATGTCTCCCGCGCCGCTTGGTGTTCCGTCCACCGTGATTGCAACCGCGTTTGGCCGCGTCTTGTGTTCGGCAATCACCTCGCCCAGCTTCATGGCGTTTGCACCCACCACATCATCCTGACCATTGATGATCATCTGCGGCGTATAAACCATCTGCCGCCCACCAATCTGGGCATAGCCCTTTTGGCGCAACGTATGGGCGGGGCTGGCGAACTGGTCCTTCCAGCCGATGTAATCCCAGTAATCAACATGCAGCGCGAGCGGCAGCACGTCGTCTCTGGCGGTCAGCTGATGCAGCAACGCATCGGCAGGTGGACAAGACGAACACCCCTGCGACGTGAACAACTCGACCACCACCAGATCGGATGAAGACCCGGCCGATTGTGCGCTTGCCCCGAGCGGCAACGCCATCCATGCAGCAGCAAGTAGTGTCGTGAGCGTTTTCATTGCACCTTAACCTTTTTACCAGGTCTTTGGATCTAAGGCCGCTACGGTGAAATGACCAATCAATCATTCTTGAGATCGGCGCGAGCAAGCCCGCCGCCCCGCTTGCAGAGGCCCCAGTCATTCGCCGGACCATGCAGAACGCAGCGCGGTATACCATTGC
Source organism: Phaeobacter italicus (assembly GCF_019801785.1). Classification (NCBI taxonomy): domain Bacteria; kingdom Pseudomonadati; phylum Pseudomonadota; class Alphaproteobacteria; order Rhodobacterales; family Roseobacteraceae; genus Phaeobacter; species Phaeobacter italicus. The sequence goes on along the minus strand of NZ_JAHVIJ010000009.1, from coordinate 70,326 downwards.
ATGCAAAAAACACCGGAACAACTATTGAACTGGCCGCGTTGTGCCACAAATACGGTGTAGCGAGTTCCTTTAATTGACATTTCAACGGAGGCCCCATGCCCATTTCAGTTGGTCAGGACACAGCCAAAACCCGCCGCACGCTGTCATCCGGCGGTAAATCGGTTTCCTATTACTCCATCGCCGCCGCCACAGAGGCCGGTTTGGGCGACTTTTCCAAATTGCCTGCCGCGTTGAAAGTGGTGCTGGAAAACATGTTACGGTTCGAGGACGGTGGTTTTTCCGTCTCAACAGACGACATCAAGGCCTTTGCCAAATGGGCCGAAGACGGCGGCAAAAGCACCCGTGAAATCGCCTATCGCCCGGCCCGTGTGTTGATGCAGGATTTCACCGGCGTCCCTGCTGTTGTCGATCTCGCCGCGATGCGCGACGGGATCAAGGCGCTGGGGGGCGATGCCAACAAGATCAACCCGCTTGTGCCCGTTGATCTGGTGATTGACCACTCTGTCATGATTGACGAATTCGGAAACCCGCGCGCGTTCCAGATGAATGTTGACCGTGAATACGAACGCAACATGGAACGATACACCTTCCTGAAATGGGGGCAGACCGCGTTCAACAACTTCCGCGTGGTGCCGCCGGGCACAGGTATCTGCCACCAGGTGAACCTTGAATATCTCGCGCAGACGGTCTGGACCGACACCGACCAGAACGGCGAAGAAGTCGCCTACCCCGACACGCTGGTTGGCACGGACAGCCACACCACAATGGTCAACGGCGCCGCGGTTCTGGGCTGGGGCGTCGGCGGGATCGAGGCCGAGGCAGCGATGCTTGGACAGCCGATCTCCATGCTGATCCCAGAGGTGATCGGTTTTGAGCTGACGGGCGAGATGGTCGAAGGCACCACCGGCACCGACCTGGTTTTGAAGGTAGTGGAGATGCTGCGCGCCAAGGGCGTCGTGGGCAAGTTCGTGGAATTCTACGGCGACGGGCTTGACCGCCTGCCGCTGGCGGACCGTGCCACCATTGCCAACATGGCGCCTGAGTATGGCGCCACCTGCGGATTTTTCCCGATCGACGAGGAAACCCTGCGCTACCTGCGCAACACCGGGCGCGACAAGGATCGTATTGCTCTCGTCGAAACCTATGCCAAGGAAAACGGGTTCTGGCGCGACGCTGAGTATGCGCCGATCTACACCGATACGCTCTCGCTGGACATGGGCACAATCGTACCTGCGATTTCCGGCCCGAAACGTCCGCAGGACTATACGCCGCTTGATCAGGCCGCGAGCGCGTTTTTCGATGTCGTGAGCGAGTATCGCGGCATTGAAACCGACGCAGAAGCCGAGGCAATGGCAGATGAGGGCCCCGCCCCTGTCGCGGCGGCTGACCCGCGCAAATCCCACCCCGTCAAGGGCGAGGACTATGAGCTGCGCGATGGCTCGGTCGTGATTGCCTCCATCACCTCCTGCACCAATACATCAAATCCTTACGTGATGATTGGTGCCGGTCTGGTTGCCAAGAAAGCCCACGAACTGGGGCTGACCCGCAAACCCTGGGTCAAGACCTCTCTCGCGCCGGGGTCGCAGGTTGTGACAGAATATCTGCAGGCGGCGGGCCTTCAGGAACATCTGGATGCCATCGGCTTCAACCTCGTGGGGTATGGCTGCACCACCTGTATCGGCAATTCCGGCCCCATCCAGCAAGAGCTCTCGGAGGCGATTGCCGACGGTGATCTGGTGGCGACCTCCGTCCTGTCGGGCAACCGCAACTTTGAGGGGCGGATTTCCCCGGATGTGCGGGCCAACTACCTCGCCTCGCCGCCGCTGGTTGTGGCTTATGCCTTGGCAGGTGACATGAATGTCGATCTGGTCAATGATCCCTTGGGGCAGGACCAAAATGGCAACGACGTGTTTCTCCGCGATATCTGGCCAAGCCAGAAGGAGATCGCCGATCTGGTCGAAGAGACCGTGACCCGCGAAGCCTTCCGCAGCAAATATGCCGATGTGTTCAAGGGTGACGAGAAATGGCAGGGCGTGTCTGTCCCTGATCAGGAGACCTATGACTGGCCATCGGCATCGACCTATATCCAGAACCCGCCTTATTTCCAGGACATGGGGCCTGAACCGGGGTCCATTGCCTCGATCGAAGGGGCCAAGCCGCTTTTGATCCTGGGCGATATGGTCACAACCGACCACATCTCTCCCGCCGGGTCTTTTGCCACCACCACGCCTGCGGGTCAGTATCTTCTGGACCGTCAGGTGCAACCGCGCGAGTTCAACTCCTACGGCTCCCGCCGGGGCAACCACGAAATCATGATGCGTGGGACATTCGCCAATATCCGGATCAAGAACGAAATGCTGGACGGGGTCGAGGGCGGCTATACCAAAGGGCCTGATGGCAATCAGACCTCGGTTTTTGACGCCTCGATGGCCTATCAGGAGGCCGGAACGCCGCTGGTGGTCTTTGGTGGCGAGCAATACGGCGCCGGGTCATCGCGTGACTGGGCGGCCAAGGGCACAGCGCTCTTGGGGGTGAAAGCCGTGATCGCCGAGAGCTTTGAGCGTATTCACCGCTCCAACCTCGTTGGCATGGGCGTCATTCCGTTTGAGTTCACAGGCGGCGACACCCGCAAATCGCTGAAGCTGACAGGCGATGAGGTTGTTGACATCAAGGGCCTGGAAACTGTCCGTCCGCAGCAAGAGGTCGACTGTGACATCACTTACGCCGATGGCACCAAGAAGACGATCACCCTGAAGTGCCGCATCGATACCGCGCCGGAGATCGAATACATCGAGAACGGTGGCGTCCTGCACTACGTGCTGCGTAAACTCGCCAAGGCCTAGTAGGCCGGTTCAAAACACGCGCGGCCCCCGCCGCGGCCATCAAAGGGTTCCTGCCTGCAGGGGCCCTTTTTCTTTTGACCAAACGGCTGGAATGGTTAACAAAAGATATACCAAATTATCATGTTTAGCGATGTAAGTCGCTGGAAAAACAATTAAAAGATGCATTCCGTTAAGGGATGCACGCTAAAACAAACATGCCCAAAAAATGGGCAAGCCAGATCCCGGTGCAGGATCTGGTGCAAGACCAACAGTGAGCCCCAGCGAGAGAGCACAGTGCAAGAAGCGATCATCGTTACCATAAAACCCATCCGAGAAACGCGCGAGGCCATCATCAGCATGCTGAAGGAGATGATCCGCAAAACACAGGATTTTCCCGGCTGTTTGACTGCGCGTTTTCTGGATAGCCAGGACCGCAAGGAGCTGGTGATTTTTCAGGTCTGGGACAGTTCAGAGGCGCTTGAGGCCTATTTGACCTGGCGAGCTGAGCGCGGTGATTTCATGCAAATCAACGACTACATCGAAGAAGAGCAGGTTTTTCGCACCTACTCCGTGCTGGTCTAAGCCCGAAACGACAAAACGCGCCCAACCTGGGTCAGGCGCGCCGTTTTGCAAGCGGGGGGCATTGGGGCGCGATCAGGATCCTGCGTCGCCAGTCGTGCCAGCCGCCCGGTCCAGCGCCGGGCGAATGGTGCTGTCGATCACGCGCTGGGTGATCGGCCCGGCAAAGCGCAGAATGATCGTGCCCTCTCCGTCGATCACATAGGTTTCAGGCACGCCGTAGACGCCCCAATCCAGCGCCATGCGGCCCTGCTCGTCCCGCCCGACGGCACGATAGGGGTTGCCCAGTTCTTCGAGGAACCCAACCGCGTTGTCTTCCTGATCCTTGTAGTTCACCCCGTAGATCGCGAGCCCCTCTTTGGACAAGGCATCCAGGCTTGGGTGTTCGACCCGGCAGGGTCCGCACCAGCTGGCCCAGAAATTGACCAGTTTGACATCGCCATCGCGCAGGGTCGCATCGTCAAAGCCCGGATCATCCGCAAAGGGTGTCATCACCACAGGCGGGGCAGGCTGCCCCTCTCGGGCAGAGGGCAGGCTTTCGGGGTCGTCGCGGAACATGCCGGTATAGGCAAGTGCAACAAAACTGCCGAAAACCAGGATCGGCAACGCCATAACGGGAGAGATCTTAGCCACGGGATTTGCTCCGCTGTTCCATCTTGTGCATGTCCTGACGGACCTTTGCACCCCTGCCCAGCGTCAGGGCCAAGAGCCCCGCCAGCAACAGCAGCGACGCGCCATAAGAGGCCAGAACATCAAACGCGTATTTTCCAAGATCAGGCATCAGGCATCCATCCTTTCACGCATCATGAGGGCCCGGATACGGCGGGCCCGAATTTCGGTTCCGGTGCGGTAGAGGACCAGAACAAGAAACAGAAAACCAAATCCGGCCATGCAGACATAAAGCGGGTTGGAAAAGGCATCTGCGACGTTCTCTTCCTTGTCGAGGCTGAGAGACGCCCCCTGATGCAAACCCTGGTTCCAGAACAGCACCGCGTAGCGGCTGAGCACAGCGAAAACCGACCCGACAAGGCAAAGGATCGATGTCAGATCAGCCGCGGTGTCCGGATCCTCAATCGCAGACCACAGGGCGATATAGCCAAGATAAAACAGAAACAGCACCAGAAATGAGGTCAGCCGCGGATCCCACACCCACCAAGTGCCCCAGATCTGATGCCCCCAAAGCGCCCCGGTAATGAGGGCGATCAACGTCATGACAACTCCAACAGGTGCCGCTGCCTTGGCGGCCAATGCGCTGACATGATGGCGACGGATGACCCAGATCAGCGAGGCCACCAACATCATGAACCAGGCGTTGATCGCAATAAACGCGGCCGGCACATGCACGAACATGATCTTGACCGATGCCCCCTGCCGGTAATCATCGGGTGTGAAAAAGAACCCCCAGATCAATCCGACGGCACACAACACCCCTGCCAACACCCAAAGCACAGGCAGCACCCGTTCTGAGGTGGTGAGGAACTTCTTTGGATTGGCGTATTCCCAAATCGACATGTTGGCTATTTAGCTCTTGCTTGGAGAGATCTCAATTCAGTCATCCTAGCGCAAATTGACGCGCAGGACGGCAGCGCTTGCAAAGGGCAGCAAGGCAAGGGTCGCGGCCGAGATACCGGCCAGCATCAAAAGGGGCGTTTCAACGGACATGCCATCAGCACCACGCCGCGCCGCTTCGGCGCCGAAAATCAGGGTCGGCACATAAAGCGGCAGCACCAGTAGCGACAGCAGCAGTCCACCACGCTTGAGCCCAACCGTCAGCGCCGCACCAAAGGTGCCGATCACCGACAGCGCAGGGGTGCCGAGCAGCAGTGAAACCACCAGCCACTGAAACCCCGCGGTTGGCAGGTTCAGCAAAATCCCCAAGACGGGCGCCGCCAGAACAAGAGGCAACGAGGTGGTGATCCAATGCGCCAGAGCCTTGATCGTGACCACCGCTTCCAGCGGCAGGGGCGAGGTCGCCATCAGATCAAGCGTCCCGTCCTCCCAATCCAATGCGAGCAGACGGTCAAGCGACAAAAGACAGGCCAGCAGCGCGCCAAGCCACAGAACACCGGGGGCAATCCGCGCCAGCAGTTCAGACTGCGGGCCCACGGAAAATGGCACCAGAACCGTGACAATCAGAAAAAACGCAAGGCCAAGGCCGAACCCGCCACCGGCTCGCAACGCCAGCTTCAGATCGCGCAGCAACAGCGCCTTCATAGGAATGCCTCGTCAAACTCTTCCAGATCCGGCAGCTTCGCCTTGAACTGGCTGACATCCAGTGTCTCGCCCTCAAGGCCAAGATCAATATGGGTTGCGATCAGGGCCGCACCACCATCTGCAAGATGGCGCTCTACCACCCCGGCGAACTGCTGCACGGACGCCCGGTCAAGGCTGACGGTCGGCTCGTCCAGGATCCAGTAGCGCCGCCCGGTGACCAGGAGGCGCGCAAGCCCAAGCCGCCGCTTCTGTCCCGCGGACAATGCACCTGCGGGCCGATCCAGCAGGCCGCGCAGATCAAAGGCATCCAGCGCAGGTTCAATGCTTCCCGCGGCAAAAATCTCGGCCCAGAAGGTCAGGTTTTCGCCCACAGTCAGCGTCAGCTTGATCCCGTCGGAATGCCCTGCATAGGCGATGTCCTCCTCCGCGCCGGTGATCGTCCCCGCGAGAGGGGGTTGCAGCCCCGCAATGGTCCGCAAAAGCGTGGTCTTGCCGCAGCCATTTGGCCCCCGCAGGATCAGCGCCCGGCCCGGTGTCAGCTCAAAGCTCACCCCTTCCAGCACCGGGGCCCCGCCCCGCGCAATGCTCAACCCTGCGATTTTCATGCTCGTTCCTTGCGCCTGCCGCTCTTATCCTGCGCCAAAAACCCGATTGATGCAGCGATTTCTTTGCGCCAGATCAACCTTTTGTCCCGGCGTGCGCCCAATGGTCCTTGACCGGGCTCAGACCGCCAAGGCCGCCAGCGCAATCCGGCGTCCTTCGGACAAGAGGACATTGTAGGTCCGGCAGGCAGCGGGAGAGTTCATGATTTCAACACCGATCCCCGCGCCCTCCAGTGCCTGACGCAAATCGGCCGGGATATGGGCAACCTCGGCGCCAGTGCCGATAAAAAGCACGTCAATTTCCCCGCCAAGCGCCAGGAGAGGCGCGCGATCATCATAACCGCCCCAGGCCCGCGTACCATCGGTGCCGGTCAGGATATTGCCCTGATGGACCTCACCGCCCACCCGAAAGAACCCTGCCCCATAGCCATCGACAGGCAAGGCATCGGTGAAGGAGACTTCGTTCAATCGCATGGTGTGTCCTCTGTTTGCTCAGGATCTGGTCCTGCCCCTGACATGTCGCGCGCGCTGCCCTTGGCAAGGCAGATCAGACGTTGGCCTGCTCCTTACCACGGGCAGCAGGCCGACAAAATAGCCCCCCGAACAGAAAAGAGGCCGCAGCAGTGCCACGGCCTCTTTGGTTTCGGTCTGGTCGAGCCTTCGGAAATCAGGCGTCGATATTGGCGAACTGGTTGCCGGTGGTATTGGTCGGCTTGGTCCAGTCACGCTTTACGCCCAGCCACAACAGGATGGTCGAGGCCACGAAAATCGATGAATAGGTGCCGATGATAACGCCCCAGATCATCGCAAAGACAAAGCCACGGATCACGTCACCGCCCAGAACATACAGCGACACCAGCGCCAGCAATGTGGTGACAGAGGTCATCATTGTCCGGCTCAGGGTTTCGTTGATCGAAATGTTCAACACCTCGGCCAGCGGCTTTTTCTTGTAGCGGCGGAGGTTTTCACGAACCCGGTCGAAAACGACCACCGTATCGTTCAGCGAGTAGCCAACAATCGTCAGCAGCGCCGCGATGATGGCGAGGTCGAATTTGATCTGAAGTTCCGAGAACACCCCAATCGTCAGCACCACGTCATGCACCAGCGCCGCAACAGCCCCCAGCGCGAACTGCCATTCAAAGCGCAGCCAGATGTAGATCAGAACCGCCCCAATCGCGAGGGCAACAGCGATGACCGCGGTCTGCACCAGCTCGCCTGAAACCTTGGGGCCAACGGATTCGACCGAGACAAATTTGATGCCCGGCGCAACCGTATCAAGCGCCCTGTTGATCTCTTCGATCTGCTCGCCAGAGATCGCCTCGCCGTCATCTTGCGCCTGAATGCGCACCATGGCGACGTGCTGATCCTCCTCAAAGGTCGGATCGAACACCTCGCTGATAGAGACATCACCCAGCTCAAGCGGCTGCAGCGCGTCACGGTATGCACCGACGTCGATTGCGGTCGTGCTTTCGGTGCGGATGGTCGTGCCGCCACGGAAGTCGATCCCGTAGTTCAGCCCCTGCAACGCAAAGGAGGCAAAACCGACGATGATCATCACGGCCGAAATGCCGAGCCACAGCTTCCAGCGCTTGAAGAAATCAAACGAGGTGCTTTCGGGAATGAGTTTCAACCGCATATCAAACCTCGATCGTTTTCGGACGGCGCCGTTCAAACCACATCACGATAATCACCCGCGTCACAAAGATCGCAGTGAACACCGACGTCATGATCCCCAGACCCAGCGTGATCGCAAAGCCCCGCACCGGGCCAGAGCCCATCGCAAACAGGATCACCGCCGTGATGAAGGTGGTAATGTTGGCGTCAAGAATGGCGCTCAGCGCCTTGGAGTAGCCTTCATCAATGGCCCGTGCGGGGCCACGACCGGCTTTCAGCTCTTCGCGGATCCGTTCAAAGATCAGCACGTTGGCGTCCACCGCCATACCCACCGTCAGAACGATGCCCGCGATGCCCGGCAGCGTCAGCGTTGCGCCAATCAGGCTCAGCGCGCCAAAGATCAGACCGATGTTCAGGATCAGCGCGATATTGGCAAAGACACCAAACAGACCATAGCTCAGCGCCATGAAGACCAGCACCCCGACAAAGGCCACAACGGTTGCGACCTTGCCTGCATCAATGCTGTCCTGCCCCAGTTCCGGGCCAATGGTGCGCTCTTCCAGGAACTCCAGCCCCGCAGGCAAGGCACCTGCGCGCAGCAGGATCGCCATATTGGTGCTTTCCTCGATGGTGAAATTCCCGGTGATAATGCCGGAGCCACCTGCGATATGGGCCTGGATGACGGGGGCAGAGACCACCTCTTCATCCAGCACAATCGCAAAGGGAGAGCCGATGTTTTCCGCCGTGTAGTCGCCGAACTTGCGCGCGCCCGTGGTGTTGAAGCGGAAGCTGACCGCCGGGCGGCCGTTCTGGTCGAACGAGGGCTGGGCATCCACCAGTTCCTCGCCGGTGACCACCGGGGCGGCCTCGACGGTGTAGTAGATGCCGCTTTCGTCCAGCGACGGGATCACCTTGTTGCCGACACCGGGGTTGGCGTCGGCATCGCTGCCACGGCCCACAACCGGGTTAAAGGTCAGCTGCGCGGTGGTGCCGATAATGGCCTTCAGCTCTGATGCGGACCCGATGCCCGGCACCTGGATCAGGATCCGATCGGTGCCCTGACGTTGGATGGTCGGCTCACGCGTGCCCACCTCGTCGATCCGGCGACGCACGATTTCCAGCGCCTGGCGCACAGTGCGATCATCAGATGCCAGCTTTTCCGCTTCGCTCAGCTCGATGGTGAGGATATCACCCGCACCGCTCACGGTGATGTCGCTGGCGCCTGCACCGGTCAGGCTGGTGATCGGATTGGCGAGACCACGCACCACTTCCAGCGCACGGGTCATGCCATCGGGATTGGAGATCTTGAGACGAATCTGCCCCTCCGGCGCGGGCTGGCGACGGAAGGTGCCGACCTCTGCACGTTCCGGGCGCAGCGCATCCCGGACCTCAGGCCACAGCGCATCCATGCGCGCGGCATAAACATCCTCGACCTTCACCTCGGCAAGAAGATGCGCACCACCGCGCAAGTCCAGACCAAGATTGACGAGATTGGACGGCAGGAACGACGGCCACTGACCCGCCACCTCCAGCCGTTCGGGAGTTTCCCCCCGCAGCGTAATTTCGGCGGCGGCGTCATTGGCCTGCTCGACACGCGTATAAAACGCGTTCGGCAGGGCAAGCAAAAGGCCGGTCACACAGACCAGCCAGATGAGGACCCGCTTCCAGAGATCAATTTGCAGCATTGCCCTGCCTTTTCAATTGGTTAAGCGGGAACGCTCAGTCTGCCGGTTCGGTTTTGCTCAGAACCTGTGCGATGGTGGATTTGACCACGCGGATTTTCACGCCTTCAGCGATCTCAACTTCCAGCTCACCATCGTCCTTGACCTTGGAGACCTTGCCGATGACGCCACCCTGGGTCACGACCTGATCACCACGACGCAGCGCGGCCACCATGTTCTGATGTTCTTTCATCTTCTTCTGCTGCGGACGGATCAGCAGGAAGTACATGATCCCGAAGATCAGAATGAGCGGGAGAAATTGGGCGATTGCGCCACCTTCCATGGGATATTCCTTCTGTGAGACAGGCGCTTGTCACGCCCGGATTTTTGCCGCTGAACCTATGCGCTGCGCCCACCACTTGCAAGGCTAAGGCGGCCAGAACCGATACCGCAAACGCAGTTGACCCGATAAGGGGCCGATGAGAGGGTGCGGGTATATTTTTTAGCTAGGCCATTTTCGTGCTCGATACATATTTGGCGATCGTCAGCCACCCGTTGTTTTTCACCTTCATCGCGCTCTGCGGCGGCGTTTACCTGCTGCTGTCGCTCACCAGTCTGTCTACGGAAAAGATCGCAAATCCGGCCACGTGGCTGCGAGAGCACTACGTCGGCGCAATCCTCCTCGCCGTCGGAGGTCTCTTTGTTGGTGCGCTTTGTTTTTATCTCGTGGAAATCGCTCTGAACGTCCCCTTGCTCGTGGATCGCCTGACGGTTGAGATCAACACGCCAGAGACGGACAGGCAGCCCGAAAACCTGCGCAACCTCGCCTATGCAATTGCCACCCTGATTGCCGTGCTTGCAGGCTCCGCAACCGTGTTCTTTTCCTCCCTCCGCGTCTGGATGAACGAACGCAACACCCGCGCAACCGAACAGGGGCTGATCACTGATCGGATTAACAAGGCTGTTGAGGGTTTGGGCGCGGAGAAGACGATCTATCGACTTGGCCGAGATCTTTCCTATCGTTTCAAAGGAGATCGCCGCGGTGATAAGTCAAGGTGGGGTTTTGAATTCAAGGATGACCCGGTGTTCGATCCCGAAAGTCATGACCTGATTGAGGCGGAAACAGGTGGATGGGAGCCAATTCAACAGCAGGCTCCAAATTTGGAAGTGAGGATTGGCTCAATCTTTGCTCTTGAACGCATCGCGCGTGAAAACCCGGACTTTCACGTTCAGGTCATGGAAATTCTCTGTGCCTATGTCCGGCTGAACGCGCCAAGGTCGGGAAAGCAACCCACTGCTGAATTCGATAAGCAACCGACCATGCGAAATGATATCCTCACCGCCCTGAAGGTCATCGGGCGCCGGACAGCGAACGGTAAGGCAATCGAGGTAGCCAGAAGGCACCGACTCGACCTTAGAGTTTGCGATCTATCTGGCGCTGATTTTTCTGAAGGGGATTACTCTGGGGCCATGTTTCACGGTTGCTTAATTGAGTTCGCTAGGTTTCGTGGCGGACTATTTCATGGGACAGAATTCAATGAGAGCGTGATCACATTTGCAGCATTTGAGAACGGTGATTTCACCGGAAGTCTGTTCTGTGGCGTTCAGATTTCCAAACCCAGCGGTCACACCATATTAAACAGCTTTCTTTGGGCGACAGTCACAGGCGCGAACTTCGCTGGTGCAAACATCTCTGGAGTGCGGAGTTTCGGGGGTGTTGAAAATCTGTCCCAGACATTCGGAACATCAGATACTTTACTGGCTGACCGGTTCGGCTGGGACAAAGACCTGCAGTACAAGCTTGATGATTTGCATCATTCGGAGGCGAGTGAGGACACAGCATCGATTCAGCGTCTACTTTCCGAAAAAGGACTAATACAGTGGTCATGCTTTCCGCGGGTCGATGGGGCGCACGTTGATCACTACAACGCTCTGATGATCCAACTCGACCTTTGCGATTTTCCTTTCCACGGGCGACGGAGATAAACGAATGCGCCATACGTTCACTCCCCCCGCCCCATAACGTGCCATCCCACAACACCCTTGCGGCAAACGTCTGCGCCCCCTTCCCCTTTCTTCACCCTTCCGGCATATGCTGGCGGCACTGATTCAAAACCGCTTGATAGGAGCAGACCCATGCATGACATCCGTGCAATCCGCGAAAACCCGGCTGCGTTTGACGCCGCCCTGGCCCGCCGTGGAGAGTCTGCTTTGTCGTCTGACGTGCTCGCGCTGGACGAAGCGCGGCGCGCCAAGATCCAGGCCGCCGAAGAGGCACAGGCCGAGCAGAACAAGGCGGCCAAAGCCATCGGCGCAGCCAAGGCCAAGGGCGACAACGAAGAGTTCGAACGCCTGCGCGCAGCCGTGGCCGAGAAAAAAGCCGAAGTTGCCGCAATGCAGACCGAGGCCAAGGAGCTGGACGCTAAGCTGACCGACATGCTGGCGCGCATCCCCAACAACCCGGCCGAAGACGTGCCCGAAGGCGCCGATGAGGACGACAATGTCGAGGTGAACAAATGGGGCACCCTGCCCGAATTCACCTTTGCGCCCAAGGAACACTTTGAGATCGCGGGCGTTGCAGCGGCGATGGACTTTGAAACTGCGGCCAAGATCTCTGGCTCGCGTTTTGTCGTGCTCAAGGGCGCAGTGGCGCGCATCCACCGCGCGCTGGCCCAGTTCATGATCGACACCCACGTCGACGAGAACGACCTGATGGAGGTGAACTCTCCCGTTCTGGTGCGGGACGAGGCGATGTATGGCACCGACAAGCTGCCGAAATTCGGCGATGACAGCTATCAGACCACCAATGGCTGGTGGCTGGTGCCGACATCCGAGGTGCCGCTGACCTATTCCGTCGCGGGCGACACGCTGGACGAGGCGGCCCTGCCGATCCGCATGACAGCCCATACGCTCTGCTTCCGCTCCGAAGCGGGCAGCGCGGGCAAGGACACGTCCGGCATGCTGCGCCAGCACCAGTTCGAAAAGGTAGAGATGGTCTCTATCGTGCACCCCAGCCAGTCCGACGACGAACAAAAGCGGATGCTGCGCTGCGCCGAGGGGCTTTTGGAGAAACTGGGCATTCCCTATCGCACCGTGATCCTGTGCACCGGCGACATGGGCTTTGGTGCGCGCCGCACCTTTGACATCGAGGCATGGGTGCCGGGTCAGAACACCTACCGTGAGATTTCCTCGGTTTCCACCACCGGTGATTTTCAGGCACGCCGCATGAATGCGCGTTTCAAACCCGCAGAGGGCGGCAAGCCCGAGTTCGTGCACACGCTGAACGGCTCCGGCCTTGCGGTCGGCCGCTGCCTGATTGCGGTGCTGGAAAACGGCCAGCAGGAAGACGGTTCTGTCAAACTGCCAGAGGCGCTGGCGCCTTATCTCGGTGGCAAACTGACCCTGAGCGCGGACGGCAAACTGGTTTAAGACCACACCGCAAGCGCCTGTAAGAAGATGAAACCGGCCATCTGTATCAGGGGCCGGTTTTTTTCATTCATCCACTTATTTCTTGGCCTTTTTCCTGGCCTTGCCACCTGCCGGTTTGGCGGCCTTCTTGCTGCCTGACTTTTTCTTGGCAGGCTCGCTCGCCTTGGCGTCCAGAATGGCCTTGGCTTTGGCCTTTTCCTTTTCGATCGCGGCCTTGGCCTTGGCTTTCACTTTCTTGGCCTTGGCCTTGGCCTTCTCTTTGGCGGCTGCAAATTCCGCAGCGAGGGTTTCGGCCTGTTTCGCGGCCTTCTTGGCCTTGGCCTTGGCTTTTGCGGCCTTTGCTTCGGCTGCGACACGTGCCGCCTCTGCCGCTGCAAGGGCCGAGCTGAGCTGCTCCTTGGTGGCACGCGCCTCGCTGCCGTTGGCGGCAACCGGGGTGTCGTCTGAGCCTTGCGCCGTCACCTTGTTGGTTTTTGGCGTGCCTGCAACCTTGCGCGCCTCTGCGATCAGCTTGGTCGCGCGCAGCCGGCCGATCCGCGGGATCTGCATCAGCGTATCGGGCTTTGCGGCGGCCACCGCCTCGACCGACGGCAAACCGTTGGCCTGCAACACCTCAGCCAGCGAAGGCCCGACGCCGTTCAATTTGGCAATGGGGGTCATGAATGCTCCTTACGTGTTCGGTTATGCCTTTTGCCCACGCTCTGGCAGCGGTGCCATTTTCTTCTCTGCGCGCGCCGGAAACGGCACCAGACGCTCCTGTTCCTCGTCCCACAGCTTCAGGCCAAGGGCGCGGATCGCCTCAAGAAATCCGATCCGGCGCGGCGCCATGTCAGGCGGCAGACTATGATGGCAGCGCCGCAACCGGTAACTGGGAATGCGGGCGTTGTAGTGATGAATGTCGTGCAGGGTGATATTGGCAACGGCAAAGTCAAAAAACCAGCCAAAATCAAGACAGGACGACCCCTGCAATGCCGCAATCTGCGGGTTCAGGTCCGGCCGCCGATCCCAATAGGTGTCTTCGAAATTGTGCTGAAGATAGACCAGAAACACCCCGATCATCCCCCCAAGAAAGGAAAACCCCAACCAGACCAGGACCCCAGTAAGCCCCGCCACAGCGTAAAGCAGCGCCAGCAGCAGCACGATCACCACGTTGTGCAACAGTACCCCCAACACCCCAAATCGCAGCGTGTTTTTCGGCCACCGGTAGCGGATGAAATAGGTAAATGCCGCACCAAGCGGGACCAGAATGAACGGGTTGCGATACAGCCGGTACATCAACCGCCGCCCCCAGCCCGCCGCCTGCCATTCGCGCAGCGTCATGGTGTGGATCTCGCCGCTGTCGCGGTGATCGAGATTGCCGACATAGGCGTGATGTTCATTGTGGTTCTGCTTCATCACCTCAAACGGGGCAAAGGTGAAGGGCGACAGAACATGGCCTGCCAGTTCGTTCTGGTCGCGGGTCTCAAACAGAGAGTGATGGCCAGTGTCATGCTGCAACACATAAAGGCGCACCGCTGCAAAGGCGAAAACCACACCCGCAGGGACCATCACATACCAGCGATCCACATAGGCGATGGCCAGATAGAGCGCCGCGAAATAGACGGCAAATGTCCCGAAATAACTGAGCGCAGCCAGCCGGTTGTCCTTGTCGCAAAACGCGCGAGTATGTGCCCTCAGATCCATACCACACCCCTAGATCTACCATGTAACGTCGCCATGACTGCTTGCGCAGGCGATAGAAACCTTGGGGCAATCCGGTGAAGCAATACCCGGTGATGAAAATTCGCGCCTAAATCCAGCCCTCAGGCCAAGAACGCTTTGCCCCATCTGAAATAACTTGGCTCAAAGCGTAACAAAGCAAGGTGGCAAGGGTCAAATTCCGCCAATCAGACAGAAAAAGACCGCGCCCATGTTCGGACGCGGCCCCTGTATTTCAGCTTTGGCATTTGCCCAATCGGGCTTAGCTGCGGCGGTTGTTCTTGAGGTGTTTGGCCAAGGCGCCTGCGTTTTTCTCGCGTTTGCCCTTGTAGGGGTTCTTGTCCCCCTGCCCGCGCATGTAAAGACGGATGGGCGTGCCCGGCATGTCAAAATCTTGCCGCAGCCCGTTCACCAGATAGCGCGTGTAGCTGTCTGGCAGCTTGTCGGGGTGCGAACACATCACCACAAAGGCCGGCGGGCGGGTTTTGGCCTGCGTCATGTAGCGCAGCTTGATCCGCTTGCCCTGCGGGGCGGGCGGCGGGTGCTGTTCCAGCATGCCAATCAACCAGCGGTTCAGCGCCGCAGTCGGCACCCGGCGGTTCCAGATTTCATAGGCGCGCATGATAGCTGCGTGCAGACGATCAAGCCCCTTGCCGGTCTTGGCAGAAACCGTCACCAGCGGCGCACCGCGCAGCTGTGGCAGCAGCCGGCCAAAGGCCTCCTTGAGGTCACGCAGTTTTTCCTGCTTGTTTTCCTCGGCGTCCCATTTGTTCACCGCCACGACGACCGCCCGGCCTTCACGCTCTGCAAGGTCAGCGATCCGCAGATCCTGTTGCTCGAAGGGGATGCTGGCATCCAGCAGCACCACAACGACCTCTGCGAATTTGACCGCGCGCAGACCATCAGACACAGAGAGCTTTTCCAGCTTCTCCTGCACCTTGGCCTTTTTGCGCATGCCTGCGGTGTCGAAAACCCGCATCGGCACGCCCTGCCAGTCAATCTGCAGCGAGATGGCGTCACGGGTGATCCCCGCTTCGGGCCCGGTCAGCAGTCGGTCTTCGCCAAGGATCTTGTTGATGAGGGTGGACTTGCCTGCGTTGGGGCGGCCCACAACAGCCACCTGAAGCGGCTTGTTGGCGGTCGGCATGGGCACCGAAAGATCGTCATCCTCGTCGATTTCCTCATCGACAGTCACATCCGTTTCCGGGCTGGTGGCTTCTGCGATCTTGTCGAATTTGTCCGCCAGCGGCATCAGCTGCACATAGAGGTCGTTCATGCCCTCGCCGTGTTCCCCCGACAGGCGGATCGGCTCACCAAGGCCAAGGCCATAGGCCTCCAGCACGCCGGCATCAGCTGCCGAACCTTCGGATTTGTTGGCCGCCAGAATGACATGCGCGGATTTCTTGCGCAGGATATCGGCAAAGACCTCATCCGTAGGCGTGACCCCGACGCGGGCGTCGATCATGAACAGGCAGACATCAGCCATATCCACCGCGCGCTCGGTCAGGCGACGCATCCGCCCCTCAAGCGAGTTGTCGGTGGCCTCTTCCAGACCGGCGGTATCCACAACGGTAAAGCGCAGATCGCCAAGCCGCGCTTCGCCCTCGCGCAGATCGCGCGTGACCCCGGGCTGGTCATCGACCAGCGCCAGCCGCTTGCCGACGAGACGATTGAACAGTGTGGATTTGCCCACATTCGGGCGCCCCACGATAGCGAGGGTAAAAGACATCAGACCAACTTTCTGCGATTCAGACGCGCCCCATAGCGCATCTGCGCGCGTCCTTCCAGACCGCATCGTCAGTTTTGGCTCTCCGCCTGCAGTGACCTGTCAGCGGAAAGCGTGCAATTGCCCCTTGGTGGACACCACATAAAGCGTCCCACCTGCCACCACCGGTGCGGTTGTCGCACCACCGGGGATCGACACGGTGCGCAAAAGGGCACCGCTTTCGGGGCTAAAGAAACGGATCAACCCATCGTTGGAGGCCACAACAACCTGCCCCCCAGCAACGACCGGGCCGTGGTGGGCGACAATGGCTCCACGCTTGCGGGGCTTGTCCTTGAGGTAGCCAGGCAGATCAATCGCCCAGACTGCCGCGCCGCTGTCGGCGTCAAGGCGCACCAACTGGTTCAGGTCGCTCAGCAGGAACAAGTTGCCCGCGATCGGCCAGACCGGATCGGTCGCACCGTGGGGCGCGGTCCAGATCCGCTCTCCGGTTTCTGCGTCAAAAGCCGCGGTCCGACCCGACTGGTTGCCAATGTAAAGGCGACCACCAGACACGACCGGTGCCCCCGTCACATCCCCGATCCGCGCGATGGAGCGGCCAATCCGCTGCCCGGCAACCGAGGCATTCCAACGGCGCAGACCGCCCTTGCGGAAGGCTGCCGCGACATCCCCTGACCCAAAGGCAAAGATCGCAAATTTTGATGTGACCGCTGGCGCAGGCGCTCCCAGCACATTGGATGGGCTCGGGGTGCCCTCGACCTGCCACGCGATGCGGCCGTCTTTTGCATTGATGGCCCAGCCGGTGTCATCACCCGCCACCAGATAGACAAGCCCGTCGCGCACGGTCGGCTGGCCAGATCCGGTTGCGTCCAGCTCCTGACGCCAAAGGGTTGCGCCGGACTTGGCATCAAGCGCGGTCACCACGCCAAAACCGGAGGAGACGTAGACAACACCGCCGTCATAGGCGAGCCCGCCACCGGTTGCCTGGCCTGCGCTGTCAGACGCCGGGATCAGGTCGCTTTGCCACACAACGGCCCCCGACGGGGATACCGCTGAAACCTGGGCCGCGCTGTCGAGCGTGTAGATCAGACCATCGCCGATCACCGGCGTTGCGGTGATACGCTGGCGGCGGCTGTCCCCCTCGCCAATGGAGGTGGACCAGATTTCGCTGGGCGCTGCGGCCAGGGCCGGATGCGTCGGGCGCAGGCCTTCAAGACCGCCGCCCTGTGCCCAATCGGCATTGGTGCGTGCAGCAGGCAGCGCAATGGCGCGGCTTTGGTCAACAATCGTGATCGTGCTGTCGGGGCGGATGTCCTCGCGCTCGCCGCGCAGGATTTCTTCGGGTTCGGTGCAGCCGCTCAGAACCAACGCCAGCGCGGTGCCCCCCAGAATGCCCCCTGCACGCCAAAAGCTCTTTACTGCCGTCATTGCCCTGCCCCGTTTAATGCACTTTTACTGTACTTTTGATACGCTTCGCCCCGCGCCCCAATACGCGGAACGGCTGGATTACTGGATTATCCGTCAGACCCGGTCTCAGGCTGAAGCGACCCCCCAAGGGCCACAATCACTTGAGAGGCGCGGTCTTGCAAGTCCGAGGTGACTGTTGCCGCATTGATAATGTCACGCAGCTTGGAAATCGCCTCTTCGGTCTTGCCCTCTTCGATATCAATCAGCGCCAGCTGCTCGCGCGCCAGCAGATCCAGCGGCGCGCCCGGCTGGGCCAGCGCCTCGAACTGAATGCGCCGGTCGGCGGCAGGCAGGCTGTCCTGTTGCAGGCCAAGGGCCTTGAACGTCGCGATGTGGCGGTAGATCAGCGGCACGTCACCATTGCCACCGATCGCGTTGAGCGCTGCAATCGCGGCGTCACGCTCTCCTGCATCTGCAAGGGCGCCCGCCTGCAAGAGCTTCAGCACGGTATCACCACCCGCCGAACCCGCAGTGATCTGCGACAGGGCTTCGGCTCGCGCTGCGCTGTCATCGCTGTCCAGCGCGGCAATCATCTGATCGCCCAGCTGCTCGGCCGCCGCCTGCGTCTGCGCCCGGTCATATTCACGATAGGCAGCGCCACCAACGATCAGGGCAACCGCAACGCCACCGATCCAGCCATAGCGCTTCAGCATCAGAAACAGGCGATCGCGGCGGACTTCTTCTGTCACCTCATCAATAAAGCTGTCGGTATCGCTCATGAAATTGTCCCTGACCTGCCCCGCCTGCCAGTTCCCGGCTGACGGAAAGTTTCCTGTGTTCAGCCTCTCTTACAGTGCAACAGATGCCAAGCCAAGTGGCGCTGTCGTTACCGATTGCCCACAAATCCGCCAGAAACAGCAAAAAATGTGAACTGAACTACATAGTTCAGTGTGGACAAACCCTATATGGCACTTATCACTTGGCGCAAATTTGCCAGTGTGCGCCCGATTTGGCGCGGATGTTGACTGGTCTTATAGTACCCCTTGAGGGACGACTGACGTTTAGGAAGGCCCCGTATGCGTGTAATTCCATTGCTGACTGCCGCAATTGTGACCACCGGCTTGTATTATGCCGTGATCGAGCGTGAGGCGCTGCTTGCCTTTGCCCGTGGCGAAGACGCTGTTGCCACCGACACATCGGCAGAAGCCACAGCGCCAGTGGCCGCACCGGCCACAGACAACGCAGAAAAATCCGGCGCGGCCCGTGTTCGGGTTGTGGCCCTGCGCAGCACCGCCCGCGGGATCGACAGCGCGGTCATCCTGCGGGGCCAGACAGAAGCCGCCCGCCAGGTAGAAGTGCGCGCAGAAACCACATCAACAGTTGTCTCCGAACCGCTGCGCAAAGGTGCGCAGGTCAAGGCCGGGGATCTCCTGTGCAAGCTGGACCCGGGCACCCGCCCCGCCACCCTGTTGGAGGCCAAGGCCCGTCTTGCAGAGGCCAAGATCCGCGTCCCCGAAGCCCAGGCCCGTCTGGATGAGGCCCGCGCCCGCCTGAAGGAAGCAGGCATCAACCTGACGGCAGCGCAGAAACTATCCGAAGGTGGCTATGCCTCGGAAACCCGCCTCGCAGCCGCGCAGGCGGCAGAGCGTTCCGCGGTTGCAGGCGTCGCGACGGCGGAAACCGGTCTGGAAACCACCCGCGCCGGCATCGAAGCAGCCTCTGCTCAGGTTGCAGCCTCCGAAAAGGAAATGGCACGCCTCGACATCCTTGCGCCCTTTGACGGTCTGCTGGAAAGCGACGCGGCCGAACTTGGCAGCCTGATGCAGCCCGGCAGCCTCTGTGCCACGGTGATCCAACTGGACACCATCAAGATCGTCGGCTTTGTCCCGGAAACCGAAGTGAACCGCGTGAAGATCGGCGCCACAGCCGGAGCGGAGCTTGCAACCGGCAAACAGGTCAGCGGCAAAGTGACCTTCATCAGCCGTTCTGCCGATCCGACCACCCGCACATTTGAGGTGGAAATCACCATCCCCAACCCCGGTCTCGCCATCCGTGACGGCCAGACCGCTGACATCGTGATCGCCGCCGAGGGCACCAAGGCACATCTGCTGCCGCAATCGGCCCTCACGCTCAACAACGACGGTCAACTGGGGGTGCGTGTTGTGGGCGCTGACAGCATCGTCGCCTTCTTCCCCGTAACCCTGCTGCGGGACACCTCAGACGGCGTCTGGGTCGCGGGCCTGCCCGAACAGGCCGACGTGATCGTGGTTGGCCAGGATTTTGTCGTGGCAGGCGTCCCTGTCACTGCCACCTATAAAGAGGCCAGCCAATGACCGGTATCGTCAGCTGGGCCGCCGAACGGGCGCGCATGATTCTGGCGTTTATCGCCATCTCCATTCTGGTCGGCGGTTTTGCCTATGCCTCGCTCCCCAAGGAAGGCGAGCCTGACATCGAAATCCCCGCCCTTTTCATCTCTGTCCCCTTCCCCGGCATCTCGGCCGAGGACGCCGAAACCCTGCTGGTTAAGGTCATGGAGACCGAGCTTGCCGATCTGGACGGGCTCGACAAGATGTCGGCCACTGCCGCAGAGGGCTATGCCGGCGTCGCGCTGGAGTTCGACTTTGGCTGGGACAAGACCGCGATCATGGCCGATGTGCGGGATGCGATGGATTCCGCCGAGGCCGAATTCCCGGAAGGGGCGGAAAAGTATTCGATCAACGAAATCAACTTCTCCGAATTCCCGATTGTGATTGTCAACCTGACCGGCGCCGTTCCGGAACGGACAATGGCCCGTATTGCCAAGGACTTGCAGGACGAACTGGAAGCGCTGGAACCGGTCCTGGAGGCCGGGATTGCGGGCAACCGCGATGAAATGGTCGAAGTGCTGATCGACCCCTTGCGCCTTGAGGCCTACAACGTCACCGCGCTGGAACTGATTACCGTTGTCCAGAACAACAACCAGCTGATTGCAGCCGGTGAAGTCGAAACCAATCAGGGCACCTTCTCCGTCAAAATCCCATCGTCCTTTGACGATGTGCGCGACATCTATGCCCTCCCGGTCAAGACCAACGGCGACCGAGTGGTGACACTGGGCGAGCTGGCCACCATCAACTTCACCTTCGAGGACCGCCGCGGTACTGCGCGCTTCAACGGCGAAGACACGGTGGCGCTTCAGGTGGTCAAGCGCAAAGGCTATAACCTGATCGATACCGTCGATCTGGTCAAAGAGACCCTCGACAAGGCCAAGACCAAATGGCCGCCAGAACTGCAGGCCGCGGTTCAGGTGGGCACGTCAAACGACCAGAGCCGGGTTGTCGGCTCTATGGTCAGCCAGCTTGAAGGCTCCGTTCTGACGGCGGTGGCACTGGTGATGATCGTTGTGCTCGCCTCGCTTGGCAGCCGCGCCGCGCTGCTGGTTGGTTTTGCCATCCCGACCTCGTTCCTGTTGTGTTTTGCCTTTCTTGCGGTGATGGGTGTCAGCATTTCGAACATCGTGATGTTCGGTCTGATCCTTGCAGTGGGCATGCTGGTGGATGGCGCCATCGTGGTGGTGGAATACGCCGACAAGCGCATCAGCGAGGGCACGGGCCCGATGCACGCCTACGTCGAGGCCGCCCAACGCATGTTCTGGCCGGTGGTATCCTCGACCGCAACGACGCTCTGCGCGTTCCTGCCCATGCTGTTCTGGCCCGGCGTGCCTGGTGAATTCATGGGCATGTTGCCCGTCACGCTGATCTTCGTTCTCTCCGCCTCCCTCGTGGTTGCGCTGATCTACCTTCCGGTCATGGGTGGTGTCTCTGGCCGGATGAGCCGCGTCTTTGAACGTATGGCCGCTGGCCTGCGCGCAGTTGCGCCCTGGTGGGTGCGTGCAGCTCTCGTGCCGGTGGCGCTGTGGGGGATGTTTGCAGGGGCGATGCAGATGCTGAACCCGGGCTATCTTCTCCCTGCCGAAACGGCAGGTCCCGCCGCGCTGATTGTTGGCGCTTTGGTCTTTGTCCTGTCGGCCTTTGGCGCCTCTGTCACCCTGCAGGCCGCCCAGCTGACCCGCCGCGAAAAACCGGTGGATCCCGGCCATCAGCACACGCCCTTTGGTCACTTCATCAAGTTCATCGTCGGCAATCCGATCATGCCGGTGGTTACGGTCGGCGCTGTGGCCTTTGCCATCATGACCGTTTTCGCCACCTTCAGTGAAAACAACTATGGCGTCGAATTCTTTGTGGAATCCGAACCCGAACAGGCCACCGCCTATGTCCGCGCCCGCGGCAACACCTCCTTGATGGAGGAAGACGAAATGGTGCGCCTGACCGAACAGGTGATCCTGTCCCATCCGGCGGTTGTGAACGTCTTCTCCTTTGCCGGTGAAGGCGGGCTCAATACCGATGCCTCTGGCGCGCAGACGCCGCCGGACACCATCGGTCAGGTCCAGTTCGAGATCATCCCATGGGAAGACCGTCCAACCCAGACGGAAAGCTGGTTCAATGGCTGGTTCACCCGCGAGGTGACTGCCACCGAATTCGATGGCGACACTGTCATCGACGAGATCAACGCCGAACTGGCCGAACTGCCCGGTTTCGAGGCTGAAATCCGCGCGCTGGCCCAGGGTCCGGCATCGGGCAAGCCTGTGCACCTGCGCATCAAGGGTGACAACTGGGAGACGCTGACAGCTGCCACCGCTCAGGCCCGCGCCAAGTTTGAGGCGACCCCCGGGCTCGACCTGATCGAAGACAGCCTGCCCCTGCCCGGCATCGACTGGCAGATCGACGTGGATGTCGAAAAGGCGGGCCGCTATGGCGCGGACGTGGCCACCGTTGGTGCAATGGTGCAGCTGGTCACACGCGGCATCCTCTTGGATACCATGCGCGTTGACAGCTCTGACGAGGAGATCGAAATCCGCGTCCGCCTGCCCGAGGAGGACCGCGTTCTCTCAACCCTCGATGCGCTCAAACTGCGCACCGAAGACGGGTTGGTGCCACTGTCCAACTTCATCACCCGCCAGCCCGTCCCAAAGCTGGCGGAAATCAACCGCGTCCAGCAGCAGCGCTATTACGACGTGAAGGCCGACATCGAAGCTGCCGTGGCAAAGGTCGTGGCGCCCAACCCGAACAGCGGCACCGATGAGACGCTTGCCTATGTGAAACTCGACGCCGATGGCCCCCTCACATCATCCAGCGGCATGCAGCTGTCGCTGTTCCAGCTGGAGCAGGCGCAGGACACCGAAGCGCTGAAAGAGGCGCTGGCAGATGGCGCGCGTGTTGTTGTCTTGAACCCGAACGAGCGGATCGCCAAGCTCACCGAGTGGCTGGAAACCTCA
Organism: Phaeobacter italicus; assembly: GCF_019801785.1. NCBI lineage: Bacteria > Pseudomonadati > Pseudomonadota > Alphaproteobacteria > Rhodobacterales > Roseobacteraceae > Phaeobacter > Phaeobacter italicus. The sequence goes on along the minus strand of NZ_JAHVIJ010000009.1, from coordinate 47,266 downwards.
CCGTTCCCGGCTGACATCACGTGGGAGTGGACAGGCGATCAGGAAGAACAGGCCGAATCCGGCGCCTTCCTGTCCAAGGCCTTTGCCGGGGCTCTGGCCTTGATGTTCGTGATCCTGCTGGCCCAGTTCAACAGTTTCTACAACTCTATCCTGGTGCTGTTGGCGGTGGTTCTGTCCACCACTGGCGTGCTGATCGGCATGATGGTGATGAAACAGCCCTTCTCGATCATCATGACAGGCACCGGCATCGTGGCCCTGGCCGGGATCGTTGTGAACAACAACATCGTCCTGATCGACACCTATCAGGAATTTGCCCGCAAGATGCCCCGCATCGAGGCGATCATCCGCACTGCAGAGGCGCGGATCCGTCCGGTTCTGTTGACCACGATCACCACGATGGCGGGCCTTGCACCGATGATGTTCGGGCTCAGCCTCGATTTCATCAACGGCGGCTACTCCATCGACAGCCCGACCTCCCTGTGGTGGAAGCAGCTGGCAACCGCCGTGGTCTTTGGTCTTGGCATTGCAACCGTGCTGACCCTTCTGGTGACGCCGTCGCTCCTGGCGATCCGGGTCTGGCTGTGGATCTACGTCGCGGCCCTTGGTCGCCTGTTTGCGCGGCTGACGGGGGGCCGGTCCAGCCGGATCGCCCGCGACATGCGCCTGGCCACCAAGGCCCGCACCCTGCCCACCACCGAAATCCTGTGGGAGCGGGAAGGCAGGCTTGATAACGAAAGCAAGGAAGAGGCCGACGCCGAGGCGCCCACCAACCCCTCGCTCCGCGCAGCCGAGTAACCCCACCAAAAAAAGCCCCGCTCTAGAGCGGGGCTTTTTGTTTTGTGTGCTCGGCGTCAGGGGCCGGATAGTGCTGCAACGACTGCAAGACAGCCGATCACGGCACCAAGGCCCGATGCGGTTGGATGCCCGCGCTAATCACGCAGCATCCTGATCCGATTGCTGGCGCTGCCACAGATGCGCATAGCGTCCATCGCGGGCCAGCAATTCATCATGGGTGCCTTGCTCTGCGATCTCGCCCTGCTCCAGCACGATGATCTGATCGGCTTCGGCAACCGTGCTCAGGCGGTGGGCGATGGTGATCACCGTGCGCCCCTGCCCCGCGCGGGTCAGCGCGTCCTTGATCTCCTGCTCGGTGTCGGTATCCAGCGCCGATGTCGCCTCGTCCAGCAGCAGGATCGGCGGGTTCTTCAACAAGGTGCGCGCGATGCCCACACGCTGTTTCTCGCCTCCGGACAGTTTCAGCCCGCGCTCTCCCACCTGGGTGTCATAGCCTTCGGGCAGACGCAGGATGAAATCGTGGATCTGGGCATCCTTAGCGGCCTGCTCCACCTCCTCCTGCGTGGCCCCGTCGCGCCCATAGGCGATGTTGTAGCGGATCGTGTCGTTGAACAGCACCGTATCCTGCGGCACCACGCCGATGGCCGAATGCAGGCTCTTCTGCGTCACATCGCGCACATCCTGACCGTCAATGCACAACGCACCGCTGGTGACATCGTAGAAGCGGAACAACAGCCGCCCAATCGTGGATTTGCCAGACCCGGTTGAGCCCACAATCGCCACTGTCTCTCCCGCCTTGGCTGTCAAGCTGACACCTTTGAGGATCTGGCGATCACTGTCATAGCCGAAACGGACATCCTTCAGGGTGATGGTGCCGCCCTTGACCTGCAGCTCGCCCGCTCCGGGCCGGTCGGTGACATCCGGGTCCTGCTCGATCAGGTCAAACATCTCTCCCATGTCGACAAGGCTCTGGCGGATTTCGCGATAGACCGTCCCAAGGAAGTTCAACGGTACGGTGATCTGGATCATGTAGGCGTTGACCATGACGAAATCACCAACCGTCAGCTGCCCCGCCTGCACACCAATGGCCGCCATCACCATCACCGCAACCAGACCAGCGGTAATCACAAGGCTCTGGCCAAAGTTCAGGAATGCCAGCGAATACGCCGTCTTGAGAGCGGCACGGGCATAGCCGCGCATGGCCACGTCATAGCGCGCGGCCTCCCGCTCCTCGGCCCCGAAATACTTGACCGTTTCATAGTTCAGCAGGCTGTCGATGGCCTTTTGGTTGGCGTCGGTATCCTGATTGTTCATCTCACGGCGCAGTTTCACCCGCCATTCGGTCACGGCAAAGGTGAACCAGACATAAAGCCCGACCGTCACCGCAACGACCACCAGATACCAAATGTCAAACAGCACCGCGAGGATCACCGCGACCAGCGTCAACTCCAGGATCAGAGGACCGATCGAGAACAGCAAGAAACGCAGCAGGAACTCCACGCCTTTTACGCCACGCTCGATGATGCGGCTCAGCCCGCCGGTCTTGCGCGTGATGTGATAGCGCATGGACAGGCGGTGGATATGACGGAAGGTCTCCAGTGCCAGACGGCGCAGCGCGCGCTGTCCCACCGGGGCAAAGACCGCATCACGCAGCTGTTGAAAGCCGGTCGTGAGGATCCGGGCCATCCCGTAGGCGACAGTCAGCCCCACCGCCCCAAGCGCCAGCGGCGGCACGCCTTCACCGGCCAGGCTGTCGACAGCGCCCTTGTACAGCATGGGCGTATAGACTGCGATCACCTTGGCCAGCACCAAAACCGCCAGCGCCGCCACCACGCGGTATTTCACCCAGGCCTGATCCTTGGGCCAGAGATAGGGCCCAACCTTGCGCAGGGTCCGCAGACCGGATCGGCGTTCGTCCTGCGCCGTTGTCTTTTCAGTGTCAGTCATCACATGTCCTTGTTCCAAGACCTATGACATAGGCGCGCCGCCCCGGTTTGGCCAGCCGCCCCACCAGATTGGCAGGCGGGCAGCGACACACCGGGACGGCGCAAAACGTCAACGCAGTCTCACTGCTCCGGGATGGTAAAGACCTGTCCCGGATAGATCAGATCAGGATTGCGGATTGCGTCACGGTTGGCGTCAAACACCCGCACATAAAGCAACCCATCCCCATAGCGCTCTCGCGAAATCGCCCAAAGCGTGTCGCCCTTTTGCACGGTGATTGCCCGCACGGGCGGCACTGGTGTGGTGCTGTCGGCAACAGGCGCTGCATCTGGCGCGGCGGGCGTTTCTGGCGCCGGAGCCAGCACTTCCGGGGCTTCCCGCTTGAAGGGCGTCTCAAGGCGGCTCAGCACCTTGCCTGACGCATCCAGCGCATCAAGGCGCAGGTTGTAGATGCCCGGCGCCACATTCGCCAGCTTGCCTGTCCAGCGCCCGTCACCTGCCACCGCAAGATCCGCGACCGCCTTGTTGTCGAGATAGGCGCGCACGACAGCATCGGCCTCTCCCCGTCCGCTGAGGATCACATCCCCTTCAGCATCATAGGAAATGGTATCCAGCGCCACACCGGTGGCGGGGGCGCCATTTGCAGGGGTTGCGGGCTGCACCAGCTGCACACCAGAGGCATCAGACCGCAACACGGCGACCTGCTTGGGGGCTGCGGGTTTCGGTGCAGGATCCACATCCGCGCCCGCATCTGCAGTCTCTGTCGTCTCTGGCACCGGCTGCGGATCGCTCTGGGCGGTGTCTGCGACCAGTGGTGCTGACTGCGGCTCGGCCACGGGGTCAGGTGCATCCACTGGCTGGGGTGCTGCGGGCTCGGCCGCGCTGTCTGCGATCTCTGCAACCTCTGCTGCAACCTCTGCTGCAACCGCGCTCGCCGCATCCCCCAGCGCCTCTGCCGTTTCATTTGCGGCATCCGCAACTGCGGTGGTCACATCCTCAGCCAGATCCTGTACCACCTCGACGGCCGCCTCGGCCGCCCCCTCTGCGCTGTCCGCCTCGGCGGTCGCAGTGATTTCTGTGTCTGAGGTCGGGGCAGGATCTACCGGCGCCTGCGCTGCCTCGGCGACAACCACGGGCGCAACAGGAGCCAGAATGAACTGCGCATCCGATGCACGCTCTTCCTCTCCCCTGCGGGCGATGAGCGAAATCACCTGCGGCTGATCCGACAGGGGCACGGTGACAAAGGCGACGAAATTGCCGTCTGCGGGAACACGCAGCGCGTCAATCTCTGCAGCGTCGAGCCGGATTGAAATCTCGCTTCCCGGCTCTGCGCGCCCTGCAATCACACCGCTGCCGTCGCTTTCAAAGCGTGCCAGATCCATCTCCGGCGCCGCAAGAGGTGGCAGAGACGCGCCTGTCTCGGCCACGCTTTCATCCGGGTCTACCGCAGCAGGGGCTGTTGCGGCGTCATCCGCCGCGTCCGCATTTGCCACATCCTCGGCATCGCTTGCCGGTTCAGCCGCCTCTTCACTGGGTTCAGCAGTTCGTTCTGGCTCTGCGCTGACCTCTGTGTCAGCCTCCGCCACAGTTTCTGGCGCACCCGTCGTTGCGGGTGTCTCTGTGCCGGTTTGTGCAGCGGTATCATTCGCTGCGTCCCCTGCACCGCTGGCTGCTGGCGTGGCAGTTGCCTGATCCGTATTTGCAGGCGATATCACCACAACATCCGACGCGCCCTTCTGATCTGCCGGTGCGACCGGGTCCGATGCCCCGCCCCATTGCAGATAAATCACGCCGCCAATCACCGCGACAACAGCCGCGACCCCACCGATGGCCGTCGCGGACATGCCGCTTTTGCCCACTTCATCCGTCATTCCGTTCCTTCCTTCTCGACGCTTCCGGACAAGGCCCGTGTGCCGATATTGCGGGATGTCTCCCCCGCTTGCTTGAGCCAACCGATCAATGTGGCTATCAGGGACCAAAGGACGACCTATTTCCCTGCAGAACACAACAAAAAAGGTGCTGAGCATGCGTATTCAATCTGTCTGTGTGTACTGTGGGGCGCGTGATGGCGCTCGCAGCAGCTATGGCGAGGCCGCCGAAGCCTTTGGCCGCGGGCTGGCCGAGCGGGACCTGCGGCTGGTCTATGGTGCCGGGGATGTGGGGTTGATGGGGCGCGTCGCGCGCGCGGCGCAGGCTGCCGGCGGGCAGACATTTGGCGTCATCCCCGAACATCTGGTGCGTCGCGAAGTCGCCAAGACCGATCTGCAAACCTATGTGGTCACCGAAACCATGCACGAACGCAAAAAGGTGATGCTGTACAACGCGGACGCCGTTGTTCTGCTGCCTGGCGGCGCGGGATCACTGGACGAGCTGTTCGAGGCTCTGACCTGGCGCCAGCTGGAGCTGCACCACAAACCGATCTTCGTGCTCAATATCGATGGCTACTGGGATCCGCTCAAGGCGCTGATCGACCATGTGGTGGGCGAAGGGTTTGCAGGCGAGGAAACCACTGCCGCTCTCACTTGGGTCACATCGGTAGAGGACGCGCTGGCCCGTATCAGCGCCCATGTCTGACGGCCTGGCGCAGGCCGCATAAAAAACGCGGCGCCATGACAGCGCCGCGTGTTCTATTCAAGTCAGCCGCGATCAGGCGGCCAGTTCCTGCGTCACGATCTCCTCGATCTTGTCGATCGGGTGATTGGTCAGGTTCTTGGGGATCTCTGCGATCACCAGATCCTGCACTTCCTTGTGCAGCTTGTCGCGCAAATCTCCCAGAACCTGAGGCGCGGCGACCAGAACAATCGGACCCAGCTTGCCCTTGTGGGCGCGCGCGTACAGCAGCTCCGCAATATCATCTGCAAACCGCTCCTTGGCCAGTTCGTGCCAGTCCGTGTCATCCAGAGCAGACCGCTGGCCGGCACCCCCGTCATGCATCCGGCCAGGCCGGTTAGCCGACTGTTCGATATCGGACGGGTTGTCCTGCTCTTCCTTCTTGCGCACCTCCAGATTGGGGTTCTGCGCATCGGTCATGTTTTCCAGCAGCAGGGCCTTTTCGCTATCTGCCACCAGAACGTAGCTGCCATGTTTCAATCCGCTCATTACTGATCCTCCTGCTCGTTGGATTTTGTCACGCGGGTCGCACCGGCCGGGCGCTCCATCGCGCGCTTTTTCTCGTCTTCGGTCGCGACCTCTCGGGCCAGTCGGCCCCCTGTGCGTCCGCCTTGGGAAATGGTGCCCTCTGCCCCCAGGATCTCCTTGGTCTCCTGACGACCATCCTTTGATCTCACGCGGTCTGCCATAGCGGCCTCCATCTCTGTTTCCGTCAGATACACAACCTTTGAGAGCGCGGATTGTTCCCCCTGAACCCTGTCATCAGACACGAAAAAACCCCGACCGCTGGCGGCCGGGGTCAATGTTTTCAAAGGCTTCTCTGCAAAAGGCAGAGGTGCCAAATCGCGATCACATGCGGGACGCGACGTTTTCCCAGTTGACCAGGTTGTCAAGGAAGTTGGTCAGATACGCGGGACGCTTGTTGCGGAAGTCGATGTAGTAGGAGTGCTCCCACACGTCGCAACCCAGCAGAGCAGTCTGACCAAAGCACAGCGGGTTCACGCCGTTTTCGGTCTTGGTCACTTTCAGGCCACCGTCGGTGTCCTTGACCAGCCACGCCCAGCCGGAACCGAACTGACCCGCGCCCGCGGCAGAGAATTCTTCCTTGAACTTGTCAACAGAGCCAAAGCTGTCGACCAGGGCCTTCTCCAGCTCGCCCGGCATCTTGCTTTCGCCCGGACCCATCATTTCCCAGAACTGGTTGTGGTTCCACAGCTGGGAGATGTTGTTGAAGATACCGTTCTGAGCAACCGCATTTGCGTCATAGGTGCCCTTGATGATCTCTTCCATCGACTTGCCGTCCCACTCGGTGCCGGCGATCAGCTTGTTGCCGTTGTCGACATAGGCCTTGTGGTGCAGGTCGTGGTGGTATTCCAGGGTCTCAGCGGACATGCCCTTGGATGCCAGAGCGTCGTGAGCGTAGGGAAGATCGGGAAGTTCAAAAGCCATTGGGGCCCCCTGTCTGAATTGTTGCGTTCCTGGCCAGATACATGCGGCTGGTCCGCCCTTTGGTCAAGGGTAAGCCGTGGAAACACCGAAAAAATAACCAAGGCTTTTCGTAAAGAGGTCGCAGCCACCCTGCGCAGATGTCGCAGATCAAACGCCGCGACACCTGCGCCTGCCGGGCGGATCAGCGCTTCATCGGGATGTTGCTGCGCACACAGGTGCCGCTGCCCGAGGGGCGGTTGTCATAGCCATGAACCCGCGCCGGATCATATCCAGAGATCATTGTCGTGAAGTGTCGGATTGCGGCCTGTCTTGCTAGCCCTGATCGGCGGCGGCTTCCTCGATCACCATTTCGCTGATCAAACGACTGCATTCGCCCACCCCACGCGGCTGATCCACATCCACCACGTCAGAGATGACCTGGACCGACAGCTTCATGTTGCGGGTGTTGAGAATGGCGCGGTAGTGGATCTCTCCGAGATCCCCGCCATTGCCAAAGGAGGGCGTCTTGATCAGCCAGCTGATCCGATAGGACGTCGGCCCCATCTCGAAAAAACCCGCGCTCAGCTTCTGGCCTGACAGGGCGCTGAAATTTCCATCGTGAGAGACTTCGCCCTTCCATCCGTCCTTGAATGACAGATGGATCTCTCTTGGGATCCATCCATGACTGGACAAGGATTTGACATGACAATGGAATTCGCCATCAAGCGCGTGCGCAGGCGTCCCGGCGGAAAGTCCAAGGACAAAAGCTGCACCCACCTTCGCCCCAAAGAGCGAAGTGATTTTTGACAAACCGACCATGTCGACCCCAAATCACGTCCAAAGGACAGGCGATGAGCCTCGTCCTTCTCAGTCACAAATAATTGGATCTGGCGGCGCACAAAAACATGGGGCAAAACACCCCGAAAGACAGTAAAATGCCCCCGGAAATACCGGGGACAGATTATCGAAGACTTTACGATCACACAAGGTGAAATTGTCGCAGATCAGTAGACGCCAACCTTGGATTGTGGATGTGCGGATACCGACAACAGATTGAACACATAGGCCGCGACCGAGCGGAAGCAGACGATATGGAATGCGCCATCATCGTCCAGCCAGAAGGCCGCGGCGACCTGGGCCATGCGGGTGCGGCGGAACTGACCGGGCTTGAAAGCCTCAGCCGACATGTCCACCGGGCAGATCTTGGCCAGAACCTCGCGGGCGCCATCGCCGGACAAGCGGAACACACCGCGCGCGTCCGACACGTTGACGGCCAATGCGTGCTCGCCCTTCAGTGCCTCTGCCAGATCAGCAACCTTGGCGTCAACCACCTCGTAAGGAACGAGCAGCAACAATTCGTCTGGCGACATCCATGCCACCCCGCCCTCAGCCGAGAGCGACACGTGACCGCTGGCAGGAACATCTGCCCCGGTGGCGGCCTTCACGGCCGCCTTCAGGGTGTCAGATGCCAGATCACCGCGCAGGGTAATCATCCCCTGCAGACCGCTGTCCTCGACCTGTGCCAGGCCGGAGAACTTCGCACCATTCATTGCGCTGACAGGATCAGACATTCTGCTTTTCCCCTTCCTTGTCGTAAAAGACCTGATCGACGATCTTGGCCTTGTAGATTTTCCCGTCGGTGCCGGGGAACTCGATGACCTCACCCATGCGGCTGGGGCCATGCTTGACCAGGCCCATGGCAATGCCACGCCCCAGGTTCGACGAATAGTAGGTCGAGGTCACACGACCGATGGTGTTCTTCTGGCCATTGGCGTTGACGCCATTGCCCACCGCATAGGCCCCATCCGGCAGGACAGATCCATCAACGGTTTCCAGACCCACCAGCTGCCAACGGTCGGGGTCGGCCATGTGGCTGCGGGAATGGGCGCGCTTGCCGAGGAAGTCTTCCTTCTTCTTGGACAGCGCCCAGTTCAGGCCCAGATCCTGCGGAATGACAGTGCCGTCGGTCTCATCACCAATCATGATAAAGCCCTTCTCGGCCCGCAGGATGTGCAGACATTCGGTGCCATAAGGCATCACGCCGAATTCCTGACCCGCTTCCATCAGCGCGGTCCAGAACGCCAGACCGTCAGAGGCTGCAACCGCGATCTCGTAAGACAGCTCGCCCGAGAAGGAGATCCGATAGGCCCGCGCCTTGAAGCCGCCGATCTCTCCGTCGCGCCACTCCATGAAGGGCAGCGCTTCCTTGGACAGATCCATGCCACCGCCTGCTTTTTCGTTCAGCTTTTCCAGCACCTTGCGGGCGTTGGGGCCAACGACGGCGACCTGCGCCAGCTGTTCGGTGACATTGGCAACATAGACTTTCCAGTCCCACCATTCGGTCTGCAGCCATTCTTCCATGTGACCATGGATGCGCTCGGCGCCGCCGGTGGTGGTGTGGCACAGCCAGGTGTCTTCGTCGATACGCGCAACCACACCGTCGTCGATGAGGAAGCCGTTCTCGGAACACATCAGACCATAGCGACATTTGCCCGGCTTCAGTGTCGACATCATGTTGGTGTACATCATGTCGAGGAACTTGCCTGCATCCGGTCCTTTGACAACCAGCTTGCCAAGGGTCGATGCATCCAGCAGGCCGAGGTTGTCGCGGGTGTTCTTCACCTCGCGGTTCACCGCGTCATGCAGGCTCTCGCCAGAGCGGACATAGGCGAAAGGACGGCGCCACTGGCCAACCGGTTCCCAATCCGCCCCGTTGCTGTCGTGCCAGTCATACATCGGCGTCTTGCGCAGCGGCTGGAAGATCTCACCGCGGGCTTCACCGCCGATCGCACCCATCGAAATCGGGTGATAGGGCGGACGGAAGGTGGTGGTGCCCACCTGCGGAATTTCAGAGCCGAGCGAGTCCGCCAGAATGGCCAGACCGTTGATGTTGGACAGTTTGCCCTGATCGGTCGCCATGCCCAGCGTGGTGTAACGCTTGGTGTGCTCAACGCTTTCAAAGCCTTCGCGCGCTGCCAGCTGCACATCCGACACTTTGACGTCGTTCTGATAATCCAGCCAGGTTTTCATGCGCAGCTTGATGTCGGCCTTGGCAGGCATCAGCCAGACAGCTTCCATCGCGTTTTCTTCAGGCGCCACGGCGGCAGGTGCATCACCAACCTTGGGGGTGAAACCCGCGGCATTGGCAGCCGCTTCACCGGCGGTCTGCGCGTCATGCAGCGCATCGGCCAGACCTGCAGCGCCATTGGCGGCACCGGCCGCAATGACAAAGCCATTGCCATCCGCACCCAGTGGCGGACGCTCTGGATCGGGGCGGAAGTTGGCATGCGCCTCATCCCAGATCAGCTTGCCACCGCAATGGGACCACAGGTGGACCACTGGCGACCAGCCACCGGACATCGCGACCGCATCGGCCTCGACCTCTTCCTGCGCACCGCCCTCGCCGTTCTGAGCGCAGATCGCCACGCCAGTGACACGCTTGCTGCCTTTGACCTTGGCAATGGCGCGGCCACATTCGACACGGATGCCCAATGCGCGCACCTCTTCCATGAGACTGCCGCCACCGCTGTCGCGGGTATCCAGCACGCGGACCACCTCGACACCGGCACCATGCATCGCAATGGCGGTGCGGTAGGCGTCGTCGTTGTTGGTGGCAACCACAACCTTCTGGCCCGGGGTCACCCCCCAGTTGACCGCATAGTCGCGCATCGACGCTGCCAGCATGACGCCGGGAATGTCGTTGCCTGCAAAGGACAGCGGACGCTCGATCGCACCGGTCGCGGTGACAATCTGGCTCGCCCGGATCCGCCACAGGCGGTGGCGCGGACCACCCTGCCCCGGTGCGTGATCGGTCAGACGTTCATACCCCAGCGCATAGCCGTGGTCATAGACGCCTGCGCCCATGCAGCGATCGCGCAGGGTGACATTGTCCATGCCGCGCAGCTCTTCCAGGGTTTTCTCAACCCAGGCACCCGGCTCCATGCCCTCGATGGTGCCGCCATCAACCGGCGCACGACCACCCCAGTAGTTGTGCTGCTCAAGCAGCAGAACCTTGGCGCCGGACTGTGCCGCGACCTTGGCAGCCTGCAGACCAGCCACACCACCACCAATCACCAACACATCGGCGAAGAAATAGAAGTGCTCGTAGGTGTCTGCATCCTTCAGCTCTTTGTCCGGTGCTTTGCCCAGACCAGCAGACTGGCGGATGATCGGCTCGTAGACGTGTTTCCACAGCGGACGCGGGTGGATGAACATCTTGTAATAGAAACCCGCCGTCAGGAAACGGCCAAGCTTGTTGTTGATCGCCAGCACGTCAAAGTCGAGGCTGGGCCAGTGGTTCTGCGACTGTGCCGACAGACCCGAGAACAGCTCGGTCGTGGTGGCGCGCTGGTTCGGCTCAAAACGATCGCCGGTGCCTAGACCCACAAGCGCATTGGGCTCTTCGGGGCCCGCAGCAACCAGACCACGGGGGCGGTGATACTTGAACGAACGACCGACCATCATCTGGTCATTGGCCAACAGGGCAGAGGCCAGCGTATCGCCTGCATAGCCCTTCATCCGCTTGCCGTTGAAGGTGAATTCGATCTGTTTGGAGCGGTCGATCAACCGGCCGTTTTTGGCAAGGCGCGTGCTCATGTGGCGGACCTTTCGCAAGAGAAGGCGACAGAAAGGAAAGAGAGGCTCAGGCGGATCATTTCACATCCCGCCATGTCCAGTTCGGACGCTTTTCAGAAATCTTGTCCTGGATTTCCTTGGGCGGCTCGGTGGTCTGGGCACTGTAGGTGCCAAAGACTTCCAGCGTCATGGTGCAGCGCGCAGCATGGAACCACTTGCCGCAACCATTGGCATGGCGCCAGCGCTCGAAATGCACGCCCTTGGGGTTTTCGCGCATGAACAGGTAGTCGTGGAACTCTTCGTCCGACGAACCGGGGCCAAAGCGCTTCAGATGCGCTTCGCCGCCAGCGGCCAGTTCGGTTTCTTCGGCTTTGACACCGCAATATGGGCATTCAAGGATCAGCATTGTGCGGACCTCTCCAACTGGGGGCCAAGGATTTTGGACAATCCCTGGCAAAATTCTTCCAAGAATTTTGCGACGGTGCGCGGCATCAGTGCGCCACACCCGCTGCAACGCTCTCATCGATGAACTTGCCTTCCTTGAAGCGCATCATCGAAAACTCTTCGGCCAGCGGCGAGTGGCCCGTGGCCATCAGCTCCGCCATCGCCCAGCCAGAGCCGGGGATCGCCTTGAAGCCGCCGGTGCCCCAGCCTGCGTTGACAAAGATGTTGTCCACCGGCGTTTTGGAGATCAGCGGCGAGCGGTCGCCGGTCACATCCACGATCCCGCCCCACTGGCGCAGCATCTTCAGGCGGCTGACCATCGGGAAGGTTTCGTTCAGCGCGCGCACGGTTTCCTCGATATGGTGGAAAGACCCGCGCTGGGTGTAGTTGTTGAAACCGTCGGTACCACCACCGATCACCATCTCGCCCTTGTCGGACTGCGACATGTAGCCATGCACGGTGTTCGCCATCACGACCACATCCATGCAAGGTTTGATCGGCTCGGAGACCAGCGCCTGCAGCGCCACGGATTCAACCGGCAGACGGAAACCCGCCATTTCGGAGAGATGCGAACAGTTGCCCGCAACCACCATGCCCAGCTTGTCACAGTCGATCGCACCTTTGGTGGTGTCGACCCCGACCACACGACCGTTTTCGGATCGCACGCCGGTGACTTCGCATTTCTGGATGATGTCCATGCCCATCGCAGAACACGCACGGGCATAGCCCCAGGCCACGGCATCATGGCGCGCGGTGCCGCCACGTTCCTGCCACAGGCCACCCAGAACCGGATAACGCGGGCCTTCAAGGTTGATGATCGGCACCAGTTCCTTGACGCGGGCAGGCTCGATCCATTCGGTCTGTACACCCTGCAGCGCGTTGGCATGTGCGGTCCGCTTGTAGCCGCGCACTTCGTGCTCGGTCTGGGCCAGCATGATGACGCCACGCGGCGAGAACATCACGTTGTAGTTCAGGTCCTGGCTCATCGTCTCATAGAGAGAGCGCGCCTTCTCGTAGATCGCCGCAGAGGGATCCTGAAGGTAGTTGGAGCGGATGATGGTGGTGTTGCGCCCGGTGTTGCCGCCGCCCAACCAGCCTTTTTCCAGAACGGCGACATTTGTGATGCCGAAGTTCTTTCCAAGGAAATAGGCAGTGGCAAGACCGTGGCCACCAGCGCCAACGATAATGACATCGTAGCGGCGTTTCGGTTCAGGAGAGCGCCAGGCGCGTTCCCATCCGGTGTGGTAGCGCAGCGCCTCACGCGCGACAGCAAAGGCAGAATAACGTTTCATGGGCGAATCCGATGGTTCGAGACTGTTACCGGGTATGCCCCAGACGCATGCCAGGCCTGCGCCGTTTATCGTCGCATTTATGTATGGTTGCGACATGCGCGCCGTAAACCGGTCGTAAAGCTGTTACAGATCAGCCGGCCGGTCCAACCCGGCGCGATCACCGCCCCCCTTGCGCCCCCAAACGGCCATTCGACTGACCACCCAGATGACGCTCTGGGCGGCGGCCCTGTCAGCAACAGGACAGCACGCCGCAGCGTTTAGGTCTTTTTTCCGCCCCCCTGCAGCTATACATGGGGAACAAACTGCGGGAGCCCCCATGACTTTCTGGATTGTCATCAGCCTCATCACCCTGGCCACAGCCGGTCTGCTGTCTCTTGTTCTGATCCGGGGGCGCGACAGCGGTGGACCTGCGGCAGCCTATGATCTGGCCGTCTATCGCCAACAGCTACGCGATGTTGACAAGGATCTGGCGCGTGGCGTCCTGCAGGAAAGCGACGCAGAGCGCATCCGCACCGAGATTTCCCGCCGCATTCTGACCGCCGATGCACAGATGCGCGCCGCCGCCGAAGGCAAGGCACAGCCCAAAACCGCAAGCAGCATCATGGCGGCCCTGGTGGTGGTGGGTGTCTCTGGCGCCGTCTACGGGCTCTATTCCACCCTGGGCGCCCCCGGCTACAGCGACCTTGGCCTGCAACAGCGCATCGCCGCCGCCGCAGAGCGCGCGGCAAACCGTCCAAGCCAGGCCGAAGCCGAGGCAGATCTGCCCCCCTCCCCCCCGCGCGAGGTTGAGCCGGGCTATGCCGAACTTGTCCAGCAGCTGCGCGACACCGCCAATGCGCGCAAGGACGACGCACAGGGTCAGGCCCTGTTGGCCCAGCACGAAGGCAACCTTGGCAATTTCTCTGCCGCCGCGCAGGCCAAGGCAAATTATATCCGCATCATGTCCGGCGATGTTGAGGCCCGCGATTTCGGCGAGCTGGCAGAGCTGCAGATCATGGCCGCAGGTGGCTATGTCTCGCCAGAGGCAGAGGACGCGCTGCGCACTGCGCTTACGCTTGATCGCTACGACGGTGGTGCCCGCTATTACTGGGGGCTGATGATGGCACAGATTGGCCGTCCGGATATCGCCTATGAGGTCTGGAGCGAAACCCTTGCAATGGGTCCGGCCAACGCCCCATGGGTCACCGCCATCACCGCCCAGATCGAAGACATCGCGTTTCGCGCCGGTGTGGATTATACCCCCATCGAACCCGGCAGCGCCCCGGTTCCTGGCCGTGGCCCCGCCATTTCTGGCCCAAGCGACGCCGACATCGCCGCCGCACAGGACATGAGCGCAGAAGACCGCGCCGCGATGATCCGGGGCATGGTCGAGGGGCTGTCTGACCGGCTCGCCACCACCGGCGGCACACCGCAGGAATGGGCCCAGCTGATCGGCGCATTGAGCGTCCTGCAAGAAACCGACCGCGCCCGCGCGATCTATGCCGAGGCCCAGAAGGTCTTTGCCGACACTCCCGACGCTCTCGCCCCCATCACCGCCGCCGCGCAAAGCGCAGGACTGACAGAATGATCTATGACGACTTCGAGGCCTTCGCGGCCGCCGTTCCCTCCCTTAGCCCCATCGCCGGTCTCGATTTTGGCGACAAGACCGTTGGCGTTGCCATCTCTGACCGGATGGGCACCGTCGCGACCCCTCTGGAAACGATCCGACGCAAGAAATTCACGCTGGATGCCGAAAAGCTCTTCGACATCGTGAAGGCCCGCGAGATCGGCGCGCTGCTTCTTGGGCTGCCACGCAACATGGATGGCACCGAAGGCCCCCGCTGCCAGAAAACCCGTGCCTTTGCCCGCAATCTCAGCCAGCTCACGGATCTGCCCATCGGCTTTTGGGACGAGCGTCTGAGCACAGTTGCCGCGGAAAGAGCGCTTTTGGAGGCCGATACGAGCAGAAAGCGTCGCTCTGAGGTTATCGACCACGTGGCAGCCTCCTATATCCTGCAGGGGGCGCTTGACCGGATGCGCCATCTGAAAACAGGTTAAGGCGGGAACAACGACATGAGCCAAGACGTCTGGAAACGCGACGAAGTGCAATCGCCCTGCATTCAGATCTGCGTGGTCCACCCCGAGGCCCGGATCTGTACCGGCTGCTATCGCTCTATCGATGAGATCACCCGCTGGTCAAAGATGACCAATGAGGAACGCGCTAGCCTGCTTGAACAGCTTCCGGCCCGCGCATGTGACCTGACCAAGCGCCGCGGCGGGCGCAGCGCCAGACTGAAGCGCGGCTGACGCGGCGCAGGCGCTGATGTTGCGCGATGGCCCTATCTGGCTGATCGGGCTGGAAAATCCCGCCTGTTACATCAGCACCGCCTGTTAACACATTGATAATCATGCGGAACGTGTGTTGACCCATTGTTTCGCACGCGAAACATTCGGACAGGTTTGCTGACCTATGCCAGCCAGCCTGTGTCCCGGTTGGTCCAATCCGCCAGTTCAGGCCGGAAATAGGCAATCATGCGCCCCTCTTCCGGTGCGCTTGCCCCCTCGCCCCAGGGGGCAACCCCATGCAGACAGAGGCGGTGCATCAGATAGGCCTCTCCCGGTTTGGCCGAAACCGTCACACGCGGACAGGTTTCAAACACCTCTGCGCGGGCTGCAGTATAGGCATCCGTCACATCCACATCTGCCCAGCTGGACCGCGGCGTATCGCCAAAGGCGGCGGCAAAGGCACGGCGCATAATGTTATGGCTACCCTCCCAGACCACGAGGGGAGACGCATCTTCACTGGCTTGGTTCAGGGGCAACCCCAAGACCCAGGCATGAGGTTCCTCCACCTTGCGGCGGCGATGTTCACCATACATCTTGACCCCATCCACATGGGCGGCGTCCCGTTTGATCCGGTAGCGCAGCGCCGCTTCGCCTTCGCCCGGACGGGGGCGCGGGTAGCCGGGAAACACCGACGACACCTGCGCCCGGTGCAAGGGCGGTATCGCGCCCAGATGGGTGCGGATGAATTCGATCGCGGGCCCCGCCAAGGCCGGGCCACCGGGCAGCTGACCGGAGCTGTCATTGGGCAACGCATCAACGCCGATGAACCAGGTGCCCTCGCATTGCAGCCAGTCGGCATTGGCGGGATCCTTCAGCGCGGCCATGCCCGCCTGATGGGCATGTCTGGCCCAATCGGCGGTTGCCTGATCCGGGCCAAAGGCGCACCAGCCCTTGTCACAAAACTGCTGCCACTGCATCACCGGCTCCTGACGTTCAACAACTCCATGCCGCCAGCCTAACGCCAGCAGCCCGCCAGATCAGAGCCCAAGCGACTTTCGCAGCATGTTTAGCGCCACAAGGATCAGGAAAATCGCAAACACCCGCTTGAGCGGTTTGGGATCCATTGCATGGGCAAGCTTTACCCCCCAGGGGGCCGTGATCAGCGTCATCGCAATGACCACGACAAAGGCCACCAGATTGACCGCCCCAACAGTCAGTGGCGGGCGCGCAGCCGCATCGATGGGCAGGAACAGAAAGCCGATCACCGAAGGCACCGCGATGATCACACCGAACCCCGCAGCCGTGGCCACGGCGCGATGAATGGGCGTTGCGTGCAAGCTCATCAGGGGCACCCCGAAACTGCCACCGCCAATCCCCATCAGCACCGACAGGAACCCCACCATCGGCGACAGGACAATCCGGCGCAGACCCTTGGGCATTTCACTGCCCAACCGCCAGTCTGCACGACCAAAAGCCATGTAGAGACCAATCACCAGCGCAAGCACCCCAAACAACGCCTGCAGCGTGGTGGAGCGCAGCGACGCCGCAACCGTCACACCGATGATGGCGCCAACCGCAATCCCCGCCCCCCAGCCGCGCAGGATATCCCAGTCGACTGCACCTTTCTTGTTATGGCTCAGGACCGAGCGCACCGAGGTCACGATGATGGTGGCGAGCGATGTCGCCAGGCACATCTGCATCAGCTGGTCGCCGCCATAGCCAAGGGTCTGGAACACATAGAAAAACGCAGGCACCAGAACGATGCCACCGCCCACGCCCAACAGCCCGGCCAGGACACCTGCCACCGCACCCGTCACCACCAAGAGCCCGGCCATCTGCGCCAGCAGCCCCGGCGTCATGGCAATTGCGCTCTCGCTCATCAGGGGGGAAATCATCGCCTGCATCTCGGTCTCCTCTGGCGCGGATCTTGCCGCTCTCGGTCTGCTCTTTGCAACGTCGCTGGCCCGCCATCACCGGCGCCAAGCGACCTCTGCCCGACCAACTGGCCGGGCCGCTGCCCTGCTTGTTGTGGTGATATAGCCGGATTGCGGCACATGGCAGTCTTTTTCTTGCGTCACACGCCGCTGTGACCCCGGTTTCCTGCCCTGCCCCAACTGCGCGCGCCCCAGACAGGCGCCGCCCGACAGGCTTGCCGGATCAGTCGGCCGGATCAGCCTGGCCGGATCAGGCCGCCTGCCCGGTCACCTGCTGCAGCGCCGCCTCGACCAGTTCGGTGCCCGCGCCCGGACGGCTTGCGCCCTCAGACAGAACCCGGCGCCAGTTGCGCGCACCCGGACGGCCGGCAAACAGCCCCAGCATATGGCGCGTGATCTGATGCAAGCGGGCGCCTTTTGTCATCTCATCGTCGATATAGCCGAGCATCTGCGCAACCACCTCGACCGGATCGCTCACCTCTCCCGTGCCATAGATCCGCCGATCCGCCGCACACAGGATATCGCTCGGCTGATGATAGGCCGCACGGCCCACCATGACCCCATCCAGACCGCGATCAAGATGCTCAACCGCTTGATCAAGCGAGGTAATCCCCCCGTTGATCGAGATATGCAGCGCCGGAAACTCTGCCTTCATCTGATGCACGATGTCATAATCCAGCGGCGGAATATCGCGGTTTTCCTTAGGGCTCAGCCCCTTGAGCCAGGCCTTGCGCGCGTGGATCGTCACCCGCTTGCACCCAGCCGCAGCAATCGCCGCGATAAAGCCCGGCAGCACCTCTTGCGGGTCCTGATCATCCACACCGATGCGGCATTTGACCGTCACCTCGACGTCGACCATGGCCTGCATGGCCGCCACACATTCGGCCACCAGATCGGGGGATTTCATCAAAACCGCCCCAAAGGCCCCGGACTGAACGCGGTCACTGGGACAGCCGCAATTGAGGTTGATTTCATCATAGCCCGCCTGCCCACCAAGGCGCGCCGCCTCAGCGAGCTCTGCCGGGTCCGAACCACCAAGCTGCAGCGCCACCGGGTGCTCTTCGACCGAGTGATCCAGCAAATGCAACGCGCCCCCCCGCACCAAAGCCGGCGCCGTCACCATCTCCGTGTAAAGCAACGCCTCCCGGCTCAGCAGACGATGCAGATAACGGCAATGGCGGTCTGTCCAATCCATCATTGGCGCAACCGACAACCGGGAACTCCTCCAAATATCTGATTTGATTAGCTTTTCTCGCATATCGACACCAGTTTTACGGCCAATGTTGGACCTGATTATTGCGTATTTCCGCCCATTCTGGCACGTTGTCCCAACAAATGTTGGGATGTTCTACGCAATGTTGGGACCATGGGATCAGTAACAGAACGCAAGCGCTTGGACGGGTCGGTCGGCTATCTCGCACAAATCGACCTGAAACGAAACGGCAAAAGATTTCGCGACAACCGCACCTTTGAGAAGCGATCAGCCGCTGAAGCCTGGATCAAAAAGCGTGAAAAGGAGGTCAAGGCCTTTGAAGGTGACTTCCTTACATTGAAGCAGCGTAACAAGACTTTGGCAGATGCGATCGACCGCTACGTTCTCGAGAGCCAACGGGAGATTGGTCGCACGAAGGCGCAAGTACTCAGAACCATTAAAGAATACGACATTGCGAGCTTGAAGTGCGCAGATATTGTCAGCCCTGATATCGTCTCGTTTGCTCAAGAACTAGCGATTGGCAAAGAACCAGCAACTGTCTCAAACTACCTCAGCCACCTAAGTTCCATTTTCGCCATCGCAAAGCCTGCTTGGGGTGTTCCACTTGACGGTCAAGCGATGAAAGATGCGATGGTTGTCTGCAACCGTCTCGGATTGTCCGGCAAGTCAAGGAAACGAGACCGGCGCCCTTCCCTGGCCGAACTCGACGCATTGCTAGACCATTTTCAGGTTGCGACGGCTAGCAACCCTCGGGCTTTGCCCATGCACAAGATTGTTCTCTTCGCCCTTTTCTCCACTCGGAGGGAAAGCGAAATCACCAGGATCCTACGCAGTGATTTGGACCCAGAGTATGGCCGGGTGTTCATCCGAGACATGAAGCATCCTGGCGCAAAGCTTGGCAATGACGTCTGGTGTGATCTTCCTCAACGAGCGATGGACGTCGCCTTATCCATGCCTGTCAGCCCTGATGGCCGGGTGTTTCCGTTCAACCCCGATACCATTTCCTCGAGGTTCACGCGCGCCTGCAAAGTTCTCGATATCAGAGATCTGCGGTTCCACGATCTACGCCACGAAGGCGCCTCACACTTGTTCGAGTTGGGCTACTCAATTCCCCAAGCGGCCGCCGTAACCGGTCACCGCTCGTGGTCCTCCCTACAGCGATACACTCACCTTCAACAAACGGGGGATAAATTCGAAGGATGGAAATGGATCAGCAGGATAAACTGAATTTCCAACGGCCTCACCACCCCACAAATAAGCACCCCTCTGTTAGAAGAGCAAACACCCCTGGGAACCGAAACAAAAAGCCATGGTTGAGCAAGCGTGGCTCCCATCACCCTCTCATATCCGTGCAACTAGGCAGACGAGCAGAACATAGCCTCACACTAGGCTATTGCGTGAGGGCCAATAAGGATATGATGGAGCATAAAAACTCATCCGGCCCACGGAGGAAGCAAGCATGAGTTCGCCTTTAGAAATCCATAGTTTGACATGGAATGTGACACCCGACCTTCTGGGCATCTTGGATCATGGTGGTTTCTTCGTTGAAACCAATCCCGCATGGCAGCACACACTCGGTTGGGAGCCGCAAGAAATCAAGGAAAGAACCTTCTTTGATTTTCTGCATCCGGATGACATCTCAAACAACGCGAAAGCATTTACTGAGATCAAGACCGGCAAGCCGATCCTAAATTTTGAAAACCGCTACCGCCACAAAGACGGAACGTATCGCTGGCTGTCATGGAATGCCGTGCCCGAAGGAGAGAATTTCTTTTGTAGTGCACGAGACATTTCTGTCGCCAAGCAGAATGCCGCCTCACTTCAGTCTAGAGAGCAGGAAGCAGCTCTGAGAGAGCAATTCGTAGCAGTGCTCGGACACGATCTTCGTAATCCACTCAGCGCGATACGGTCGGCAGCCAACATTATGAAGCGAGAAGAGCAATCGGAGCGAACAAGCGAGATGCTTGAAGCAATTGATGGTGCTGTTAATCGGATGGCGGGACTGATCTCAGATGTAATGGACTTTGCCAGATCAAAACTCGGGAGCGGCCTTGATGTATCCACAACGCAGCGGATTAACCCAGGCGAGGTCATTCAACAAGTTATCGACGAAGTTTCGCTGGCAAACCAAGATCGAGAAATTATCCAAGCGCTCGATTTTGATGACTTCATATACGGCGACGAGACCAGACTTGCACAACTTGCCTCAAATCTACTGGCAAACGCGATCACACATGGCGCCGCAACTTCTCCGGTGTTTGTTGAGCTCACCCACCGAGACTGTTGCTTGGAATTAAGCGTCGCGAACGCGGGCGAACCGATACCACCCGATAAGCTGAAAACGATTTTTGAACCTTTTTACATGGCTGAGCCTGGCGAGCAGAACAAAGGACTCGGTCTTGGGCTTTTCATAGCCTCGCAAATTGCCGAAGCGCATGGCGGAAAGATGTCCGTGGACTCGAACAACTACAGGACCGTCTTTAGGTTTTCCATGCCAACCCAAAGACCATAGAAACTGAAAACCCGCAGCGTGGGAAACCACACTGCGGGTCCTCTGAACAAGAAATTTGCGGAGCAATCTCAACGCTGAGAGGAACGCTGCTCAACGCTCTTGTCCGGAAAAGCAACCCCAGAAAACAAAGAGGAGGCGTCTTCGTAGGTACCAGTTCCCCTTCCAATTGACAACAATCACCAAGCCTGTTTTCAAACCGACGTCCAGTAAGGCTGTGTCGGCACATCCCATTGCCAAGATGTACGCAAAGCTCTCCTTGTTGCCCGTGTTTTGCTAGAAGAAACCAAGACCTTTGGTTTTGTCCAACCATTTGAAGATACCATCTGGTATCATCGCAGTCTCGTAAGCTGACGCTATTCGGAACACCTTGGACCCCCATCGAGAGTTGTCTCAAGTCGAACAACCGGAGCAATGCTGGCGGAAATAAAACTACGAAAAGAACATCTGTCTGCCTCCCGTGCGCTTTTCGAAGCCCCACAGAAAGGGTCCTCAACCAACCGATCAGCGCTTGTCAGCTAAGATACGACCAACACTTTCCAACTTCCCAGCATTACAGCGCGCTGTTGCGCGCCAGCCCAATGCAAGCTCTGCAAGGCCGCCCTCCGTCCGGCTGCCCTTTGTCGGCTCCGGGCACGATTTCAATAGAGACGCCGGGATTTCACGCTCCACATAGACCGGCACAGGGTCGCGGAAGAAACCACTACAGCCCGTCAAAGACATCGCCAAGAAAATCAGACAAAGGCGCATGATATCCCTCCTTCCCTCTAAGCTCTTTCAGCTGGATCTCATGTGCAGCCCGCACCGCTTGCAGGCGCGCTATGTGGGCATCGAGAACCGCAGCAGCTTGCCGCGCGTTTTCGATCTGGCGAGCCTGTACGGACAGGCGACCTTGCGCGGCCTCTAGCTGATCCCGCAGGCCATCGTTGCGCCAGCCAAGATAGACAGAAACAATGCCGCAGATGATTGCGAGCCCCAAGGCGCAAACAGCCATGACACGCATCACGCCGCAGCCCTCACGTCAGGAAGGTGTTCAGAGATCATCGCGCGGATGCGATCACCGACCACCAACGGATCGCCGGGCTTGCTCATACCGGGCAACCAAGTGATGTCCCATTTCCACTTTTGCCGAATACCAAAGATCGGCTGGATCTCAGCATGAGTGGGCATCCCATATCGGTTGATCGGGATCCAATACTTGACGCTGTACTCTGCCGCCCACTTGCAGAACTCATCGAGCTGGCGCGGCGTCATCGGCGCGGATCCCCGGTCAAAGGGGCGCTCGACAGCACCCACCATAGCATCGACGCAATGACCGATGGCACCGGTGTTGAAGTTGAGCGTGTGCGACGCCGCCTTTCCCACGGCATAGCGGGCCTGAGCCTCTGGCGGAAACTCTCCCTGCACTCGCGCGCCGTCATGGGTAACGAGGGAATTGTAGGCTGTGCGTTCGATCCCATTCACACCAACGGCCCCGCCGGACCAATGCAGATGAACCCGGCGCAATCCGGAATGGTGGAACAGGTGAGACACCTCAGAGCCCCGCACAGCCTTCAGAGCCACACTGAGGGCCATTCGGGTGCGCTTACCCATGATGCCATCAATAGGCCCCGGATTGTGGCCCAGGGCAGCGCAGCGAGCCTGCACATCACGGATGGAAAAGTTCATTGCGGGGCACCTCCTGATTTTCGGGGGAGTTCATGGCGAGCATCGCAGAGGCGAGGACCAGCCAAACAAGGACAGACAGAGCAAGACGCACCCGCCGCCAGAGCGACGAACGCAGGAAGCGAAGCCACCGCCCGGCACGCAAACGCAGCACCGGGCGAGATAGGGAAGCCAGAAGGCTGATAAGGGCGCTCAACTCTTCTGCCCTCCAAACGCGCTGATCACCTTGACCAGAAGCCCCATCAGCGGAGCCCGCGCCTTGCTGAAAAAGTCATGCGCGACATAGGCCACCAGAAACGCGATGATCAAAGTGAGCGCCGGGATATCGACACCCCAAACGCCGCCTATGAACTGAGCCGCCAAAGGGCCACCCAGAACACCGATCATCATGTTGAAGACACTCACCACGACCGCGGGGCGCCAGCTCAGCTCTTCCTCTTCCAGGAGCGCCATGGCCACGCCCAGAAACACCACGACCACAACCGGCCAAGATGTCCCGTAGCTGGTCAGCATGGCTGTCACGGCCCCCAGCACCCCAGCCATCGCTGAGGAAAACAACTCCAGTTTCAAAAGCGTTGCTCCTTATCGCCAATTGTGGATTGTGACGGCTAACACCATGGCCAGCCTGCGAACGCGAGAGACGCCATCAGCGCGCAGCGCTTCAGAAAAGGGGGCTGCCGCACTCACTCGCCCCCAGCGCAACCGATGCAGGGCAAAATCATGGAAGGCAGCAGCCCGCAAATAGCGGGGATCATGACGATCAAACGCCAGCCCAGCCCACCAGGGTATCGAAACATCAAACCGAAAGCCCGCGGGCACTGACACCCACAAGCCAGATCCCTTCACCCCGATCTCCCACCGCACCGGCGCGGTGGTCACATATCGGTCGCCCCGGCGCGCATACCAGCGGGCCGGTTCAGGCAATTCTCCTGCCATCTTTCCTCTCACTAATGCCTTGAATGAACTCAGGGTCAGACCTTCAGTCAGACCTTCAGTCTTCCCTCGATACTGCTGCGCAGCCCTGCCGACTTGGAGTAGGTCAGCTCAACTGTCTCCAGAATGAATACGCGCGCATCAATACCCGGACGAATACCGCTGTATTGCATTGGCTGACCTGCCATTAGAGACGGATTGCCCAATACCGTGCAGCTGGTTCTGATTTGACCGCGCTGGATCTCTTTAGCTGCGGCCTCTGCAGCTCGCCGCGCCTCCGCCTCAGAGCTGAATGGATCCGACAAGACCCGCTCGCCGTTGGCTGCCTTATCAGCGGTTACGACAACCTCACGCCGCTTAGCCCCCGCCTTGTCCTGCCAGTAGCACTTGACGGTTTTGAACCGCTCAACATCGCTATCGGAGACGCGACAGGTGCCGATCAACACGTCCTGCCGACCGATCACCGCTTCAGGGATATCATCTCCCGCCGCAGTCTTCCCCGCCCCCCGCTCCAACCAAAGCAGGCGCCCAGCCTTGATCGTAAACAGAGCATCATGTCGCCGAGCCAATCTCTCCAGAAAGTTCAGATCCGATTCATCCTGCTGCCCGATCCAGTCATACTTGTGACCGGCTACGGCATCAGCAATCTGCGGCTCCAGGTCATGCTCTTTGGCAATCTCAGTGACGATATGTTTCACCGTCGCACCATCCCAATGACGGGATTTCTGAGTTTTCATTTCGGCCCGGAAGTCAGCCGAATGCGCCCGGACGCGGATCACAAACGGCAAGCATTCATTCTCCACCTTATCAACAATGAAGGCACCCAGATCAGCAGCACCACGCAACCCCATGCGGACACTGACACGCACCACAGCGCCCCGCCTTGGCGATGCAAAATGCGGAGGACTGTCATCAAAGGACATTTCCAACGTATCCGCCTGCACGCCTTCGCGATCCGATATGCTCAACTCTATGAGCCGGTCGAAGAAGGCCCCCGAAACAGGCACACCATCAACCGTAACCAGCAACACCGGATGCGTCGTCATGACCAAAGCCGCAACATGCCGTCGCCCTCCTGAGGCTGCAGATCCGGCAAGACAACCAGCACGCCCGCAGGCAAGCGATGGGCAACCTTTGCGATCTGCGGATTTGCCCTAAGGACCGCCTCCACCGCACCGGCTTGACGCCCGTATTCGCGCTGACAGATGAGGTCGAGCGCATCCCCTTCGCGGGTTCGATATTCAACCGCCATCACAACCCTCGCAGCAAAGACAACAGAGAAAAACCAAACCCGATCTTGCGCAGCTTTAGAGAGTAGCCAACGCGCGCCGGAGCGCCCTTGCGATCATAGAAGCCCCCCTCTTCATCAACCCCCTCAATCGCGTGCAGGCCATAGATCCTGCCACCGCCTGACAGGAGGATCTGCGGCACCCCAAGTCGCGCTGACATCTTGATGCCATTCAAAGTGCCTTCCCCACCAAACTCAGCCGGAAACGCCACGCCCTTGATGGTGATCACCTCAGATGTGGGGCCAGTCCACTGCAGGACGTTCAGCCGCCCCGCAGTCTCCAGCTCCGCCCAGGTCGCATCCAGCTTGCGCTCCATTTCCGTGAAGCCCAGGCCATGCGCCTTAAACTTGAACGGGCCTAGCGCCATTGGAACGGGTCCGGACATTGCTCATCACCTCCTTAGTCGGAAAACCGCCCTTCCAGCACAGAGGAAAGGCGCCGCCCCAGCTCACCTGCGGCACTCACCGCAAAGCTCTGCGGATCACTGACAGACCCCGGCACCGGGATCTCAATTGAGATATTGTCGATATGAACCGTGCGCCCGCCCGCCGGAGCAGTGGAACTTGCAGCTGCGGGGGCGGCCACACTGGCCACCGTCGCAGCAATCGCCCCCGACCGCCGCGCAACGCCCGCCATCCTCTGCATCGCCTCAAACTGGCGATGTGTCGCGACATAGGCCGACCGGCTGGAAAAGATCGGCTCCGGCCCCAGCTCGCCTGCCAAATAGGGCAGACCCGCCTTTATGGGACCGCCACGGGCACGGGCGCCCGCAATCGGCGTCACTTCACGCGCGGGCCCCAGCGAGGTTTGCAGCTGCGAACCACCACCTGAAGGATTGCGCGCGGCCTGCACCAGCTCTTTGATCTTTGCCAACGCCCGGTCGATGGATGCAGTATCCACCACCGGCGCCACCCGCGCACCATCCAGGACACGGATCGCTTCAGCCAGCTCTGCTGATGCCACCTCCGCTTCCTCAAACCGCTCTTCTGCGGCGCGCAGGCCCGATAGAGCAGCATCAAGATCCGCTTGCGCCGTGATCCAGAGAGGATTGGTGATGCCACTGGCAAACTCAGGCGCAGACGCCAGAGCCTCTTGAGCCGCTTCCACCTCCTGACGGTAGGCCGCTACCTCTTCGCGCAGATGAGCCACCCGCTCAGCCGTTGGCCGGCCATTCTCCGGAGTGAACCGCTCCACTGTCTTTACAGCTGCGCGCGTCGCATCATCCTGCGGCAAGAAGGCCTCATCGGTCCTAGGCGGAGCGCCATGAACCCACTCAACTGCCCCCTCATACTTTTCCATCATCCAGCCAAGGCCCGGCACAGAGCGCAGCGCGCCGTCAAGGCGCCGACGATTGCGCTCCTGAAACGCCTGCAATTCTTCAGGCTCTTCAGGCACCTGCTGCATGGCCAGATAGGTGGTAAGCCCAGCAAGCGCGCCCTTCCATTTTAGGCGGGACAGGCTGCGGTTCATCGCGGCAGTGCGGGTATCAACACCATTTTTAAGCAGATCCAGCTCAGACAGCGCTGAACGCCGCAACCCTGAGAAGCCAGCAGCAGCCGGGCCAAAGTTTGGCGCGATTGAGGACATCCCCATAATGCGGGATGCAACACCACCCAGCCCGCCGCTGGCGAAGATCGCCCGCGCCCCCAGACCAGCAAGGCCAAAGCGCAAAACAGCAATAGTGCCGATCAGAGCCGCACCCGCCGTCAACAAAGCACCGCCTGCAACAGCCATGCCACCCAGGGCCGCCGCGCCGATCACAAGCCAGCGCGTGAGGGTGGGATGCTCTTCAATCCACACTGTTGTGGTCTTCAGAAGCCCCCGCATGGTAGTGAGGATTTCATTGTATACCGGCAGAATAGTTTCACCGGCAGCCGACTGCACCCGCTTCCATTCATTGGCAAGCAACTGCTCATTGTTCTGCGTGGTGGCTGCCCTCGCCCGATACTCCTTTTCCACACTATCGGGCTCGCCAACCGACCCCAAATAGTCAGCAGGATCGGCCAACAGCTTCAGCATCTTTGGCTGCAGCTGCATGTTGTTGATCAGCTTGCCCAGCTCACGCGCCTCGTCCCCGAAGAGATCAGACATCACCGAGGCCTGCAGGTGCTTTGGCAGATCGTTCAGGCGACGGATCACATCATTGGTGGTGCCAACCGCATCCTGCTGCATCGCCAAGGCGACCTTTTCCGCATCGAGCCCCAGCTTCTTAAACGCTTCAGACTGGCGATCTGTGGAGCTGGCCCCGCGTGTCAGCGCGCGCCCCATGTTCCGGAACGAGGTTGCAGCCGTATCCGCCTGAGCCCCGGCTGCGATCATGGCGGCGCCATAGGTCAGGGTTTCATTTGCCGAGAACCCATAGCGCGCACCGTCGCTACCCGCACGGTTCAGGAACTCCAGCGTTTGATCCGCTCGCGCCGCCGAGTTGTTGGACAGGTGGTTCATCGCGTTAAAGAGATTTGAGGTCTCTTTAAGGTTCAGCTCCATGGCGGTTTTCACCTTTGCCATGGAATCCCCCGCCATCTCAGCTGAGATATCAAAGGCAACGCCGACCTTGGCCGCCAGCTCTGCGAACTCGATCAACTCTGCCTTGGCAATACCAGACTGCCCACCAGAGGCCACGATTTGGGCAAGCTCTTCAGCCGTCATAGGGATGTCGGTAGACAGCGCCTGAATGTCCCGGCGCATCTGCCGCAGGCCTTCGGGGCTATCAAAATCCACAACCTTGCGGACATCCGCCATTGCGGTCTCAAGCTGCTTGGCCTGCCCTACTGGACTGGCGACACCGGAGAGGATCCGGCGGCCGGTCTGAACAGATGCCGCGCCAACAAAGCTGACGTTTGCAGCACGGGCCAATGAGCGGTCCATCTGTTCGCGGGAGCGCGCAATGCGCTCCTGCATTTCCGCAACACGCTTCAACTTATTGATCTTGCGATCAAACCCGGCAGAAGACGCATCCAGCGCCGATTTCAGGCGCTGTTCAGCCCCGGCCAGACGCGAGGTGTCCACGCCGGTCGATTGCAGCTCAGAGCGCAGTGTAGTGAGTGCCTGCCGGTTCTTACGGTGGCGCGCCTCCAGTTTGTCAGCAGATGCGCGGGCGCGGTCGAACTCCGCCCGCATCTTTGCAGTGGGCTGCTTGGTGCGTTTGATTTCAGCTGCCAGCTCGCGAACCTTTTCACGCGCCGCATCAAGGCTCTCGCCAGATTTGCGCATAACCGCTTGCTTGGCCTTAAAGTCCTCAATCAGTTTTAGCGGGCCACGGATGGCCTGCAGCCCCTCCAAATCGCGACGAACCTGGTCGGAGAAACGCCCGGTCGTCTTACCCATGGCCTTGACTGTTTTGGAGTATTTATCAACCGCCTGAATGCGCAGCTGGGTGGTGTAGCGCTTGTTAGCCATGGCGGCAGGCCTCCTTGAATTGCCGCGCAAACTCACCCATATTCAACGTATGGATGTGTTTGCGATGATCTTTGCTTTGGTGATGCTTGCCGCCGCGGTTGCGGCGACAATTGCAATTGGAATTTATGCGGGCGGCATTTGGGGGGCTTTGGCCTTTGCCGCTGTGCTGTTTGGCCTCTACAAAGCCTTCTCGCACCAAACTGGCCCCAGCCGCCCGCTTCGCGGGAAAGAGCTGAACGCTTTCCAGAAAGCCTTGTCCGAGGACTAAGCCTGCGGCAGCGGCCTCTGCAGCTCCCACATTTTCTCCGCAGCCTTTGCCCATTTGGAGAACTCGCGCACCTTCATGGCGAGAACGCTTGGCAGAGGTGCATTCAGCGCGTTAGCCGCGAATGCAGCGGCGAACCGCAGATCATCTGCAGTTACGCCGCTTCGTCGTTTCCCGCCGGATCCGGATCAACGGCACCCCAAAGACGATCCAGAACACGGGTGACTTCAGCCTGATCTTCGCTCTTCAGCTTACCGGCCACCGCCTCAGGAACCCCGGCCAGGCGCGAGATCCAAAAGCGGGTGACACGCATCGCGTCGCGCGCGGATGTCAGAGGCTCACCCCCATCACCCTCAGGAGACGGAACAAGGGTGACTGTTTCCAGAAGCTCTTGATAAGCGATCTGATCATCCAGGCAGGGCTCATCAAGCGTCAGTGCGTCATAGGTTTTGCCGTCGTGGATGACCGACCGTTTCAGCGGGACTGTGATTGGCAGATCCATAGGAACCCCTTAATCCAGCAGCAGCGCGGAGCGGATTTCTCCGGTCTGGCTTTGGCCGCCAACACTGTAATCGAAATCGTCAATCTCGAAGATCTCTTCGCCACCGATTTCGAGCTTGGCATAGTTCTGCACAACGGTGCATTTCATCTCCGCCGGATCGCCGGGCTTCCAGCGCCCCGCATCACTCGATGTCAGGCGACCACGCACGGTGTAGACCGCGCTGGTTACGGTGCCGTCCTCATCGACCAGGGCGCCAGTCACCATGAAGGCGTGTTCCGTACCAGGACGGCCAGTCATCAGTTTGATGGTCGCAGGATCCAGCGCTGTCAGGCTGAATTCCAGATCCTCCAACTCATAACCCATGGCGATGGAACGATCTTTGACCATCCCGCCATTGCGCATCTTTTCGGTTTTCTCTTTCGGCATGTTCAAGCCGATGTCCGAAGTCTGCCCGGCCTTCACATCATTGTCGGCCCACAGAACACAATTCCGCAGAATGAATGCGGGGGTAGCTTTCATGGCTGATACTCCTTTCAGCACATTGAGGAAGACCCCGCGCCCTGGAGGACGCGAGGCCGATTTCTGCAATCAAAAAAAGGGAGGCTTATGCAGCCGACTTCAGAGCGCTCTGCGTCAGCGGCAGGTAATACTCGATATTGCGGTGCGCCATGAACCGGACGTCCTCCATCGGTGCAGGCGGCTCCAGGTCAAAGCTCAGCGTGATCTTGCCAGCCGCCATGTCCTCAGGCGTGTTCAGCTCCGGATCCAACCACATATTGCCGCCGATCAAGACCCCTTGCGCCTTCAGGCTCCGGAGCGCGGCGTTCCCCGCCTCCAGCATCAGCTTGACGTTGCCAGTCGAAAACGGACGATCCACGAACGGCAGGAACGACCGGCGCACGGCCTTGTTGACGATATCCGCGACGCGACGCACGGAAATGAAGGACCAGATATCATCCCCGGTCGCGAGACGGTTGCCCCAGAACACCGGGCCATCACCGTGGTTCACGATGGTCGAGATCTGGTTGAAGTTCAGCAAGTTGGACTGCTTGGGATAGTCAGCCACCCGCGTCCACCCCTCAACACCCTTGGAGGCAGGCTTGTTCGACAGGGACCACTGAGGGCCATATTCCTCATCCACCCACGCCTGAAGGCCAGCCGCATAGGAAGAGCCGGGCATAGGGATCAGCTCACCGCTGGCCGCGTCATATTCCAGCCGCTTGCTATCCACGATCATGATCCGGCCTGAGTTGATTTGCTGACGGTAGGCAATGGCCGCCGCGTCATCCAGATCCGGCCCATCGACAAAGCCAATCGCTTCCAGCTCTTCAACGATGCTCTCAAGCGCCGAAACAACAGGCGGCTTGCTCTGCCCGTCGCTGGAGGTAAAGCCGGGCACAGCCAGCAACGTGGGCGCCAACCCTGTCACCGCCTTACCGCGCAGGAGCGCATGAACACCCGTTTTGAGCGCCGCGTCGCCCAGAACATTGGCAAGGGTTTCTGTGGCATCCGCACCTTCGGCCACGCGCACAAAAACCACGTAGGCGCCGACGTGGTAGAAGACGGATTTGATCGCATCCATCAGCGTACCGCTGTCACCAAGGCCCGCGGCCTCAGAGATCCGCCCTTTCAGCAGGATCGGCTTGTTGAGTGGGAACTTGTCGGGGTCCGCATCAGGCGCCGTGCCCACAAGGCCGACAACAGCCGTTGGCGCGTATTTCACCAGAACCGGCGTTTCCTTGCTTTCCTTCAGCCGGGTGCCGTGGTGTTGGGTCAAAAAGGTCATGTCTCTTCCCTTTCGTAAAAGAAAACCCGGCAGACACTGCCGGGCGAGATCCGGCATCCGCCGGGCAAATTCCGCCCCGCCCATCCGGGCAGAGCGCTTACACGCATCTTGGCGTGCGACTGATTTAAACGGTCGGCCAGGCGGCCAGCATGGCGGCCTTGTGTTCGGCGGTGGCGTAATCCGCTGCGATCAGGCCGCTGAGGAAGTGTTCAACAACCGGATTGTCGCGGTGGATGCTTTGGGGAACATCGGTTTCCCATTTCATCCAAAGCAGCTTGATTGCCGGATCTTCCCGCATGGCTAGCTCGCCCGCGTCATCCATGCCGGTGACGTGCCGAAACAGGGTCATGGCTTCCAGCTTGGTCAGGGGGCGGTAGACCGGATCACGGGGCGGCAGCGGTTCGACCGTCCAGCTGCCATCCTGCCAGTCCAGCCGCGTGGTGGCCGGATCATAGGTGGGCTTGGCCGGGGCCGGTGCGTATCCCGCAGCAGCAAGATCGGCCTCGGCATAAGGGGCTGTCCGCCAGCGGCCATTGGGCAGACGCAGCTTTGCCGGTGGCAAGGCCGGGCGCGCGCCATTCAAAGAATAAAGGGGCTGTGTCATATGCTTTGACCTCACATCAGTTCATAAAGGTATTCGCGCGCTGGGTAGGCGTTCAGAACCCGACCTGGCGCAAAAGCGGTTTGGCCCGTCCGATCAACCAGCATCATTTGCCCGTGGTATTCGAGTGCACTGATGTCGCCGGGTGCTGTGAAACTCAGCGCCTGGCCTCCGTAGCCTGTGAATGCCGTTCGGTTCCCGGTAATGATCAGATCTTGGGTCGGCATTTCGAGGCCATACCCCCCGTTGTTCCAAAGTTCTGGGATGTGCTGGCTCTGATCCGGGTTCGCGACGTCGATCCCGGAAAAATCCCACGGAGAGGCGGCATTCCATTTGTCTAGCGTCGTGACATACGGATTCGTTCCCGCCGTTTGGATGCGCAGCATGAAACTGCCATCAGGCGCGACGCAGGAATAGCTAACGTTGGGGATGGAAAGCTGCACCGCCGTGGTCAGATCCCAAGGCGTTGTCAGGTTGTAGATCTGACAGGCTGACGCTCCGTAGATCGCAATATGCCGTCCGTCCTCCGCCAAGCAGATCCTGTAAGACGACCCCCGCGAAATCGGAGCGTAGCTAATGACCGAATTGACCGGATCGCTGAAATCGTCCCAGTTCTGAATATCGTAGATGACAATATTGCCGCCCGTGGTCGCCGAACTGGTGATCAGCTTGCCGGTGCCATCTGAGTTGATGACGGTAAAAATGCCCGGAATGTCCCCCGTAGCGGGTGAACCGGGAACGTCACGGGGCTGTACGATTCGCTTCAGAAACCCCATTCCGGCAATGCCAGCGGCCCCAAAGCCGCCCCCGGCTTTTCCAGCACTGGCCAGCGACAGCAGGGGGCTGCTCAGCGCCCCGCCATGTCCAACAACGCGTCTCATGCGGGCACCGGACGGTCATGGTAGCTGACCCAGATATCAAGGGCGGCATCGGCACTCGCCACAAAGCGCAGCACGTCACCGGCCAAGAGTGTGCCGGGGCCGACGATACTCGCGCGGGCGTCGCCCTCGGTGATGGTCTGCGAGGGCGTCACCTTGTAGGTCTCGCCGCCTGCGTCGATTTCGCAGGTCAGGATTACGCCAGATGCCGCGTCATTGCTGGTCTGAATGGTGGCAATGTGGCGGGTGTGATCTGCCGGAACCGGCGGCATAGCCACCCCGGCTTGCGTGACATGTGCGAGAAAACGGCTTGGGATAATGCTCATGGGTTAGGCTCCTGCAATCATGGCGAGGTGTTCGGTGTCGGACAGCGCGTCAGAGGGCGCCACCCATTTGGCGCTGCCATCTGGGCCGCCTTGCAGCATGGCGCCCGGCGTCGGCGCGCCTGCGGGCAACAGGCGTGGATCCAGCGCGTCCAGGTCTTGTTTGGTGGCGAGGGTCAGATAGTCATTGATGACTGCCGTGACATTCTGAGCCTGACCCACAACGGTGATCAGATCGAATGTCTGCTCCACAACCGTCGCACCACCTTCAGCGGGGAGAAAGTCTGCGGTCTGGCCAGCATGGGTGTAAGCGTAGAGGACATCTGTTCCCACATCTGGATCATGCGCAAACAAACCCAACTCACGAATAAAGAACCCCGTTTGAACTCCTTGGTTCACCAGTACCACCCGAATGCGGGATGTACCGTCACCAACGAGGTCGATCGACTGAATACCAAGGGACGTTTCCTCAGCAACCAGCCCCTGCAGAGCCTCAATATCTGCAGGCGCGACACCAGAGCCCAAACCGACACGCGTGAACTGCAGCTGCTGACCAATTTGCGCCTTGGCCTGCAACTGACGACCAGCCGTCGTCAGGATCATTCCGGGAAAGGCTGCCATTATTGTACCTCATGATTGATAGTGAATTTCTGAGCGACGTGAACAGCACCACTTGCCAATTGCTCCAAGCCAAATGACCCGAACACCAGTTTGGCCGGATGGATGGTGGTACTGCGGCGCTGGTGAATACCAATTGCGAGCGATTGGGCGTCAGGCTGACAGCTCAACCCGACCTCATGGCCAATGCTGTAGCCAACACCCACCCGAAGCGGTCTCCCAACTGACAACTCATATTTTCGCTGACTGCTGATGTTGACCTGAAAGCTCCGCGACACGGGAGCAACCCGGCGAATAGCCTGAACCAAATGGCGGGCAACATCAGGGGCGAGCAGGCCAATGATTGCATCACGCCCCGCCTCCCCGGCGTCGATCAGAACCCGAAACGACCCCCGGCCACCGCCATACTCCCACCACTCTTCCAGTGTCGCTTCATATCCAACCGACCTGATCACTTCGCGTACAGCATAGGGCGTGCCCTTAAAGCGATGGACCTCCGCACTGGCAGCGACAACCTTCCTTTTCACATCGTCAGGCCATGCCTGATCCCACGTATCAACGGAGTTTTCCCACGCCAGATGGTCGAGAATGTCAGGACTTACAGCCCACGGATCCTTTGAGATCATTTCAACCGGAAGTGCAAAAAGGCGCTCCTCCAGCACATCGAGCGCCCGCATCAACGGTGTTGCGCTTGGCGGCAAAAGGCTCTTCACTTGCTCAGACATTGCGCCACCCATCCGCCGACTCGCTCAGCGAAATGGACACCCCCTCACAATGCGGCGCATCAAACGGGCCCGCCTCAATGTTGGCGGAGGGGGCAGTCACCTCGACATCGACAACTCCAGGAACGGAAAGCGCCGCGGCAAGTGAAGACAGGTAAACTGTCCGGCCTATCCGCAAGCGCCCCTGCAGGTAGCCTTGCAGCGCATCTCGCGCGGCAGCCTCGACCGCAGATGATGAGTTCGGGGCCTCGACGTGCAGAATAGCTTCTACGTGAAAGGGAACAGGCCGAGCCGAGACGACAGATAAGAGATCGCCAACCGGGCGCCGCTTATCTTGCACGCAAGCGCCCCTGACAACCGAAAGCAATCCCTCCGATGCGACACCGCCATCCTCTGACGACAACACAACCAGCTTTGGCTCTGCGGGCGGGATCGGTGGATCAATGTTGTCATTGGGCCCATAAACCGCGACATCCACAACCCGATCATCCGCCTGCAGCGCCCAGAATATATAGGCTCCCTCACCGCCAAACGGCGACCATGCCTCTATCGCGAGCTGGATCCGAGCCCGAAATGGCCCATCCCCCTCATAGACAGGACTATCCGGATCACTCCCATCCAAGACCTTGCGGACCACTCCGCGCTCAGCTCCCAGCTGATCAAGCGCAGGCCCACTGGCCAGAGCCAGATAAACCGAACGGATCGCCTCAATCATCCGGTTGTCAGCGTACAGCTCTCGCGCCGCCGCCGCTTCATTCAGGGCCCTCAGTGGGCTAGCTGCCACATTGCGGGCCGTGGCCATCACCTGCGCCGCCGCCTCCGGCCCCAGATCTTCAGCTGCGCGAGCCTCCAGCTCATTCAGGCGCGCAGCAAGGATCGTATCATACCCCTGCCCTTGCAGGATCTCAGGTTGCGGCAGGGCAGCCAAATCCAGCGCTGCAAATCGCGTCATGTCTGTAAACTCCACTCATCTGCCCCACCACGCGCCACGCGGACAACACGCACCTCATCGGTGACAGTCGAAACGTCACCGCTCAATGCGTGGGGCCTGTAGTTGCCGGAGAGGTCGAGAATGATTGCCCCATCTGAGGATGGGGCAACCTCCACATTGGTCAGCTCAAAGCGAGGCTCCCATTTAGCCAGCGCCTCCGCCACAGCCATGTAGAGAGACAGAATGCCCTCTTCATTTTGAGGCGCATCGACAAGCTTGGGAACTTCGGAGCCGAATTCACGCAGAAACACCCGCGTGTTGATCCGGGTAGACAGGATGATCAGAATGCTCTGTACCACCGCAGGCCACCCATCGAGCATTGCGCCTGTTCGGTGATCCAGATCCATCCAGGCTTACCCTTTGGCCGTCTCTGTCTTGGCTGGCGCAGACTTGCCCGCTACCGCCTTTGCGCGCAGCCCCCAGCCATAGGGCTGGAGATAATACTGCGCCTGACGTGGCGACATCGACACCACTTCACCCTCTTTGCGCCACACGCCCAGGATCTCGCGCGCCTGCACGACCTCATATTCCACGGCCCCAACGGCCCCAGTCTCGCTCATCAGCTCTCTCCTCGAAAATGGGCCTCAGCCCGAAAACACTTTTCCGGATCCAGTCGCGACCGAAGAGCCGCAATCAACCGGATCCCCGACCCGCCCCAGCGGCCGGCCATTTACAAAGACGCGACCGCTGCCAGAGGCGAGCGCTCCGCCGTGTGGAGGACAATCCGGGCAACCATGGGCAGCCCAGCTATCCCCCTGCCGATGGACAGGCCGCCCATCAGCAAACACATCCGGGCTTGCGCCAGTTGCCGGGCGTGACGGGAAACACCCATGGCCGGTACAGCTATCGCCCTTTCGCGCGACCGCAGGCATCAGGGCGCCAGGTCAATGCGCGGCCCATCGACAACCACACCGCCAGCCGTCAGCACCACTGAACTGGCTCCGACCTTCAGAACGATCTCAGAACCACCGCCGCGCACCGAAATCAGAGCATCGCCCACCTTCATCAACACAAACTCATCACCGGCACCAGACGGGCGACCATTCGCGTTGGAATTGATGCTGGCCTGAATAGTGCCGTCATGCAGATCGCCGGATTCAGAATAGACCTTCACCTGCTGGCCTACAGATGGCGGAACATGGGTCTTTGCCTCGCCAGCGGCCCCCTCTTCCCAAGGCAGCCAACCTGTCACAAACGGATGCGGCCCGTCATTCAGCTGGACCCGCGCCAAGCCACGCTCGGCATCCACCTTCACTACCACACCTGTGCGAGACTGCGAACGAATACGGCGCTCCAACTCACCCAGGCGCCTTAGGATCTCACTCAAAACACGTCCGAAATCATCCATCAGCCACCCCCTCAGAAAAATCTGGCAAAACGATACTGGCAGAGCGCGGGGCCCCGCCGAAGGAATAGAGCTGCAGACTTTCCGCAACCCGCGTTGTCATGGCCAGCAGCTGTTCATAGGGCGGATAGGGCTCCGCTTGCTCCACACCAAGCGCCGCCTCAATTAGGGGCAACTGTCTGATCCCGGCCTGCGTAGCCAGATGGAGGAAATCCGCCCAAGGCCCACCCGGCGGCCGCGCCGCACCTTGCGCCGGATCCGCCACCACCGTGACTGAAAACCGGAGCTGACCGGCTGCGATCCGCACGCTATCGACCTTTGTCCCAGATCGCAGCTGCTCCTTACTCTCCCAGCTGGTCACGAAAGCGCCCAACACCTGGGCCCACGGGTTCTGTCCATCCGTCAGAGCTCGGCTGATCTGGACTGCCAGAATGTCCATCGTTGCCTCAAATGCGGCATCCGTGGCGGGGATCCCCTCCAGGATCTCAGAGGCGCCCGTTTCCTTGTTGCTCCGCGCCATCGCTCGCGACACACCATAGCTGAACACCAGGTCAACCATGCCATTTGAGCGCACGCCCGATTGCCCAAGCTGCGCGGCCTTCGCACCGTCCGTATAGACCGCAACAAAAGGCGCATCGCGCGAACTGCGCAGAACGCCATCAGCTGCAACATCAATAGGGGCAATCTCACTATCCAGCACCTGCTCACCCACAAGGGTGCCCGCCGCCTTCAGCGCCTCAACAGCGCAAATCCGGATCGCCATCATTGTCAAAGACATCAGTTTGCATCCTCTAGCTGAAGGATGATCCGGTGGTGGGAACGGTCATCCACCATCCGCACCAAAAAGACCGGCTCACCATGGCGATCCAGGGCCACCACCTTGTCATCCTGCTGCACATCCAACGCCGGAAAATCAGACCGGCGGATCTTCAGAGTGCCGCCACTTGCCGCGATCCCCGGCAGAGACGCCGCACGGGATCCGAAGCTATACCGCTCCTCGCGCCGCTCACCTGTTCGCAACACAGCAAGCAACTCCAAAGGCTTGCGCTCCGGATCGGGCTCACCATCACGCATGGGCAGGATCCGGATCTCCTCTGACCACTCATCATCAACCGCACTGGCCAGCTCTTCTGCGTATTCTTTCATTCACGCCCCTCCCATGAAAAAGGGCGACCGAATGGCCGCCCTCTCGGATTTTATTTTGGTAGCGATCAGGTTATCCGGCGCGAGCGCGCTGCAGCATTTCCGGACGGCTGCAGATAAAGATCGGGTAGCTGTACAGCTCGGTGCGGTCCCACGCATCGCGGCCAGACGGATCCGCCAGCAAGAGGCCATAGTATTCCTGCGCTTTGCGGTTCAGATAGGGCTTGAACTCAGGACACGGGGTGAAACCCGCCTTGAACGCCCCGCGAGCGCCGACCGGGAAGAAACGCGCCTTGTCCGACGCAATGGCCAAAGGCCCTTCATCGGCACCACGATAGTTGATGAAGGTGATATTCTCGATTTCCTTGGAAGAATAACCGGGAATATCCTCCAGCAGAGCCGCGCGTTCCGTGCCGAGTTTGGTTTCCTTGATCGACTTGTGACCGACGATCTTGTCAAAGAACCCGTCACCGCAGATGGAGACGATCCGGGTCGAAGGCGTATAGGCCCCCTTCCCTTTCGCCTGCATTTTGCGCTCAACCTCACGGCATTTCTTGCGGACATCGGTTTCCGGATTGCCGAGCTCGAAGTTGATTTCAGCAGGCTGGGCAACATCAAACTCTTTGTACCAGTCTACGATCACTGTCCCGTCAGCATCCAGGACTTTGCCCTGCAAAGCGCCAAGGCGCATATGCTCCCACGTCAGCTCCGCCTCTTCCAGAAGATGCGCAAAGCGCTCTGCGACTTCTTCGGCCATTTCCTTGGTCTGCAGGTCGAAGGGAAGCGCCGAAACACCCGCAACTTCATGCGCGTGGATTGTGGACCCTTTCGCAAGGCGCGAGCCGGAAAAATACCGCACGCGCGCCCCTTTGGGGATCAGCTCTTGCGGCGCCTCCCCAAGGGCCGATGTCGGGATCATGGTCAGTTTGCGATCACGTTCCGTGATGGCGATCTGTGTGGAGCGCGAATAGACCGGCTCGAAGATGCCCAGCTGACCCAGAAGGTTCGGACGGAAATCGACACGTTCCACGACCTCTTCCTGAACCTCGACAGCGCCCCAGGCGTTTTGATTGAATACGTCGGATACAAGACCCATTGCGCTCTCCTTAGCGGCAGATAATGAATTGGGCTGCAAGTGCAGCAATGGCGGCTTTCTTCTGCTCAGCAGTGATCGCCTCAGGCCAGATCAGTCGCCCCTCTGTCACGGCGGTCAGGCGCGCGGTGAACACACGGCGCACGCTGGCCACAGTCGCATCACAGCCCTGATAGAGGATCCCGGCGACGACCTCCGCGCCGGTGTCAGCATCGGGATCAAACGGCACATATTCGCCGCTGGCCACCAGCTTCCCCATGACGGTGCCCGCATCGAGCTTGTTGGATCCTGCAGCAACAAGACCGGCATCACGGCTCAGCGTCAGATCCAGCTCAGCCATGATATAGGATCCGGTAACTGCCATATTCTGATGAAGAACATTGCTCATCGTCATGCCTCCTTAGCGGCGCTGCTTGTTCAGGCGACCGACTGCATCAGCCAGCGCCGTGGGCTTCGGGGAAGGATCTCCGGCACCCGCCAACTGCGGCTGCGCAAGAGTTGCCGTCATTTGGTTCAGGCGGTTGGCCTCATAACCACCAGATGCAGGCTGCTGCACCGGCGCAGCGCCCTGCTGCGAGGCCTGAGCCTGCGCGGCATCCACCGGCGCGCCTGAAGGCGCCAGCCCTGCCTCCAGCACCGCAACAGCCTGCTGCGCGTCGAGCTGGGGGCAGTTGAAGGCAAGGTGTTCAGCCTGAGCCCGTGCAGCGCCTTGCGCTGCACTGTGCGTCAGAATTTCCTGCACGCGGGCAACCGCGGCATCCTGACTGACCTGCGGTGCGGCAACCGAAGCCGCAGGCGGCGCGGCAGCCGCGGCAGGCGCTGCGGAGGTCGGGGCTGCCGCGACAGGTGCCACGTTTTGGGGAGGATTCGCCATGCTTTCAGTCTCCTTGCTTTGGCGGTGAAGGGATGCGGCAAATGCCGCCATGGGCCGCTCCAAAGGGAGCTTCCAATTTCGCTTGCTGGCCATCGCGACCAGCTTTTTCGGGGAATGCGCATAGGCGCCGTAATCAAAGGCTGCGGCCTTCGCAGCTTTGACGTCCTCAGAGGCCGTCGCAAAGCCGCGCTTCACAGCCTCTTCGCCGGTCAGCCAAAGCTCAGCCTTCATTTCCTTGCGCAAGTCGTCTGGATCATCACCAGATTGCTCGGCGTAAATGCTCGCCATCACCGCGCCGATCCGATCCAGCGCCCGAACCGCAATCGCAATCTCATCAGCCATACCGGAGGCAAACCCGGATGGGTCATGAAGCATCATTGTGGCGCCGCGCCGCATGATGATCTGATCACCAGCCATCGAGATCAGGGAGGCTGCAGACGCCGCCACCCCATCCACGACAACTGTAACCTCTCCACCGTGCGCCTTCAGGGCGTTGTAGATCGCTATGCCCTGATCGGTGTAACCACCGCCGGAGTTCACGCGCACTGTGATGTCGGCATCATCGCCAAGCTCTTCCAACGCCTCCAGAACGTCGATGTCTTCAAAATAGCGCTCACCAAAAAAGCTCGCGCCGACGGACCCGTACAAGACGAGCTCGCCATCCTTAATGATGGTCATCCGTTGTCTCCTGATGGTTAGTAGCGCAGGCCCATGGCAAAGCGACGCCGCTTGCCTGACACCTTGGACGCCCGGTCCTCATAGAATTTGATCAGCCGTTCCAGCTGCTCTGAATTGGCGCGGGTGAAGGTAACTTCCTCACCATCAATCCGCACCGTTTCCCGTTTGTCACCGGCCACGATCTGCAGCTGCACCCGGCGCAATGCCGCCGCGACGGCTGCAGGATCACTAATGTCCACGATCTGCTTACCGATCCTGACAGAGTTGAGATCACTCATTCAGACACCTCGACAGGCAAGGGTGCCGCCGAACCCGAAGTCTGAACAGCATAAGGGGAAGCCATTCCGGCATCCTCATAGCGCCGATGCTCTTCAAGCTGAGCAGCAAACACAGTTTCAAAATCAACACCCAGCTGCCCCATTTCATGGGCCAGTGTCGTGGTGCGGTTTTCAAGGCGCCGCCCGGCTGCGCGCGCCGCCTTGTAATCGTCAGCAGTTGGCTTCATTGGCCCGTGCCATTCGCTCTGGCAGATCCGCGCCCGGTTCTGGCGAAACACCTCATAGCCCGGCGGGAAGTCGATCCGGCCCTCACCAACCTCTTCATCCAACCAAGAAGCATAGACAGCGGCATATTTGGGCACCGCCCGCCGGGTGCGCCGCCGCTCAACCACCGGCCAAACCACAGCGTTATCCATCAAGACGCTGGAATATGTCGCATCGGTGTTGTCCATGGTGAACGCGCCGTAGGTGATCCCAAGACAACGCGCGACATCGCGCATCAGCGCGGCCCGGTAAGGCAGATAGTCACCACCCGGCACCTTTGGCGTTTCAAGGTTCAGCTTTTCACCGGGGCCGAGGTGTGAAACCCGCGGATCTGCTCCAACATCAACACGGCTACCGGCGGCACTCTCCAACTGACCAGACAGATAGCCCATATACTCGCCAGAGAGTGCTGAAGCGGCGGAAATACCGTCGCCCGCCTGGCCGTCAGGCACAACCGCGCCCCCCATATCCTCCAGCATCGTCAGTGCCTCAAACGCATCCTTTGACGGCTGTTCGCTGGTTAGAGCGATGGCAAACACGGTTTGAAGAACCGCCATCTGCAAAGTCGCATCATCCAGGTTCTCAGCCTGGATGAATTTCCGAAAGGACGGCGCCAAAGCCGAAACCCCACGGACATCCGTTGCGTCCATCGGGTCAAAGTTGTGAAGCACAATTGGCCGGCCATCCGCATCGCGCGCAGGGAAGTCCTGCGTTTGCGAGATCCCACCGGAGGACATCCGGAACCGATAGGCCACAGGGCGGTGCCGACTGTCATGCAGCACCCCTTGATAAAGCCCCTCATGCTCGCGCGTATCCTGCACCAGCTGCATGGGAGGAACCATCAGCAGCTTAGTGCCCGAAGTGATGCCGTATTGACGCCGCACCGACTGCGGGAAGTAGTCGATGATCCCGATATCCTCACCAAAAGCGATGTCCCAACGCAGCGAGATATCAACCAGCTCATGCAGATTGAACTTGCCCCGGTAATCCACTTCGGCTGCCGTGTTGGCATAAGACCGCCAGCGCTTCTTAATCGCCTCCCGAAACGCCTTGCCCTGCTCTTCAGACATCCCCAGACCT
The DNA here is from genome assembly GCF_019801785.1 of Phaeobacter italicus. NCBI lineage: Bacteria > Pseudomonadati > Pseudomonadota > Alphaproteobacteria > Rhodobacterales > Roseobacteraceae > Phaeobacter > Phaeobacter italicus. The sequence goes on along the minus strand of NZ_JAHVIJ010000009.1, from coordinate 5,530 downwards.
GAAAGATCAGGCTGAGGGGAAAGCGTCAGCCCGACACCAATCGTGTCAGACAAGACCTGATCACACGCCCCCTTCAGGATCCCCGAGTTCTGGATCAAATCCTGCGCCAGAGCCGCGCATTGCGCCCAGGAGCGGCGGATATCATCACGGCTACTGGTCAGCGGCACATTGCGAGAGGCAATAGCGCCGCTCTTGGTATCCCGCAAATAGCGGGCGGTTGACTTCTTCGCCTGCCCGCCCGACAGACGGCCCTGCGCGGCCGCCTTGCCCTGCGACTTGCGACTGCGCCTGCCTTTCTGCGATTTGCTCACTGCGTCCTCCTACTCCACTTGGAAGGCTGTTTGGCGGCCGGAGCCGGTTTCTGCGGTTGCGGATCATCAACTGGCGCATCAGATGCAGTTGAGACAGGCTTGGAAGCCACCACAGGCGGCGGGCTGATCATCAAATCCTCCAGATCTCCTTGAACCTCTTCAGGCGGGCACTCGCGCTCAGCGATCAGTCCTGCCCAAACATGATCCAGCAGCTCACGCTGAGGCCCTGCACGCCGCACAAATGCCGCTTCTGCCTGCAGCATCGTATCCAGCCCTTCGTTGTTCTGATTGGGATCCTTGACCCACCGATAGACGGTGAAGCCATGCTTCTTTTCCGGCTTGCGGCTCTCTGCGGTGATCTGGCGGAAATACTCATCCTCCAGATCGCAGGGAAACAGCACGTGACCGCTGGCCTCCGGATCCTCTTTCCGGACATTCCGGTAAAAGGCCATCTTCAGCACAGACGTGGCGAAGTTGAAAAAGCGCTTGCGATAGTGAACCTTCTCGCCGCGCTTGTTCGTCTCCTTCTTCACCTGCACGAAAAGCGGAATATGTTCCTCATGCCGACCACGCACCATGATCACACGAGCCGCAGGGTGACGACGCACCCACCCCCAGACATCTTCGGTGTAAGCGTTCCCGTCGATGGCCAGAATGTCGATCAGGAGTGATCGGCCATAGGAGTTGCGGAACCCCTGTTTCAGCAAGGCATCCAAACCCGCGCGGCATTTGTCATCGCTGATATGCCCCGGAATGACACCATACTGCACAACAGCGCGGCGCCGGTGTGGCCCCCAGGCGATAACCTGGAACTCGACACGATCATCCTGACAGTCCACCCCGCAAGTGAGATAGACAAAGCCGGGCGGCACCCTGCCCCGCCGATGCTCTGAGAGTGACGCACGATCTCGCAGCTCTTCCCAAGGTGGCGCCTCTCCGGTTGCCTTGTAAGCCCGCCCCACAACGTCATTCATGAACGTCTGCTCACTGGCAGGATCGCCCTTCGCGTCAATCCATGACCGGGCGATCCGCTCAAAAGACTGCAGCAGCGAATAAGCCGACCACAGATAAAACGACCTGTGGAACCGCTTGCGCTCAGGATACTTTGCCCGCCATTCAGCGCCCTTCAGCATCTTCGGGCGATGATGCTCATGGATCTCCTGCCCACAGGACGGACAGTAGAAACACGCTTTCTCCGGATGATCCTCATCCAGATGCTCTGCAAAATTCTCCCACTCCAGAGTGTGCATTTCGCCGCATTCGTCATGCGGACACGGCACATAAAGATGCTCTTGGCTGCCAGCCTCAAAGTTCTTTGTGATCCGACACCCAGGAATGACCAGGGGCGTTGAAATCTTGAAGATCTTGGCAAACTCATAACCCTGACTGCGGCTATCCGCCTGCTTTTCAGGATCACCGGCTGAGTTGGTCTCCCATTTCGACAAGTCATCCTGAACCTGCCGAGACATCGAAACCTGAGACAAAGACGCCGGAGAGTTTGCCCCAGAGATCTGGATAGCGCCGCGGCCGTCTTTGCGCTCTTTGTACATCACCGAGTCACCGCCCTCACGCGATGAGTTCAGCGGGAAGATTTTGCGGAGCGCAGTTGTCCCCTTCAACATTGGCGACAGCTTCATCTTAGACCAGCGCCGCCCGTTGTCTTCGGTCGGATGGACATAGAGAAAATCGCAAGGATCAAGATCCAGCGTCCCGCCGGTGAAGATATTCGCCAGCACCGTGCCCCCAAGCTGGGCCGACTTCGCAAGCGAGACGATCCGACAGGGATCCTCCGGAGACAGCGCCTGCAGGATCTCCGTGAAATAGCTGAAGCGCTCCGGATTGTATGGCCCCGGCATCGGGCTCTCACGCTTGGAGAACACGATATTTTCAGTCGCCCACCGCAGGTAATCCACGGCCTGCGGCGGCTCAAGAACCTCTGCCAGTACATCGTGGAGCATCCATTCTGTGCTGGTTAGGTTCAGATCGAGCATCAATCCTCCAATTCAATCTTCGCTGGGGCCGTCGTACCGACCGCGCTTGCGGCCTCCCGATGTTTCGCGGACGCCTGCTCTCGCACTGTGCGGAACTCATTGCGCAGAAGGTGCAGCGCGTCCCGCTGCGGCACCTCGAATTTCTCAGCCAGCCTCGCTGCAAAATCAGGCAAAGCCCCCTCAAAGATCTGCAGCATCATGCCGGAGATCCGGGCCATCTGGGCGCGAGCCACCGCGGCCTCAACCAATCGCCCCTGCAGCTGCGCCTCTGAAATCGCATCCATGCGATTTTTCCGCTGCATCTGCTCCAGCCGGGCAGCTTTCAGCGGATCAGAGGGAGCGATGACCGGCGCGCGCTGTGGCGCTGGTTCTTCAGCCGGTGAAGCGTGGGCCTCAGGAATTGCGGCTGCAGCCGGAAGATCCAGCTGCTCGACCGGCGCCACCGGTTCAGGCTGAGGTTCAGGTTCAGGCGCGGCGGGCATGACATCCGCAGCTGTCTTGGTGGCAATGCCGTTGCCAAGCGACTGACCAAGATCACGGTTCTGGGCGACCTGTGCGAGCGCCTTGGCCGTGATCAGCTTGCCCTTTTTGCCAGGCTTGCTGAAGGCGTCCTCCAGAAGAATGCCGTTTGCCTTCCACTGGCTGACAGCGGCCCGCGACACTTCGCAGTAGCGAGCAAACTCTGCCTGCGACATTTGCTCTGGAAGCGCCTCCATTCCGGCCAAGTCTCCTTTGCAGTTCAGCGGGCCAAATCTGTTAAGCCCAAAACGTTAAGCAGCCCCCATGTGTTAAGGCTTTGAAAAGTGGGTCAGACTGGAGATCCTTCGGGGGGTTTCCCACCCGCGTAGACTCAGAATGGGCTACGGTCCCTTTTTTGGGGGGCCGAGTTGCAGGCAAATCCTGGCCATAAGCTTACACTCTAATGCCGCGCCTCAACCCTAGAGGACACGCCCGATCTCATGATCAAGCCGCTGCGGTAGAACCTTGGCAACCACCTCATCAAACGCCACAGCACTTGCGCCCTCGACCATTTCAAGCGGGATAACCACGCCGGATCTCAACCGCTCCAACTCCGTCCTACCACCAGAGCGACCATAGACGTGGCCACCGAGCGTGCTGGTCAGCTCAACACGACGATCAGGGAACGCACCGCCCCGAAAGAACGTATCGCCAATGAACTCCTCATTGCCGCGCGAGCGGCCAAGGTAGGCTACAACGCCGTCGCGGGTTTCGCGCTTCTTGAAGTACCGCAGCGACACGTCACCACCGACGCTTTCCAGCGTGTAGCTCAAGTGATCCCAATCAGAGCGGCGGGTCTGGACGGCAGCACGAATTGTCTTCTGGAGCAGCCCGACCTCCACAGCCAGCGTCCGCACCACCTGTGTGCGCGCCATGTCGCCCGCACGGTTGATGGCCCGGTTGGCAACCTTTGGCCCCTCTTCGCCCAACGCCCCCAGCCGGTTGGCGAAGCGTTGCAGCTCGCGATCCTCATAGCCGTTGACGTTGAACATCCCGCCACCTCCGCGTCTCTCACGAAAAAGGGCCAGCCTAGCAATTTCCGCCAGACCAGCCCTGAAAACCACGAACATCCTAGGGAATGAATTACATTTACACCTCCATCGACAAGACCACAGTTTGCACTCAGCGCACCAAACACAAAAAAGGCCCGCGCGTTTCCGCCGGGCCATTCTTCCAATGCAGCTGCAGTGCCTAACGCTGAACCGGCTATCGCCTTTGAGCGCTGGCTTGACGGGATGGGCAGAGTTCGGGGCTGTACCATGCGAGATCTGCCGTCCGACGCTACGGTGTGTCGCTCAAGGGACAGGGGCCGCCACGTCTTCGCCTCCCTTTTGTTAAGCGCCCCAGCCGTATCCGGTCAAGCCCCCTTAACAATAAGCCATGCAACTTTACACTTAACTTATTGTGCAGCAGTCAAAAATTCCTGCTCAAGATCAACCTCAACATCCTTGCCCAAGAGGGTCATCACCGCACGGGCAGAGCCGCCAGACACATCCAGAAGAGAAACCGTCTGCCCCTCAAAAGGCCCAGCATCCACGCGGACCAAATCACCAACAGAAAATCGCACCGGCTCAGCCTCCACGTTTGAAGCCTTGCGACGCAGGCGACCGCCGCCAAACTTGCGCATCAGAAAACGCACCTTGGCGTCAGAGATCCGAACAGGCTGCCCGCCTGCCCCCATCACTCCCGCAACCACATCCAAAGCCATCAGCTCATGGAACCGCGCCTGACCAGCAGCCCAACCGACGAACAGCCAACCCTCCATAGCAGGGCGGCACTTCAACTTCTGCTCAGAGCTGTACCGATTGACCCTCGACCACTCTTTCTTGATCGGCAGGAACACCTCAAACCCCGCTTTCTGCAGCACCAGCTCCGGCACAAACACCCGCTGACCGGAGCCCTTCACCTTGCGGCGCACCATCCGGCCATTGCCCGCCTTGTAAGTCTCATACTCAACCCCAAGCAGCGTCTCCCGACGCCCGCCATTCTGGCGCGCCTTCAGCTTCACAGCATACCAATCCATCTCGGTGCCCACGGTTCGGTCTGGCAGGCTCATGATGCAACCATGTCCTCGCAGGCGCGGATCGCAGCCCGGCGCTTCTGGCGGAATTGCTCCTCTTCCCGGCTCACCTCCCCTACCCGCGCCAGACGGCTCTCGATGTCCCGCAGCCGCCGCATGCCATCATCGGCGCTCTCGCGGATCTTGCTCAGCGTCCAGGCACCCGGCCACTGGCGGTTGCCCTTCAGCCAGACATGCAGCTCCGGCGCCCAGCCCTCGCTGATCGCCTTCTGCCCGATCTCATGGGCAAAGACCTTCAGCATCAGCGGCGATGGCCCCGCCTCTGGCGGCTCAATACGGCGCGCCTGGTCCAGCACATGCAGCGCGATCGGGAAGCGATCCCGCTCCTTGCCGCCCGGATGCTGCTGACACCACTCGCAGAGGCTCATCAGCCCCTGCGGGCTCATATAGGCCAGCTTCTGCCGCAGCTCCCGGCGCATCAACTCGAACTGCTCCTTGCGCATGGTTCCGGGCTTGGTCAGCCCCATCAGATCCAGCGGGGCAATCAACAGCTCCTGCACCCGCTTTTCGCCCTCTTGCTGTTTGCTCACGTCCATACCCAACCTCTTTCTCTGCAAGTCCAACTTATCCACAGGCTCACCCGGGCTGAGTGTCCGCGTTGCTGTCTTTCTTTTTCATTCTCATTGTCT
>NZ_JAHVIJ010000008.1:0-131025 GCF_019801785.1 Phaeobacter italicus | reverse complement strand
TTTTCCACGCTGCGCGCGCCTTCTGCGGCGGATTTCACGCTTGCGGTCATCTCATCCAGGGCGGCGGCGGTTTCTTCAAGCGTGGCTGCCTGGCTTTCGGTCCGGCTGGACAGGTCGTCGGAGGCCTGACTGATTTCGCCCGCACCGTTGCGGATGCTCTCGGCAGTGTCGATCACCTGCGTCACCGTCGCGCTGAGCGTCTCGGCGGTCGAGTTGAAATCACGCTGCAACTGCGCGTAATCCTCTGGGAGGGTTTCATTGATGCGCACGGTCAGATCACCGCTGGAAAGCGCGGCCAGACGGCTGGAAATCACCTGAACAACATCCGCGCGCTCACTGTCGCGTGCCTGCTGTTGGCGTTTCAGCTCTGCCTGCTCGGCGAGGGATTCACGGAAGGATTCCAGCGTGCGCGCCATTTCACCCAGCTCACTGCGTGAGCCGGTGAAGGGTACTTCGCTGTCGGTGTCGCCCTCAGCCATATCCTGCATCCGCGCCTTCATGCCGTTGATCGGGCCCGTCACGCTGCGCATCAGGACGGTAGAGGCAATCATCAAGAGGATCAGGCTCACACCAAGGGTGATCGCCGATTCGATCTGCATCTGCCAAAGGTCCGACTGAATATCCGAGACATAGGAGCCGGTGCCGATGATCCAACCCCAGGGTTCAAACAGCTGAACATAGCCCAGCTTTTCTTCTGGTGTGGTCTGGTTGGGTTTTTGGAACCAGTAGGTCACAGCGCCTGCACCATTCTGCGTGGCGACTTTGCCCAGTTCCTGAAAAACCTTCATCCCTTTTACATCTTCAAAGCCAGACCGGTCCGTACCGACCCAATCAGGCACCATCGGATGGGCCCGCACTACGAGATCGCGGTCAAACGCAAAGAGATAGCCGGCACTGTCAAACCGCACCCGCTCAATCAGGGCGCGCCCTTCGACACGGGCCTCATCTGCTGTCAGCTCGTTTGCCTGAACGCGGGCTTCGAGATCCGCAAGCAGGCTGATAGAGCTGTCGATGACATTGTGAAGTTCCTTTTCGCGCATCTGATAGGCGTTATCGACGGCGCGCGACAAAAGCAGAACTGTCAGAACAACCGACAGGGCAAGCGCCATCGCCACCACAGCGTAGATGCGGATCGGAAGACGAAAAAAGAATGAAAGCATCGTTTCCTTGGTCCTTTGGGGAAATCTGGGTTCCCCGACACTAGGAGGCGGCAAGCTAACAAACGGTTAGGGCAGCGTCGCGGGACAGGGCGTGAGGGTAAGAATTCGTGCGCAATCTGCGCGCATCCTTAACAGTCTCTGACCGATCGCCCGAACCCGGTTGCAGGCAGAGGTCAGCCGCACAATCACAAGATGCACCCCCGCTATGCAAAGCGATTCTCCCGCCCTGATATCCGACCACCCCTGCCCCCAGCCGAAACAAAATGGCCCCCGCAAAGCGGAGGCCATTTCGGGTAAAACCAGCAGTCAGATCGCGGGAGAAACGATCAGCTTGCAGGCAACATCCCCTTTTGCGCCGCAAGTTCGCGCATCTTTTTCTGCAGCTTTTCGAACGCGCGGACCTCGATCTGGCGGATCCGTTCCCGGCTGACGCCATATTGGGTGCTCAGATCCTCCAGCGTCTTGGCCTGATCCGCCAGACGGCGCTGGGTCAGGATGTCCTTTTCGCGGTCATTGAGCACCTCAAGCGCGCTGGCAAGCAGTTCGCGGCGGGCTTCCAGCTCGTCGCGGGCCTCATAGTCACCGGCCTGGTCAGCGTCTTCGTCCTCCAGCCAATCCTGCCACTGCATCGCGCCCTCACCTTCGGTGCCGACGGTTGCATTAAGCGAGGCATCACCACCGGACATGCGGCGGTTCATGGAAATCACTTCATCCTCGGTCACGCCAAGGTCAGTTGCGATCTTCTTGACGCTGTCAGGGTGCAGATCACCCTCTTCCAGCGCGCCGATCCGGGCCTTGGCCTTGCGCAGATTGAAAAACAGTTTCTTCTGCGCAGAGGTCGTACCCAGTTTGACCAGCGACCAGGACCGCAGGATGTATTCCTGGATGGAGGCACGGATCCACCACATCGCATATGTCGCCAGACGAAAGCCTTTTTCCGGGTCAAAGCGCTTGACCGCCTGCATCAGGCCCACGTTGGCCTCTGAAATCACTTCGGCCTGCGGCAGGCCGTAGCCGCGGTATCCCATCGCAATCTTGGCCGCGAGGCGCAGGTGAGAGGTCACCATCTTATGGGCAGAGTTTGCGTCCTGCTCTTCGACCCAGCGCTTGGCCAGCATGTATTCTTCTTCGGGCTCCAGCAAAGGAAACTTGCGGATTTCCTGAAGGTAGCGGTTCAGCCCGCCTTCTGGTGTCGGTGCGGGCAGGTTTGCATAATTTGCCATCTCGGTGTCCCTCCCAATGTATAAGGACTTAACATCAACTCATATGGGTTAACGCATAGACCCGTTCAAGAGTTGCTTCTGAAATGTCTTATATGAATCGCATGAAAACAGGTCTGTGACCAAGTTCACAACCGGCCGAAAAAGAAAAAAGCCGCGCCAGGGGCGCGACCTCTTTGATTTCGAACACTTTTCTTGCAGCGCCGTTGAACAGATCAGCTCGCTGGTAACGCAAGAGTGTCCAAGAGAGTGGCCATATCCTGCGGCAAAGGAGCCTCAAACCGCATGTCTTCGCCGCTAACCGGGTGCACAAACCCCAAGACAGCCGCATGGAGCGCCTGACGAGGAAAGCCCTGCACCGCTGCGGCCGCTTCCGTGGACAGCGCCTTGGCGGCCAGCTTGCGTTTGCCGCCATAAACCGGATCCCCGACAAGGCCGTGACCTGCATGGGCCATATGCACACGGATCTGATGGGTGCGGCCGGTTTCCAGCCAGCATTCGATCAGCGCAACAACCGGTGGCGTGCCAAAGCTGTCGACGATACGGGCCCGGGTGATTGCATGGCGCCCCCCCTGGAACAGCACGGCCTGCTTTTGTCGGTCGGTCTTGTGACGCGCCAGCTGGGTGGTCAACTTGAGGATGTTGCCCGGCTCAAAGCTCGCCCCTTTGACCCCGCGCAGGCGGGGGTCGTTGCCATCAGGCACACCGTAGCAGACCGCGCGGTAGTACCGCTCTACCGTGTGCTTTTCGAACTGCGCGGCGAGCCCCTGATGGGCAGCGTCGGACTTGGCAACCACAAGAAGGCCGCTGGTTTCCTTGTCGATCCGGTGCACGATGCCGGGCCGTTTGACCCCGCCCACCCCCGACAGGTTATCGCCGCAGTGATGCAACAACGCGTTGACCAACGTCCCAGAGGGTGTTCCCGGCGCAGGGTGAACCACCATGCCTGCCGGTTTGTTGATGACGATCAGGTCATCATCCTCAAAGATCACTTCCAGCGGGATATCTTCGGGGCCGATATGGCTATCCTCCGCCTCTTCCACGGTGATCGAGATCGTCGCGCCTTCCTCGACCCGCGCCTTGGCATCGGTCACGATCTTGCCGTCCACCTCTAGCTGTCCGGCTTCGATCAAGCGCGCAAGACGGGTGCGCGACAGGGTGGCTTCCTCTGGCACATCACGCGAAACCGCTTTATCAAGCCGTTTAGGCGGGTTTTCCGCGATGACAAACTCGATCCGGCGGCTGGCCATGACACATCCCTCTGAGACAGATCTTCAAACTGAACCACCGCAGCTGAAATTCCTGCGGCGGATGGTGACCACGCTGACCGTGATCATGATTTGCGGGTTCTTAATGGTTCTGGCCCTGCTTGTCATCCGTTTGTCGTCATCCGGCCCGACACTGCCCACATCCATCACGCTCCCCGATGGTATGACAGCGCGTGCCGTGACCTTTGGCGAAGGTTGGGTGGCGGTGGTGACAGATCAGGATGAGATCGTGATCCTCAACAACCTCAGCGGCGCCATAGAGCAGCGGGTAAAGATCGAACCGGTTGGCGAATAAGCCCCGTTCGGGTCCCACCGCATCAGATTTGGCGCAATATTATCGGTGAACCGTAACGCAGGTCGGGTGAACGGCCCGTCAGCTGCTTGCCACCAGCGGCTGCCCAACAAGACATGACAAAAAGGACAGAACCACTCGGATCGATGGTCAAGCCGGATTTGATTTTGTGTGAAGAGTGGTACCACCTCCCCGGCTCGAACGGGGGACCTCCTGATCCACAATCAGGCGCTCTAACCAACTGAGCTAAGGCGGCACTGAGGGCGATTTAATACAGCAGCATGGGGAGCGCAAGAGGGAAGCTGCAAGTTTTTTGCGTTATCCACCAAGAGTTTTTCACGCCCCGCAAAAGTCGCGCACAGGCCATTTTGCAGGGCTCCGAAACCGGGGCTCTGACAACGGATGCTTGCCTTTGTGGCCTTTGCAGGCTAGCAGATCCAGTCAACGCAAGCACCACCACAGGAGTGCCGCATGGGCATTAACACCGAGCGCGATATCGAAGCCAACATGCAGATCGGTCCGACCGACGCTGGTATGGTCCGGATCTTCATCGAAGCCGATGGACTCGAAATTCCGATGGATTTCGACCCCGAAGAGGCCAATGAAATCGCCGAAGAGATCCTCGCAGCGGCACAGGCGGCAAGCGCTCTGTCCAAGTGACCCTGCAGGCCACATGATCTTCTGGCTGGCGCTCGGGCGCCGGCCTTGCCCTGCTCAGACTTGCCCTGCTCAGAAACCTCAGCTGAGCCAGGCACCATCCAGACCGGGCTGAGGGTCGCGCAGACGGTTCAGCCGGATCGCCGCATCCATCGCGAACTTCTGTATCAGTTTCTTTCGACGTGCGGCGGGCAGCTTGTCCTCTGGCGACATGCGAATAATCTCAGCATCATAGTCATCCGCGATGATCAGGCCGGTCTCATCAGGCAGGAGTTCCGTCGGGAACGCCATGTCCACGGCCCAGAAATACCGGTCGCACCACTCCAGATAGCCCTGCCATTTGCTGTCGGACTGAAAGTCGGCGCGGCTGGATTTGCATTCGATCACCCACAGCTCTCCCTTGGGGCCAAGCGCCATCACATCCACGCGCAGGCCGCGGGCGGGGATGAATTCCTCTACCGTTGCAAAACCAAGCGCGGTCATATGCCGAGACACACCACGGGCGAGCCGCTGTCCGGGAGTCAAATCCTGAGCCATGGCTTGAATGTGAACAATTAGGGAACAGATTTCAAGATCACGCAGGGGGCAAACCAGCTGGACAGGATCAAATTTCGCCGGTCGCAGAAAACCAGCCCCCTGCCCCTTGTCTCCACCCGGTCTGCCGCCTAGTTAGAGCGGAGGCGGGTTCTGCCCTTCTCGTTACCGGCAGCATTCCGGTGGCCTTAAGCAATTCCGAGGGAGCTGGCTCTGTCTGGGTCCTGGCCTAGTTACCTGGCGCCCACCTGTATATACAGGTCCTCGGGAATCAAAGCCGAACGGTTGACTGGTGGTCCCGCCGCTTTCCACCCACATCTATGTCGTTTGCTGCGTTATTTGCGTTGCCTGTGGGCCAATCCGCGCGCTCCATTTGGCGGCCCGTCTGCAACATGCCTGCAGGGGTCACCTGCCTGATCAAACCGTGCTGAACCGCAAAGAAAAAACCGCGCCACCGGGACGCGGCTTGATACCTTGCGATGCGACCAAGAAATGAAATCGCGCCTCAGCGGCGGTGAACCTGACGGTTGCTGCGCTGTGCAGGCACGCGAACCGGAACAAGATCACGCTGAAGATCCGGGGTGATGCGCATACCGCCGCGCGGTTCGTCATCCTTGCCCGCCAGCGACATCACCGCATAGCCAAACTGCACCCCGGCAAACACGATCCCGTTCATGAACCACAGAATGCCAACTGCCAGAATACCGCTGTCAGAGGTGCTGACCAGATGCCACAGGTTCATCACGTTGAACCACAGCAGTAGCGCCACAAAGACACCGGCAATCGCAAATCCCAGTGCCACGTTCTTGATGTAGAGTTTTACCAGTTTCGGCATGACGTGCCCTCCTGTCTTGATAAGGAGGTTAGCACCAAGTTTGCCGCCGTCCAGCGCCAATCGGCAAACCGGCGGAATTTGACGCATGCCTTTTTTGCCCCCGGTTCCAACGAAAACCACGAACGAAAAAGGCGCGTCGCGGATCTCTCCGCACGCGCCCCTTCAAATTCAGGTTTGGTCCGTGTTCAGAATGCTTCTGGCTTGGCTTCCCGTGCCATGTGATCCAGCACTGCATTCACGAACTTGGGCTCTTTGCCTTCGGGAAAGAAGGCCCGCGCGATGTCAACGAACTCATTGATCACGACCTTCGGCGGGGTCTTGCTCTCGGTCAGTTCGGCACCGGCGGCACGGAACAGCGCGCGCAGCGTCGGGTCGATCCGGCCAATCGGCCATTTCGCGACCAGCGCACGGTCGGTCATCTGGTCGATGCGGGCCTGATGGCTTACGGCATCTTCGACCAGTTTGCGGAACACCTTGCTGTCCCCTTCGGCCATTTCACCGTCTTCGTAGACCGCGCCGAACCGGAAGTCTTCGAATTCAACGATGACCTTGTCCAGGGTCAGGTTGCTGTGTTCCATCTGAAACAGCGCCTGCACGGCATAAAGCCGGGACGCCGATCTCATCTTGTGTTTGTCATTGCCCTTGGGCGCAGCGCCCTGGCTGTCCGAGGTGGTCATGCTGTCGTGGGTCCATTGTCTGAATCGGCCAGTTTGATGGCCTCGGAAGGCGCCTTGAAGCCGACTCCCTTGCTTTGGGCGCCCCACTTACGCGTCAGCGCGATCAGATGCAAGGCCGCAGCCGCAGCGCCGCCCCCCTTGTTCTGGTCGTTCACATCTGCGCGGACCTCAGCCTGCTTGCGGTTCTCCACCGTCAGGATGCCATTGCCAATGCACAGACCCTGCAGCCCCATCAGCTGAATGGCACGGCTGGAGTCGTTGCAGACAGTGTCGTAATGGGTGGTTTCGCCCCGGATGACACAGCCAAGCGCCACATAGCCATCAAAATTCGAGCTGCGGTCCGCGATGGCGATTGCGGTCGGAACCTCCAGCGCGCCTGGCACTTCGATCATCTCGCAGGTGCCACCCGCGGCCTCGATTTCGGCCTGCGCGCCCGCGACGAGATTGTCAGCGATATCCTTGTAGTACGGCGCCACGACAATCAGCAGCTTTACCGGCTTGTCGAACTCCGGACGGGGCAGCGTGTAGTGGGTTTCATGTCCAGCCATATCAAGCGTCCTTCAAAATGGGTTTGGTGCCAACAATTGTCAGCCCATAGGCGTCGAGGCCCAGATAGGTCGTCTTGGGTGAATCGGTCAGCAGCACCAGCTCCTGAACGCCAAGATTAGACAGGATCTGGGCGCCAAGACCTGTTTGTTTGATCGTGCGCGGACCTTCGTCATCCTGCGCATAAAGTGCACTGCGCGGGGACCGGAACAGGCAGACGATGCCACGGCCTTCCTCTGCGATCAGTTCCATCGAGCGGGGCAGCTGCGCGGCAGGTTTCGGCCCCAGTCCCAGCAGGTCGGTCGCCTCGTGCAGCGCGTGGGTACGGCACAGAACCGGTTCAGAGGTGGTGATGTCACCCTTGATCATGACCACATGTTCAACCCCGTGGGTCTGATCGGTGAACAGGCGCATTTCCCATTCGCCACCAAACTCGGACGTAACCGTCTCGCGGGAGGTTTCAACCACCAGGTTATCATTTCGGGCGCGATAGGTGATCAGATCGCTGATGGTCCCGATTTTCATGTCATGGGTCTTGGCGAACTCTACCAGATCAGGCAGGCGGGCCATTGTGCCATCTTCCTTCATGATCTCGCAGATCACGCCGGAGGGATGCAGCCCGGCGAGACGGGAAATGTCGACCGCGGCCTCGGTATGGCCTGCGCGCACCAGAACGCCGCCACGCTTTGCCCGCAGCGGAAACACGTGACCGGGGGTGGCAAGCGCCGCCATGCTGTTGTCTTCGTTGATGGCTTCGGCAATTGTCAGCGCGCGGTCAGCAGCGGAAATACCGGTAGAGACGCCTTCGCGGGCCTCAATCGACACGGTAAACGCCGTTTCGTGGCGGGAAGAGTTGTTTACGGCCATCATCGGCAGGCCCAGCCCATCAATTCGCTCTGCGGTCATCGGCAGGCAGATCAGGCCGCGGCCATGGGTCGCCATGAAATTCACCGCAGCCGCATCCGCAAACTGCGCCGGGATCACCAGATCGCCTTCATTCTCGCGGTCCTCGTGATCGACGAGGATATACATCCGCCCCTGACGGGCCTCTTCGATGATCTCTTCGATCGGGCTGATTGCGTCACGCAACTGGGCTTCAATCGGCCCCGGTGTTTCAAAGCTCATAAAGGCAACCTTTCGGTGGGCAGCTGCAGCGCACGTGGCACTGCGGGTTGATGCAAGCCAGATACCCCACGAGGGCGGCAAATGCCAGTCCTGCAAACGGCACAGAGAAGACTGGACGCGCCATTCATCCTGTGCAGAAGTGGCATTGGATCCAATCTACACATCCCAGACGGGCAGCAGCGCCCGCTCATTGGAGAGCCCCCATGCGTGCCACACGAATTTTCCAAGCCGTCGAAGCCCACGCCGAAGGAGAGCCGGGCCGCGTCATCACTGGCGGAATGCCCCTGCTGCGGGGCGGCAGCGTGTTTGAAAAGATGCAGGATATGGCCGCGCGCCACGACGACATCCGCTTGCAGATGCTGCGCGAGCCGCGTGGCAACCCGGGTCTGTGCGGCAATGCGATCGTGCCGCCTTGCCACCCGGAGGCTGATGCGGGCTTCATCATCTTTGAGCAGACAGAATACCCTCCCATGTCGGGCTCCAACACCATCTGCGTTGTGACCGTCCTGCTGGAAACAGGAATCATCGAGATGCAGGAGCCGGTCACGGAGCTGACGCTGGAGGCCCCGGCCGGGCTGATCCGGGTCAAGGCCAGTTGCAAGGATGGCAAGGTCACGCGGGTGGAGTTCAGGAACGTGCCCGCATTCGCCGTCCATCTGGATGCAAAGGTCGAGGTGGCGGGGCTCGGCACGGTCACTGTCGATGTGGCCTGGGGTGGCATGTTCTTTGTTCTTGCAGAGGCCGAAACGCTGGGGGTGGCGCTTGATGCTGACAACGGTGGCGAAATCGTGCGGGTGAGCGAAGCCATCCGCCATGCCACGGTCGAGCAACTGCCGGTGGTGCACCCTGAAAACCCGGCCATCACCGGGCCGACCATCACCAACCTCTGGGGCAAGCCGGTGGCCGAAGGAACAGACGGGCGCGGCGCCATCACGATTTCAACTGGCCCATTCGGCCCGAGCCGGCCGCAAGACGCCGGCGGCATTCTCGACCGCTCTCCCTGCGGGACAGGCACCTGCGCCAAAATGGCGGTGCTGCACGCGCGCGGCCAGCTGAAGGTCGGTCAGGATTATGTGAACGCAGGCCCTCTGGGGACCACGTTCACCGGTCGCATCATCGAAGAAACGACAGTCGGCCCCTACCCCGCGATCATCCCGACCCTATCCGGTCAGGGATGGATCTATGGGTTGTCCAGCTACACGCTGGACCCAACCGACCCTTTCCCGCGCGGCTATACCGTCGGGGACATGTGGTAGGGCGAGAGATACCACCAGATCGCGAACCGGGGCAGGACAAAGCTGCGCTATGTTGCGCGCCCGCCCCCATCGTGACGCCTCTTGGCTCAGCCCGCCTCGTGCAGGCGCGCAACATAGCGCGCAAGCGTGTCGATCTCTAGGTTGACCGCATCCCCCAATTTTACATCCCCCCAGGTGGTCACCTCTTTGGTGTGGGGGATGAAGTTGATGCCAAAGTCGGCTCCCTCAACGTCATTCACGGTCAGGGATGTCCCATTGAGAGCCACGGACCCCTTGGGAGCGATGAATTTCGCCAGGGCTGCAGGTGCACGCAGGGTGACACGGGTGCTGTCCCCTTCATCCGCGATGTTAACCACCTCGGCAACGCCATCCACGTGGCCAGACACGATGTGCCCACCCAGTTCGTCGCCGACCTTCAGCGCCCGTTCCAGGTTGACGCGCTTGCCCACGACCCAGCTGTCGAGATTGGTCTTTGACACGGTTTCTGCGGAAATCTGCACATCATACCAATCGTCGCCAAGGGCGATCACGGTCAGGCAGACCCCATCTGACGCGATAGAGGCGCCGATATCGATGCCCGCTGTATCATAGCTGGTCTTGATCCGTGCACGCAGGTCGCCCTGCTGCTCCAGTTCGGCAATGGTACCAATATCGGTGACGATCCCTGTGAACATCGGCGGGCTCCTGTCGATTTGTTTCGCCCCACAGGTAGCCATTGCCCGCGCTGCGGGCAAGCCCCGCTGCACACAGGCGCGCGCCCTTCGGTCCGCGCGATTGCAGCAATTCCCCCACAGTTGAGTGCAGAAGGTACAACAACGCTGGAAATTCCGCTGCAATTGGAACAGGAACGGCTAAACTTCACCAAGTTTTTGTCCCAGTGGATTACGGTTCCCCCATGCCCTACGCAGACGTATCCAAGCGTTCTTTTCTGTTTCTGCAAGGTCCGCATGGGCCGTTTTTCGCGCGCCTTGGCGCCATGCTGCAATCGGCCGGGTGTTCCGTTCTTCGCGTTGGTTTCAACGCAGGCGACAGCGCGTTCTGGCGCGACCGTAAGAGCTATCACGCCTATCAGGGGCCGCAGGCGGACTGGCCTGCCCATCTTGAGGGACTGTTTGATAAACATGCCATCAGCGATCTTGTGCTTTACGGCGACACCCGCCCGATACATGCCGCCGCAGTGAAGGCTGCGCGGGCGCGGGGCATACGCGTTCATGTGTTTGAAGAGGGATATCTGCGGCCCTATTGGGTCACCTACGAACGCGAAGGATCCAACGGCAATTCGCGCCTGATGGGCACAAGCGTGACAGACATGGCCGCCGCGCTTGCCCGTTGCGACATGGAGGCGCCTTTGCCGCCATCGCACTGGGGGGACACGCGCCAGCATGTGTTCTACGGCGCGCTCTACCACGGGTTTGTCATGTTCCTGAACCAGCGCTACAGGCAGTTTCGCCCCCATCGCGCCCTGCCGGTGACGCGCGAATTTCAACTGTATTTGCGCCGTCTGATGCTGATGCCGTTTCAGGCGCTGGAACGCAGGCTGGCCACCCGGCGCATCCGGGATGGGGGCTTTCCCTACCACCTCGCCCTGTTGCAACTGGAACATGACAGCGCGTTTCAGACGCATTCGCCTTTTGCCACCACGGCCGACTTTCTCGAAAAGGTTTTCGAGGGTTTTGCCGAGGGCGCGCCGCGCCATCACCACCTTGTCATCAAGGCACATCCTCTGGAGGATGGCCGCGCGCCGATCCGCCGCTCTATCCGGCAACTGGCAAAGCGCCACGGGATTTGCGAGCGGGTTCATTACGTCCGCGGCGGCAAACTGGCTGCCCTGCTGAACGAAGCGCGCACCGCTGTCACCGTGAATTCCACCGCAGGCCAACAGGTGCTGTGGCGCGGCATTCCGCTCAAGGTCTTTGGCAAGGCGGTCTATGACAAGCCCGAATTCGTCTCGACCCAGACGCTGGCGGACTTCTTCGCCCATCCCATGCGCCCCGATAATCGAGCCTACAAGGACTATCGCCGCTACCTGCTGGAGACCTCACAGATTCCGGGGGGCTTTTATTCGCGCAAAGGGCGGCGGCAGTTGCTGCGTCAGGTGGTGGACATGATGCTGGCCTATGAAGATCCCTATGAGGCGCTCTTGAAGGGGACAGCGGCACCGCGGCAACAGTTGCGTGTGGTGAACTGATCCAACTCAGCCCGAAGACTGGATTTTTGCCCGCTGCTCCGCTAGCTTGGGCGCAAAAGCTGAGGCAGAACAACAACAGGTCAGGAGACCGAGCAGTGAAATCCGTTCCCGTGAAATGGGCGCGCCCGGTCGCATTTCTGACCGCGCTGACGCTGGCTGCGTCCTGTGGCCTTCCGCAAGTTGGCCCGAACAAACGCCAGATCTATGCAGGATCCGTCCAGAAAGAAGGCGATGCCTTTGTGGTGTCGGTCAATGACCGCGTGACCCGGGCAACAGCCGTCGTGCCCGCCCTTGGATTTTCAGACCAATTCCTGAGCGCAGGCAAGCTGACCTCTGATGTGATCCGCCCCGGTGACGTTCTGGGCCTGACTGTCTGGGAAAACGTCGATGACGGGCTCCTCGCCGCCGAAGCAACCAATGCAACGGTGCTGGAAGAGGTTCAGGTCGACAGCGCGGGCTTTATTTTCGTCCCCTATGCCGGACGCCTGCGCGCCTCTGGCAGCACCCCCGACCAGCTGCGCCAGACCATCACCAAGAAGCTCGAAGATCAGACCCCGGACCCGCAGGTTCAGGTGCGTCGTCTTGCCGGGGATGGGGCAACTGTCAGCCTCACGGGCGCGGTCGGCGGTCAGGGGGTCTATGCGATTGAGCGCCCCACCCGCACGCTGGCAACCATGCTGGCAAGAGCCGGTGGTGTGGTGATCGAGCCCGAAAATGCACAGGTCACAGTGATCCGTGGCGCAACCCAGGGCAAGATCTGGTTCCAGGATCTCTACAAACACCCCGAACTGGACATTGCGCTGCGTGGCGGCGACAAGATCCTCGTCGAAGAGGACAGCCGGTCGTTTACCGCCCTTGGCGCAACCAATGCGCAGGCGCGGGTTCCGTTTGAAACCCAAGACCTTTCAGCGCTTGAAGCCATCGCTCAGGTTGGCGGGCTGATCTCCACCGCGTCGGACCCGACCGGTGTGTTCGTCTTTCGCAACGAACCTGCAGAAATCGCCAATCAGGTCTTGGGCCGCGATGATCTGATCGGGGCGCAGCGCATGATCTACGTGCTGAACCTCACCCAGCCCAATGGTCTGTTTGTGGCGCGCGATTTCGTCATTCGCGACGACGACACGCTCTATGTGACAGAGGCACCTTATGCGCAATGGACCAAGACCATTTCGCTCCTTGCAAGCCCGCTCACGCCGCTGGCCAGCGTCGAAACCCTGTTTGGCGGCAGCTGATGGCATGATCATGTCGGACGAGACGACACAGGCCGGGGGCGCGCGCTCCCGGCTTTTCTTTTACAACGGTGGCTTTCTGTGGCGGCGGCGGCTGCGGCGCATCCTGTCGCTGGCGGGGCATGACCTGCGCCTGGGCAAACCCACGGCTGAGGATCTCGTGGCAGTCTGGGGCAACGCCGCAACTGCCCACCGGGGTCGCGCAATGGCCGAGGCACAGGGGTGCGCCCTGTTGCACGTCGAGGACGCCTTTCTGAGATCCATCCACCCCGGCCGCTCTGGTGAGCCACCGCTGGGTTTGCTGCTGGATCGCTCGGGTCTGCACTTTGATCCTGCGCAACCCTCCGATCTGGAAAAGATCCTCGCAGAACACCCGCTTGACGACAGCGCCTTGATGCGGCGGGCGCGGCGCGCCATTGCCCGCCTGCAGGACGCCCATCTGAGTAAATACAACGCCTACTCCCCCGACGCAGAGCCACCGGAGCCGGGATATGTGCTGGTGATCGATCAGGCCCGCGGCGATGCATCTGTCCGCGCCTCCTGCCCCCATGAGGGGACGGATATTCTGCGGTTTCAGGAGATGCTTTACTATGCGCAGGACGAAAACCCCGGCGCCCGCATCATCATCAAGACCCACCCCGAAGGTCACGCAGGCCACAGAGAGGGGTATTTTTCCCAGAAGGACGCGCAGGGCAAGGTCGAGCTGTGGGACAAACCCACCTCACCCTGGGCGCTTCTGGAGGGGGCGATTGCGGTCTACACCGTTTCCTCGCAGATGGGTTTTGAGGCCATTCTGGCAGGCCATCGGCCCCGTGTTTTCGGCCAGCCCTTCTATACCGGCTGGGGCCTCAGCGATGATCGTTTTCCCGTCACCCGCAGACAGCGCAGACTGACACGGGCACAGCTGTTTGCGGGCGCGATGATGATCTATCCGACATGGTACAGCCCGTATGACGACCAGCTGTGCGAGCTGGAAGAGGTCATCGACGCACTGGAAGCAGACGTGCGCGTGTGGCGGCAGGACCGGGCCGGTTGGATCGCGTCTGGCATGCGGCTGTGGAAACGCCCCGCACTACAGGGTTTCTTTGGCCGCCACCGACGCCTGCGCTTTTCCGACAATCCAAAGACGGCCCTCAGAAGCGGACGCAACTGGATGGTTTGGGCCAGCAAGGCCGACAAAAGCCGCCACATCGGCGCACACCGCGTCGAAGATGGGTTCCTGCGTTCGCGCGGGCTGGGCGCTGATCTGGTGCCACCCCTCTCTCTGGTTCTGGACCGGCAAGGGATTTACTACGACCCAAGCGAGCCAAGCGACCTGGAGGATCTGATCGCCGCTCGTGAAACGCTTTCCTCAGAACAGGAACGCCGCGCCGAACGCTTGATCCAGCGGCTCGTGCGCGACAGCCTGTCGAAATACAACCTCGGCGGCTCGGTGCCAGAACTGCCAAAGGGTCACAGCATTCTGGTTGTCGGCCAAGTCGCTGATGATGCCTCTGTGCGCCTGGGCAGCGAGAAGATCACCACCAACGCCCAGTTGCTGCGCGCTGCGAGGGCGGCCAATCCGGACGCCGTGTTGATCTACAAACCCCATCCTGACGTCGAGGCCGGGTTGCGGGACGGGACTGTCGCGGCCGAGGGTATTGCCGATCTTGTCGTGGCTGACGCAGATCCGATGGCGTTGCTTGACAGTGTGCACGAGGTCTGGACGATGACGTCCCTTCTGGGGTTTGAGGCCCTGTTGCGCGGCGTAAAGGTCACCACCGTTGGCGCGCCGTTTTATGCAGGTTGGGGTCTCACTCGTGATCTGGGCCCGGTGCCTGTTGCACGCAGGCGCGCCCGCCCATCGCTGCTTGGTCTCGCGCACGCTGTCTTGATCGACTACCCCCGCTACATCGACCCCGTAAGCGGCTTGCCCTGTCAGGTGGAGTTGGTGGCCAAACGGCTGGCAGAGGGTCAGATCCCGTCTCGCACCTCTGGCAATCGGCTATTGGCCAAGGCCCAAGGGCTGCTGTCAACTTACGCCCACCTTTGGCGCTGAATGGGCGGACGGGCATTTGCCCGCCTGCCGCTTTAGCGCAGTGACCGAGCCCAGCGATGCAGCAGATCCGGCCCGATCTGGGTTTGCTCGATCAAGTCAAAGCGGGGCGCATCCGCAAGCGCCTCGTGGCCCAAGCTGCCGATTGACGACAGCCCGTCCCCCCCGATGACAACGCCCGCAGTAAACCCAATCAGCTCATCCACCAGGTCCTGCTTGAGCAGAGACGCAGCAAGACCGCTGCCACCTTCGCAAAAGACCCGTGTAAGCCCAGCCTGCCCCAATTGCTGCAAGACATCTGCCGCCTCCAATTGCAGCCCATCAGACGCACAATGGATGAGGGTCGCGCCGACCCCTTCCCAGGCGCGCAGACGGTCGGCATCGGCCCCGCTGCCGTGGCAGATCCACAAAGGAACATCCTTTGCCGTTCGCGCCAGCTGTCCCATCAGAGGCAAATCCAGATGGCGGGAGATCACAACCCTGACGGGCTGTCGGCTGATGCCCATATCACGCACGGTCAAAGAGGGGTCATCCGCTCGCGCCGTGCCGCCGCCAACCATCACCGCATCATGTCGCGCGCGCATTGCATGAACTGCCCTGCGCGCGTCGGGCCCGGTGATCCACTTGCTTTCGCCCGTAGCGGTCGCAATGCGTCCATCAAAGCTGTTGGCGAGTTTCAGCGTCACGAACGGCCGACCCTGTTCGGTCTTGAGGAAAAAACCCGCATGATCGCGGGCAGCTTCGTCAGCGCAGATGCCTGTCGTGACCTCGATCCCTGCATCGCGCAGCATGGCAAACCCGTGTCCCGACACCCGCGGATCGCTGTCTTCGATCGCGGCAACGACACGCTTAACGCCTGCATCAATCAACGCTTGCGCACAGGGGGGGGTCTTGCCGAAATGTGCGCAAGGCTCCAACGACACATATGCCGTGCCCCCCCGCGCCAGCGCCCCCGCACGCGCAAGGGCCTCTGGTTCGGCATGCGGTCGCCCGCCCGGCTGCGTCCACCCACGACCGACAATGCGGCCATCCTTGACGATCACACAGCCCACCGCCGGGTTGGGCCAGCATTGCCCCTGCCCGCGCCGTCCCAGGGACAACGCAAGCGACATGTATCGAATGTCGTCCTGTCTCACTCTTCCGGCGTCACATTCGGGCGCAGCTCGTGGACAAAGTCCTCAAAATCATCGGCCGCCTGGAAGTTCTTGTAGACGCTGGCGAAGCGGACATAGGCCACGGTGTCTATCCGGGCCAGAGCCTCCATTACGATCTCACCGATCTTGTTGGAGTTGATGTCGGTTTCGCCCATGCTTTCCAGCCGCCGGACAATACCCGAAATCATCTGATCAATGCGCTCAGGTTCGATCGGACGTTTTTGCATGGAAATCCGGATGGAGCGTTCAAGCTTGTCGCGGTCGAAATCCTCGCGTTTACCGTTGGATTTGATGACCACCAGATCCCGCAGTTGAACACGTTCATAGGTAGTAAAGCGTCCGCCACACGCCGGGCAGAACCGGCGCCTGCGGATAGAGACGTGATCCTCTGCCGGGCGCGAATCCTTTACCTGGGTGTCGATATTTCCGCAAAACGGGCAGCGCATGTGCTGTCCCCCCTATTCCTGACCGCCTGTAAGTGGCGCGCATCTGCGCCCTTATCCACAACTATATGGCAGCCTCTAGGCTTTGGGTAGGGGCGAAATGGAACCACAAGATACCGGGGGCTCACGCGAGATGAGCGACAACATTGCGCTGGTGCGGGGCGTCGCGATGCTCAAACAGATAGATCCCCTGCCACGTCCCAAGACGCGGCTGGCCGTCAGAGACGGGGATTGTCAGGCTTACCGGTAATATGGCCGCCTTGATATGGGCCGGCATGTCGTCCGGCCCCTCATAGGTATGCCGCAGATAGCGCATGGAGGGATCTGTTGCAGGCGGCACCAGCCGGGCCAGATAGGCCAACAAATCGTGCTGGACCTCCGGGTCGGCATTTTCCTGCACAAGCAGCGAGCAAGAGGTATGCTGGACAAACAACGTCAGCAGCCCACTGTTGATCCCCGCTTCCCGCACCCAATTACAGACCTGCCCTGTAAACTCGTACAGGCCCTGCCCTGTCGTTGGGATGACGAATTGTGCCTGCATGGCTGCTCCGTGCAAATCTGCGGCGCTGAAGAAAGCGCTTCCCGACTGGTATCAGTTGAAGCGGCGGAAGGGAAACAGGCTGTCCTCACATTCCCCAAAGGCTGCATTGGCGCGCATGGAATATCCCGGTGTCAGGATATCTCCGACCCAATTGGCGTCATAGGGTGTGATTCCTGCAGCTTCAGGATCCAACGTGAACCGAACCGCCGATCTCGCACCCGTGGTGACACTGCGGGAAATTCCGTCAACTGCGTAGATCTTTGTCTGCCAAGACAGGCCGAGCGATTTGCGGACATAATCGCCCGCCGCGCACCAGTAATCCGGCTTGAACGCGCCTGCCCGGCCTATGACCTCAAACTGGCTTGTCCCTGCCGGAACCACCTGGAGACGGTTGACTGCGGTAAAGGCCTGGGCGGCTGCGGGCACGGCGGCAAGCACGAGCCCGCTGAGCATCACTGCGACCACACCCCGTTGTAGACCATTCATTGCGGACGCGCTGGTCTTTTTGGCCAATAGATCTGTCATGTCGGCACCTCCCATTGCCAATGTCGCCTAGCCGATCAGAAACGCCGCCGGACGATGCTGCATTTGTGATCAGCTTCCTGCACGTTCAGCCGATCGCCAACGTGAAAAGCGTTGGTCCGTGTGATGAACCGATCCGGCTTGTCACTCGGAACCGGGGTAAGCGTGAAGATCACGGTCGATGTCCGATTGATGGCAACGCCGTCTCCCAATCCGCGCGCTACATAGATGTCCTGCCCCCAGCCAGCACCCAGGCCGCGACGGGCGTAGTCAGCTGCTGCGCACCAATATCCGTCAAGCACCTGACCGCGAGGCGGCGCAACTTCAAAACTTCCATCGGACAACGGAAATACACGTGCACGGTCCGGCGTTACGTGAACCGTTTGCGCCTGGGCAAGCGGGGCGAAGGCGAATAGGGCAGCTAGGGCATATTTGAATGGTCGCATGTTTCAAATCCTGTCGGTTCAATGCTCGCCTGCGGCCGAAAAATCGGCATCGCTGGCCTGAGCTATTGATAGACAGATATGAACGAGCCGAGGGATTTCCACCCAACGACCATAGGACAGGGCTCACATTCGATCACGAACCACCCTGCCCTCACCCAACCATCACGCGTCTCGGCGCGATGGGAAGGGAATGATTTGCGCGCTTTCGGTTTGGGCGGCCTCGCGCGGTTGGCTCAGGGCGGTTTCCAGAACCTTCAGCGTTTCAGGGCAGGCATTCTCACCCGCCTCGGCACCAAAATGACGGCGGGCCCGGGCACGCAGCATGTCACGGGCGACGTCGCCATCCATCTTTTCCAGCACTTCGCGTTCATTTCGCAGGATTTCGACCAGAAAGGAGTTCGCCCGCGTCAGAGCATGAAGTGACCGCAAACGCCCATCCAGAACGCCCAAGGCTTCCTGCAGGTTGCTGTGTTGCGACATATCGTGGCCTCCGGGTGGATCTAAACTCTTAACGTAGCCTTAATTTAAGAGCCCCGGCAGGCGGCAACAATTGCTCGTCTGCCTTATTGGTTAACGCCTCCCTCAACACCCCCCATGACTGTGGTGGCAATCCATGGAACCAAAACGAAAAAAGGGCGCCCGATGGAGCGCCCTTCTTGATGTTGGTAAATACCGCTTATTGGTCGAGGAAGCTGCGCAGTTTGCGCGAGCGGCTCGGGTGCTTCAGCTTGCGCAGCGCCTTTGCCTCGATCTGGCGGATCCGTTCGCGGGTCACGCTGAACTGCTGGCCGACTTCTTCCAGCGTGTGGTCGGTGTTCATGCCGATGCCAAAACGCATACGCAGAACCCGTTCTTCACGCGGGGTAAGCGAGGCCAGAACCCGTGTCGTGGTTTCCTTGAGGTTTTCCTGAATGGCGCTGTCGAGAGGCAGCACGGCATTCTTGTCCTCGATGAAATCGCCAAGCTGGCTGTCTTCCTCGTCCCCGATCGGGGTTTCGAGTGAGATCGGCTCCTTGGCGATCTTCATCACCTTGCGGACCTTCTCGAGCGGCATCTGCAGCTTTTCGGCCAGTTCTTCCGGCGTCGGCTCGCGGCCGATTTCATGCAGCATCTGACGACCGGTACGGACCAGCTTGTTGATGGTCTCGATCATGTGGACCGGAATACGGATGGTCCGGGCCTGATCCGCGATGGAGCGCGTGATTGCCTGACGGATCCACCAGGTCGCATAGGTCGAGAACTTGTATCCGCGGCGGTATTCGAACTTGTCCACCGCCTTCATCAGGCCGATGTTGCCTTCCTGAATGAGGTCAAGGAATTGCAGACCACGGTTGGTGTATTTCTTGGCGATCGAAATAACCAGACGCAGGTTGGCCTCGACCATTTCCTTCTTGGCCTGACGGGCTTCTTTCTCGCCCTTCTGAACCTGCTGAACGATGCGACGGAATTCCGAAATATCCAGCCCCACATACTGGCCGACCTGCGCCATGTCTGCACGCAGTTCTTCGACCTTGTCGGTGGAGCGTTCGATGAACATCTGCCACCCACGACCGGGCTTTTCGCCCATGTCGGCAAGCCAGTTCGGATCCAGTTCGCGGCCACGGTAGGCTTCGACGAACTCGCGACGGTTGATGCGGGCCTGGTCAGCCAGTTTCACCATCGAGCTGTCGATCTGCATGACGCGGCGGTTGATGCCGTAAAGCTGGTCGATCAACGCCTCGATACGGTTGTTGTGCAGGTGAAGACCGTTCACCAGTTCAACGATTTCCGAACGCAGGGACTGATAGATCTGCTCATCATTGTCGCTGAAAGAGCCGTCTTCGTTCAGTGTCGCAGAGATCCGGCTGTCCTGCATCTCGCTCAGCTGCGAGTAGTCAGAGGAGATCTGCTCAAGCGTGGTCAACACCTTGTCCTTCAGCGCAGCTTCCATTGCTGCGAGGGACATGTTGGCCTGCTCGTCGTCGTCATCATCGTCATCAGAGGCAATCGGGTTGCCATCTGCATCCAGCTCCGGGCCGGTATCCTTGGCAGGCTTGTTGGCAGCAACCGCCGAGGTATCGACGACCGGCTCTGCCACATCGCCATCCTCGTCCATCTGGTTGCCAAAGGTGGCTTCCAGATCGATGACATCCCGCAAAAGAATGTCTTCGGACAGAAGTTCGTCGTGCCAGATCGTGATCGCCTGGAAGGTCAGCGGGCTTTCACACAGACCCGCAATCATCGTGTTGCGGCCAGCCTCGATGCGCTTGGCAATCGCAATCTCGCCTTCGCGGCTCAACAGCTCAACCGAACCCATTTCGCGCAGGTACATGCGGACAGGGTCATCGGTGCGGTCCAGCTTTTCAGTCTGGGCACCTGCAACGGCGACTTCGCGGTTGCTGTCGGTCGTGACCAGGTCGGTCGAGCCTTTCTGCTCTTCCTCTTCGGCCTCTTCATCCTCGATGATGTTGATGCCCATCTCGGAGAGCATGGACATAACATCCTCGATCTGCTCCGAACTGACCTGATCCGGCGGCAGGACCTGATTGAGCTGATCGTAAGTGATGTAGCCCTTCTCTCGCGCCTCGGCGATCATCTTCTTGACCTGAGCCTGGCTCATATCGAGAGAGATTTCAGGCTCCTGATCATCAGGTTTGCGGTCGTCGGTATCTTTGGCGGCCATTCAATGCTCCTCGTAGGGGCTGGGGCGATTCGGTCTCGCGAATCATTATCGCGATCTATTGATTCGTCACCCGGTTTACCCGTTTTTCTTCTGCTCTTCCTTAGCAAAACGACCTGACTGCTGCGCAGGGGTCACTTCTTGGAGTAGCCAATACGTTCCAGAAGGGCTCCAAAGGCGTCCCGTTCCTCCCGGTTCAGACGCGCCCCGTTCTCCCCCACATCATACTGTGCGCGGTCCTCGTTCTCGCTGCGCACTGCCTTATTTCGCGCCTCAGCCGCCTGGCCCAGACGCCAGGTCACAGCCTCATCTGCAAGGCCGCTCAGGTCCTCTTCGGCCTCGGCAAGTTCTGCATCAAGGCCCCGGCTGGCTTCCAGCTTGGCAAATTCTTCGGCAAGCGTCAGGCTTGCGGTTTCCACATCGCCGGGTCTGCGCAGGCAGGGCATGATTGCCACATGGCGTAGCGCGAAGAGGTTTTCAAGAGCATGCGCCCCGGCCGCCGCATCAATTTCCTCTTTAAGGCGATCCGGTGCATCAATGCCATGGCGCAGCACCAGATCCCGCAGAAGCGCATGATCTGACCCGACACAGGCCATCCGTTCCAGGTTGGCCTCAAACTGCGCAATCACGGCCGGTGTGGTGATGACCGTCGCAAGGATCACCGCCTCACGGACCCGCACCAGAGATTCCTCGCTCCCCCCCGCCAAAAGCGAGTTGCGGGTGGTTTGCAGCGGTGTTGGCGGCGCGTTCTTTCCGCGCCAGGGCGGACGTCCTCCATCACGAAAACCTCCGCCCTTGCGGCCTGAATACCCGCCCGAAGGGGCATTGCCCCCTTGCCCCTGACGAACCGGGGGCCGCGTATCCTGTGGTGCAGGCGACGGCGCATCAAAGCCGGGATCAAATGCAGGCGCTGGGTCATAGCCCATGTCATAGCCCGGATCGGGATCGTAGCCGCTGTCATAACCCGGATCATATCCCGCTTCCGGCATCGGCGGATAATCTGGTGCCACATCCTGAGCGGGGCTGCGCATCTCGTCACGGGGACGGCCACCGCGAAAGAGCTCCCAGCGCATGCCCTGAATATCTTCGCCGTAGTGGCGGCGAATGGACGGATCCCGGATCAGACGAATCTTGTCGCGCAGTGCTTTATCGAGCGCGGCCTTGCGTTCGGGGCTGTCAAAAACTTTGCCCTCAGTCTCGCGCTGCCACAGGAGTTTCACCATCGGCATGGCCTGGTCCAGAACAGCCTGAACGGCCTCAGGCCCTTCACTGCGGATCAGATCGTCGGGGTCCTTGCCTTCGGGCATCAGCGCAAAGCGCAGCGATTTACCTGCCTCCAGCAAGGGCAGCGCCAGATCAATCAACCGCATCGCTGCGCGCAGGCCTGCCTTGTCACCATCAAGCGCGATGATCGGCTCATCCGCGATCCGCCAGAGCATATGCAGCTGATGTTCGGTGATCGCCGTTCCAAGCGGGGCCACTGAGGCGGCAAACCCACCCTCTGACAGCGCGATCACATCCATGTAGCCCTCGGCCACCAAAAGCTGGCCGGTCTTGCCGGATGCGGTGCGTGCGGGGCCGTGATTGTAGAGACTGCGCCCCTTGTCAAACAACGCGGTTTCCGGCGAGTTCAGGTATTTCGCGTTGTCATTTGGGTCCATCGCCCGCCCGCCGAAGGCGATGGCACGGCCACGGGCATCGCGGATCGGGAACATGATCCGGTTGCGGAAGGTGTCATAGGGTTTGCCACCCTTGTTCGACGGTTTCGCAAGACCCGCCCCAAGGATCAGCTCTTCGGGGACGCCCTTGCCACGCAGGGCATCCCAGAGGTTCTGCCACCCATCCGGGGCAAATCCGATTTCCCACCGGTCCTGCGCCTCCGGGCTAAGCCCCCGGCGGGCCAGATAGCTGCGCGCCTCTTCAGCCGGGCGCGTTTTCAGCTGCATCCGGAAAAAGCGCACCGCCTGTTCCATGACCTCGGCCAACTGGCTGCGGTGGTCTTGTTTCTGCTGAGCGCGAGGGTCGCGGGCGGGCATTTCCATCCCCGCCTCCTGGGCAAGGATTTCGACCGCTTCCATAAAGCCCACATTCTCGGTTTCCTGAATGAACTTCAGCGCATCGCCTTTGGCATGACAGCCAAAGCAATAATAAAACCCCTTGCGGTCATCGACGTGAAAGCTGGCCGTTTTTTCATGGTGGAACGGGCATGGTGACCACATGTCCCCCTTGCCCTGATTGGATTTGCGCTGATCCCACATGACTTTGCGCCCGACAACCTGCGTAAGGCTGACGCGTGTGCGCAATTCATCAAGAAATCCGGGCGGCAGAGACATGTCAGTTGCTTTGTAGCTGCTTTTTCATTTCCTGGATCTGGTCCCAGTTTTCCAGACACTGCTGTTCCAGAATGGCACCGAAATCGTTCTTGCGCAGGTCGCGTTTGCGCAGGCTGTAGATATGCGCGCTCAATTGCGGCAGGGCGTTGCTGTATTGATCCGGCCACTCAGGCGAGGCTGCCAGAATCGTCTCAACGACCTCATCCTGCTTCACGCCATCCAGGCGCGCTTGCTGGACCGCAGCCATGACCTGCCCTTGATACTTGCAGCTTTCTTCTTTGTTTTCAGCGGCGTAGGCCGGCGCTGCCAAGACAATAGCAACAAGCGCATGACGGATCATGAATCGGGCTCCCGGAATCAGTTGGTGATCCCCAAGATTACCCCCGTGCCGC
Source organism: Phaeobacter italicus (assembly GCF_019801785.1). Classification (NCBI taxonomy): domain Bacteria; kingdom Pseudomonadati; phylum Pseudomonadota; class Alphaproteobacteria; order Rhodobacterales; family Roseobacteraceae; genus Phaeobacter; species Phaeobacter italicus. The sequence continues at coordinate 107,513 of NZ_JAHVIJ010000008.1, read as the reverse complement.
GACAGCTTCCATCGCTGTTTTCACATCTTCCACCAAGGTTTCCGCCATAGAGCGAAACACCATGATCTGAAATGATGCAGGCCCAAGACGCGTGATCGATGCCATCATGTGGCGCAGGTCGCACCGTGCCGTATGCCCCCGTTTGAACACAGAAGGACGCAAATCCACCGGACACAAACGGGCCAGTGCGTCCTCGGCCCCCGCACCGCTCAGCTGAACAACGGCCCAACCATCGCTTTGGTCGACCAGCGCCGCGTGATCTGAGAGCGCGCGATCAGGGGCAGCGCCTGACAGCAGCGCCATGTCCCGCCCAAACCACAGCAACCGAACCCCCGCCTTTGCGGTGCTGCGGTTGGGTTTGGGCCAGCGCAGACCGTAGCGCGTCTCCAACGCCGCCGACAACGCATCCCGGCACCCCTCGTAAGGAGACAGCGTGGTCATCACCGTTGGCGCGACCTCGCTCAGGGTCAGCGCGCCAACTGTCAGCGGCAGCAGATCCGCACAGGGTGTCTTTGCACTCAGCTCAACCACGGGCTCTCTCCCCCTCCGGATCAAAGAACACCGGCTCCACGATGTCACAGATCACATCCAACCCAGCCGTGTGATCCACCATACGGATCGGATCCCCAATCCGGTCAGGCCCCGATTTTATCAATGCCAACCCGATCATATGCCCCAGAGTGGGCGAATGCCCGACCGAGGTCACATAGCCCTGATCGTTCTTTCGCTCCACGCTGTCGTCGGGGTCAAACAGATGCGCGCCTGCGCTCAGCCGCTCTCCCGGATCAGTTGGCCTGATCCCGACAAGTCGCATGCGGTCGCGCGTAACGAGCCCCTCTCGCCCTGCCATGACCTGTCCCACGCAAGGCGCATCGGGGTTCATCATTTCCTCCAGCCCCAGATCATGCAACGACGCGGTCCCATTGATCTCAGCGTGGGTGAGAAACCCCTTTTCAAGGCGCAGCACATTCAGGGCCTCCAATCCGTAAGGACCGCCGCCCATGGCCTTTGCTCTCTCCAGCAGCAGCCGGAACAGGCTCTCTCCGTAGCGCGAGGGCACTGCCAGCTCATAGGCTTCCTCTCCCGAAAAAGAGATCCGAAACAGCCGCGCCATGACATCCCCCAGCTGCAGTTGCCCGCAGGACATAAAGGGCCAGTCAGACGGCACAAACCCGGCGCCGGCCAGATCCTGCAACAGCGCGCGCGCCTTGGGGCCTGCGATGGAAAACTGCGCCCATTGTTCGGTCACAGAACTGATGCGGACATTCCACTGCGGCTGCAGCACCTGCGTGACAAATTCCAGATGCGCCATCACCTGACCGGCTGCCGCAGTGGTGGTGGTCATCACATAGTGGTTCTCTCCCAGGCAGGCCGTTGTGCCGTCATCCATCACAAACCCGTCTTCCCGCAGCATCAGCCCATATCGGACGCGACCGGGTGCGAGTTTGGAAAAACGGTTCACATAGACATACTCCAGCAGCCGCGCAGCATCTGGCCCCTGAATGTCGATCTTGCCAAGGGTCGACACATCCGCAATCCCGACCGCACTGCGGACATATCCCACTTCGCGGTCACAGGATTGTCGCCAACTGGTCTCGCCCGGTTTGGGAAAATAGCTGGCACGATACCACAGCCCGACCTCCATCATGGTCGCGCCGCGTTCTTCCGCCACCTGATGCGAGCTCAGCATCCGGCGCGGCGCAAACCCCATGCCCGTTGCCCCGGCCCCCATCGCCCCAAGAGCAACCGGCACAAAAGGCGGACGAAAGGTGGTGGTGCCGGTTTCAGCAATCGACCGGTCCGTGGCCTCTGCCAGCACCGCCAGCGCCACCACGTTTGAGCTTTTGCCCTGATCCGTTGCCATGCCTTGCGTCGTGTAGCGCTTCATATGTTCAACAGAGCGAAAGTTCTCTGTGGCCGACTGGCAGATATCCTTGACCGTCACGTCATTTTGGAAATCGACCCAGGCCCGGCCGCGCCCTGGCACCGACCAAAGCGGTTGAATGCGGTAGCTGTCTGCCTCGGCCTTTGGAACATCCGCAGCTCCCGCTGACTTGCCCAAAGCCTTTAGCGCTCGCAGCGCCGCGTCGGCACCATCCTGCAACGCCTGACCGGTGCTGAACCTGCCCCGGCAGGCGCCTGCCGGATCCAGCCCCGGCACTGCGTCAGGCTCCGGAATGAAACAGGCCAGATCCCGTCTCCAGCGGGGACGCGCGTTCAGATGGCAGGTCAGATGCAGCGTCGGGTTCCAGCCACCAGACATGGCCAGACAATCGGTCTGCAGCTTCTCTTCCCCTCCGACAGAGCGCAGGGTGATGCTCTCCAACCTGCGTCGACCCGAGGCATTGCAGACTGTTGCGCCCCGGATCACCCGGAACAGATCACTTTGCGGCGCATCATGGCGGCTGTCGATCACGGCGGCAACATGGACGCCCGCCGCCACCAGATCACGCGCGGTGCGATGGGCGTGGTCGTTGTTGGCAAAAACACTGACCCGTTCGCCGGGTGCAACGCCCCAGCGATTGAGATAGCTGCGTACGGCCCCGGCCATCATGATCCCCGGCCGGTCGTTGTTGGCAAAGGCAATCGGGCTTTCCAGCGCGCCGGTGGCAAGGATCGCGCGTTTGGCCACCAAGCGCCAGAAACACGCCCGCCCTGCTCTGCCTGATGACTGCGGCACCATCTCCAGGGCAGCATAGGTGCCCTGGTCATATACGCCAGTTACGGTGGTCTGCGCCATGCGCCGGACATTGTCGCAACTGTCCAGTTCAGCAACTGTCGCATCGATCCATGCCTGCGCCGGGGCGTCCGCGATGGTGTCACGCTCGCTTTGCAACCGTCCCCCCGGTGTCACATCTTCGTCGCACAGGATCACGTCAAGCCCAGCACGCGCAGCAGTCAGTGCCGCCATCAATCCGGCAGGCCCCGCCCCGACCACCAAGAGGTCACAGAAACCAAAGGCCTTTTCATAAGCGGCATCATCCGGTGCCCCCGACAAGGCACCAAGCCCCGCCGCCCTTCGGATCAGGGGTTCATAGAACCGCTCCCAGAATTCGGCCGGCCACATGAAGGTCTTGTAATAAAACCCGGCCCCCAGAAACGGAGCCGCCAGATCGTTGAGCGCCATCACATCAAAACCAACCGACGGCCAGCAGTTCTGGCTGCGGGCTGACAGCCCCTCAAACAGGGGCAAGGTGGTTGCGCGGACATTCGGCTCTTGCTGCGCCCCCTCCCCCAGAGTGACAAGCGCATTGGGCTCTTCGCTGCCTGCTGTCAGAATGCCGCGAGGGCGGTGGTATTTGAACGATCGCCCGACAAGGTGAATGCCGTTGGCCAGAAGGGCCGCGGCAAGCGGTTCACCGTCCCGCCCACGAAGAGCCTGCCCATTGAATGTAAATCCGACCTCGCGCGCCTCGCCCGATTGGCCCCACCCGGAAATCCGCATCACGCCGAACCTCCATCTGCATCTTCTGGCTTGGCCAGCGCACTGGCGAGCATCACATGGCTCACGGTATTGCGGCGCACGCGGATCCAGCTGCCACAGCCCTGCTGGTGGTGCCACCATTCCTCTAGAGGTCCGGCAGGGTTTTGGCGCAGGTGGACATGGCTATGCCAGGCCTCGGCGCCGCCATCCGCCGCAGGCGCATCCAGCGCGGCCCCACGATATGTGAACTCCCGGCGATCGCGCTCGCCACACAAGGGACAGGTGATCCTCATCTCCGCCGCCCTTTCACCTTTCCAGAAATACTCATTTCACACCGCAGGCCAGCCACCTTGGCCAGCAGTCGGCCCGTGTCATCAGTGCAGATTATGCTGCGCACCCGTCGCCTCCTCATCCATGAGGCCACGGCCTGTTTCAAACCGGTCCAGACGGAACCCGGCCGCAGCATCATGCGGCCTGCCCGTTGCGATCAGATGCGCGTAGCACTGGCCAGAGGCAGGCGTCGCCTTGAAGCCGCCGTAGCACCACCCTGCGTTCAGATAGAGCCCCTCGATGGGCGTGCGGTCGATGATGGGTGACCCATCCGGCGTCATGTCCATGATGCCCCCCCAGCTGCGCAGCAGCTTGGCCTTGCCGATTGCAGGCATCATGGCCACGCAGGCCTCCATCGTGTGTTCCACCATCGGCAGGTTGCCCCGCGCGGCATAGGACGCATAGAGATCGAGATAGCTGCCAAAAACCAGCCCCCCCTTGTCGGACTGGCTGATGTAGAGATGCCCCTCGGCAAAGGTGATCACGTGGTCAATGATCGGCTTCAGCCCCTCGGTTACGAAGGCCTGCAAAACGTGGCTTTCGATCGGCAGGGTCAACCCCGCCAAGGCAGCCACCTGACTGGACCGGCCGGCAGCGGCCATTGCGACGGTTTTGGCGCGAATGGTTCCGCGCCCTGTTTCCACGCCCGTGACGCGCCCACCCTCTGTGCGGATGCCCGTCACCTCGCAATTCTGGATCAGGTCCACGCCGCGCTGGTCGGCCGCCCGCGCAAACCCCCAGGCCACCGCATCATGGCGCGCGGTGCCGGCCCGTCGTTGCAGCAATGCCCCCTGGATCGGAAAGCGATTGCCGTCATAATTGAGCTGGGGAACCATGTCGCGCAGCTGGGCGCGGGTCAGGATTTCGGCGTCATCCCCCTGATTGATGATCGCATTGGCCCGACGCACCGCCGCATCGCGCTGCGCGTCATTGTGAAAGACATTCAGGATACCGCGCTGAGACATCATCGCGTTGTAGTTCAGATCCTGTTCCAGCCCCTCCCAGAGTTTCAGGGAATGGGAATAGAACTCTGAGTTGCCGGGCAGATAGTAGTTGGCCCGCACAATGGTGGTGTTGCGCCCGACATTGCCGCCCCCAAGATAGCCACGCTCCAACACCGCTATGTTGGTCATGCCGTGGTCTTTGGCGAGATAATACGCCGTTGCCAGCCCGTGGCCTCCGCCGCCAATAATCACGGCGTCGTACTCTGCCTTGGGGTCCGGATCGCGCCAGTGTGGCCCCCACCCCCTGTTGCCGCTCAAGCCCTCGCGCAGAACGCGCCATCCTGAAAATCGCATGACCACCCCCAGTGCGTCCGTGCCTGCCGGACAGATCGTTCCATTCAGTCTGACCGCAATGCGCCACGCTTTCCAGTCCCAAGAGCGCAGCGGAGCAGATTGCGCCTGCGAATTCCTCCGCCTAACGGACACATATGTCTAGTACTATGCGCAGGGCGGCGTCGCCAAGCAAGCCAAAGGACCACATGACGAGAGGAAAACAAAAAAGGAAGCCAGGTTTCCCCGCCTCCCCTTCGATCTCTTGTCGCTTTGCCCGCGTGAAACCGCGCGGGCAGCCTGTCGATCAGAGCCCCTTGGCGCGGTAGCTCTTGGCCACCTTGTCAATCGACACCAGATAGGCCGCTGTGCGCAGATCTGTGACATCATCGCGGCTGTGCCAGACTTCGCGCATGGACTGATAGGCCGTGCGCATGGTGTCATCGAGACCAGAGCGCACCAGTTCCAGTTCATCCGCACCACGCAGGTAGCGTTCCTTGAACTTCGGATCCAGCGTCCAGGTCTTGCCAAGGCTTTCGGACAGCGCTTCCAGTTCGTCCACGACAAGCTGATGGCGTGCCTCTTCCTGACGGCGCTGCATCCGGCCAAAGCGGATATGCGAGAGGTTCTTGACCCACTCAAAGTAAGACACGGTCACACCACCGGCGTTGGCGTACATGTCAGGAATGATCACACAGCCTTTTTCGCGCAGGATTTCATCTGCACCTGCGGTCACTGGGCCATTTGCAGCCTCAATGATCAGACGGGCCTTGATGTTTGCCGCATTGGAGAGGTTGATCACCCCTTCAAGCGCCGCAGGGATCAGGATGTCGCAGTCTTCTTCCAGCAGCACCGCGCCATTTTCGACGTAGCGCGCGTTTGGATAGCCCGTGACACCGCCGTGGTTTGCGATCCACTGATGTACGGCCTCGATGTCGAGCCCGTTTTCATCAATCAGCCCCCCGTCCCGTTCAATCACGGCGGTGATCTTGGCACCGTCCTCGGACATCAGGAATTTGGCCGCGTGATAGCCCACGTTGCCAAGCCCCTGCACAATGACCCGCTTGCCATCCAGCTTCCCTTCAAGATTGGCAGCCGCCACATCCTCGGGGTTGCGGAAGAACTCGCGCAGCGCATATTGCACGCCCCGGCCCGTTGCTTCGACGCGGCCAGCAATGCCGCCGGCATTCAGCGGTTTGCCCGTCACACAGGCACGCGCGTTGATATCAGTGGTGTTCATGCGGGCGTATTGGTCCGCGATCCACGCCATCTCCCGTTCGCCGGTCCCCATATCAGGGGCCGGAACGTTCTGAGAGGGGTTGATCAGGTCACGCTTGGCCAGCTCATAGGCAAAGCGGCGGGTGATCAGTTCCAGCTCGTGCTCTTCGTATTGGCGGGGATCAATGCACAAGCCCCCCTTGGAGCCCCCGAACGGCGCCTCAACCAGCGCACATTTATAGGTCATCAGCGCCGCCAGCGCCTCCACCTCGTCCTGGTTCACCCCCATCGCGTAGCGGATGCCCCCCTTGACCGGCTCCATATGCTCCGAGTGAACCGAGCGATAACCGGTGAATGTCTGAATGCCCCCGCGCAAGCGCACACCAAACCGCACGGTGTAAGTTGCGTTACAAACCCGGATCTTTTCCTCCAGCCCCGGCGGCAGGTCCATCAGGGCCACCGCCCGGTTGAACATCAGGTCAACACTCTGGCGAAAACTGGGTTCTGTTGCACTGCTCATAAACTCTACTCCGTGCTTCTGCATCGACTCAGGATAGTGTGAGGACACTATGACCACAGGATTAAGAAGGTGCGACCTTTTTGACCATTCCCAAACGAAAAGAATCAAATTTAGGCAAATTCATCTCCTGCACGATTCACCGAGTCGCCCGCCACCCGCCCGCTGTTGACAAATACGGAACAACAGCCCGGGCACATCCTGAATTGCCCCTGCAGATAGATACAATCCTCAATATTTCAACGGTATCGCGCCCCAATTCCGCCATGTTCATCAAGCATTAAGAAGTGTGAAATTCCGTTATCAGAAGGCGCCGCACCGGGGGGTCCGGCGACTGGGGGTTCAGGAAAATGAGTGCGTGTTTTGACAAGATGGCCGTCGCCTCGCGACGGGCTGCCCTGAAGGCTTCGACCCGGATTCGAGAGTTCCGGCGCGACGAGTCTGGCGTGCTTCTCAAACCCATGATTGCGTTTCTTCTGTCGATGGTCGCGGTGGGTGGCATCGGCATTGATCTGATGCGCATGGAACGGGACCGCACGATCCTGCAATACACGCTTGACCGCGCCGTTCTTGCCGCTGCCGACCTCGACCAGCCGCTGCCGCCGGATGTCGTGGTGCAGGACTATCTGAACAAGGCCAACCTCAGCGAATATTACCAGCCGCCAATTGCCGAGACAGGCATCGGCTACAAACGTGTCGAGAGCACGATCGACACCACCTTTGAAACCCAGTGGCTCGACTTCTCTGGCGGGCAGGACATGCCGCTTTATGCCAACTCCCGTGCAGAAGAGAGCATCGACGGGCTGGAGATCTCGCTTGTGCTGGATGTTTCGGGCTCGATGAACTCCAACAGCCGCCTCTACAACCTCAAGAACGCGGCGCGGGATTTCATTGATACGATGGTGGCCAACACCGCCGACAACAAAATGTCGGTGTCGATTGTTCCTTACGCCACCCAGGTCAGCCTGCCCAAGGACATGCTGGATCAGTACAATGTGACGGATGAGCACGAGTATTCGAACTGCGTGAACTTCACCGGCACCCATTTTACATCGACCGGCCTGTCCACGACCGCGAGCCTCAATCGCACCATGCATTTCACCCCGTGGTGGAGCGGTGACGCGCGCCCCTCCAACGGCCTGATCCAATACCCGGTGTGCGATGAACGCGCCCACCGCGAAGTCATGCCGTTTCAAAAGGATGCAAACCGGCTGAAAGACTTCATCCAGAATCTTCAGGCCTGGGGAAACACCTCGATTGACGTGGGTATGAAATGGGGCACCGTCCTGCTTGACCCATCTGCCCAGCCGGTGATCAGCGCTCTGACCTCCAGCAGCGTCAATGTTCCGGGTGTATTCGCCGACCGACCCGCCGCGTACAATGATACGGAAACGGTCAAGGTGATTGTTCTGATGACCGATGGCCAGAACACATCCCAGTATTATGTCGAAAGCGACCATCGCGGCGGCAATGCGCCCGTGTTCTACAATTCCGCCGCCTCAAGCAACAAGGCGCGGTATTCGACATACAACCCGGGCAACCAGCGGTACTACTGGGACAATATGAACCGTTGGGAAGACCACGCCTATGGCCAGGGCGAATATCGCGAATGCGGCTACTACAACTGCTGGTGGCAGGACGAACAGGGCACCCCTGCGACCGTCACCCAGCTGACCCATGCCGAACTGTTTGCCCGCACGTCACTGCGCTATGTCTATCAGCGGCTGTTTGCCGACTGGATGGGCAACAGTGCAGCAAAAAATTCCTGGTATTACGGTGTGTATGACAGCTGGGGAACCAGCACCAAAAACGCCCGCACAAAGGCGATCTGCGATGCCGCAAAGGCGCGCGGCATCGTGGTCTACACGATCGGCTTTGAAGCCCCATCCGGCGGTGTCTCGGTCCTCAAGGACTGCGCGAGCTCTGACGCGCACTACTTCGATGTGCAGGGACTGGAAATCAGCGACGCCTTTGCCTCGATCGCGACGTCGATCCGCCAGCTGAGGCTGACCCAATGATTGCGCGCTATCTCTCCTCTTGTGCCACTCGCGCTTTGACCGGGTTGCGCCGGTTTCGCCAGCGCGAGGATGGAACAGCCACGATCGAATTTGCAATCGTCATCCCGGCCTTTCTGTTCCTGTTGATGAATACGGTTGAGCTGGGATTGATCACCATTCAGCAGTCCATGCTGGAGCGGGCGCTGGATCAAACCGTGCGCGATCTGCGTCTGGGAACGGGGGCTGCGCAGCAGCACAACGAGATCCGTGACGCCGTGTGCCAGCGCTCTCCCTTCATCCGCAATTGCGAAACCTCGCTGCGGCTGGAAATGGTGCAGGTGGATCCTTTTGCCTGGACACCAATCAACCCAGAGCCCGACTGCATCAACCGCATCGAAGACGTCCAGCCAGTGCGCGCCTTCATCAATGGCGATTCCAACGACCTGATGTTCATCCGCGCCTGCCTCTCCTTCAAACCAGCGTTCCCGCATTGGGGACTGGCAGACGACATGGATACGGATGTGGACGGCCGGATCCGCCTGTATGCGACCTCTGCCTTTGTTCAGGAGCCTCGGTAAACCATGCTGACGTCTCTACGCACCCTGTTTCGCCGCTATCGTCGTGACACTGACGGCTCTGTTTCGGTAGAGTTCGCCTTCTACATGCCCCTTCTGCTGGGCGTGTTTGCCGCGATCTACACCTATTTCGATGCCTTCCGTCAGGAGAGCGCAAACCTCAAGGCCGCCTACACCATTTCCGACCTCATCTCGCGAGAGACGGTGACGCTGAACGAAACCTACATCGACAGCATGCACGAACTCGCCCAGCTGCTGATCCGGGTCGACTCCTCAATCTCGCTGCGCATCTCGGTGATCCGCTGGGACGAAGATGACAACCGCTACTATGTGGACTGGTCCAAGGTCCGGGGCGGTCAGTTTGTCGAATGGCAGGACGCCACTATCCAGACCGTGAAGGACAACCTGCCTTCCATGCCCGACCAAGAGCGTGTCATTCTGGTTGAAACACGCAACGACATCGAACCGGCCTTTCGGGTTGGCCTGCCAAATATGGATATTCAGAACTTCGTGTTCACCCGACCCCGCTTTGCCCCACAGGTGAAGTTTGAAGGTCAGGACGGCTCCGGCGGCAGCCATGATGACAGCACACCGTCAACGGACTGATCTTGACCGATCCGCAACACCAAAGGCGCCCCGATCATCGGCGGCGCCTTTTCTTGTGTCCAACTGACAGTCAGGTATCAGCCCCGCGACGGGCCCTGACCACGCTGCGCAATCATGATCGACAGGATCTCGGCCATCGATTTGCTTTGTGATCCAGGGGTAACGCCGCCAATGCCGATCCGCTGCCCCAGGCGCCACCAAAGCCCCGGATGCCAGCTACGCGATGCGGGCACGTTGGTTCGGATCAAGAAGCCATTGGACGGCTTGAAGGCAAAGACCCCGCGATCCACAGCGACCACATCCTCGGTTCGGGCAATCAGCTCACCGTTGGAACACCGCAGCTCGCTTGCCGTCAGCTCGATCCGCATGGCCGTCGCCTGCCACAGGCGCATCGCAAGCCACAGGGAAAAGACGCCAACAGCCAACAGAAACACCAACCAATGCAGCGCAGGTGGCGTGGCAAGGGCCACATAGACAAGAATCGCCCCGATAATCAGCAACATCCCGACGGCCAGAACGCGTCGTGGCTGCGATGCCTCTACGGTTGCCAGGATTTCCTCACTCATGCTGCGCCCTTCCTCTGCCCGACCTGTCCCATCCTTGGGTGGCCTTGCGCCGATGTAGCGCGAAAGCGGCCTCTGGCCTAGCCCCCAGTTGCCGCAGCCGGGTCAGGCATCACCCAGCAACAGCCGCAACATGGCGAGCATCCCGCACTGCGGTTTGGCCCGTGTGTTTGACCTGTGTGTTCAACCTGTGCAGCCATGCACACACCCCGTGAGGCACTGCATCTTTGCCACCAAATCCGCACGCTCTATCTAAAAGGCAGACACCATCATCGGAGAGCGATCATGTCCATCCGCCCTATTCTAGAGCAACGCCCCGCCAGCCCGACCATGGAGGGCGCAGGCGTGAAACTGCACCGCGCATTCGGGTTTCACGACCCGAGCGAGCTGGACCCCTTCCTGCTGTTTGATGATTTCCGCAACGAACGCCCCGAGGATTTTGAGGCAGGTTTTCCCTGGCACCCTCATCGCGGGATCGAAACCATCACCTATGTTCTGGAAGGCACCGTCGCCCATGGCGACAGCCTCGGCAACGTCGGCACGCTGGGGGCTGGGGATGTCCAGTGGATGACGGCTGGCTCCGGCATTCTGCACCAGGAGATGCCAAAGGGGAACGCCAAGGGGCAGATGCACGGCTTCCAGCTGTGGGGCAACCTGCCCGCCAGTCAAAAGATGACCGCGCCGCGCTATCAGGATGTTCAGTCCAAAGACATTCCAGAAGTGATCGATGACGATGGAACCCGCGTCCGGGTCATTGTCGGCGATTTCTGGGGCAAACGCGGCCCCGTCGACGGGATTGCAGCCGATCCGCAATATCTGGATGTGTCGGTCCCACCAGGTGTCAAAAAGACATTCCTCATCGACACATACCGACGCGCCTTTGCCTATGTGTTTGCAGGTCAAGGCGCCTTTGTCGACGCGGCACCGCCACAGGGCATCCTGCTGGAAAAGGAAGTCGCGGGCGAAGAACTACATATTCGCGACATGTCGGGAGACCGCACTCTCATCCGCTTTGGAACAGGCGATGAGATCACCGTTCAAGCAGGTCCGGAAGGCGTGCGTTTTCTGCTGATATCAGGTGCGCCAATCGAAGAACCCGTGGCGTGGCATGGCCCGATTGTGATGAACACCCGCGAAGAGCTCAATCAGGCGTTTCGCGATCTGCGCAACGGCACGTTCATCAAACCGCAGCACTAACCACCAAAACCGCGCAGTCCGCATTCGTCGGGCTGCGCCCGCCCACTGGTCCAGCTATAGCGGATTTCTCCCCCGGCTCCGTCGCTGTCGCGCTGAAATCCCGCTTTCTCCAGCACACGAGCCGAGGCATGGTTGTCCGGCTCAACGCCGCCACACACTTTCACGGGTGGGCCGACGGCAAGATGGCGTTGCAGGGCCGAAATCAGCTCTGATGCAAGCCCCGCGCCCCAGGCAGATTTTGCAAAAAGATAGCCCAGGTGGCAGGTGTTTTGCCCAGTGTCCGCCACAGCCACCGCATGCGACAGGATCAAGAGCCCGACACAGGGCCTCCGAGGCAGATCACGCCGCGCAAGCGCGACCACTTCCGCCTCTCGCGACAGTCCTGCAAGACGTGAGCGGCGCTCTGCATCGTCCTGCGCTGCGTGAAAAACCGGTGGCAGGTGACAAACAACCTCCGGATCAAACAGGGCCGCCAACTCCACGACAGAACAGTCCTGCCAGGGCTGTGCGGTCAGGCGGGGGCTTTGCAGATCCAGCAGGCTCACACCTGCATCGATTTCTTCACCATGTCCCAATAAATCCCCTCGACCTCTTCCAGCGACAGGCGGCCACCGCTGCGATACCAGGTCATCACACCGTTGAGCATCGCAATCACCGCAAGCGTCGCGATCTTGGGATCCGGCACATGCAGAACGCCGAGCCGCACGCCCTCCTTCAGGATGGCCTGAAGCGCGTTTTCATATTCCCGCCGAAGGGATTCGATGGCCGTGAAATTGTCCTCCGAGAGGTTGCGCAATTCCATGTAGGCGATGAAAACCGCGTCCGGCCGTTCCAGGTGAAAGCGGATGTGAAAGCGGGTGAAGGCCTCAAGCCGGGCCAGCACCTTTGCCTCTGGATCGCTGGCCTCTGCCGTATAAGCCGCCTCCTGCTCATGCCAGGCTGCCAGCAGTTCGGTCATGTGGCCTTCCATCAGGCTGAACAGCAGGCTTTGCTTGTCGGGCGTGTAATTATAAAGCGCACCAGCCTGCACGCCGACCGCAGACGCGATCTGGCGCATGGAAACGGCCGCATAGCCATGCTGAGCAAACAGGCGCAGTGCCTCTGTCCGGATGCGCGGACCGGTGATATCAGAATGTGAACCTTGCGTACGTGCCATAGCCTCAGCCTAACTGAACAAATGTTCATATAAAAGACCCAGCTGCGCGTTTTCGCCAAGCTTGTGCCATGCTGCCAATATGTGCATCAAGGACGCAGCCAACAAGGACGGTTTTTATGCAGCCCACACATCAGTTCCGCCGATTGATTGCCACTGTGCCCCTATCCTGCGCCGTGATCGGGTTGGCTGTGGCAACGGCCTGTGTGCGGGTGCCCGAGTTGGAAGACCGCCTGACCCCCGACCTGCGCGGCACCGCCTACCCGGATCTGATCCCGCTGGAAAGTGCACTGGCAACCTCCCCCGCCCCGGCCAAGGAAAGTCAGGCAATCGAGCAGTCACTGGAAGCCCGCGCAGCGAGGCTTCAGGCGCGCGCCGACGCACTGCGCAACGCCCAACCCTGACGTTTGCATCTGAAAAGCGCCGTTTTCTGCGCTGTTTCTGCCCCCCAAAGCCACCTCTCCCGGTTTTGTCCTCCTCCGGCCTCCGCTGGCGTTGCACCCCTGCGCCGAACCCGCTAAGGCGGTGAGGTATTTTTTGGGAATAAGGGATCTCCAGCTATGACAGAGCCGCTTCGCCTTGGTATTGCAGGTTTGGGCACGGTTGGCACCGGCGTGATCAAGATCATCCGCCGCCAGGCAGCCCTGCTGGAGGCCCGCACCGGCCGCACGGTCCAGATCTCAGCAGTCTCTGCACGTGACGCGAGCAAAGACCGTGGCGTGCCCCTGGGCGATTATGCTTGGGAAACCGATCCGGTCGCGCTTGCAACCCGCGATGATGTCGATGTCTTCGTCGAGCTGATGGGCGGCCATGAAGGCGCCGCCAAAGACGCCACCGAGGCCGCGCTGGCCGCGGGCAAAGATGTTGTTACAGCCAACAAGGCACTGCTCGCCATTCACGGTCAGGCCCTCGCCGAGCAGGCAGAGGCCGCAGGGCGCGTGATCCGGTTCGAAGCTGCTGTTGCCGGGGGTATTCCTGTCATCAAATCCCTGACCGAAGGGCTCGCAGGCAACGACGTGACCCGCGTGATGGGCGTGATGAACGGCACCTGCAACTACATCCTGACCCAGATGGAAGCGACCGGTCAGGGCTATAACGCCCTGTTTGAGGAATGCGACCGGCTCGGCTATCTGGAAGCGGACCCGAACCTTGATGTCGGTGGCATTGATGCCGGTCACAAGCTTGCGCTGCTCGCCTCTATCGCGTTTGGCACCAAACCCGCCTTTGACAATGTTCAGCTCGAAGGCATCCAGCGCATCAGCCTTGATGACATCCGCCACGCCGCAGACATGGGTTACCGGATCAAACTCCTTGGTGTTGCACAGCGCACCGCGCGCGGCCTGGAACAGCGCATGTCGCCCTGTCTGGTGCCTGCGAACTCGCCGCTTGGCCAGCTTGAAGGTGGCACCAACATGGTCGTCATCGAAGGTGACGCGGTTGAGCAGATCGTGCTGCGCGGTCCAGGCGCGGGTGAAGGCCCCACTGCAAGCGCTGTCATGGGCGATATCTGCGACATTGCCCGGGGGTTCCGCATTGCGACCTTTGGCCAGCCTGCCACCTCGCTGGAAGAGGCCGCACCGGCCCAAACCAGCCTGCCCGCCCCGCATTACCTGCGCATGTCCCTTCAGGACAAACCCGGCGCCCTTGCCAAGGTCGCAGCCGCGCTTGGCAATGCCGGTGTGTCCATCGACCGGATGCGCCAATACGGCCATTCCGAGCCGACCGCACCGGTGCTGATCGTGACCCATAAATGCACCTCGCAGATTCTGCAGACGGCGCTTGAAGATCTGGCAAAGACCGGTGTGGTAGAGGGCGAACCTGTCGCCCTGCGCATCGAAGAACTGTAAACCGCCGACCACCACAGGTGGCGGCACAGCCGCAACAGACCACGGTCAGGGGCCGCCCGATGCCCCTGTTACCGCCATCAGGCCTTGCCCGCGCGCCAAAATGCAGGGTATGCGGCCTCACCGACCCGCGATTGAGATAGGACATTGGCTATGACTTCTGACACCAACGACGCCGCATTTAACGACCGCATGCTGTCGCTTGGCCTGGCCCGCGTGGCCGAACAGGCCGCATTGGCATCTGCACCGTTGATCGGGCGCGGCGACGAAAAGGCGGCAGACCAGGCCGCTGTGAACGCCATGCGCGAACAGCTGAACCTGCTCGACATCGCGGGTGTTGTTGTGATCGGCGAAGGCGAACGCGACGAAGCGCCGATGCTGTTCATCGGCGAAGAGGTCGGCACCGGCAATGGCCCCGGCGTGGATATCGCGCTTGACCCGCTGGAAGGCACCACGCTGACCGCAAAAGACATGCCGAATGCACTGACCGTGATCGCGATGGGGCCGCGTGGCTCCATGCTGCACGCACCCGACACCTATATGGACAAGCTGGCGGTTGGCCCGGGCTACCCCGAAGGCGTCGTCTCTCTGGACATGTCCCCGCGTGAACGTGTGGAAGCACTGGCAAAAGCCAAGGGCTGTGCCACCTCTGACATCACCGTTTGCATTCTGGAACGCCCCCGCCACGAAGCGATGATCGCCGAAGTTCGCGAGACCGGCGCCTCCATCCGCCTCATCACCGATGGTGACGTTGCGGGCGTGATGCATTGTGCCGAAAGCGAAATCACTGGCATCGACATGTACATGGGCCAGGGTGGCGCGCCCGAAGGCGTGCTGGCTGCTGCGGCGTTGAAATGCATGGGTGGTCAGATCTTTGGCCGCCTGCTGTTCCGCAACGACGACGAAAAAGGCCGCGCTGCCAAGGCAGGCATCACCGATCTGGACCGCGTCTACTCTCGCGACGAGATGGTCACGCAGGACGTGATCTTTGCCGCAACCGGCGTGACCGGCGGTTCGCTGCTGCCCTCGATCAAGCGCACGCCGGGCTGGGTGGAAACCACCACGCTGCTGATGCGCTCCAAAACCGGCTCGGTGCGTCGCATGAGCTATCGCACGCCTCTCAGCTCTCACCAGTGATCGGACCGCGGCGCTTGCAGCCGCCCCCGAACATTCGGTATCTGAACATCAAAGGCCGGGTCCATGCGACTCCGGCCTTTGCTTCATGACAGCCCCAACTGACGGAGGCAGGACGAGTGAGCTTTCTGGGTGTTGAGACCTCATTGACCGGACGCCGATGGATCGGCCCCGATCTGGATACCGCCCGCGCGGCAGAGATGATGGAACAGCAGATCGGCCTGCCTCCAGCCGTATGTCAGGTGCTGGCCCGGCGCGGCGTCCCCGCGCATGAGGCACAGGGGTTTCTGACACCGCAGCTCAAGGAGCTGCTGCCAGATCCGCGCCGCATGAAAGACATGGAGATCGCCGCCGCCCGCTTTCTGCAAGCGGTGGAGAAACGCCAGCGCATTGCGGTCTTTGCGGATTACGATGTGGATGGAGGCTCTTCTGCAGCGCTGCTTCTGGTTTGGCTTCAACAGGCAGGACTGGGGGCCACTCTCTATGTGCCGGACCGGATCGACGAGGGCTATGGCCCCAATGACGAGGCGATGGCAGCGCTTGCCCGCGACCACGATCTGATCGTCTGTGTGGACTGCGGCACCCTTTCGCACGGGCCTATCGCGGCCGCCAAGGGGGCCGATGTGATCGTGCTGGATCACCACCTTGGCGGTGAGACCCTGCCCGATTGCGTTGCCGTGGTGAACCCCAACCGGCAGGACGAAGATGGCGATCTGGGGTATTTCTGCGCCGCCGGCGTGGTGTTCCTGATGCTGGTCGAAGTGCGCCGGCAGATGCGCGACAAGGGGCTGGGCACCGGCCCTGATCTGATGGCGCTTCTGGATCTGGTCGCCCTCGCAACCGTCGCCGATGTTGCGCCGCTGGTTGACGCAAATCGCGCGTTGGTTCGACAGGGGCTGAAGGTCATGGCCGCGCGCCAGCGCCCGGGTCTCGTGGCCCTGGCTGATGTATCGCGCATGGATTCGGCACCATCGACCTACCATCTGGGGTTTCTGCTTGGGCCGCGCGTCAATGCCGGTGGTCGCATCGGCAAGGCCGACCTTGGCGCCCGGCTCCTTGCCACGACAAACCCCGCCGAAGCCGAAGCGATTGCTGCCCGTCTTGACGAACTCAACACCGAGCGGCGCGAAATTGAGAATGCCGTGCGAGCCGCGGCTCTGGAGCAGGCCGAAGCGCGCGGATTTGATGCCCCCCTGGTCTGGGCCGCAGGAGAAGGCTGGCACCCCGGCGTGGTCGGCATTGTCGCCTCTCGCCTGAAAGAGGCCACAGGCCGCCCTGCGGTGGTCATTGGTCTGGATGGCAACGAAGGCAAGGGATCCGGGCGCTCGGTCAGCGGCATTGACCTTGGCGCCTCCATCCAGCGGGTTGCGGCAGAAGGCCTGTTTGTCAAAGGCGGGGGCCACAAGATGGCTGCCGGGTTGACCGTGTCCCGTGACAAACTGGAACCGGCAATGGAGCGGTTGGCCGAGCTGCTCGCAAAGCAGGGCGCAGGAGATCTTGGTCCTGCGGATCTGAAGCTGGACGGAATGCTGATGCCCGGTGCGGCCACAGTGCCGCTGATTGAACAGATCGACCAGGCAGGCCCGTTTGGCGCGGGGGCCCCCGCCCCGCGCTACGGCTTTCCTGATTTGCAGGTCCGATTTGCCAAGCGGATTGGCGAAAGCCATCTGAAACTGTCCCTGAGCGACGGGCTGAGCAGCGGCATCGACGCGATCTGTTTTGGCGCGTTTGACACCGCTCTGGGGCCGAGACTGCTTGATCACGGTGGCGCCCGCTTTCATTTTGCAGGGCGGCTGGAGATCAACACCTGGGGCGGCCGCCAGTCCGTTCAACTGCGCCTGGAAGATGCCGCAGAAGCCTAAGAGCAATCCGAGGCTCCGGCCCCACCGGGACCTCGTAACCCCATGAAAAAAGACATCTTTCAGCGCCTCCCAAAATAAATTCGCATCAACTGCATTTTTCTCTTGCGGGTTTCGGCGCTAGCCACTAAATACCCGCTCACACCAAGTGGCCCGTTCGTCTATCGGTTAGGACGCCAGGTTTTCAACCTGGAAAGAGGGGTTCGATTCCCCTACGGGCTGCCACTTTTCTTCCTTCAAATCGTTAGCCTCGCGCATCCTTTGATGAACCGCTTTTTGCCGTTCACGACCCTCATTTCCGAGGTTCAAGGCAGGCAGGCAACCGTTCGCAGAACGCCTTGGGCTTGGTGCATTCACAGACCATGATCCCCCGCACGCAGGCCAGAACTTATCCACAGGCCTGCCCCTGACGCATGCCATTTTCCCGCTTTGGATCAATGATTTGCGCGATTTTGGAATTTCTCTCAAAAAATCGCATTTTCCTGCAAAATGCCTCTTGCGCCCGGCCAGCGGACTAAGTAAACACCCCCTCACAGACAGCGTGGCCCGTTCGTCTATCGGTTAGGACGCCAGGTTTTCAACCTGGAAAGAGGGGTTCGATTCCCCTACGGGCTGCCACTTCTGTTTCTCCCCAAAATCAAATACCGCAGCGACACTACGCTGATTGCGTCTGCGCGCGACAGTTCCATCCGTCCCAGACCACCCTGCCCTGCCGCGGCCCAGCAAAAGCACGAAAAAAGGGGCCATTGGCCCCCTTCGTGTCGTTCCACTGCTGTCTTCCCCGCGGGCCTGGGCCACGGACGAAAGTGCAGCCCTCAGGAGGCCTCTGCCCCCTCCATGCCCGGCTGATAGAAGAAATGGCGCGCACGGCCTGCGTTCTTGGCGGCGTAGAGCGCAACATCCGCCTGATGCAGCAACAGGGCACCATCCTCAACCGCAGCAAAGGCCGAAGACAGCGCCGTTCCGGCACTGGCAGAGATATTGCAGGAGCGATCCCCAAAGGGAATCGGCTCTTCGATACTGCTGATCAGGCGACGGGCGATGCCAGACAGTTGGATACGATCCACAAGACCTTCGAAAATCAGCACAAACTCATCGCCACCAACACGGGCGACCGTATCGTTCTGCCGGGTGCATTGCACCATCAGCTTCGCGACATGCTGCAACACCGTGTCACCGGCAGCATGGCCCAGGGTATCGTTGACCTCCTTGAAGAAGTCGAGATCCACATGCATCAGGGCAAAATCCCGCCCCGAGGCAATCAGGCGATTGAGAATGTGATCCATCGCCCGGCGGTTCTTCAACCCGGTGAGCGTGTCGGTAAAGGCCTGTTCCTCTGCCGCGATCTTGGCCCCCTGCAGACGCAGGTTCAGCTGGCGAGATGCCTCCATCGCGGCTGATTTCGCCTCAACCAGGTAAAGCATCTCGATCGTCAGATCGGTTGGCGAGAAATCGGCGCTGGTCAGGTCATAGTCGCGCACGGCCTCCAGAACAGAGATGCCAAACGACATGTTGATAAAGGCCCCCTGACCGCTTGGCAGCGGCGCCAGAACGCCCTTCAACCCGGTCTGCGGCGCCTCGCGAAAATTGAGGTGCAGCTTGGAGCCTGCGGTTTTGATCAGGTCAGCCGTCGATTGCACCCAACGCGGACGAGACAGATCAAAAATATCAAAGAAGGAACTGCCGACCCATTCCGTTTCCGGGCGCAGCTTCTTGAGCGTGGGACCGGCTGCAAGGATTTTGCCCTCGGCATCGATAACCACATGCATCGGGCAGATCTGATCGCTGATGCCCAGGAAATCAAGGATGTCGATCTTCATAGCGAATGCGCTCCCAGATCAAAGGCGCGGCCTTCGGAAAACTCTGTTTCCACAAGGGTAATCGCGATCACCTCTGCCCCGTCATGCGTGCCAGAGTGATCGAGGAAAACCAGATCGCCGTAATCATCCGCCATCGCCCGCAGCACCCCCATCAGGACGTTGGCATAGCCTGGCAGACCGGGCTGACAGTGCAATTCAAACTGGCCTGGCGCCTGCTCGATCAGCTCCAACCCCGGCAGGTTCAGATCCGCAACGGCAAGGCGCGCGCGGTCTGGCAGATCATCAAGCGAGTGCAGAAATTCGACGTAGTTCACCCCACCAAACCGCAACAGCCGCCGCAGCGCTTCGACCTGGGGGTTGGAGACGAGGAAGGTTCCCATGTCCTCCAGCATTTCTGGCAGCGGACGATTCAGCACCTCTTCGGCAGACCGCAGCATGATCATGGATTGCTCATCCGTATAGGTCAGCATGGCTTCGAACTCGCTAAAGCCGAGCTCTGCCCTATCCATGATCGTCAGCCAGCTTTCCACGCCGAAGGTGGTGCTGACAAACCCCTGGAATGCCCTATTGATCAGACCGTGCATTGCTGGCCCCTTGTTGCGTCTCGTTACTCTTGACCCAAGCTGGTTAAGAAAGGGCCAACATTTAAAATTGCGGATGATTTCGACCGCATTTTGTCAGGGCTGTGACAGGACTTCCATCTCACCCAGTTTCAGCGTCATCTGACGGCTTGGCGAAACCTCATACAGACCATCCTGTACTGTACCAAGCAGTTCAGCAGCCCCTGCGGCAGAATGCGCGGAATTCCCCAAAGTGATCGAATACCCAGCCTCTGTCTTCCCGTTGCGCCGGGTCAGCGGGACAAATTCAAGCCGGGTCAAATCATGAGGGGGGACCAGCACCAAAAGGGTTGTATCACCGCCGACCTGTTCCCCAACGCCAAGCGGGCCAAGTGGTTCCACGATTGCCGCGCATCCCCGCCGACCGTTTTGCAGGACCAGCTCACAGCTGCTGATCCAACGGTTGAGGTTAAAGGCTTCGATCTCAGAGAAGTAATCAGCATCAATGACTTGTCCGGCAGGCTGCACAGGCAAGAGCGCCGACAGACGCGCGGCCAGATCCGCGGTATTTGGTTCTCGCGCGGCAAGCGCTTCCCACCGGGTGTCTGCGGCTCTGGCAATTTCCAGGCGCTCCAGCAGGTCGCCATCCCCTTGCGCCTGTGCCGCCGCCTCAAGCGTTGCAAGGGCGGCCTGACCCGCGCGCCCCCAATCATGCGCCATCTCCCACAGGGGCAATTCGTGGGCTGGGATCTCTCCCGCGTTGAACCGCGCAATCTGACTGGCGGCCGAAATGCGCCCGGCATCCGCAAGCGGGCTCAGAAGAATCGCCAGCCAGGCGGCCGTCACAAGACCAAGGGCAACCACCGCCCGCCGCAACTTGGCCGCCCAATTCACGCCCCCCGTCACCGCAACGACTGCGTAGGTGACGCCATGCAGCAACACGAGCGCGGCAAGGACCGCCGCATAGACCCGATCAGGGGTCCAGCCGTATTGGAAAATCCGCATCATCACAGCCCAGATGCACAGGACGGCAACCAGCCCAAGCGCCACGGCAAGGGCGCGGGTTGTCAGCCCAGTCAGCCCCCGTGGCTGGCGAAACCGATAAAGCACGACGCAAATCAGCGTCCCGATCACTCCCGCCATCGCCATCAGCGTCGCAGCAGAGGACAGATGGCCAAAGGCATTGGACAATCCCTGAAACGGGATCGCCAGCAGGAACAGGCCAACAACGACAAACACCGGCACAAGAAGCAGACTGATGAGCCGGAACAACAGCTCCGGCGCATGCCCATCACCCAGCTCCTGCACCACAGCCAGCCCCAGCCCGAACGCCGCGCCGCTTAGTGTCAGAGCCAGCCAATCGGTATCCGCAATGTCTTCGAGAAAGGTGATGTTCACCAGACCCAACAACGCATTGGACAGCAGTCCAAGCCCCCAGAGGACAAAGACAAATGCAATCCCACAGCCCAGCCGAAAGGCGATGCCCCAACTGGCAGCAGAGAGCGCATCATAGCTCAGCCAATCCTGCGCCCCACGCAACCACATCAGCAGAAAGGAACAGGATACCCCGCCAAGAGCGATGGCCATCAGCACCAAGGCCGGGCCGTCCAGCAGGTCGGTCGCCACCGAAAACCTGAGAGAAGCCAACAGCAAAAGGCCCGTCATCGGCACCGCAAGAAGCCCCCCACCCTTCAGCGCCTGATGGATCGGCAACGGACCGATCATCGCCAGCGCGCCACAGCACAGGCTACCGACAAAGGCAAAAGCCGCCAGCCACAGGCTGGGAGACAGCACATCCTGCTGCAGCGCTTCGGCCAGCAACCAGACAGCAAAACCGCTGCCCGCTCCAAGGCCAATCACGGGGAGTCTCGCTTTCGCCACCGTCGCCGCGGTCATGTCGCTCATAAGCCTGATTCCTTCGTTGGTTGAAACGGCTTATACACTTGCATGGAATTTGAGCAGAGGTGAGAGACGGCGAAACTTCCCCTCAACCGGTGTTAGAAATCGGTCGGCGCGCCTCCCTCGGCCTTGCGGCGTTCGACAAATGCGGCCAGTTCCTCTCGGATCGCATCATCCATCGCTGGGGGCTCGAAACTGCCAACGATCTCCTTGTAGACGTGATGCGCCCGCTCTGCAGTCCAGACACCGCCTGCAGCCTCCCAGGCCTCGTAATTTCGCCAATCGCTGAGAAACGGCTGATAGAACGCGGTGCTATAGCGATCCTGAGTATGCTGGGTGCCAAAGAAATGGCCGTCATGGCCCACTTCGCGAATTGCTTCCAACGCGATATCTTCCCCACGGGTTGCGGTGATCTGTGGTTGCAGATAGCGCTGGATGTGCTGGATGACTTCGCAGTCCATCACGAACTTCTCCGGGCTTGCAATCAACCCGCCCTCCAGCCAGCCCGCAGAGTGGTAGACCATGTTGGTGCCTGACTGCACCGCCGCCCATAGCGAATTGGACGTCTCCCACATCGCCTGCCCGTCCGGGACATTGGCCGCACAGACCCCGGATGACCGCATCGGCAGGTCATAAAACCGGGCCATCTGCCCCGTCATCTGAGTAGATCGCATGTATTCCGGGGTGCCAAACGCCGGCGCGCCCGATTTCATGTCCACGTTGGACGTAAACGTCCCGATCATGCAGGGGATGCCCGGCCGGACATACTGGAACAACGCAATGGCAGAGAGGGATTCTGCGATGGATTGCGCCACCGCGCCCGCCATCGTCACCGGCGCCATCGCGCCCGCCAAGGTGAAGGGTGTCACCACAATCGCCTGCCCCCGACGCGCCAGACGCAGACAACCGTCAATCATCGGCTCATCGTGCTTCAGCGGAGAGGTCGAGTTGATATTGGTGTACATATGCGGCTTGGCTTCGAACTCTTCGTCGCTCAGACCTCCTGCGATGCGCACCATCTCCATCACGTCCTCGACGCGTTCCTTACCCAGCGAATAGGCATGCATCACCTTGTCGGTGAGGGTGAGCTTGTCAAACAGCACATCCAGATGCCGCACAGAGGCATGGATATCGACCGGCTCCACCGGGTAGCCGCCTGCGAAATGGATGCAGTTGAAATACTGCGTCAGCTTCAGCAGGTCACGCATCTGTTCACGGTTGCCCGGCACCTTGGCATTCAGGGACAGATCCCAATAGTTGGGCGGAGAGGACACGTTGCCAAACAGGATGTTGCGCCCGCCAAAGGGCAACACACGCTCCGGATTGCGCGGGGTGATGGTGAATTCCGACGGGGCCTTGGCCACCATCTCCATCACAAAATCCCGGTCAAGATAGACGATATTTCCGTCCACCTTGCAGCCCGCCTCCTTGAAGATTGCCAGCGCCTCATCATTCAGAAAGACGATGCCGATTTCTTCCAGGATGCGCATGGCACCATCATGGATGGCCGCAACACCTTCGGGGGGGAGAGGTTCGATGGGCGGGTCAATTACCTGCGGGATCGACCAGGGCAACTGTTCGATCACGGCATCGCCGCGCCGCTGCGCTGCACCTGCACGTCCGCCCCCGCGCCGTCTGCTGCGTGTTTGTATCGTCATGGCCGCCCTCCGCTATTTCGGGCGCCCACCAGACAAGGAGCCGGCGCCCACCTCATCAGCAGGCCCCGGTCCGGTCATCAAGAATTGCCTGTTACCGACAGGTCTCGTCGCTTTTCAACCAAGACCGGTCCATCGTGGCAAAATTCTGTACATCTCTGTACAGTGCGACAAGTTTCAGGCGTCGAGCCACGCCGGAATATGCCCGATATTCGGCAGCACGACATCCGCGTGGTCCTGCAGATCAGCAGCCGTTGCCATGCCCGTCAGCACACCAATGCGTCGCATCCCGGCCGCAGCCCCCGCGATCAGGTCGTGCAGACTGTCACCGACCATCGCCGTCCGCTCCGGAGCGACGCCTGCAGCCTTGCAAAACGCCAGCAGCGGATCGGGATCTGGCTTTGCGCCGTGGCCACTGTCACAGCCCGCCACAAAGGCAAAGCGATCCAACACCCCTGCGCGCTCCAGTTGGCTCTTGGCTGAGATTTCTGAATCATTGGTCATCACCCCCAGCACCTTTCCCCGCGCCAGCAGGTCATCAAGGAACGCAGCCAGCGGCACCGCCGGAGACAGATCCGCAGTGGCCGCGCTTTGGGCCAGAAAGGCCGTCAGTTCTGGCAGATCCATATGGGCCACGAAAGGGGATAGCACCTCTGCCACCTCGTCGTTGGATCCTGCGATGACCAGGCTGTCGGCATTAAAGGCCGAGCGATCAAGATCATAGCTGATCACCCGCGCCATCCCCACCTTGGCGGCGTGATCACCGCGCGACAGCGTGTTCAGCACCTCTGCCGCCCAAGTGTTCCAGGTCTGCGCAAAATCGAAAAGAGTTCCGTCCTTGTCAAACAGCAGGGCATCAACGGGCATGGGCAGTCCTTCGGTCGGGGCCCACCCTATCCGGCGGGCCAAGTTTCAGGGCCGGGGCGAATTTGCCCCGTTTGCCAATTGATAGGCGATCCGCCCCTCTGTCGCCAGCCGTTTAGAACAGCCCGCAAGTGACGGCCTGTCAGGGCTTGTCTGCGGCTCGCCTCAGCGGCTCAGGTCCAGTGGACCTGCGCGCCGCCCGGCAGCGCCATCCGCGCCTGCATCGGGATCTCATAGGCGATGCCCAAGCTGTCGCAGAAGGCCATCACCCAGGCATCATCCATCGTCAGGAAATCCAGCACCGAGCCAAGGAACGCAGGGTCGGCCGCCTGCTCCCGCAGATCCGACTCGCTTGCCCCGGTGGAGCCGAGAAACACGGGCAGCAACTCGTCATTGCCGGCCAGCCAACCCAGCGCCTTGAGGGCCAGGGTCTCGGCTGAATCGGCGGAAAAAGGCATATGTGAACACATTCCTGACACTTCACCGTCAATTTGATGGAAATCCGAAAGGGTTTATTAACCATCCTCATTAAGACTTCAGGGATAGTTGGAATGCAAGAGGCGAAAGGGCTTCGCGTGCAGGGTACGATCCTCATCATTGACGGAGTGGCGACAAACCGCATCATGCTGAAGGTGCAGCTGTCCGCAGCCTATTACCGTGTGGTGCAGGCCGAGGGCACAGAGGGCATCGTGAAAACTGCCCTGCGCTGCCGCCCCGACCTGATCCTTACTGCCATGTCCCTGCCTGATGGATCTGCCGCCGACGTCAAGGCGCTGCTGGCAGAGGATGACCAGCTTGCTGATATCCCGGTGATTGCAATTGATCAGGAGGCCGACAGCGACCGTCGGCTGTCTGCCCTGCGTGCCGGCATCGATGATGTGCTGGTCCAGCCCCTTGATGACACGATGCTACAGGCCCGCATCCGCAGCCTGCTGCGCGCCTCCAGCCACAAGGAAGACCTGCATCTGCAAGGCGGCGGCACCCATCGGTTCGGTCCGGTTCTGTCCGACGCCCATCTGAATGCGGGGATCAGTGGCGCCATGGTTGCCCTGGTCACCGAAGCACGCGCAACAGCCATCTACTGGCAGGCCCAACTTGCCTCGCGCGTGCCCTACCGCCTCGAAAGCCACCAGCTTGATGCGGTGCACCCCCTGATGCGCGAGCCGGTGCCTGATGTGATCGTCATCGAACTGAGCCCGACCAACGCGGGCCCCGGCCTTCGCCTTATTGCGGATTTGCGGGCACGCGCCTCTACCCGGCGCACGGTTGTGATCGCAGTTGTGCACCCCGCCGACCCGGCCATCGCCGCAGAGGCGCTGGATCGCGGGGCCCACGACGTTCTGCAGGCCGGTTTCAACGTCGCAGAGCTGAGCCTGCGCATCGAAAACCAGCTGCGCCAGCGCGCCCGCATGGACCATCTGCGCGACAACGTCCGCAACAGCCTGCGAGCTGCGGTCGAAGACCCGATGACCGGCCTGTTCAACCGCCGCTATGCCAAGCCGTTCCTCGATCAGGTTGCAGGCAGCGCAGCCAAGACGGGCGATCCCTTTGCGGTGATGCTTGCCGATCTGGACCACTTCAAACAGATCAACGACATCTACGGCCACCCGGTAGGCGATGCGGTGCTGATCGAGGCCGCGAAACGCCTGCAGTCCGCGCTGCGCCCTGTTGATCTTGTCGCCCGCGTCGGTGGTGAAGAATTCATGATCGTGCTGCCCGGCCTCGGCGAAGCCATGACAGCCGCCGTTGCCAGCGATTTGTGCAACCGGATCAACAGCAAACCATTTCACATCGCAGGCGTTGACCGCCCCATTCATGTCACCATCAGCATCGGAGCCGTGATTGGCGGTGGCACCCAGCACAGCGAGATCCTGAGAAACCCGCAGGCCCGCGAGGCCTGTGTAAATGACCTGATCACCAACGCCGACCGCGCGCTTTACAGCGCCAAACATGCAGGCCGCAACCGCGTCTCATTGGCAGAGCTTGCAGCCTGACCAACCCCATCCGCCCCATCCAGCGGGGCGCAAAGACCAAGGACAGTGAACGACGGGCTCGACCGCCAAAAGACCAGCACACCCGGCATGGCGTCGCGCACTACAGGCAGGACCAGACAAGAGCAGCAGATGGTCCATCAACAGCAAACAGGGCAGTGCTCTCGCCACTGCCCTGTTCCGATCTTGCCCCGCGCTCAGCGATGTTTCCGGTCGTGGCGCGCCAAACGCTCTTCCAGCTCGGCAGCATAAGACGCCCGCTCTTGGGCTGTCATCTCGCGAACCTGGCTCAGCCAGGCGACCTGCACCGACTGGTGGAAAGAACTGCGCCGCGCCGCATGGTCCTGCAAAGCCCCCTCCAAAGCGGCCGGATCAAAGGGGTCAGCCCGCAACAGCGTGACAACCGTGACAACCTCGGCCATGCGGCGGGCGCGGAAACTTTCGTGGTCGCCCTCAACCGCACTCCGCAAAGCCTTGCGCGTGTCACGATCCAGATCACGATAAAGAAGCGCCCCGATCGGCGGCGGCGCCTTGCCGCCATCTCGTCCGTGTCCGGCAAACCGCCAGGCCGCCCCGGCAACAACCCCAACCACGATCAGGTTCAGGGCAAGCGACCCGATCAGCAGCCAGCGCACCCACCGGCGGGGAGATTTTGTTGGCTCTTGTGTCATTCTGTCTCCTCGCTCAGCACCAGCGCCAAGTCATAGCTGTCATCCGGCAAATCCGACGCGCTCAGGTCGATCCCGGCCAGGGCCACCGGATCAGGGATAAAGGACGGCGGCGCCAGTCCAATCCACAAACCAGCCGCACTCGCCGTGGCCAGCCCCCCAAGCGCAGGCCAGCCACCAATGGCCGCGATCACGCCGCGCAGCTGCGCCATCAGACCCGTGCTGCCCCTCTCGGTCCTGCCCTTGGCCCAGTCCGCGCCCTGAGACTGCACCGCAGCAGCCCGCGCAGCCTGAATGGCAACAGCCTCTCGGATGATGGACTGCTCCAAATGAACCGGCACCTCGGCAGGGCTGCAGTCGCGGGCTTCGGCAAAAAGATCATCCATCAGCGCGTCCGCAAACAGATCATCCTCGCCGCGGGACTGCTCTGCATCCGCTTGTCCGCCCGGCTGTCCGGGCGCATGTCTATCTGTCTTGTCAACCATCGCTATACCCCAATTCAGCCCGGCGTCCGGCCAGGATGGCGGCCAACGCCCGTTTGCCCCGCGCGGTCAGACTTTCGACCGCCTCGACGCTGATGTCCATGATCCCTGCGATCTCCGGGTTTGGCAGGTCTTCGATGTGGCGCAGAACCACGGCCTGACGCTGGCGTTCTGGCAGTTGCATCAGCGCGCTCTGCAGGGCGTCCTGCCGGGCTCCATCCTGAAGGCGCTCTGCCGCGCTCTGGGCCGTGTCTTCCGGTTCGGGGATGGCGTCCAGATCCAGATGCCCGCCCCGCTGGCGTCGTTTGTGATCGATGCAAAGATTCATCACCACGCGATAGAGCCAGGTCGAGACCCGCGCGCGCCCCGGCTCCCAATGTTCGGCCTGACGCCACAGGCGCACCATCGCCTCCTGGGTGATGTCCTCTGCTTCGGCCCGGTTGCCCAGAACCCGCATCGCAACACCAAGCGCGCGCGGCGCAAGCCGTTGTGTCAGCTCTGCCGCGACATGCGGATCCCCCTGAGCAAATCGCAAAAGCAATGCGCCCTCCGGATCCTCGACCGGTCGTTCGTCACAGGCCTGCCCCTGCCCCGCCTGCGTCGGCGGTGGCTGCGACATCAACGGGCCCCTCGCCGGGGCCCGCCCGGCATATTTGGCAGATATCGACACATCTGGTCCCGGTTCAGTTCTGCTCCGTTGCGCCGCCCTGACCGCCGTGGCGGCGATCTCCACCATGGCGCGCCTGGTGCTTCATGCGGGCGGTTTCATATTCGTCCTTGCTGATGGCACCATCACCATTGGCGTCGACCCGGTCAAACATCTTTCCGGCGCGGCGGGGTTTGGGCAGCTCGTCCAGCGTCACCGCCCCATCCGAATTCGCGTCCATCCGCTCCATCATCTTGGCCGCATGTTCCTTGGCGCGCGCCTGTGCGGCGGCTTCGATCTCGGCCAGTGTCAGCTTGCCATCACCATCAGCATCGGTCGCGGCAAAGCGCGCCTCGCGCAGACCTTCCATTTCCTGCTTGCTGATCTGACCGTCGCCGTCCGCATCAATCTGCTCAAACGTCATGCCCGGCCCAAAGCCACCTTTGCCACCGTGGCCCGGTTTGGCAATGGCGCCTGTGGCTCCGACAACAGCACCGGCGACGATCACGGCTGCGATGAACTTCGTATGTTTCATGGTCTGCGGTCCTTTTGCAGATCGGCAGCCCCTTGCCGCCGATGACATGAGCTAAACGGCCGCCCATGACACTTCCGTCGGTTTTTCTCGAAAAAAATCCGCGCGCGCCGGCAGAGCCTTCAATTCGCATAATTTTCTTTTATTGCGCCTTCAGCCAAAGCCGCCCAATCTTGCGGCATCCCGACGCAGACCCAATGACGCCCCCTTTATTCCGGGACGCAATGAGACCAAATATGAGCTCAAAAGATAGGATTTGTTATGACCGAGTCATCTGCGGCGCTTTCGGCCGACATCAAAACGGATAGCCAAGAAGACCGTCCAACCTGGCCCGCGGTTCTGCGGGGCTGGCGGTGCAAATGCCCCAACTGCGGCGAGGGCAAAGTCCTTCATTCGTACCTCAAGGTGAATGATGAATGCGCCAATTGCGGCCTGAACCTCAGCAATGCGCGTGCCGACGATGGCCCTGCATATCTGACCATTCTTCTGGTGGGCCACATTATGGCGCCGCTGATGCATGTGGTCTATTTCGCCTGGCGGCCTGAGCCGCTGGTGACCTTTACGGTGTTCTCACTGGGGTGCCTGCTGTCCTCGCTGTTCCTGCTGCCCCGGATGAAGGGGATTGTCGTCGCCTACCAATGGGCGCGCCGGATGCACGGTTTCGGCAAGGAAGACTAAGCAGACAAGATCAGACAAAAGGCCCTGCCACCGGCACGGGCCTTTTTCTTTGCCGCAGGTTTCGCCGCAGCGGCACAGGCGGTGCCCCTTGCATCACTGCCGGATCCCGGTCAGATCTAAGGGGCAGTCTCTGATGCTGCGCACCTCTCTTATTGCCATCAAAAGGTTGCCCATGATCCCCGAAAGCGCCCAAGCCCGGACCACCACAGACAAGACAGCGATCCGCAACGCGGCAACCGTGATCGTGGTGCGGGACCGGATGGGTGCGGATCCGCAGGTTTTGATGGGCCAGCGTGGCGCCAAGGCCGCTTTCATGCCCAACAAGGTGGTGTTCCCCGGCGGTGCAGTAGACCTTGGCGACGGTGACGTTCCATTGGCCACGCCGCTGCCGGATGTCTGCCGCAACCGCCTGCAGGAACAATCCGCAGGCGATCTGCACCATGCGCTGGCCGTGGCCGCAATCCGCGAGCTGTGGGAAGAAACCGGTCTGATCCTGGGCACCCCCGGCACATGGCCCACAGCGCCGGAAACAGACTGGGAGGGGTTTGCCGCCACCGGTCACTTGCCCGCTGCCGCTGGTTTGCAGTTTGTCTTTCGCGCCATCACCCCGCCGGGCCGCCCCCGCCGGTTTGACGCACGGTTCTTTCTGATCGATGCAGAGCATATCGTCGGCGATCTCGATGATTTTTCCCGCGCCAGCGAAGAGCTGTCCCACCTCCAGTGGATCCCGCTCAGTCGGGTGCGGACCTATGATCTGCCCTTCATCACCGAAGTGGTTCTGGCCGAAGTCACCCAGCGCATCCGCAACAGCGAACCACCGGTCAGTGTCCCGTTCTTTCGCAATGACGATGAATCGAGCCATTTCCTGCGGCTCAAGGGCTATCCAATGCCAAGCGACGGCTGAGCCTGCCAGCTCAGATCGCCAGCAACAGCACCAGGATCGACAGGATCAGCAACCCCATGCCAAGGATCTCGCGCCGGGTGATGACCTCCTTGAAGAACAGCACCGACGCCAGCAGCGACAACAGCAGTTCGATCTGACCCAGCGCCTTGACGTAGGCGGCATTCTGCAGGGTAAAGGCCCAGAACCAGCAGAATGACCCAAGAAGGCTGGTCATGCCGACCCAGACCGCAACCCGCCTTGCGGCCCAGACACGGGCAATTTCACCCTTTTCGCGCAGGCTCAGCCAGACCAGCATGAACAGGGTCTGAAGACTGACGACAACGGCCAGCGTGACCCCGGCGCGAAACGCGGCCTCCAGCTCGGCCAGTTGCAACGATGCCCCCCGGTAGCTCACGGCGGAAAAGGCAAACAGAACCCCCGAACCAAGCCCAAGAAGAGACGCCCGATTGGTCAGATGCCGCCACCACGGTCCGGTGCTTTCCGGTGTCTTCGACAAAACCAGAACCGCGCAAAGCCCAATGAC
This sequence comes from Phaeobacter italicus, assembly GCF_019801785.1. NCBI lineage: Bacteria > Pseudomonadati > Pseudomonadota > Alphaproteobacteria > Rhodobacterales > Roseobacteraceae > Phaeobacter > Phaeobacter italicus. Next base: position 76,600 of record NZ_JAHVIJ010000008.1, on the reverse strand, counting down.
GATCGCCCCCCAGCCAAGGGCAGAGATCCCGTCTCCCAGAACGATCAGCCCGACAATGGCGGTCTGGATCACCTCGGTTTTCTTGAAGGTGATGCCGACTGCGAAATTGCGTTGGCGGAACAGGGCGACAACGCACACCGTGGCAAGGATTTGCGCCGTACCGCCAATTGTTGCAAAGACCCAGAATGTCGCGCTCAGATCAGGAAGGGCGCGCCCCGACACCGCAAGATAGCCAAGAAGCCCCGCCCAGATCAGTGGCGCGGAATAAACAAACCGGGCAAATGTCGCACCGGCAGACGACAGGGTCACACTGCTCAGGACCTTTTGCAGCATGAAGCGAACTGTCTGAAAACTGGCAGCCGCAATGGCGATGGGGATCCACAAACTCATGCAAAGGGTTATGGCCCCTTACGTGCGGTCTGACCAGATCGGATGTGCAACGGGATCCTTGCGCCGCAGCGCATAGCGACGAAAGATCCGGGCATATGACGGGTAACTGTAGCCCTGATTGCGATCGTGAAAGCCCTGCCTCTGCGCCGCGTACAGCGCCGGCAGGTCATACCATGGCACCCCCGGATGACAGTGGTGCACCGCATGAAGATGGTTGTTGAGAAACAAAAAACCAAGGAGCCCGCCACGCTCGACGATCACGGTGCGTGCCTTGGGATCGTCGTGGGCACGATGCTCCAGAAAGGTGCGGATCTTGAGGATCGCAAGGCCAAGATAGGCAGCCACAAGATAGCTCATCAACGACAGCGGACTGACCCAGACCAGCCCGACAACCAGTCCTGCCCCAAGACAATGCAGCAGCCAATCCCGCAACACGGCTTCATCGCCACTGCGGATCAGGCGCCACTCCTGCGCCATAAAGCGGCCCTGCCCCAGCAGTGGCCCAATCACCACCCGCCCCAACAGCGTGTTGTTCACACGAAACAGCAGACGCGCAGCCCAGCCCAACCGCAGCCAGACGGCTGGGTCCAGGAAGTTGCTCTCCGGGTCATCATAAGGGTCTGTCAGCCGCTCATCGCGGTGATGGGCAAGATGGGTGTCACGAAACCGGCCATATGGAATGGCGAGGTTCAAAGGCAGGAACATCAGCGCCTCGTTCAGCACGCGCAGCCGGAAAGGATGGCCATGCAGCGCCTCATGGCACAGCGACGCGTGCAGCGTGATCAGCACCGCCAGGATCGGGACGGTAACAACAGGCGGCAACAGGCCCGCTGCGTACAGGACGGCGCCCCAGCTCCCATAGCAGCCAAGGATCAAGAACAGCGTGCGCCATTCCACCCGGCCCACCGCGATGATCGGGGCCTCAGCCGCAAGCGGGCCATCTCGCTGCGGATCAGACATCAGCCACCTTTATCTGATGGCCAGCTGTCTGATCCCGGTGCGCCCCCGTCCAAATGTGCATCTCTCTGCCTCATCCCGCTGAAATCTATGGCTCTGTCAGGGATAGCCAGTGGATCGGTGATGCAGAATTCCAAATATGATTAACAAAATTCATCAATGGTGATATTTATCACCGCATGATCGAAATTATCGACAAGCGACTGCGCGCTGCGCAGTTTCGGCTCCGGCTCAACAGGGCGCTGGCGGATAGCGGTCTCAGCCAGAGCGCCCTTGCCCGCGCCATCGGCGTCGACCGCTCCACCATATCGCAACTTTTGACCGACGAGGGCGCGCGCCTGCCAAACGCCCATGTGGTTGGCGCCTGTGCGGCGGCGCTTGGTGTGTCGGCCGATTGGCTGCTGAGCCTGTCAGAGCGGCCCGAAAACGCCGCTGATCTGGTTGCAGCAAGCCTCACGATGAGCGCGGCCCCCCGTGCGCTGGTGGATGAGCGGATATTCGGCTGGCATCAAGAGGCCGAGGGCTACAAGATCCGGCATGTCCCTGCGGCCCTGCCCGATATGCTCAAGACCCGCGCGCTTTTGGAATGGGAATATGCCCCGCATCTGGGGCGCACAGCCGATCAGGCCATCGGCGCCTCGCAGGACCGTCTGGACTGGATGCGCCGCTCTCCGTCGGATTATGAAATCGCCATGCCGATCTACGAGCTGGACAGCTTTGCCAAGGGCACCGGCTATTACGAGGGGCTACCGCGCGACATCCGCGAGGAGCAGCTGAGCCACTTCGAACACCTCAGCACCCAGCTTTATCCGCGCCTTCGGATTTATCTGTTTGATGCCAAGCGGCTTTACTCCGCGCCGCTCACGGTCTTTGGGCCGCTGCTCTGCGTGCTTTATGCAGGCAGTCACTACCTCGCCTTTCGCGACAAAGAGCGGGTCGCAACGCTCACCACCCATTTCGACAATCTGGTGCGCGAGGCCGATATCACCGCCCGGCAGGTGCCCGACCGGCTCAGGGATCTCAGGGCCGCGATTTCCTGAACGCTGCAGCCGGGCCCCCTGTGCAGCTCGGCTCACACCTTGGGATCCGGGTTCTCCGTATGGCCATCCACCGCAATCACCTGCCCCGACACCAGCCGGGCAGCATCAGAGCCCAGGAACACCGCCATATTGGCAATGTCGCGTGCCTCAACAAAGGACCGCATCGACGTCCCCGACGCATAGCCTTCATAGACCTGATCGCGGCTCATGCCCTTGGCTGCGGCTTCACGCTCCAGAACGCCCTCCATCCGCGGCCCTTCAACGGCACCGGGGCAGATCGCGTTGGCACGGACACCATATGGGCCCAGCTCCATTGCCAAAGTCTTCATCAGCCCGATCACCGCCCATTTCGCCGAAGCATAAGGCGCCCGGTTCGGATAGCCGTACTGCCCTGCGGTAGAGGATGTCACGATGATCGATCCCGCCCGGGCCGCCTTCATCAAAGGTGCTGCGTATTTGGCCGCCAGAAAGCAGCCCTCCAGATTGACGCTCACGCATTTGCGCCAGTCCTCCAGCGCGATATCCTCGATCAGCGCAGTCGGACCGGCGATGCCTGCATTGGCACACAGCACATCCAGCCCGCCCCATTGCTCGCGCACCTCGGCAAACAGTGCTGCAACACTGTCCTCGTCAGCCGCATCAACCACGCTGGCCTGCCAGCCCGCCGGAAGATCCGACAGGCTGTCTGCATTCACATCCGTAACCCAGACCTGATGACCGGCAGCGGCAAAACCCTCTGCCATCGCACGCCCGATCCCGGAACCACCTGCGGTAATCAAAACCCGCGCGGCTCGTGCCCCGCTCATCTTGGGGCACCGATTGCGCGGCCCAGTCCCTCTGGTGCGTCCAAAGCCGAATGCGCCTCTGCCAGCTTCACCAGGTTCGCCTCGATATGGGCTGCGGGCGGGGCGGACCGGCGGGTCTCAAGATTCACGTGCAACAGCATGTGTTCGCCAGTCGCCAGCAACCGGTCACCGGAGTACATCTCGTGCCAGACATGCATCTTCTTGCCCTGCCCCATGATCACCCGGGTCCGCACCTGCATGGGATCACCTGCATGCACCTCATCGATGTGGCGGATATGGGTTTCAGCGGTGAAATAGCTGCCGCCACTTGCGATATACTCTGCATCACAGCCGATGATCATCATCAGCCGGTCAGTGGACTGCGCAAAGGCGTCGAGATAGCGGCTCTCGGTCATGTGGCCGTTGTAGTCGGTCCAGTCCAGCGGCACGATTCGGCTTTGGGTGAGGATGGGTTGGCCGAGGTCCGCAATCTCCTCGATCGAGCGCACGAGCCCCACATCCGCCTCCCGGCCAGCATCATGGGCGTTCTGCAAAGCACCGGCACCCCAGTCATTGGCCCCCAGCGCCCGCATCATGCCCACAAGGTTGTCATCGCGGATACGCTCCAACTCGCGGATCGAATGATGCCCCGATTGCGCGTCCGACTGGCCTGCGATCAGATCGACCAGCTCATCGGTGAACTCCGGCACATCCATCAGCTTGGTCCAGGGCCATTTCAGCGCCGGGCCGAACTGCGCCATGAAATGCTTCATGCCCGCCTCACCGCCTGCGACGCGGTAGGTTTCAAACAGCCCCATCTGCGCCCAGCGGATGCCAAAGCCGTAGCGGATCGCATTGTCGATCTCTTCGGTGGTGGCGATGCCGTCCTTGACCAGCCACAGCGCCTCGCGCCAGACGGCCTCCAGGAACCGGTCCGCCACATGGGCGTCGATCTCCTTTTTCAGATGCAGGGGATACATGCCGATCTCGGTGATGATGGCCTTGGCGCTGTCGATCACGCTTGCCGGGTTCACCTCGGTCGTGACCAGCTCCACCAGCGGCATCAGGTAGACCGGGTTGAACGGATGCGCGACCACGATCTGGCCTGCGTTGTCGAACCCCTCCTGCAACTGCGAAGGTCGGTAGCCCGAGGTCGAAGAGCCGATGACCGCATCCTTGCCCGCATGCGCCTGCAACTCGCCATAGACCTTTTGCTTCAGCTCCAGCCGTTCGGGGACGCTTTCCTGAATCCACTCCGCACCTTCCACGGCCTCTGCGATGGTCGCGTGATAGGTCAGGCTGCCCTCTGCAGGAAGCGCCACATTGCCCAGACCCGGCAGCGAGCGGCGGGCGTTGGCCAGCACTTCACCGATCTTGCGCTCCGCTTCCGGGTCCGGGTCGAACACCCGCACGTTCCAGCCATTGAGCAGGAACCGCGCGGCCCATCCGCCGCCGATAACCCCGCCGCCGATGATTGCTGCTGTTTTTGTCATGTCACTTTCCCGCATGTTTCGGGTCGCCTGGCCGGGCTGCACAAAGGCACATTCCCACAGAAAGGAGACCATTCATGAAACTTCAATTTTCCGGATTGCCCAGCGCGGCAGTCGAAGCGATCCACCACACCGGGTTTGATAGCTATGGCGACCCGGTTGAGCGCCATCCCAGCGCCGAAGAGGGCGGCATGCCCTGTCGCCACTGTTTGCAGAACGTCCCTGCAGGCAAGCCATTTCTGGCGCTGGCCCATCGCCCCTTTACCGGGCGCAACCCCTTTACCGAGACCGGGCCGATCTACCTCTGTGATCCGTTCTGTGCGCCAGCCACGGCGTCGCCCGACGTGCCCACGTTTCTTTCCGCACCTCAATATCTCCTGCGAGGCTACGGGCCGGACGAGCGGATCGTCTACGGCACGGGTGCGGTGACACCGCGTGCCGAACTCAAGGCCTATGCCGAAACGCTGCTGTCGCGCGATGACATCGCCTTTGTCGATCTGCGCAGCGCCAGCAACAACTGCTTCCTCTGCCGCATTCACCGCGCGGAGTGATCCGAAGGGCCGCGTGATAGTCAGTCGCGCGGCCATCTTCATCCTGCCCACATCACAGACATTACTTCGCCACCGGCGCACGCTTGGTCAGCCCCAGCTGGGCGCGCACCTCATCCGGTCCCATCAGCTTGGCACCCATGTTCTCGATGATGGTGCCCGCGCGTTCGACCAGCTGCCAGTTCTCCGCCAGCTGCCCTTTGCCAAGCCAGAGGTTGTCTTCCAGACCAACCCGCACGTTGCCGCCTGCCAGAACAGAGGCGGCGACATAGGCCATCTGATCGCGCCCCAGCGAGAACGCAGACCAGTCCCAATCATCCGGCACATTGTTGACCATCGCCATGAAGGTATTCAAATCATTGGGCGCGCCCCAGGGCACCCCCATGCACAGCTGGACCAAAGCAGGGCTGGCCAACACGCCTTCCTTCACCAGTTCCTTGGCAAACCACAGATGCCCGGTGTCAAAGGCTTCGATCTCGGGCTTCACCCCCAGATCCGTCATCATCTGCCCCATCGCCCGCAACATGCCCGGCGTGTTGGTCATCACGTAATCGGCCTCGGCAAAGTTCATGGTGCCGCAGTCCAGCGTGCAAATCTCCGGCAGGCATTCTGCGATATGAGCCATCCGCTCGGTCGCACCGACCATATCGGTTCCCGCCTCATTCACCGGAAAGGGGTTTTCGGTATCGCCAAAAACGATATCTCCGCCCATGCCCGCAGTCAGGTTCAGCACCACATCTGTATCGCTCTCACGGATCCGGTCTGTCACTTCACGGTAAAGCGCCAGATCGCGCGAGGGCGTGCCGGTCTCGGGATCGCGGACATGGCAGTGGACAATGGCGGCCCCCGCCTTGGCAGCCGCAATGGCACTATCGGCGATTTCCTTGGGCGAACGCGGCACATGCGGGCTGCGATCCTGGGTGCTGCCAGAGCCGGTCACAGCACAGGTGATAAAGACGTTTCGGTTCATATTCAGAGGCATTTTCGTTCTCCCCTCGATGTACAGGGTTGTGCCAAGAGTTATCCCCAAGGCTGCCCCCAGATTCCTGTTTGTGTTGTGCTCGATGCTGCCGCAGCCTTGATGCACCAACTAGTCAACATGCGAATCGAACTTGATGAAATCCGCAAAAAACATCCTCCAGCCCGAGAATCAGCCGCTGAAAACGGCTGTTTTGGTGCTTGATGAGAGCAACACGCTGTCCTTTGCCGCTGCCGTGGACCCGATGCGCGCAGCCAACCGGCTGGCAGGTCGCGGTGCGTTTGATTGGGACTATATCACCGCAACCAGCGAACCTGCGATGCTGACCAGCGGCCTGTCCGTGCCGGGCATTCCGCTGGCCCGCCTTCAGGGCTGCGAGCTGCTGATCGTGATCGCAGGCTTCCAGCTTGCGCGCCATGCCACCCCCAGCCTGCTGGCTGGGCTGCGCCGCATCGCGGCAGGCGGCGCGACGATTGCCGGCATTGATGGTGGTCCCTGGCTGATGGCCGAAGCGGGGCTTCTTGATGGTCATCCCGCAACCACCCATTGGGAAGATCTGGACAACTTCGCCAGCCGCTTCCCCGGCGTTCAATGCCGCAATGATCGGTTTACCCTCTCCGAGGGCCGCATGACATCCGGCGGTGCAACACCCGCGATCGAGATGATGCTGCATATCATCGGCAGCCGACATGGCGCGGGCTTTGCCTCTCGTGTAGCGGGCCTGTTCCTCTACGACGGGCCCGGCTCTGCCGAACGCCCGCAAAGCCGTCTTGGCAGCTCCAAGCATTCCTCTCTGACAGCGCGGGCCAATGCGCTGATGGAGGCCGCCCTTGATGATCCCAAACCTCTCAGCGAAATCGCCGAAGAACTGGGCACTAGCACCCGCAGCCTGCAGCAGCAGTTTCGTCTGCGCCTGAACACCACGCCGCAGGACCACTATCTGCAGCTGCGCATGGCCGAGGCCCGCCGACTGGTGACAGATACCGATCTGCCCCTGATGGAGGTGGCAATGGCCACCGGCTTCAACTCGCAGTCCAGCTTTGCCCGCGCCTTCCGCACTGCGCATGGCACCACCGCACGCGAATTGCGCCAGGCCAGCCTTGGGGCCACTGCCCCAACCCGTCTGGCGGCCAGCAAGCCCCTGTTCAGCCAGGCCCCTCTCTCGCAGGGTAAAAGCACTCTGCGCCAGAGCGGCCCGCTGCCGCGTCACTCAACCGGGTCATACTGAGCCCCGACGCAGAACGACCACATAGAAACGGGCGGCCACATCGGGCCGCCCGTTTCGCTTTCCCGGCTGTCCGAGTGATCAATAGGGCATCGGATGCGCGCGGTGCGCCGCGTCGATGTCTTCCAGCACCTCCTGCGACAGGGTCAGATCGGCCCCGGCAAGCACATGTTCCAGCTGCGCCAGATTGGTCGCACCAAAGATGGCCGACGCCATGAAGGGCCGTGTATGACACCAGGCCAGCGCCATATGCACCGGGTCCAGCCCATGACGCTTGGCGATCTCCAGATAGGCCGCGACCGCCGGATACACCCGATCCGTATGACGCCCTCCCAGTTCCGGGTTTAGCGTCTTGCGCGAGGCATCAGGCACAGCGCCGTCCTGATATTTGCCAGTAAGCAACCCCGTCGCCAGTGGCGAAAACGCCAGCAAGCCGACATCCTCATAGACGCTCAGCTCTGCCAGATCCGTGTCGTAAAGACGGCACAGGAGCGAATATTCATTCTGGATCGAGGCCACCCGCGGCCCACCCGTTTCTTCTGCCAGCCGCAGCCATTGCGCCGTGCCCCAGGCGCTTTCGTTGGACAGGCCAAAGGCGCGGATGTTGCCCTTGTCCACCTGCGCCTTCAGCGCCTCAAGACAGCCCGCCATATTGTCCAGCACCTCGGCCCGGTCATTGCCGCCGGGATCATACTGCCAGTTCTTGCGGAACATATAGCTGCCGCGATTGGGCCAGTGGAACTGGTAGAGATCAATGTAATCCGTCTTGAGACGTCGCAGTGATCCTTCGATGGTGGCCGGAATGGTCTCTGCCGTGATCGGCGCCCCATCCCGCACGGCCTGCATCCCCTCGCCGGAATGTTTGGTGGCAAGGATGTAGTCCCCGCGCCGCCCCGTGCGTGAGTTCCAGTTGCCGATAATCGCCTCGCTATCGCCAACCGTTTCGGCGCTGATCGGGTTCACCGGATACATTTCTGCCGTATCAAGGAAGTTCACCCCAGCTGCCAGCGCGGCATCAATCTGGGCATGGGCGTCGGCCTCATCCGTCTGGGTGCCAAAGGTCATGGTGCCAAGACAGAGTTGCGACACCTCCATGCCGGTGCGGCCGAGCGGGTTCTTTTTCATGATCGGGATCCTGTTTGCTGCAACGTTGCGGGCCGCCCCGCGGCCCATCATGTCAGCGCAAACACTAGCGCAGCCCGGCCCCGATGCAACCGCCTGCCCCATCAACTGGCCGACACTGCGCCGATACTGCACGGATACTGCGCAGGAAAGTGATCGCTGACGCTCTCGCCATCCGCCCTCTCCCCTTGCCAAGCGCAGGCGCCTCCCCCAGCTTGAAGCACAGGACAGGACCAATTCGCCCACCTACAGACAGAAAGGCATTTCATGGCCCAGACAATCACCAAAGGCGTCAAGGCGCTCCTCGACGAGGCAAACGCCGTCGTCAAAACGATGCCGGTCGAAACCGCGAAAGACGCCATCCACGATGACGCCTATGTGTTCATCGACCTGCGCGATATCCGCGAGTTGCAGGCCAGCGGCATGATCCCGCGGGCCTTTTCCTGCCCACGCGGGATGCTGGAATTCTGGATCGACCCCGACAGCCCCTACCACAAGCCGGTGTTCAATCAGGACAAGACCTATGTGTTCTACTGCGCCAGCGCCTGGCGCTCTGCACTGGCGGCCAAGGCCGCGATGGAGATGGGGCTTGGCCCGGTCATGCACCTTGAAGGCGGCTTTACCGCCTGGACCAAGGCAGGCGGCGAGATCGCCCAGCGCGACGACTAATCGGACGACGCCACACCGGCGCTGCGCGGCAAAACCGCTGCGCAGCTGCCCAATGCGACACGGGGTTGGCAAAAATGTCGGATTTCCCCGTGCATTTGCGCCGCTCAGCCGTCATGACTTGGCATTATGCGCCTGTTGATTTCCTTCGCCGCCCTGTTTCTTTCTGTGATCCTGCTGCAGCTCTCCACCGGAGGTGTGGGCCCGCTGGATGCTATCTCCGGCCTGACGCACGGGTTCGACAAAGAGCAGATCGGCTTTCTGGGCTCAGCCCATTTTGTCGGCTTTTTCATCGGCTGCTGGTGGGTGCCACGCCTGATGGGCAATGTGGGTCACAGCCGGGCCTTTGCGGTCTGTACCGCGCTGGGGGCGATGGGGCTGATCGGCCACACGCTGACCGAAGACCCGCTCGCCTGGGCGGCAATGCGGATCGCCTCGGGCCTGTGCATGGCGGGCTGTTACACGGTGATCGAAGCCTGGCTGAATGCGAAGGTCACAAACGAAAACCGGGGGCGAGCGATGGGCACCTACCGGATCGCCGATCTCTCGGCCTCGCTGGCCGCGCAGTTGCTGATCGCGGTTCTGCCTCCGGCGGCTTATGTGTCCTACAACCTGCTGGCAATCCTGTGCTGCGCAGCCCTGTTGCCGTTGACCATGACCAAGGCCAGCCAACCGGAAATCCCTGACGCCCCCCGCCTGCGCCCAGGGCTCGCCTGGAACTGCTCTCCACTGGCGGTGGCAGGTGTGATCGTGGCCGCGCTCAGCTCTGCGTCCTTTCGGATGGTCGGGCCGATCTATGGCCAGGAGGTCGGGCTCGAAGTCGGACAGATTGCCTTTTTCCTCGCCTCCTTCGTACTGGGGGGCGCATTGGCGCAATATCCGCTTGGCTGGCTTGCCGACAAATACGACCGGCGCTGGGTGCTGATCTGGCTGTCGGCCATCGCAATCGTCAGCTGCGCCATCACCATGGCCGCAAGCGGCACCGGCACCATAGGCGTGATGCTGGCAGCGGCCTTCTTTGGCTTTACCACCTTCCCGATCTTTTCGGTCTCAGCCGCCCACGCCAATGACTTTGCCACCTCAGAACAGCGGGTCGAACTCTCTGCGGCGCTGATGTTCTGGTACGCGCTGGGGGCCATCGCCTCACCCTATATTTCCTCTGCCCTGATCGACAGCTTCGGCCCGCCTGCGCTCTTTGCCTATGTGGCCGCAGGGCATGTGCTGCTGATCGTCTTTGGCCTCAGCCGGATGCGCGCGCGCCCCGCCCCCGAGGACCGGACCCGCTATGTCTATGCGCCGCGCACCTCCTTTACGATTGGCCGTCTCCTCAAACGTGCACGAGAGCGCCGATAGCATGGGAATTTAACCGCAAAGCGCAGCTCGGGGTTTCCGCCGCCTGCGCCATGCGCTAGACGGGCCTGCAAAGATTTATGTGGATGGACGATATGGCGCGCTTTCTCATTACTTCGGCGATCCCCTACATCAACGGGATCAAGCACCTGGGCAACCTGGTGGGCAGCCAGCTGCCCGCCGATCTCTATGCCCGCTACCAGCGGGCGCGCGGCAATGAGGTGATGTTCCTCTGCGCCACCGACGAACACGGCACCCCCGCCGAACTGGCCGCCGCCAAGGCAGGCAAGCCGGTCGCGGAATACTGCGCCGAAATGCACGAGGTTCAGGCAGGAATCGCCAAGGGTTTCGGCCTCAGCTTCGATCACTTCGGCCGCTCCTCCAGCCCTCAGAACCACGCGCTGACCCAGCATTTCGCAGGCAAGCTGGCCGAGGCGGGCCTGATCCGCGAAGTCGAAGATCGCCAGGTCTATTCCCACGCCGACAAACGCTTTTTGCCGGACCGCTACGTGGAAGGCACCTGCCCCAACTGCGGCTACAACAAGGCCCGTGGCGACCAGTGCGAAAACTGCACCAAGCAGCTGGACCCCACCGACTTGATCGAGCCGCGCTCTGCCATCTCTGGCTCCACCGATCTCGAGGTGCGCGCAACCAAGCATCTCTATCTCTGCCAGTCCCAGCTCAAGGACGAGCTGGATGCCTGGATCGACAGCAAAACCGACTGGCCGGTGCTGACCACCTCGATTGCCAAGAAATGGCTGCATGACGGCGACGGTCTTCAGGACCGTGGCATCACCCGTGATCTTGACTGGGGCATCCCCGTCAAGAAAGGCGACCAGGACTGGCCCGGCATGGAGGGCAAGGTCTTCTACGTCTGGTTTGACGCGCCCATCGAATACATCGCCGCCGCAGGCGAATGGGCCGAAGCCAACGGCAAGTCCGACGCCGAGTGGGAGCGCTGGTGGCGCACCGACAAAGGGGCCGAAGACGTCAAATACGTCCAGTTCATGGGCAAGGATAACGTCCCGTTCCACACCCTGTCCTTCCCCGCCACCATTCTCGGCTCGGGCGAGCCGTGGAAGATGGTCGACCACCTGAAGTCCTTCAACTACCTGAACTACGACGGTGGCCAGTTCTCCACTTCGCAGGGACGTGGCGTGTTCATGGATCAGGCGCTGGAAATCCTGCCCGCTGACTACTGGCGCTGGTGGCTCCTGTCCCACGCACCCGAAAGCAGCGATTCCGAATTCACCTGGGAGAACTTCCAGCAGTCGGTGAACAAGGACCTGGCGGACGTTCTGGGCAACTTTGTCAGCCGGATCACCAAGTTCTGCCGTTCGAAATACGGCGAAGAGGTTCCGGCAGGCGGCTCTTATGGCGAGGCAGAACAGACCCTGATCAAAGAGCTGACCACCCGCATCCGCGCCTACGAAGACCACATGGCCGCGATGGAAGTCCGCAAATCCGCCCAAGAGCTGCGCGCAATCTGGGTGGCGGGCAATGAATACCTGCAATCCGTCGCCCCCTGGTCGACCTTCAAGACCGATCCCGAACAGGCAGCCGCGCAGGTGCGCCTTGGCCTGAACCTGATCCGTCTCTACGCGGTTTTGTCCTCTCCCTTCATCCCGACGGCAAAGGACACTCTGCTGGCCGCGATGCAGACCGAAGACGACAGCTGGCCCACCGATGTGGCCGCCGCGCTGGACGCGCTGCCCGTTGGCCACGCCTTCACCGTGCCAGAGGTTCTGTTCGCCAAGATCTCTGATGAACAGCGCGAAGACTGGCAAAGCCGCTTCTCCGGCATCCGCGAAAGCTGACGCCCGGTTTCAGACCATCCGGGGAAATCCCCGATCAGACAGAAAGGCCGCTCCTCAGGGGGCGGCCTTTTTCGTTGGCAGTCTGGCGACCCAAGGCCCCCATAATGCTTTGCTCTGCCACCTAGGCCCGACAGGCCCATGTCGGGCCTCTGTCGAAAAAATTATAACCTGAGTAAAAAAGTCAGGTTGACGATTCTGATTAAATCAGTCAGGTATAGCCACAGTTCAGCCAAGCGCCCCGGCGCCAGCCCAACGCTCAGTGCAAACCAACCGAGATCCTCCAGTGTCCACATCACACCAGCCCCAACCGCCATCCCCCCAGCACAGCCCGGCAGAGGACCTGCCCGGCTTTATCGGCTGGCTCTTTGATGGCGTCGCCAATGGCGACAGCGGGGTTGTGCTGGAATGGTATCTGGATCGGTCCGAGGACAGAAACGGGTGACAGACATGAACCAGATGAATTTTGACCACGCAGCCACCACCACCGCTGCAACCGAAGTTTTCCCGACCTATCACGCCGAAGATCTGGCGCGCGGCGGCAATCAGGCCCGTATTCTGCTGAACGGGCAGATCTACAGCCTCCGCATCACCCGCGCAGGCAAGCTGATCCTGACCAAATGACCGTCACTGCATCATCAACGGCCCCTGCGGCCTCTCGGGGTGGGGCCACCGTCGGCCTTCTGAGCGACCTCCCCCCGCTAGAGGCCGCCGCGGTGCGCGCCATGCGCCATTGGTTTGCCGGAACCGAGGCCCGCATGAGCCTGCGCGCCGACTGCGTCGCGGCGCTTGGCCCAACGCTGGGCCGGCAAGCCTATGAAACACTTGGCCGCTTTCTGAACTTCTGCGCCGCAGAGGGGCGCCGCCCGCTGGTCCGCCACGGGCTCTCATGCAACTGCCTTGGCGCGGACGAAAACTGCCTCGCCAATCTCGTAGCTGCAGCAAATGATGCCGCTTTTGACGATGCCCAGATGCTGGCCAGCCTCGTGGTCTCTCCCCGTCAGGCCCCCCGCGCCGCCACAATGGCCGCCAAGGCCGCGTTGGTTCTGGATCAAATGGCGCGCGATCAAAACAGCCAGGATGCGCCCGCGGCCCCCCACACAACAGCCGACACCAAACAGCCCGCCAACTCCCCCGCGTTTCCCCGGCAGATCCTGTCGGCCCGTCTTCACTGACGCAGATTGTCTGCGCTCACGAACATCTCTCAACTGATTTCAAGGACCAAATCATGACATCGCATTTCCTCAAAGGCACCGCTGTGGCGGCACTGACCGCAGCTGCGGCACCCAGCTTTGCCGCTGACAAGGCAGAGGTTCTGACGACCTACGCCAATATCGCGCAGGCAAAATACGAGGACAGCCTGATCACGGCGAAGACCCTGCAATCTGCGGTCGACGCGCTGATCGCCGCCCCCTCTGCCGAGGCGCTGGAAGCGGCGCGCAAAGCCTGGCTTGCCGCCCGTGTGCCCTACCAGCAGTCCGAAGTCTTCCGCTTCGGCAACGCCATCGTCGACGACTGGGAAGGCAAGGTGAACGCATGGCCGCTGGATGAGGGGCTGATCGACTATGTGGATGCCTCCTACGGTGGGCCAAGCGACGAAAACACCCTCGCCGCCTTGAACGTGATCGCGAACCCGCAGTTCGAACTCTCCGGCAAGGCCATCGATGCAAGCGCCATCACCCCGGCGCTGCTGGAAAACACCCTGCACGAAGCAGATGGCGTCGAGGCCAATGTGGCAACCGGCTACCATGCAATCGAATTTCTGCTCTGGGGTCAGGATCTGAACGGCACCGATCACGGTGCGGGCGATCGCCCCTGGACCGACTTTGCCGCTGGCGAGGCCTGCACCGGTGGCCATTGTGACCGCCGCGGAGAGTACCTGAAGGCCGCGACCGATCTCCTGGTGTCCGATCTGGAATGGATGGCCGCACAATGGGGCGACGCAGGCGAGGCGCGCAGCACCCTGATGGCAGATGAGGACGCAGGCATCACCGCCATGCTGACCGGCATGGGGTCTCTGTCATACGGCGAGCAGGCAGGCGAACGCATGCGCCTTGGCCTGATGCTGAACGATCCCGAGGAAGAGCACGACTGCTTCTCCGACAACACCCACAACAGCCACTATTATGACGGTCTGGGCGTGCAGAATGTCTATCTGGGCGAATATGTTCGGGTGAACGGTGAACTGGTGTCCGGCGCCTCTCTCTCGGATCTGGTGGCAGAACAGGACAGCGCGCTCGACAGCGAGTTGCGCGGCAAACTTGCGCAGACCATGCAGGCACTTGGCCGCATCAAAACCGCAGCAGAGGCGGGTTTCTCCTACGATCAGATGCTAGAAGCAGGCAATGAAGCTGGCGAAGCCCTGGTCATGGGCGGCGTGAACGGTCTGATCGACCAGACCCGCTCCATCGAGCGCGTGGTGAGCCTGTTGAACGTGGATGGCGTCGCCATCGAGGGGTCCGACAGTCTCGACAACCCCACCGCGGTTTTCCAGTAAACCGCCCTGGCTGCCGCCGCGCAGCCCGTGATTTCTGCAGGGGCGGCACCGTGCTGCCCCTGCTGTTCTGCGTTGCGCTGGCCTGCTGCAGCTGCGCAACCTGTTGCCAGGCACTGACCGACAGCCCACACCGGGCTGACCGGCCCGCTGCCCCGCCAGATAAAAGTGATAGACCATGATGCGTGATGTCCCGCTCCGCCGTTCCGCCACCGCCCTTGGGGCACTGTCCCTGCTTGCCGTGGCCACCCTTTCTGCTCCGCCTCTGCTGGCCGCAGAGCCCGCTGGAACCACCACACCTGCAATCGCGCTGCCTCCGCTCGGCGATCCGCATCTGACCGTTGTCCCGCGAACCGCCGAGGAAACCGCCCGCATTCAGGCAATCACCGCCCCCACAACGGAATTTGGCGCCCCCGAACCGTTTGAGGCCCGCCCTGCAGGCGCAGCCACGGTCCGCGCCCGCAAGGATGACGAAGCCTACTCCCAACACAGCGCCGGCCTCACCTTTGAAGAAGAGCTGGAGTTCAAACTGGGCAATGGCCTGTTCAAGAAGGTCTGGGTGCCCTCCCCGGCCTCGACCCGCGCCTCTGACGGGCTCGGGCCGCTTTACAACGCACGCTCCTGCCAGCGCTGCCACCTGAAGGACGGGCGCGGCCACGTGCCGGAGGGGCCGGATTATGCCGCAGCCACCATGTTCCTGCGGGTATCCGTTCCCGGCCCCGTGCCAGAGCAGCTGCAGGCGGTCCACGACTATATCGGCACCGCGCCGGAGCCCACCTATGGGGGCCAGCTGCAGGATATTTCTGCCCCCGGCGTGCCCGCTGAATACCGGCTGGGGGTGACCTACAGCGCTGAAACCATCTCTCTCAACGGTGGGGAAACCGTCACCCTCCAGCGCCCCAGCTACAGCGCCGACAGCCTTGGGTATGGCCCGTTGCAGGCAGACGCGATGCTGTCGCCCCGCGTGGCGCCCACGATGATCGGCCTTGGCCTGCTGGAGGCGATCCCCGCAGCCGACATCCTTGCGCTGGCAGATCCCGAAGACCGTGACGGCGATGGCATTTCCGGCCGCCCCAGTCTGGTGTGGTCCAAGGAACACCAGCAGATCATGCTCGGCCGGTTCGGCTACAAGGGCGGCATGCCGACAATCCACGAACAATCCGCTGGCGCCTTTGCAGGCGACATCGGGATTTCCACCCCGCTCAACCCGGCCCATTGGGGCGACTGCACCGAGGCCCAGACCGCCTGCCGCGCAGCACCGCATGGCGGCGAGGATGCCCGCGAGACAGAAATCGACCAGCCCAACATGGATCTGGTGACCTTCTACAGCCAGAACCTCGCGGTGCCTGCCCGCCGCGCCATCGAGGATCCGGCGGTCCTGCGCGGCAAGGAACAGTTCTACAACGCAGGGTGCACCAGCTGCCACACGCCCAAGTTTGTCACCCACCGCATGGACGGGCGCGACGCGCAAAGCTTTCAGCTGATCTGGCCCTACAGCGACCTGTTGCTGCATGACATGGGCGACGGGCTTGCTGACAACCGCCCGGCCGGCCGCGCCAATGGCCGAGAATGGCGCACGGCCCCCCTGTGGGGGATCGGCCTGACCCAGCAGGTCAACCCGCGCGCAGGCTTTCTGCATGATGGGCGCGCCCGCACCTTGCTGGAGGCTGTCCTGTGGCACGGCGGAGAAGCCGCCGCAGCGCGCGACACCGTCGTGAACCTGCCGCCCGAAGATCGCGCCGACCTGATCCGTTTTCTGGAGTCGCTGTAATGCCCCGCTGCCGCACACATCTGCACACTCTGGCCGGGGCCCTTGGCATTGCCCTGGCGCTCTCTTCTGCGCCCCTGCCTGCACAGACATCCCCGGCGGAATTGCCAGAACAGATGCAGCCCTCTGCGCCAGACCTTCACCCGGATCAGCAGGTGGAGTGGATCCTGTCAGGTCACATCCTGCCCGGCTTTGAGGCGCTCGCAAGTCGCAGCGCGGATCTGGCCGAGGTGGCAAAAACACACTGCGCCCCCACCGACGCCCGCCTGCGCAGCGCATTTGGCAGCGCCTTTGATGCCTGGGTCGCCGTAAGCCATCTTCGCTTTGGCCCCAGTGAAACCGCCAACCGCGCCTTTGCGCTGGCGTTCTGGCCGGACAGCCGCAACAAGATCCCCGGCACCCTGCGCCGCGCGCTGCTCGCGGATGGGAACACCACGGCCAACTGGGCCAACGCCGAGGAATTTGCCAAACAGTCCATTGCCCTGCGCGGGTTCTATGCCCTCGAACAGCTGCTTTACGATCCCGAGCTGATGAGCCTTGCCACACCACCGCAGACCTGCGCACTCGTGCAGGCGATCACCGCCGACATGGCCCGCACCACTGCCGCCATCAGCACCGACTGGCACGCCAGCTACGCAGACGAGCTGCGCACGCCCTCCGACCGCTATCGCACCACAGCCGAAGTCCGCCAGGAGCTGTTCAAATCGCTGACAACCGGCTTGCAGATCCTCGGCGACATGCGCCTTGGCCGCCCCCTTGGCAGTTTCGACGCCCCACGTCCCGAACGCGCAGAGGCCCGCCGCTCTGCCCGCAGTCTGCGCCATATCCGCCTGACACTGGCCGCGATGGAGCCGCTGGCCCAGGCGCTTGCCGCCGGTGACACAGACCTCGTCCGTGCGGTCACTGCCGCCTTTGACAAGGCCCGCAGCCGCGCAGATCAGCTTGACGATCCCGCTTTGGCAGGTGTTGGTGATCCCGCACGCCGCTTCCGGCTGGAAACGCTGCAGCAGGATGTGACCAACATTCGCGATCTGGTCACAAGCCAGCTTGGCCCGCGCCTTGGGGTAACGGCAGGCTTCAACTCGCTTGACGGGGACTGATGTCATGACCACCGCCTCTCGCCGCAGCTTTCTCGCGGGGCTCCTGGCAGCGGGCATGGCGCCTCAGGCCAGCTGGGCCGATACCGGCAACCCCGCCTTTCTCGCCGCAGGCAAGACAGCGGATGACCGTTTTCTCTTGGCCGGGTTGGACACTGCGGGCGACATCCTGTTTCGCCACCCGCTGCCCGCACGCGGCCATGCCGCAACAGCCCATCCCAGCCGCCCCGAAGCCGTTGCCTTTGCCCGCCGCCCCGGCACGTTTGCAGACGTGATCGACTGCCGCAGTGGCGCACCGCTTGCCCGCCTCACCCCGCCTGCAGGTCATCACTTCTATGGCCACGGCACATTCTCGGAAGACGGCAGCCGGCTTTTCACCACCGAAAACGCCTATGACACAGGCGACGGCCTGATCGGGATCTGGGATGCCGCGGACAGTTATCGCCGCATTGGGCATATCTCCTCTGGCGGGATTGGTCCCCACGATATGCGCCTGCGTCGCGACGCGGCGGGGCTTGTGGTGGCAAACGGCGGCATCCAGACACACCCGGACAGTGGGCGGGCCAAATTGAACCTGCCGGTGATGCAGCCCAATCTGACCTATCTCGGCGCCGATGGGCAGATCACCGACCAGCTGGAACTGCCTCAGGAGCTGCGCCTCAACTCCATCCGCCACCTTGCAATCCGCAACGACGGAACCGTCGGCTTTGCCATGCAGTGGCAGGGCGATCTGGGCGCGGATCTGCCCATCATCGGCCTGCACCGCCCCGGCCAACCCGCCCGCCTGATGGCAGAGGATGACCCCCGCCTGCGCAACCTCAACGGCTATGGTGGCTCAGTCGCCTTTTCCCGCGATGGCCGCCACATCGCTGTCACCTCCCCCCGCGGTGGTGTGCTGCAGATCGCGGACTGTGACACAGGCGCATTGGTGCAGGAAATCCGGCTGAGCGATGCCTGCGGTCTTGCCAGTGATGACACGGGGTTTGTCATCACCAGCGGCCAGGGGGTTGTCGCAGCGATCGACGCCGACAGGGTCATCCCCCGGCGCCAACATGATCTCGCCTGGGACAATCACCTGATCCCGCTCAGCTGAGCCAAGCCGCCCGGTCAACCCGATATCCACCGCTGCCCTCCAGTCAGCCGCCTTTTCCGACGAAAGGGCGGCTTTCCTTTTGCGCCCTCTGAACACTGAAACGAAAGTTTCACATGACAAAACGCCCAGGCTGACCTATATCAATCCATGAAAAGGAAAGCCAATGGACGCAAACGACCGTCAAAACGAAATCATGAACTTGCTGACCGCGCAGGATCGGGTCGAGGTCGAAGACCTCGCGCGCCGCTTTGGCGTGTCGCTTCAGACGGTCCGCACCGACCTGCGCGACCTCTCAGCACGGGGCCAGTTGAGCCGCGTCCACGGGGGCGCCGTGCGCATTGCCTCTGCCGCCAACCGTGGCTACGCCGAACGCCGCAGCCTGAACGCAGACAGCAAACGCGCGATGGCCGCGCTCGCCGCAGAAGTGATCCCGGAAAACTGCTCCATTGCGCTCAATATCGGCACCTCGACCGAGATGGTGGCCCGCGCGCTCTCCAGTCACCGCGGCCTGACCGTCCTGTCCAACAATATCAACATTATCAACATGATGATGGAAGACGACAGCAAGGATCTGATCCTGGCCGGCGGCGCAATCCGCAAAAGCGACGGCGCAATCGTGGGGGAAGACGCGGTGGAATTCTTTGCCCGTTACAAGGTCGACTTTGCCATCATCGGCGCCTCGGCCCTGGATGCTGACGGTGCCATCCTCGACCACGACGCCCGCGAAGTCTCGGTCGCCCGCGCCATTCTCAAAAACGCCCGCAGCCGCATTCTGGTCTGCGACGGCACCAAGTTCGAGCGCGCCGCTCCGGTGCGCATCTGCGATGTGGCGGATCTGGATGTGGTCATCACCGACCGACCCGTCCCCGCCGAATTCTCCCGCGCGGCAGAGGCCGCAGACACGCGAATCCTCTGGACGCGCGAAAACGAAAGCGACGAAAATGTCTGATACACACGCTCAAGATCACATCACCGATCTCTTTGTCATCGGCGGCGGCATCAATGGCTGCGGCATCGCCCGCGACGCTGTCGGTCGGGGCCTCTCTGTCTCGCTGGCGGAAATGAAAGACCTCGCCTGGGCCACCTCCTCGGCCTCCACCAAACTGTTCCACGGCGGTCTGCGCTATCTCGAGTACTTCGAATTCCGCCTGGTCCGCGAAGCGCTGATCGAACGCGAAGTCCTGCTGAAAGCCATGCCGCATATTTCCTGGCCGATGCGGTTCGTGCTGCCGTTTCACAAGGACATGCGTTTTGACAGCGAAACGCCGACCTCGCGCCTTCTGACCACCGTCATGCCCTGGATGAAGGGCCGCCGCCCCGCCTGGCTCATTCGTCTTGGCCTGTTCCTCTATGACAGCCTCGGCAAACGCGGCATCCTGCCGGGCACTGCGAAGCTCGACCTGGCGGCAGATCCCGCAGGCCGCCCGCTGGACCCGAAATTCAAAACCGCCTTCGAATATTCCGACTGCTGGGTCGAAGACGCCCGCCTGGTGGTGCTGAACGCCCGCGACGCCGAGGCCCGCGGCGCCGAAATCATGAC
Source organism: Phaeobacter italicus (assembly GCF_019801785.1). Classification (NCBI taxonomy): domain Bacteria; kingdom Pseudomonadati; phylum Pseudomonadota; class Alphaproteobacteria; order Rhodobacterales; family Roseobacteraceae; genus Phaeobacter; species Phaeobacter italicus. Next base: position 56,242 of record NZ_JAHVIJ010000008.1, on the reverse strand, counting down.
CCGTACGCAGGTCACAGGCGCGCAACGCCTCGATGATCACTGGGTCATCTCGCTCAAGGATCTCTCAACCGGAGAGACCTTTGAACGTCGCGCCCGTATGCTGGTCAATGCAGGCGGCCCCTGGGTGGCCGATGTGCTGCGTCAGAAGCTCGGCCAGAACAGCCGCGAAAGCGTCCGGCTGGTGCGCGGCAGCCATATCGTTGTGCCCAAGCTCTTTGACCACGGGCGCTGCTATTTCTTCCAGGGCACCGACGGGCGCATCATCTTTGCGATCCCCTACGAGGAAGACTACACGCTGATCGGCACCACCGACGCCGATCACCCGGACCCCGAAACGGCACCGACCTGCACCCCGGAAGAGCAGGAGTATCTGGTCAAATTCGCCTCGCAGTATTTCGCAAGCCCCATCAGCCGCGACGACATCGTCTGGACCTACTCTGGGGTGCGCCCGCTTTATGATGACGGCGCGAGCTCTGCGACGGCAGCGACACGGGAATACGTGCTGACGCTGGATGACAGCGCTGCGCCGCTGCTCAATGTGTTTGGCGGCAAGATCACAACCTACCGCAAACTGGCCGAGGCCGCGCTCGAAAAAATCGGCACCGTCTTTCCAGACCTCAAAGATGACTGGACGGCAGGCGTGGCCCTTCCGGGCGGAGACTTTGCCGTGGGTGACGTGGCCAAGCTGACGGCAAAGCTGGCGCAGGACTACCCGTTCCTCAGCCCATATGCGACCCGCCGCCTGATCCGCGCCTATGGCACCGAAGCCTGGGACGTGCTGGGCGATGCCACCTCTGCTGCGGATCTGGGTCAGGATTTCGGCGCGACCATCACGGCGCGGGAACTGGACTGGACCATCGCGCATGAATGGGTGCGCGCGGGCGAAGACTTCCTGTGGCGGCGCACCAAACTCGGCCTGCGCCTGAGCGAAGATCAACGCGCCACGGTCGACAGCTATATCCGCGCCCAACTGGCAGGCCCTGCTGCATAAGCGCCGCCTGGCGCGCGCGGCGGCTTAACGCTGCCGCAACACACCCAACCCCTATGCGTTCGCACCCCACGCAACGCCCACAAAAAGTATCAGCCCCTCTGCCCGATTGTTTCGCACGCGAAACATTTGGTCAGAGGGGCTGACGTGGTTCAGACGCGACTAAGACGCGTAATTCTGGGCGTTGACCTGTGCCTCACAGACTGCTGTGGTCACAACCGAGCCTTTTTCCAGCTCCCTCTTTTCCGATCAATCGAGAGATTTCATTTTGCACAAACGTATTCTCATCATCGGCGGCACATCCGGGGTCGGTGCAGAACTTGCCAAGCACTACGTCAACGCAGGCCACGACGTCTGGATCACTGGCCGTAGGCGACCTGAGCAGACAGAAGCCACCTTCCTGCCGCTCAACATTTCGGATGACCCGAAACAACTGGCGCAAGACCTCGACCTCCTTCTGGCAGACATCGGGAAGTTGCACACTTTGATCTTTGCCGCCGGATATTTGCAACGCGGACATATCGACGATCTGACAGACGATGACCTTGCCACAATGGTCAACACGGGTCTGCTGGCCCCCATGCTGCTGGTCCAGAGACTGAAAAGAGAGGCCATCGGACCGCTGAAAGTCATCTTGATTTCATCGAGCTCCCAATACACGCCACGTGAGCGCGAGCCAGCCTACTCAGCAACCAAAGCAGCGATGGGCATGTTGGGAGCCTCTCTCGCCCGCGATCCAGACCTGGGCAAGGTTCTTGTGGTGGCTCCTTCCGGGATTGCCACAGCCTTCTGGGACGGATCAGGTGAAGACACGAGCACGATGCTGGATCCTCACTGGGTTTCCAGTCAGATCGTGGACCTCTCCAGCGGTCCTTTCAAATACAAATACGCCAAAATTCTTCGGCGCCCTGCCCGCGTTGAGGTCGTGGAGTGCCTCAACAATCAGATGGAGCCAGCAACCCCCTAACAAAAAGCCCCCACAAATTCTTGCGGGGGCTTTTCTGTCTGCTCCGTATCTGGCGGATCAGAATTCGACGCCTTTCTGGGCTTTGATGCCCTGGCGGAACGGGTGTTTGATCTGGCCCATCTCGGTCACCAGATCGGCGATTTCGATCAGCTCTTCCTTCGCGTTGCGGCCGGTCAGGACAACGTGGGTCATCGGCGGCTTTTCGGTTTCGAGGAAGTCCACCACATCAGCAATGTCGATATAGTCATAGCGCAGGGCGATGTTGATCTCGTCCAGCAAGACCATCGTGTTGCGCTCGTCGCGGATCATCTCCTTGGCCTTTTCCCAGCCCTTCTGGGCGGCGGCGATGTCGCGGGCCTTGTCCTGGGTCTCCCAGGTAAAGCCTTCGCCCATTGCATAGAACTGGCACAGATCCGAGAAATTCTCTTCGATCAGGGTTCGCTCGCCGGTCTGCCAGGCCCCCTTGATGAACTGCACCACGGCCGAGGGCATGCCATGGGCGATGCAGCGCATGATCATGCCAAAACCAGAGCTGGATTTGCCCTTGCCGGGACCGGTGTGCACGATGATCAGACCCTTCTCGCCGTCCTTGTTCTGCATCATGCGATCACGGGCGGCTTTCTTCTTGGCCATCTTGGCGGCGTGACGTGCCGCTTCTTCCTCGGAAATGTCGGTATCAGACTTGTCGCTCACGGGGCTCTCCTAACTGTTGGCCCCATGTCTTGACAAAGACGGGGGCGATGGCGCAAGGGGGTTTTGTTGGTTCCTGCCATATGGCAGGCGAAGAGGGAATGTGACAGCTATTTGGGCGCATGACAAGCGTCCGTTCGGTCAAGCACAGCCGCCCCCGCGACCGTGACCGGAGAGGTCTCCGACGCCACTGAGAACGCTTGTGTCACAAGCGCTCGGGAAGGCGGGATGACCGTCAGGGCCTGCCCTGGCATCCGCAAGCCGGGAGACCTGCCAGCAGACGAAACGCAACGGGCGGACGGGGTGTTCCGCGACCGGCTGGGACTGGCGCGCAAGACGTGCCCCCGCTGGCACGAGCCCCCTGATGCGACAACCAAAAAGGGCGCATATGGCCGAGGTAACACTGACGATCTGCACCACCTGCCGTCGTGGCGAAGTCACCGACCCGGAGGCCCCGCGCCCCGGTGCGCGCATGTTTGCCGCCCTGCAGGAGGCCGAGCTGCCAGAGGGCATCAATGTGCGCGGCGTCGAATGCCTGTCGGCCTGCACCCGTGGCTGTTCCATGGTGCTGAGCGGCGGCGACGCCCGCTGGAGCTATATTTACGGCGATCTTGATCCCGACACCCATGTCGAAGAGATCATCGCAGGCGCCAGCGCCTATGCCACCACTACCGACGGGCTGGTGCCCTGGCGCGAACGCCCGGTGGTGTTTCGCAAGCAATCGATTGCGCGCATCCCCCCTGCCCCGGTACCGGCCTCGGCCTCGGCCTCGACGGATGCAGACGCTGCCCCCACTCCTCCCTCCTTGTCCAAGGATTGATCCATGAGCACTCTGAACAAGATCCCCGTCACCGTCATCACCGGCTTTCTTGGTGCGGGCAAAACCACCCTGATCCGCCATCTGATGCAAAACCCGCAGGGCAAGCGTCTGGCCGTGGTGGTCAATGAATTCGGCACCGCCGGTGTGGACGGCGAGATCCTGAAATCCTGCGCAGATGAAAACTGCCCGGCGGAAAACATCATGGAACTGGCCAATGGCTGCATCTGCTGCACCGTGGCCGACGACTTCATTCCGACCATCGAACAGCTGATGGACCTGCCGGAAAAGCCCGACCACATCGTGATCGAAACCTCTGGCCTGGCCCTGCCCAAGCCGCTCTTGAAGGCGTTTGACTGGCCTGCAATCCGTTCGCGCATCACTGTTGATGGCGTGGTTGCGCTGGCAGATGCCGAAGCGGTTGCCAGAGGTCAGTTCGCAACCGACCTGGATGCGGTGCAGGCCCAGCGGGAGGCCGACGAAGGCATCGACCACGAAACCCCGCTGTCGGAGCTGTTCAAGGACCAGATCTCCTGTGCGGACATCATCCTGCTGTCCAAGGCCGATCTCGCCGGTGAGGAAGGTCTGGACAAGGCCCGCGCCGTGATCGAGGCCGAAGCCCCCCGCAAGCTGCCGATCCTGTCGATGTCCGAAGGCGTGATCGACCCGCGCGTCATTCTGGGGCTTGAGGCCGCCGCAGAGGATGATCTGGATGCGCGTCCTTCCCATCACGAGGACCACCATCACCACCATGACGACGATCACGACCACGATCATCACCACCACCATGACCACAGCCATGACGATTTTGATACAATCGTGGTCGACCTCGGCGAAGTTTCCGATCCGCAAGCATTGCAAGATGCCATCGTGAAACTGGCCCGCGAGCGCAACATCCTGCGCGTCAAAGGCTATGTGGCGGTGGAAGGAAAACCGATGCGGATGCTGGTTCAGGCCGTCGGCGAACGGTTGCGCGCGCAGTATGATCAGCCCTGGGGCGACATGCCCCGGCGCACCCAGCTGGTGGTGATTGCCGAGCACGACAATATCGACGAAGCGGCCATCCGCGCGGCCTTGGGGGCGTAAGCCGAAATGATGACAGAGAAGCGTAAATTGGGATGCTTTGCCCGGCCGGCAGGCCGGGCAGCGCCCGTCCCGCCCCCGTCAAACCGAAGGTTTGCCTTCGGCAAAACGGGGCGGGCGCTTCTCGCCCTCCCCGCCGGGACGGGCACCGCCCTTCGTGGCGATCCCAACAGGAACTAAGCCCATGCACGTCGTCTTCCGCGAAAGCCACGGCCTTGACGAGACCGATACACCACAGGATCTGGGGCAAACGCCTGCGGACCTTGTGGTGCTGTCCTTTTCCGACAGCGACCTCGGCGCCTTTGCGGCTGGCTGGCATCGCGGAAAGGATCGGCTGCCGTCGTTGCGGCTTGCCAATCTGGTTGCGCTGAAACACCCGCTGTCGGTGGATGTTTACGCCGAACAGACACTGGAAGGTGCCAAGGGCATTCTGGTGCGGTTGATTGGTGGCGAAAGCTATTGGTCCTATGGGCTTGCCACATTGCAGGATATGGCCCGCCGCAAGGGGCTGGCGCTGGCGGTGCTGCCAGCAGATGGGCGCGAAGATCCGCGTCTGGATGAGCTGTCGACCCTGCCGGTTTCCACGCTGCGCCGCCTGCAGGCGCTTTGTGATGCGGGCGGCGCGGTTGCCGCACAGGCCGCCTTGGCGCAGCTGTCGCTTGCAGCGGGGCTTTATGCGGGGCCTGTCATCGGCACAAAATCCATGCCGCAGCATGGTTGGTATGACCCGGAAAAGGGCGTGATCCCTGCTCTGCCCGCAGCAGAGCTGAACCAGCCGGACAAACCCCTGCTGCTTGTCAGTTTCTACCGGTCCTATCTGACCTCGGCGGATACGGCCCCGATCGACGCGCTGATTGGCGAGCTGCGTCAGCGGGGCTATGCCGCCTATGGCGTGTTTGCCGCCAGCCTCAAGGCACCCGAGGCCGCAGACTGGCTGCGCAGCACCCTGCCCGAGATCGCTCCGGCCGCGATCATCAACGCCACCGCCTTTTCCGCACAGGGCATGGACGGGCGCGCCTCGCCCCTGTCCACCACCGGCTGCCCCGTGTTTCAGGTCGCGCTTTCCACCGCGCGCAGAAAAGACTGGGCCGAGGCGGACCGGGGCCTGTCGCCTGCCGATCTGGCGATGCATGTGGTTCTGCCCGAAGTGGACGGACGGATATTTGCGGGGTTGGTGAGCTTCAAGGCGCCCGGCAAGAAAGACCCGGACCTGCAATACTCCCGCTTTGGCCACCGTGCCGATGCCGGCCGGATCAGCGCCGCCATCGACCGGGTTGAAGGCTGGCTGCGTCTGGCCAGACTGCGCAACAGCGACAAGCGGCTGGCGCTGGTGCTGTCGACCTATCCGGGGCGCGACCATAACCTGGCCCATGCGGTCGGACTGGATGCGCTGGCCTCCTGCGATGTGATCCTGCAGGAGCTCGCAGATCAGGGCTATCGTGTGGACGCGCTCGAGAACACGGGCCTGCGTCTGATGGAGGAAACCCTGCAGCTGCCGCTCGCGACCTACAAGAGCGCGCTTGCCGCCCTGCCGCAGGATTTGCAGGCCACGCTGAGCGAGGCTTGGGGCACTCCGGAGGAAGACAAGGACTGCCGCGATGGCGCTTTCCAATTCAAGGCCCTGCGCACAGGCAACGCGCTGGTCGCGCTGCAGCCTGAACGGGGCGAGGTGAAAACCCGCGTCGATGATTACCACGATCTCGACCGCACCCCGCGCCATGCCTATGTGGCGTTTTATCTGTGGCTGCAAAGCCAGGCCGACGCCCTTGTGCATATCGGGGCCCACGGCACGCTGGAATGGCTGCCCGGCAAGGCCGTTGCCCTGTCAGAGCAATGCTGGCCCGAGGTGCTGACCGGCCCGCTGCCGGTTGCCTATCCGTTCATCGTGAACGACCCCGGCGAGGCCGCCCAGGCCAAGCGCCGCATCGGGGCCATCACCCTTGGCCACCTGCCGCCACCGCTGGCGCAGACCAACCTGCCCGAGGGGATGACCCGGCTCGAAAGCCTGCTGGATGAATATTCCACCGCCGACGGTCTGGATCCCGCCCGCCGCGACCGGCTGATTGATGATATCCGCGCCGAGGCGCAGGGCACCGGGGTCGAGGCCGACCTGGGGCTCACGCCGGACAGCTGTGCTGCCGAGGCGATCACGCGGATCGACGCCTTTGTCTGCGACATCAAGGAAAGCCAATATGGCGAGGGGTTGCACATCTTCGGCACCGGTCAGTGCGGGGCAGAGGAACGCGCCGGGCTGATTGCTGCGCTCAATGGCCAGATGGTCTCTCCCGGCCCGTCCGGCTCTCCCTTTCGGGGCCGCGCTGACGTGATGCCCACGGGGCGCAACCTCTTTACCACGGACCCCCGCGCGGTGCCGTCGCGCGCGGCGCATACCCAAGGTGTCAAACTGGCCGAAGAGCTGCTGCGCCGCCATCTTCAGGATCACGGAGACTGGCCCAAGGGGCTGGTGATCGACCTCTGGGGCTCGGCCACCATGCGCACCGCAGGCGAAGAATTCGCCATGGCGCTGCACCTCGCAGGGCTTGCGCCAAAGTGGGACGAAAACTCCGAACGGGTCTCCGGCTTCGAGGTGCTGCCGCTCTCCATGCTGAACCGCCCGCGCATTGATGTCACCCTGCGGGTGTCCGGTCTCTTCCGCGATGTCTTTCCCGGTCTTGCCCAGATGTTCGAGGCCGCCGCCGCGGCACTGGCGGCGCGCGAGGAAAGCACAGGCGACAATCCCTACCTGACCCAGACCCCGCGCGTCTTTGGCCCCAAGCCCGGCCAATACGGCCTGTCGATGAATCCGCATCTGGATGAGTATTCCGATGAAGCCCGTCGCGCAGCAGGCGAGGCATGGATCAATGCCTCGTCTCACGCGATTGATGCCAAGGGTGAAATCCACGACGCCCGCGATGCGCTGGAGGCGCGCCTGCAGGGCGCCGACAGTTTTGTGCACCTGCAGGATCTGCCGGAAACCGATCTGCTGGTGGCCTCCGACTATGCCGCCCATGAGGCGGGTTTTGCCGCAGCCATGGCTCGTCTGGGGCAGTCCGCGCCTGCGCTTTATCATATGGACGCCACCCGGCCCGACCGGCCGCAGGCGCGTTCCCTGGGCGAGGAGATCGCCCGCGTGACCCGCGCCCGCGCCGCCAATCCGGACTGGGCCACCTCGATGATGAACCACGGGTTTCGTGGTGCGGCGGAAATCGCCGCCACGCTCGATCACATGGCGGCCTTTGCCCATCTGGCACAGGTGGTGCAGCCGCATCTCTTTGATCTCTATTTCGAGGCCACGTTGGGCCGTGACGATCTGGTGGAGTTCATGGAGCGTGAAAACCCCGAAGCGCTCGCCGCGATGCGCGACCGCTTCCGCGCGCTGTTTGAGGCGGGCCTGTGGAGCACAAGGCGCAATTCGATCATGGCCGAGCTGGAGGGCGCCGCGTGAGCACCGCCGCCACACCCAAGGTCTATGGCTGGTGCCCCGGCGCGCTGCGCCCGATGATGTCGGGCGACGGGCTGGTGGTGCGGGTGCGCGCACCTCTGGGGCGGCTCAGCCCTGAACAGGCGCGCGGTCTGGCGGATCTGTCTCAGGCGCATGGTTCCGGTCTGGTGGATATTTCGGCGCGCGCAAACCTGCAGCTGCGCGGCATTCGCGAAGACGCCCACGCAGCACTGATCGACGGGCTGCGCGCTTTGGGGCTGGTGGATGAGGACGCAGGCGCAGAGGCGCGCCGCAACATCACGCTCACCCCGTTCTGGCGCGCGGGCGACGACAGCCATCAGATCGCACAGGATCTGGCGCAGGCCCTGCGTGGGGCCGAAGATCTGGACCTACCGGGCAAGTTCGGATTTGCCATCGACTGTGGCGAAACGCCCGTCCTGCAGGATACCGCTGCCGATATTCGGATTGAACGCGGCCCGGACGGGCTGATCCTGCGGGCTGATGGTGCCGACAGCGGCCTGCCCGTCACGGTAAGGGATGCCGCTGGCGAGGCGCTTGCCCTTGCCCGCTGGTTCCTTGATCAGGGCGGCGCGCCAGAGGGCCGTGGCAGAATGCACCAGCTCCTTGCGCGCCGCGCACGACCGACAGCGCATGTGGCCCCCGCCCCAATTGCCCCCCAAGGGGAGACACAGCATCCCGACCAGACCGCCTCTGGCCTGTTGGTGGCGCTGGAATTCGGCCAGATGCCTGCAACAACACTGGCTGCGCTGGCCGATCACGGCGCGCTGCGGCTGACCCCCTGGCGGATGCTGCTGGTTGAAGGCGCGCGCGACCTTCCGCCCCTGCCCGGCCTGATCCTTGATGCAACAGATCCCCGCCTGCGTGTGAGCGCCTGCACCGGAGCCCCCGGGTGCCCGCAGGCGCGCGCGGTGACGCGCGATCTGGCCCGCGACCTGGCCCCATCGGTGCCAATGGGCCAGCATCTGCATCTGTCAGGCTGCGCCAAGGGCTGCGCCCACCCCCGCCCCGCCGATCTGGTCCTGACGGCCACCGACGAGGACACATTCGATCTGATCCGCAATGGCACTGCCGCCGATCACCCGCTAAACACCTCCCTGAGCGCCGACGCGTTGCGCGCCGCTCCCGACCTACTGACAGAGGGCAGCTGACATGCTCCACACCTACGAAACCAATGGCGCTGCGATCTACGCCGAAAGCTTTGCCACCATCCGCCGCGAGGCCGATCTGGCGCGCTTTAACAAGGACGAGGAAAGCGTCGTCGTCCGCATGATCCATGCTGCCGGCATGGTGGGGCTGGAAGAGCACGTGCGCTTCTCCGAGGGCATGGCCGAGACCGCCCGCGCAGCACTCGCCAACGGCGCACCGATCCTGTGTGATGCCTACATGGTCAGCGAGGGCATCACCCGCCCGCGCCTGCCTGCGGATAACGAAGTGATCTGTACCCTGCGCGACCCCAAGGTGCCGGAGCTGGCCAAGGAAATGTCCAACACCCGCTCTGCCGCAGCACTTGAACTGTGGCGTCCGAAACTGGAGGGCTCTGTAGTGGCCATCGGCAACGCCCCCACCGCGCTGTTCCACCTGCTGAACATGCTGAAGGATCCGTCCTGCCCGCGCCCTGCCGCCATCATCGGCTGCCCTGTGGGTTTTGTCGGCGCGATGGAATCCAAGGACGCGCTGATGGAAGACCTGCCGGTGCCGTCGATGATCGTGAAAGGCCGCCTTGGCGGCTCTGCCATCACCGTTGCGGCGGTGAACGCGCTGGCGAGCTGGAAAGAGTAAGAGATGACCATGTCCAAGGGCAAAGTGATCTGCGCGGGGCTCGGCCCCGGTGATCCCGATCTGATGAGCGTCCGCTCGCACCGGATGATTTCCGGCGCGCGTCACATCGCCTATTTCCGCAAGGCCGGCCGCAAGGGTCAGGCCCGCGCCATTGTCGAGGGCATGCTGGCCGAGGGCGTCACCGAACACGCGATGGAATATCCGGTCACCACCGAAATCCACTTCTCCGACCCCGAATACAACCGGGTGCTTGCGGCGTTCTACGACCAATGGGCCGACACGCTGGCCGAGATCGCGCAGACAGAAGACGTGGTGGTGCTGTGTGAGGGCGACCCGTTCCTTTATGGGTCTTACATGCACCTTTATACCCGTCTGCAGGGCCGCGCCGAACAAGAGATCATTCCCGGCATCACCGGCATGTCCGGCTGCTGGACCGCCTCTGGCCAGCCGATTACCTGGGGGGACGATGTGCTGACGGTGGCGATGGCGACCCTCAGCGAGGATGAACTGGCCAAGCGCGCGGCGGAAACCGACGCGCTGGTGGTCATGAAGATCGGCCGCAACCTGCCCAAGCTGCGCCGCGCGCTGGAACGCGCGGGCCGCGCCGATGACGCCTGGCTGGTCGAGCGCGGCACCATGCCCGGCCAGACCGTGCAGAAACTGTCGGAGATCGAAGGCGAGGTGCCTTACTTCTCCATCGTATTGGTTCACGGACAGGGGCGCCGACCATGAGCAACACAGGAAACGGCTGGGTCGTGATCGCGGGCCTTGGCCCCGGCAACGAGGCGCTGGTTACACAGGAAGTGCGCGACGCCATCGCCGACGCCACCGATATTGTTGGCTATATTCCCTATGTCAAACGCATCGCGCCACGTGAGGGCCTGACCCTGCACGCCACTGACAACCGGGTTGAGGTCGACCGCGCCACCCATGCGCTGGAAATGGCGGCTGAAGGCAAGCGGGTTGTGGTGGTGTCCTCTGGTGACCCAGGGGTGTTCGCCATGGCCTCTGCCGTGTTCGAAGCGCTGGAAAACAATGCGGAAAGCCACCCGGACTGGCTGGATCTCGACATCAAGGTGCTGCCCGGCATCACCGCCATGCTGGCTGCTGCTGCCGCCATCGGCGCGCCCTTGGGGCATGACTTTGCCGCCATCAACCTCAGCGACAACCTGAAGCCCTGGAGCCTCATTGAAAAGCGCCTGCAGCTGGTGGGTGAGGCCGGTCTGGCGATGGCATTCTACAACCCGCGCTCCAAGTCGCGGCCGCATCAGTTTGCCCGCGCATTGGACATCCTGCGCGAGGCCTGCGGCGCGGACACGCTGATTACCTTTGCCCGCGACGTGACCAAGCCGGGGCAGGAACTGCTGACGGTGCCGCTAAAGGACGCAACGCCCGAGATGGCGGACATGCGCACCGTGGTGATTGTCGGCAACCGTGACACGCGGCGGGTGGGCAACTACGTCTATACGCCCCGCTACGCAGCCGAGGATTAATCTGCGGGATGCGACAGCCAGGCCATCACCTCTGCCACGCTGCCCTTGATGGGGCGCTGCCCTGCTGGGGCGGGCACCATGGGTCTGCCGATCATGATGACCGGCAGGTTCAGGCTGCGCGCGGCAGAGAGCTTGGCCGCGGCCCCCGCGCCGCCGGCGTTCTTGGCCACAACATGGGTGACGGCGTGGCGCTGCATCAGCGCGCTGTCGCCCGCGACATCAAACGGGCCACGGGCGATTTCGACCGTCGTGTGCGGCAGCGGCAGGGGCGCCTCCGGTTCATCCACCAGCCGCAGCAGGTAATGGTGCTGGGGCTTGGCGGTGAACTGGGTGAGGTTCTGCTTGCCGATGGCCAGAAACACCCGCGCGGGCGTATCTGGCAGCGCGTCAACGGCAGCGTCGATACTGTCCACATGCAGCCAGTGGTCGCCTTCGCCCGCCTGCCAGGGCGGACGTTCAAAGGCACAAAGCGCCACGCCCGCCGCCGCGCAGGCCTGCACTGCGTTGGTGCTCATCTGTGCTGCAAAGGGATGGGTGGCGTCGACCACATGGGTGATGTTTTCGGCCTTCAGATAGGCCGAAAGCCCCTCGGCACCGCCGAAACCGCCGATGCGCGTCGGCAGCGGCTGGCTGACGGGCTTGGCCGTGCGGCCCGCGTAGGAAAACACCGCATCCAGACCCGCCTCGGCCAAGGTCTTGGCCAGCGTCGAGGCTTCGGTTGTGCCGCCCAGCAAGAGGATGCGTGTCATGTCTGATAGCCTTTCCAAACACTGGCTTACGATCGTTGGTCTGGCGGAAGATGGACTGGAAGGCTTGGGCGATGCAAGCCGGAAGGCGCTCGCTGAGGCAGAGGTGATTTTCGGCGGTCCGCGGCATCTGGAGCTGGTGGATGCCGGCAGCAAGGGCCAACCCTGGCCAGTGCCGTTTACCATTGCCCCTGTGCTGGCTGCGCGCGGTCGCCGCGTTGTTGTTCTGGCCTCGGGCGACCCGTTCTGGCATGGCGCGGGCGGATCATTGGCGCGGCATCTGGAGGCGGGCGAGTGGCTGTCCCATCCGGTGCCGTCGACCTTTGCGCTGGCGGCCAACCACCTGGCCTGGAAGCTGGAAGAGGTGCTGTGCCTCGGCCTGCACGCGACCCCTTACGCGCGGTTGCGCCCTTTGCTTGGAAACGGGACGCGGGTGATCTGCACCATGCGGGATGGGGCTGCGCCCGCGGAGCTGGCGGAATGGCTGACTACTGCGGGCTTTGGTGCCTCCAAGCTAACCGTGATGGAATGTTTGGGCGGGCCGCGGCAGCGGGTGCGTTCTGCCACTGCCGAAGCGTTTGATCTGCAAGACATTCAGGCCCCTGTTGCCGTGGCCGTTGAGGCCGCGGGCCATAAGGGCCTGCCGCAGGCGTCCGGGCTGGCGGATGATCTCTTTGCCAGCGACGGGCAGATCACCAAACGCCCCATTCGGGCGCTGACCTTGTCGGCAATGGCACCGCGCATGGGCGAGCTGCTGTGGGATATCGGCGGCGGCTCTGGCTCGGTCTCGGTCGAGTGGTGTCTGGCGGCACGCGGCGCGCGGGCCATCACCTTTGAGCCGCGCGAAAGCCGGCTGGAGAACATCCGCGCCAATGCGGCGGCCTTTGGTCTGGATCACCGGATGCAGGCCGTGCTGGGCAAGGCGCCGGATGTGCTGCAGGGCCAGCCCCTGCCTGACTGTGTGTTCATCGGCGGCGGCGGCTCGCAGGCGTTGCTGGATCACCTGTGGGACATCCTGCCCGCAGGCACGCGGCTGGTGGCCAATGGCGTCACGCTGGAAACCGAAACACTGCTGATGCAGGCCCATGCGGCGCGCGGCGGGCATCTGCTGAAGGCCGAGATTGCCGAAGCAGGCCCGCTGGGGTCGATGCGCGACTGGCGACGGGCGCGGCCTGTCATTCAGTGGAGCGTCACGCGATGAAAGTGGCGGGCATCGGATTTCGCGAGGCGGCCACAGCAGCCGATATCGCAGCGGCGCTGGCGTTGTGTGATCAGGGCGTGGATGCCGTCGCCTCCATCGCGGCCAAGGCCGATGCCCCTGCCATGCAGGAATTCGCACGCCTCAGCGGTTTGCGGGTGATTGCCTTGCAGGAAACAGATATTGCCGGGGAGCAGACATTGACGTGCTCACCCAGGATCAAGGCGCGGTTCGGCACCGGGTCGCTGGCGGAAGCCGCGGCGTTGGCGGGTGCGCGCCATGGGGCAACGGGTGCACGTGCGCGCCTTCTTGCCACCAGAGTTGTCACCGCGGATGGGCTTGCCACCGCGGCCATAGCAGAAAGACTTGAGCCATGACCGTTCACTTCATTGGCGCCGGACCGGGCGCTGCCGACCTTCTGACCCTGCGCGGGCGCGACATCATCGCGTCCTGCCCGGTGTGCCTCTATGCGGGCTCTCTGGTGCCGGAGGAGATCCTGAGCCACTGCCCGGCAGACGCCAAAATCGTGAACACCGCTGCGATGGATCTGGATGCCATCGTGGCAGAGATCAAGACAGCACATGAGGCAGGTCAGGACGTGGCGCGGCTGCATTCCGGCGACCTGTCGGTGTGGTCCGCCATGGGCGAGCAGCTGCGCCGCCTGAAGGCCGAGGGCATCCCCGTCAGCGTCACCCCCGGTGTGCCGTCCTTTGCGGCGGCAGCTGCGGCGCTGGGGACCGAGCTGACCCTACCGGGTCTGGGCCAGTCGGTGGTGCTGACCCGCACGCCGGGGCGCGCATCCTCGATGCCGGAAGGTGAATCGCTGGAGAACTTCGCACGCACGGGCGCCACGCTGGCGATCCACCTGTCGATTGGCAATCTGGACCATGTGGTCGAGAGCCTGACGCCGCATTACGGCGCGGACTGCCCGGTGGCGGTGGTTTACCGCGCCAGCTGGCCGGATCAGCAGATCCACCGCGCGACCCTGGAAACACTTAAGGAGACGCTGGACGAGAAAATCTCCCGCACCGCGCTGATCCTGGTGGGGCCGGTGTTGAAGGGCGAAGGCTTTGACGAAAGCTGTCTCTATTCCACCGACTACGACCGCCGCTACCGCCCGCAGACTGCGGACAGCCCCTGGTCGAGCTGGAGCCACGGCGATGACTGAGGCCATGACCGACCTGAACCCTCCTGGTCTGATGATCTCGGCGCCCTCTTCGGGCACCGGCAAGACCACCGTGATGCTGGGCCTGTTGCGGGCGCTGGCAGAGGACGGGCTGACCGTGCAGCCCTACAAAAGCGGGCCGGATTACATCGATCCGGCGTTTCACTTGGCGGCCGCGAAACGCCCCAGCTTCAACCTTGATACCTGGGCGATGGATGGCGGTCTGCTGGATGCGGTCACGGCCCAGTCTGCAGGCGCAGAAATCTGCGTCGGCGAAGGTTCCATGGGGCTTTATGACGGTGTTGCTACGCGCGGGCAGTCGGGCTTTGGCTCTTCTGCCGAGACGGCCAAGCGGATGGGCTGGCCCGTTGTGCTGGTTGTCGATGTGGGCGGTCAGGCGCAGTCGGCTGCGGCCACCGCGCTGGGGTTCAAGAATTACGATCCTGACCTGCCCTTTGCGGGTGTCATCCTGAACCGGGTTGCCAGCCCGCGCCATGAGCGGCTGACGCGCCTTGGCATGGAAAAGGCCGGCATCAAGGTGCTGGGCTCCCTGCCCCGGCGTGGCGATCTGGCCCTGCCGGAGCGGCATCTGGGCCTTATTCAGGCGGTAGAACATCCCGACCTTGAGGCGGCCATTGCAGGTTATGCAGAATTCCTGCGCGCGCATGTGGATCTGGAGGCGATCAAGGCCGCGGCGCTGGCGGGCCAGGCGCCCGCCCCTGCCAGCCTGCCCAAACCGCCCGCGCAGCGGATTGCGCTGGCGCGCGATGCGGCGTTTTCCTTTACCTACCCGCATCTGCTGAGCGGCTGGCGCGCGGCGGGGGCCGAAATCCTGCCGTTCTCGCCGCTTGCTGACGAGGCGCCCGCGGCGGACGCCGATCTGGTCTGGCTGCCCGGCGGCTACCCTGAGCTGCATGGCGGGACACTTGCGGCGGCAGAGACCTTCCGCGCCGGTGTGCGCAAACACGCCGAGACCAAGCCCGTGCATGGCGAATGCGGCGGCTACATGGCCCTCGGCGAGGCGCTGATCGACAAGGAGGGCAACCGCCACCAGATGCTGGGCCTTCTGGGGCTGGTCACGTCCTACGAAAAGCGCAAGTTCCACCTTGGCTACCGCCGCGCCATTCTGCAGGCGGGGATGCCGGGCTTCGAGGCCGGCACCGCCCTGCGCGGCCATGAGTTCCATTATTCCACCATCCTGGAAGAACCCGACGCACCCCTGGCCAATGTCATGGACGCGGACGGCAACCCGGTGCCCGAGACCGGCTCTATCAAGGGCCATGTCACTGGCACGTTCTTCCACCTCATCACCGGAGAGCGCGCATGAGCGGTTTTGTCTCCTTTGTGTCCTCTGGTCCCGGCGATCCGGAACTGCTGACCGTGAAGGCCGTGAAACGCCTGGAGGCGGCGGATGCGGTGCTGTTTGATGATCTGTCTGCCGGCCCGATCCTGAGCCACGCGCGCGCGGACGCGGATCTGGTGGGCGTCGGCAAACGCGCGGGACGGCCCTCTCCCAAACAGGACCACGTGAGCCAGCTTTTGGTGGATTATGCCCAAAGCGGCCTGCATGTGGTGCGGCTGAAATCCGGCGACTCTGGTGTCTTTGGCCGGTTGGAAGAAGAAATCACCGCCCTGCGCAAGGCGGGCATCCCGTTTGAGATCGTCCCCGGTGTGACGGCGGCCTCTGCTGCGGCGGCGGCGGCGAATATCCCGCTGACCCGTCGTCTGACGGCGCGGCGCCTGCAGTTCATCACCGGCCACGATGTCACCGGCGGTCTGCCCGATCAGCTGAACCTCGCTGCGCTGGCCGATCCGGATGCGACCACCGTGGTCTATATGGGCAAACGCACCTTTGCGTCGCTGGCGGAAAAGCTGCTGGAGGCGGGGTTGCCCCCGCAGACCCATGCGCTGGTAGCGCTTGGGGTGTCGACGCCCGAACAGTCGCTGCATTGCCATACCGTGGGCGAGCTGCCCACCGTCCTGCGCAAGATGGAGACCACGGCCCCTGTGCTGATCCTATATGGTCCGTTGGCAGATCAGGATCTGCCGCACGGCTGATCCAGCCATCGCGCCCCACCTGCGGACCACCGGCCCGACCCAAGTTACAAGAAAGACCCGCCATGATTGACCTCACCCTGATCGGTATCGGCACCGGCAACCCGCAGCATCTGACGCTGCAGGCGGTGCAGGCCTTGTCGGCGCAGGATCTGATCCTGATCCCCAACAAGGGCGCGGGCAAGGACGATCTGGCGGGGCTGCGCCATGACATCTGCGCGCGCGCATTGGACGGCTGTGCCACCCCGCCCCGGATTGTCGAGTTCGACCTTCCGGTTCGCGATGAAGCAACGCAGGATTATCGCCAGCGGGTCGATGACTGGCATGACGCAATTGCCGCGATCTGGTGGCAGGCGATCTGTGCCAACCTGCCAGAGGACGGGCGCGTGGGTTTTCTCGTCTGGGGGGATCCATCGCTTTATGACAGCACCATGCGCATCGCAGAGCGCCTGAAGGCGCGCGCTGATATCCGGCTGAACGTCATCCCCGGCATCACCTCTATCCAGGCGCTGACAGCCGCACATGCGATTCCGATCAACGAGATCAACGGCCCCTTCACCATCACCACCGGCAGGCAGCTGCGCGATGGTGGCTGGCCTGCCAGTGCCGATACCGTCGTGGTCATGCTGGATGGGGCCTGTTCGTTCCAGTCCCTTGCCCCCGAGGGCACCACGATCTGGTGGACGGCCTATGCGGGCATGGAGAACGAGATCTCGATCACTGGCCCCCTTGGCGAGGTCGGCGCGCAGATCATCGAGACCCGTGCCAAGGCGCGGGCAGAGCATGGCTGGCTGATGGACATCTACCTGATGCGCCGCAGCTGAGCCCCAAACGGACAGTGCCCCTGTTTACGAAAGGTTGACCAAGGCTCGTGTATTAAAGCAAAGTTCAAGCGTTCACGCTTGTTGTGACATGGCTGCCCAACGACCCGTACAAGTGACGCTCGGACACCGGCGCAAGAAAATGGGGCCTATAGTGAGTAAGCAAGACGATACCGATCCGTTTCCGGTTCCACAGCCCGGTTCTGTTTTTGAAGATGGGTTTTCAAGCGAGTCAGAGCTTCTGTCGAGTACGGTCGGCCCTGAGTTTCTGAGGGCCTTTGTCGTCACTCTCAAAGATGCGGTCGACGTCGATATGGTCGCCATCAGCGAATTGCGCATCATGGAAGAGGAACGCATTCACGTTCTGGCAGGCCAGATGGATGAAACCGATCTGGCAGATTTCGAATATGACGCCTGCGTCACCCCCTGTTTCGAAGTCATCAAAGGGGCAAATCCTGTTGTCGTTCACGGAAACGCGCAAAGCGCCTACCCCAAGGACGACTTTTTTCAGGAGCAAGGCATCCGCAGCTATGCAGGCGTCCCGCTCCTGAGCCAGCACGGCGAAATCGCAGGGCTTGTCCAACTTGCCTGGCGTCATGAGACCACTGACGCAGAAACCCAGCCAATCCTAGATGTCATCGCCGATTATTCCAAACGGCTGGCGAGCGAATTGGAGAACCTGCATGCCACGCGCATTCTGGCGGCTTTGGCGCGTGGCAGCGAAGAGCCGGGCTCAACCGGTATTTTCCGGCTCATTGCCCAACAGATGCAGCAGGCGTTCAAAGCCCGCACGGTGTTTGTTGCGGAATGCTCGCCCGTCAGTGACCAGCATTTCAACATTCTGGCCTACTGCAATGGCGGGACACTCGTCTCTGAACTGGAAGGCCAAGCCGTCCCCTATGAGGGCACGCCCTGCGAACACCTTGCCTCCGCACAGGAGTTCCGGCTTCAGACGGGCCTGGCGGATGCTTTTCCCATGCAGCCGCATTTCAGGGCAGAAGGGTTGGATTCATATCTTGGCGTGCGAATTGACGACCATTCCGGCAAGGCCATCGGGCATTTTGCGATCCAGCACGACCACCCGATTTCGACCCGGAAATTCGAAACAGATCTGTTGCGGATCTTTACCGACAGGTTCGGATCAGAGCTGCGCCGACGCAAGACCGACCAGTAAGGCATCGCCCGGACGCCACCCTCCGCTCGCCCCAGCACGCCAGCCCTACAGGCCAGACACAGGCGTCCCAGGCACAAATCAGGCGGCAGTTCATCACGTTTGAAAGTTGAGTGGCGGGGAGACAGGGATTCGAACCCTGGGAACGCTCTCACGTTCAACGGTTTTCAAAGCGCGCGAAAACTGAATAATTCCAGCTACATGACTTGAAAATTTCCCCGGACAAATCATGAACATAAATGGAACATGCGAAACACAAATTTCAGCAGGATTGTCGAAATTGGTTCAGCCTTCTTTTGCAATGTTGCTGACAGCATGAGTTTCCATCTTTCGCCCCTGGTAGGACCTTTGGAGGCATCCCATATCACTCCATGAACATGTCTGACCTGCAAAGCACGGGGCGATACTTCTCGGCCAAGCGATTGCTCACCAAATCAGCCAATGTGTTTCTGTTGCCTCAGTTCAGCGACAGAAAGTGTACGTCTCATTGTTTGTCTCTCAAACCACTTGCGAACGCACGCAAGAGTCATTGATGTGTCAGCATACTAAAAGTCAATTTTGCTGCCCACCGACCGGATTGAACAGATGACGACAGAGATTACACCGACCACCATTTTGCACGACCTGGGGCTTCCAACCAATGGGCTAACCATGGGAGGTGCTACAGACCTAAATGGTGACGGCCTGACTGATATCGTCTTTGTTTCCGGTTCCTTCCCCCCAGGAGATCCAATTTCCTCCGATCCGGTCATTCTGATGAACACCGGCAACGGAAACTTCACGCGTCTTCCTCTGTCTTTGGCAGGCGAAGGAATGATGCACCCTCGCGAACTGGCCTTTGGTGACATCAATGGCGATGGTGACACCGACATCGTGATCATCGGGCATGGCTATGACACGGAACCTTTCCCCGGTGAGACCAACATGCTGCTTCTGTCCGATGGGAACGGCGGGTTCACCGACGCGAGGGGCAATCTCGGACAACCGAATGACTTCACCCATTCTGTAGCGGTTGCGGATATTGACGGGGATGGCGACCTAGATGTTCACATGGGCAATACCTTCGGGCAGCCCCCGCATCCCTCTTATGTCTTGCTGAATGATGGCAGCGGAAATTTGACTCGGCTAGACATCGATGCCGCGTATTTCGATACCGAAGTCGCGCAGTATATTTCATCCCATCTGGTCGATCTTGATGCCGACGGACAGATGGATCTGGTTGTAGGTGGCAATGCTGGAACGCCGACACGCATTTTCAGCTTTGACCCCGAGCAAAGCAGCTACAGCTTGACTGCTGAACTGCCAAACGGGCTGTTTGGCAAGCTGACGGTTTCGAATGATGTCAAATCCGCTGATCTGAACAATGACGGGCGGTTGGATCTCGTACTTGCCCAGACAGACACCGAAGACAATCAAACTGGATTTCAAGTTCTGCTTCAGGGGGACGACGGAGAGTTCTCTGATGCCACCCAAAGTTTCACTCAGGGGATCGAGGATGGAAACCGTTGGGTGGAATTCTTTGATTTCATGGATGTGAACGATGATGGACTTATGGACATCGTGACCAACCGCGCTCCGATGAATGGCCCTATTGCGTATCTGAACACTGGCGGGCATTTCATCCCGGTCACGGCAGACTACGAAATCGGATCATCCCCTTACCTTTACAACATCCTTGATGCGGAAAACGAGACTGTTCACGGCATCAAGTTCTACGACGACACCATGGAAATCGCAGAAATTCCTCTGTCTTTTTATGGCGCGAATATTTCGGTTCGCAATGAAGCAGGCATTGTACGTGTCGGCACTGAGGCTGGCGACACTATCAACGGCGGCGCAGCTCGAGACAATCTGAATGGAGGCTTAGGCAATGACCGTGTTGCAGGTTACACGGGGAATGACGCGCTACGTGGCGGGAGAGGCCTGGACACACTGGTTGGCGGCGCACAAAACGACACCCTTGATGGGGGCCTTGGCCACGACAAACTATTCGGAAACCATGGCCTTGATGTCCTGCGCGGTGGATCAGGAAACGATACCTTGAGCGCGGGTATTGGGCGCGACAAACTGCTTGGGAACCATGGTCGCGACATTCTACGGGCCGGGTCTGGCAACGATACCCTCGACGGTGGCGTTGGTCACGACAAACTCTTCGGCGAAAGAGGTATGGACGTTTTGCGCGGCGGATCTGGAAACGACACTCTGAATGGCGGCGGAGGCCGTGACAGGCTCTTTGGCGGAGCAGGCAATGATACCTTTGTCTTTGGGGCCAACTCAGGTAACGACGTCGTCAGAGATTTTGTCGCCGGTGAAGATAGTGTTCACATCACCTCGGGGGCAACGTCGTTCGCGGACCTGACGTTCGAAAACCATGGAGAGGATGTCAAAGTCCTGTTTGGTAACAGCTCGATCCTGTTTCGGGTCTCTGAAATTGACGCGATCATGGACGCCGATAACTTCCTTTTCTAGGTCGAAATCAGATCCAAGAATCAACATCGATCGACTCTGCACTCTCCGCTATGTATCCCCAACAGGAGCTTTCGTCCGGAAAGCGGTCAAGCGGCCGCGTGGCTACAGGATTGCAGCGCGTCCCGATATGGCCAGCGCCGCCAGATAACGCCAGCAAGCCTGAAGGGGATACAAGGCCCGAGGCACTTTGCCCGCGTTTACGATAGCAGACCTTCGCCGCGCGGGTAGCTTAGGAGCAAGATGCGGACCTTGCTGCCGTTTGCTGCAGCTGCAAACGCGGCAATACTCGATGACTGCTTTGCGCAGATAGCGAAATTTGCAAAGTCGCGAGATCTGACAGCCAAGTGTCGATCCTACGCTGCATCAGCACTGGAAAGAGCTGACCTTCGCTGCCAGTGCAGCCACCGATCATCATCGAAAGGACGGGATGCGGAGGAACTGAGCTTTCGCTGCGGCTGCACAAATGGCTGTTTTGATGATGCAGGGAAATCCATTAGGGCACGAAAAACCCATTCAAGAGCGTGATGGTCAACCAGATCCCCAAACCGAAGACTGTATGATTGAGCACACCTTTTATGCGCATTTTCCAGGGTTCTGGAGCCTTCGACATTCCAATACCCCACCCGAAAAGCGGTTGAAAAATAAGCCATGGTACCAAGACGGTAGCAAGCCCAAAACCCAGGCCCTGCCAAAGTTCGGGTGTGATGATTGCCGACGAGCCAAATACCAACACGAAGGCGACCCCATAAATCACCCCGAGCAAAATATGAGCGGCCCAACCCAGCATTGCCTCTCTTTGGACGGGCGTAGACGTGCGGATGTCATTGTGGAAGAGGCCATGCTGAGGGAGCGCACCAACCCAACGTCCAACCAAGCAGTAGAACCCGTGTGTAAGGGCCCAGCCCTGACGCAATACAGCGACGATATCGGCAATAATCGTCGCTCCCAAACCGGCTGTTGCACCTAAGACTAACAACTCAACGAAACTCATATGCTTTCCTTTTCTCAACGAATCTCACATTGTTTCTGCAACTTGAAGTGAGGTTTAGGTCAAGATGTACCGACTTGATATCGCAGAGGTCGCTCAGCGCAGCGGTTTGAACCCATCGACTTTACGCTATTACGAAAAGCGCGGATTGATCGCTTCAGATGGTCGGCGTGGGCTGCGGCGGGAATATGATGACGGTGTGCTCACACGACTAGCGTTGATCGCTCTTGGCCGCCGGGCAGGCTTTACCCTCGATGAGATTGGTGACTTGTTTCGCCCCCAAGGCGGAAAATTGGAACTCAGCCGTCAAGAGTTGCACGACCAAGCAACGAAACTTCGAAGCCAAGCACAAGAATTGAAAGTAACTGCGGACCTGCTGGATCATATTGCGGCGTGTTCGGCGCCCTCGCACCTCGAATGCCCCAGGTTTCAAGCGATCCTAAGGGATGCTCTTGTCCCGGACAATGCGGAGTGATTTTTCTTTGCTTGAATGACGAAACCATAAGCACGAAAGCCGACATTAGCTGCATTTTCGCAATGCGGAAAGTGAGGGCTCGCTGCCGCCTTGCGGCGACGCAGCGCCGGGCTGTCCGCCGTGACAGCGTTCCTGGCTACCCATGATCGGCTCGAGCCAGCCCAAAGCGGATATGATCTTTGCGCTCGCAGCATCGAAGCCTCTAGGCAAGAGGGGCGGGAAGTGGACTTTCGCCGCAAATGCGAGGCAGCTAAGGAACTACGGCGGAAGCGGACTTTCGAGACCTTGAGACAAGGCGTTTTGCTGCGCCGCCTCCGATGGCGGCATAGAGCCCTGAGCAGCCGTTCACGTCATGTCCAAATGTTGCAACCGCACCAGACCACTCTCAGCCCAGACACGACACTTGTGCGTGAGGCTGCTAGGGCACCGCTGCGATCGCGCTGGCCACCCAAATGCGGACCTTAAGGGCTACTCAGTTGATCAAGGCGATGCTGCGATCAGTGTAGACGTTAGCAACGCGCAGGCAGCTGACTTTGCAAAGCCTGGCGCAGTCACTGAAGCTGACATACGGATAGACATTGAGGTTGGCAGTATGAGCCCAAAGTACCGAATGCTGGGAGTTGCAGAATCGTCCGCACCTGATGTTTCGGTAGAGCGCACTCAAATATTTACGCGCATGCCAGATTTGGTGCGATCCATAGCAACAAAAGTTCGAAACTTCCGGATGTTATCATTCGGAAAAAAAAGACGCTGTGTCAGGTCTTCATATTCAGACATGTCTCCAACGATCACGATCAAAATGAAATCTACTTCTCCGGTGACATAGTAACACTGCTGGATTTCTGGCGCTTCGTGGAAAATGCGTTTTATGTCATCAATCCGGCCTGAGGTTTCGGCCCGCAATTCAACTTCCACAACAATGGTCAGTGGCAGTCCGACGGCCTTTGGATTGATCTGGGCAGTTTGCGCAGAGATGGTCCCGTCGCTCTCCATCCGCTTGATCCGCCGTTGCACGGAAGCGGTCGAAAGATTTACAGCCTCGCCGATCTGGCGCTGCGGCAGCGTGCAATCTTGCTGAAGAAGTTTGAGAATCGCCTGATCAAAGGCGTCTAGTCTTGATGATGAATACTCTCGTGCCATGGCATAAATATGCAAAATTTCATCGCATATAGCCAGAGAATAGAGCTCTTTGCACGGTAAAGTTGAAGTATTTCTGCGGGCAAGCACAGAAAGGACTTCCGATGCTCAAGCAATATGAAACCGCAAAAACCGACTTTGGTGCCGCCCAACCAAGGTTTGGGTCTGAAGTCATTGAAACTCTCTCGCGAACCAGCTTTGATGAGGCCGAGGCCGAAATCACGGCCTGGGAGGGATACAAACCTACACCTATTTTTCACCTTACTGGACTTGCTGACATTCTGGGCCTCAAGGCTGTCTATTACAAACATGAAGGCCCGCGGTTCGGGCTCGGTAGCTTCAAGGCCTTGGGCGGAGCCTATGCAGTTCTGCGCAGCATTCAGCGCGAATTGTCGGATGCCGAAGGGCGCAAGATCACTGTCGAAGAGATCCGGAATGGGCATTTTGCGTCTCAGATATCTGAAATGACCATCATATCTGCGACTGATGGCAACCACGGGCGATCTGTCGCCTGGGGTGCTCAACGGTTTGGAGCGAAATGTCGAATCTACATCCATGCAGAAGTCAGTGCATTCCGCGCTGAAGCCATGCAGAAATTGGGGGCGGAGGTAATACGGGTCAACGGGGACTATGACGCGACGGTCGCGCAAACCCGCGGTGACGCAGAGAAATTCGGCTGGATCATTGTGTCTGATACGTCTTGGCCAGGCTACCGTTTGGCTCCTCTTGACGTGATGGCAGGGTATGGGGTGATGGCGAGAGAGATTGTGCGAGAGCTCTCGGAACCGCCGACGCATGTGTTCCTTCAAGGGGGGGTAGGCGGTCTTGCAGCATCGGTGATTGCGGCTTTTCATCAAGAATGGGGCAAGGTCGCTCCGCGCAACATTGTTGTTGAGCCTGAGCTGGCACCTTGCCTCTTTGCCAGCGCTAAGGCAGGGGCGCCGACATCTGTTAAAATTGAAGCAGAGACACTGATGGCCGGACTATCGTGCGGTGAACCATCTCAGATCGCCTGGGAAATTCTTGAAAAGTCCGTTCATGGTTTCATGACAATACCCGAAACTCTGGTCGCACCGGCTGTACGAATGCTGGCAAATGGGCAAAGTGGGGACTGCCGAATTGAAGTCGGCGAGAGTGCTGTGGCGGGCTTGATTGGTTTGATCTGTGGCGCAACAAGTCCCTCTTTGCGAGATGAGATGAAACTAGGCTCCGAGAGTCGCGCGATGATTATTGGCTCCGAAGGCATAACTGACCCAAGCCTGTTCCGGGCTATTATGGCGGATCAAGATTGATCACTTGATTTGGTGAGCGAGACACAGGGCTGCGAGCTGTCGATCCTGTAGACAGCGGTCATTGGGTTCCCAGCACCAATGGCCGCTTCGTCCGCATAGGCGACATCGAACGGGCTAAAATGCTGCGCAACTGTTCCAATGATCGCTTCGGGGAAGCTGCGGCGCGGCGACGTATGGTTGGATCAATGTCCGGATTGGACCGGACGCCTAATTCTGCAGCTGCGCACCAAAGAATTGAGCTAGGCTATGGCCTCATTCCCCGTAACCGTCGGGAGCGGGCCGCTCAACCTCGAACTCATCGTAATCCCTGACCCATTGATAGTTTGTCATAGCGCCGTCGGTACGCTCGAAATCAGAATTTAGACATTCAATCTGGTGCTCGGAGAGTGGAAACCGGGTGCCTGTTAGTATGTGTTCACCGTTCGGGGCTAACAATGGCTGATCAGTTTGACCTCTAGCCCACAAATACCAGTACGCCCACGAGGTCTCCGCACAACCGCTCTCTGACTGGCTTGCTTCTTGTTGGTATCGATACGCTACATCAAAGGGGGTAGGATAGAAATTCATATCGCCGAAGAGATAAACTGTCTGTCTTGCAGCATTTTCGAAACTTAAGACCTTCTCCCAGAACAAGAATGACAAAGAGGCGGTGGCGTCATCATACGGGTGTATCCAAGAGTTGAAGTTTACATCTTCGGCAACAGGTAAGAGCTGTACATTAGTTCGATATTCGTCGTCGCTCCAGTCAGCCCAAGTACGGTGTAGACCGTTCATGATGTGATTCGCGTCATCCTTGTCGTCTGAGATAACAACAATGTTTCTGAGCGTTGGACCACCTGTTCGCTCAAAGGTAGCACGATCAGTACTGAACCCAGGCGATGAAATTGTCGCGAGTAGATCGATGCTAGAAAATACTGATCCCGAAAAGTCGACGCCAGTTGCATCGATCCCAACAAAATCTGTACCTCGAAGATTTGCGCCAGCAAGAATAGTCCTTCCTAGGCTGCGAAGTTCTCCCTGATTTTGATCTACATTGCCAACAAGCTCGCGAGAGCTGAGATCGGCGTAAGGGAGCTGCAAAGGCACGGACAGCTCGTCGAAATTCACCCCCGCGGATATTAGAAGTTGCAGCAATTGACCCCGTTCAGGACTAAAAGTTGAAACCCCTGGATTTTGCTCCACAGTTGTTTCCAGATAACTTTGCAGCGTTTCGCTTCGTTCATTTGTCTCCACACTCAATTGCATCTGGTCAAAGGTTGCGGCGACTTGGTTGTCTATCTGATATGGTTCAACAGAGAAAACTAGCGCTTGGATCCTAGCCTGTAGGCTTTGACTTGGTGTCCATAAGCTCTGGTCTGCCCGTTCGCGGTAAATTTCGTCCAATAGGCTGGGCAGCTGCGCCGCAAAAACCGCTGAACTTCTGGCCGACTTAGCTATCGATATCTGCAAGTCGATCAACTTGTTTTGTTTGTCGAGCCTGTCAACCTGCCGGATCGCCGCCAACGCAGTGATGGTAGCAATTACAGCGCCTATTGCGGTGAAACAGAAGCCAATTGCTATCGTCGCTCCCCAAAAGTTCATGACGGTTTTCGAAATAGCTCTCACTCGTGACAGCATTTCATCTCGGGAAACTGAAAACTCGGAGGACTTTGGCAGGATCTCCCCTAAGAGTTTCTCAAAGATGTCTTGATCTGACTTGCTTTCCGAGCTGCTTCGCAAACCCGAAAATGAGCGTGTCATGCCTCTAAAGACTGCAAAAAGGAACAACGCGAAGGTTGCTCCCGCAAATCCTACCCAAACGCTTCTTTCTAACAACCACTCCGCGCGAAATAAAAAGCCAAGTGTAAGGATGATACCTACGGTGACACCAATTAGAGCTGGCGTCAAAGCTCCCAATGCGCGGGCCAACACAATGACAGACTTCATCGCTTTCAATGCTCTCCCAGGTTATTGATCAGTCTCCATAACGTCGCCTCGAAAGCAAGCGCTCGTCTTGGCAACCTAAAGCTGTCCGTTGCAAAATGCCACAGGCGCAGTGAATGTCGGCTTGTTAGATCGCATTCGCAGCATCAAATTTAGTGATCGGAGGGCAACAAAGGACCGTTTGGTCAATGATCCATTTTCGGGTTTGCAGCGAATGTCCGGAAATCGGGTGCTGCCGCAGCATCTTAGGGTGCCACCCAACGGCAGCTCTGGGCCGATCGCGCCCCGGTTGGGGTTCGGCGGCCTCGGTTTTGCAAAGGTCGCTATCTGCGCTTCGTTGACGGTTGAGCGAGGCGCAGCATCGGCATGGCAGATCGTGAAGCCTGAAATGTCCGCTTCCGGGAAATCCTGCGAGATCTTTTGCCTTTGCGGCAGAGTGCCCGCTGCCCCTAGTTCGAATGTCTCGTTTGGGCTGGCTGGCGTCATCTGGCCGCTTGGATCTGGTGCGAATTCGCTGCGACCTTGCTGCTGCAGCGCCGCAAGGCGGCCTGGAGCCCTTAGCTGCCATCGCCGTCTTGCTTGGATGCTGCAGGTGCTTTTGGCTGCTTCCAGCCCGAAGCGGACATGACGCCTAATACCCCTTTTAGGCAAAAGCGGACCTTTGCGAAGACACCCGGCATAGGAGAAGTGCGGGAGCTTGCTTCCGTTTGCTGCAGCTGCAAACGTGGCAATACCCGATGACTGCTTTGCGCAGGAAGTGACCTTTGCAAAGTCGCGAGATCTGACAGCCAAGTGGCGATCCTACGCTGCATCAGCACTGGAAAGAGCTGACCTTCGCTGCCAGTGCAGCCACCGATCATCATCGAAAGGACGGGATGCCGACTAAGCTGCCGTTAGTGGATTTACGGCGAACGACTGCTTTTGGGCTTTAAAGCGGACGTGACGTTATAAGGTATAAAGCGCGCGCAGTCGTTCGCCGCTTTTTGCGCTGCACAGACCAATTCGAATAGATGTGCTGATGTCGTTAAGCCTTGCCAACCAGCTATTGGATAGTGATTGCGAGTGCTGCGTTACGAAATTCATTGATCAATTTCAGGCGCGCTCGATCTTTGGGTGCCACGAGCCAGGTTTGATGCTCCTGTTGAAAATCACGCAACGGGATTTCAACCAAGTCATCGTAAATGTGACTGCTGTTTTTTAAGAATATTGCAGCGCCGAGACCTTGTCTAACCGCTTCGCACATCACCGGAAACGTCGTCATTGTAATGAGTTGAGGCAACTCAATTTCGCGTTCAGCAAGTTTCTGACGAACAACCCGCTGCGTTAGCGAGCCTTGTTCCGGCAGGATAATGGTCTGGTTGAGCAGATCCTCCATACCGACACTATCTCGATCTGCCAAAGCGTGGTCAGAACGGCAATACAAGACATACCGCGTTTTTTGCAGAACAACCCGATCCCAATCATCGCGCTCTGGCGCATCCGTGATCAGGCCGACATCAGCCACGCGGTCCCGGATGAGCTGGCTGGCTGTTGTCCAGTCGCAGAGGCGGAAGTCAATCTGTACATTGGGAAAGCGGTCATTAAACGTCGCGATCACTTGGAGTGCAGGCTGCGGCGCGTTCGCGATCACCTTTAGCCGCCCTTCATTGAGAGACGAATAGCCACGAAGACGTTCCCCGATTTCGCTATCCAGCGTCACAAGCCGGTCCGCCAATCCGAAAAAATCGCGACCGGTCGGGGTCAAGGATACGCCGTCACGACCACGCAGAAGGAGTTCTGAGCCAACAAGCTCTTCCAGTTTTGATACATGTTGCGTCACAGTAGACTGTGTGACGCCGAGACGTCGTGCGGCGGCGGAAAAGCTCCCTTCGCGCACAACATATGAGAAGGCGATAAACTGGTGATGGTTCGGGCGCATCGATCTCTCCTCCCGTCGTTTCGCTACCAGCTATCGGTTTCACTAATATGACGTCATAGGGATTTCGCCTTGGCCCATTAGGTGTTCGGCCAATTGATGGGGGAATCAGATGGCCGATCTACAGATTGATCATGTCACCAAAACCTTTGGCGACACGCAGGTGCTCAAAGGGATTTCTTTGGATATTTCTGATGGGGAATTCGTGTCACTTGTCGGCCCATCTGGCTGTGGCAAATCCACGTTGCTTCGCATCATTGCCGGGCTCGAGAGCCAGAGTTCTGGTGCTATTCGCATTCATGGACAGGACGTTTCGGGTGTTCGCGCGGCAGACCGTAACCTGTCGATGGTGTTCCAATCCTACGCATTGTACCCGCATTTGACGGTCGCAGAAAATATTTCGGTGCCATTGAGAATGCGTCACCTGAGTTCCTTGCAACGTCTTCCGGTGGTTGGGTCGTTTATGCCGGGGGCACGTGACAAGAACGCAGAAATTTCTGCATCGGTCAAACACGCCGCGCAGACACTTGAAATAGACAGGCTCCTTGATCGAAAGCCAGGCCAACTGTCTGGTGGACAGCGTCAACGCGTGGCTTTGGGGCGCGCCTTGGTCCGGGAACCGGCGGCATTTTTACTCGATGAGCCACTGTCAAATTTGGATGCGAAGCTTCGCGTTCAAACCCGCACTGAAATTGCTGAATTGCACCGCCGCCTTGGCGCAACTTTTGTCTATGTGACCCATGACCAGGTTGAAGCGATGACAATGTCCAGCCGTATCGCAGTAATGATGGGCGGGGAAATCCTGCAATGCGACGCGCCTGACGAAGTGTATGACAACCCGCTGGACATTCGCGTTGCCGAATTCATTGGTTCACCGAAGATCAACATCTTGCCTGTCGAAGCTTCGAATGGAGTGCTGAGGTTTGGCGACGTGGTGTTGCCCACCGTCGCGCCCAAGGCGCTGAATGGTCCTGTTCGGATTGGCCTGCGCCCCGAGGCGCTGCGCCTTGCCGCTGAGGACGCAGTGCTGACGGGCCAAATCGTTCATGTTGAGAACCTCGGGTCCGAAATCTTCGCACAGATCAGTCTAGCTGGTCACGATGGCCGCGTGACAATGCGCACCGCGCCAGTTCAGCGCAGTTCACTGCGTGTCGGGGCAACCATTGGCTTGGCCTTTGACGGCAATGCCGCACTTCTCTTCGGCCCCAACGGTAAGCGTGTGTTCAACCCGCAGCTGGCCGCTGCGCAAAGCGAAGTCGCATAACATGGCCGTCGTCGAAACGCATACGCCGAAAGGTGCCTCTGCAGAAACAACGCAGCGCCGCACTGCATGGTGGCTCACGGCCCCGGCGCTTGTTCTGATGGTTTTGATCCTTTTAGTGCCGGTCTTGATCGCTTGCATTCTGTCTTTCACAGACTACTCGCTGGGCAACGACAGCTTTAATTGGGTTGGCGCGAAAAATTATGACCGTCTATTTTCACGCTCTACCTATGAAAAGATGTTCATCGCCACGTTTACCTACGTGGTTACAGTGGTGCCTTTGTCCGTCGGTCTGGGCCTTGGTGCTGCGCTTTTGATTAACTCGATGGGCCGGATCGGCGACATCTACAAAACCATTTATTTCCTGCCGGTTATGGCGACCTTGCTGGCTATGGCGATTGCATGGGAATTCATGCTGCATCCGTCAATCGGTATGGTCAACCGCACGCTGGAAATGTCCTGTGGCACCGTTTTGGAAATCATTCCGTTCTTGAAAAACGGCTGTGCGGATCGCTTCCCACTTTGGCTTGGGGACCGAGATTATGCGATCTGGGTGATCTGTTTTATCGGGGTCTGGCAGGGGTTTGGCTTTAACATGGTGCTGTATCTTGCTGGCCTGACTGGTGTGCACCGCGAGCTGTATCACGCTGCTGAAATGGATGGGGCCAAATCCGGTTGGGAACGGTTCCGTTTGGTGACATGGCCCGCACTTGGACCGACGACAGTTTTTGTTGTGACCATTTCCTGCATTCGCGCCTTTCAAGTCTTTGACACCATCGAAGCCTTCTGGCCCCAAGGCGGCGGGCCGAACAAGTCAACCTATGTGATGATGTTCGCGATTTTTGAAAAAGGCATTCAACAAAACCTTATCGGGATCGGGTCCGCCATCACTGTTATGTTCCTGATCTTTGTGATGTTCCTGACCCTGATCCAGCGCTGGCTGGTCGAACGAAAGGTGCACTACTGATGACACGCGATCTCTGGAAACACCTCATCCTAATCCTGGGCGCACTCGTCGTAATTGCACCATTTTACATGATGGTCAGCTATTCGTTCAAATCTCCGGGGGAAATCGACCGGGGGGAAGGCGGCTTTTTTGGTCACCAAGAGATGATGGTCGACGAACGCTGTGTGAAGCTGCGCGACCCTGACCGTGATGACGTTGCAGCCGCTGCCTCCCGGTTCCCAAACCAAACGGACAGTCAAATTCGAGATGCTTTGGTGGCCGAAGCCGTGGCCGACTGCCAGATGCGCCCGATTGTCTTCAACTACTCCAAAGCCTTTATCGAAGCGCCGCTGCTGCGCTATTTGCTCAACGGTGTGATCGTGACCGCGTCGATCTTTTTGATCCAGATTGTGGTGGCCCTCCCTGCGGCTTACGCGCTGGCCAAGCTCAAATTCTGGGGCCGCGAGGCGGTCTTTTCCTTGGTTCTTTTCTGCCTTCTGATCCCAGTACACGCCATTGCGCTGCCGCTTTATATTATGCTGGCAAAGCTAGGACTGACCAACACCTATGCTGCGCTTGTGGTGCCTTGGACGATCTCTGTCTTTGGAATTTTCCTGATGCGACAGTTCTTTATGACGGTGCCAGATGATTTGATTGACGCGGCGCGCATGGACGGCATGGGAGAGTTCGCCATCGTCTGGCGCGTCATGCTGCCCACGGCAATCCCAGCACTTTTGGCCTTTGCCATTTTCTCGATCGTCGCTCACTGGAACGATTATTTCTGGCCGCGCATCGTTGTGACCGGCAACCGGGATCTGTTCACGCCTCCTCTGGGGTTGCGCGAGTTTAAAGGCGATGGCGACGGGAGCTTCTTTGGTCCCATGATGGCTACGGCCACCGTCATTGTCACACCGCTAATCGTCGCTTTTTTGGTCGCGCAGCGCCGCTTTATCGAAGGGATCACCCTATCCGGAATGAAGTAAGCTGGGCAATCGCCCAGCTTACCAACGCAATCCCAACAGGGATGAATTGGGAAGACCGTCCTAGTCGCCAAACCAAAGGCGGTCAACATTTGGAGAGAAAACATGAAATTCACAACTTCCGCAATGGCGCTTGTCGTGTCTGCCTCTGCTGCATTGGCAAACGACAAAGTGACCATCGAATTTGCGTATCCCTACAGCCACCTGTTTGACGTCACTTACGAAGCGATGATGCCTGCATTCAAAGAGGCGCACCCAAACATCGAGGTTAAGTTCCGGGCAACCTACGAGTCCTACGAGGACGGCACCAATACCATTCTGCGCGAAGCTGTCTCTGGCAACCTACCTGACGTCACCATGCAGGGTCTGAACCGCCAGCAGATCCTTGTTGAAAAAGGCATTGCCAAATCTCTGGAACCGTTCATCGCGGGCGAAGCAGATTTTGAAAAGGACGGCTACCACGACGCGATGCTGTCCCTGTCCACATTCGGTGATGACGTTCACGGCCTGCCGTTTTCTGTTTCGTTGCCGGTGGGTTACTACAACATGGACGTTCTGAACGCGGCGGGTATCGACAAAATGCCAACCACGTGGGACGAAGTGATAGCAGCTTGTGAAACCATGAACGCAAACGGTGTTGAAAACCCAATTTTCTGGGGCTGGAACATCACCGGTAACTGGTTCATGCAGGCGCTGATGTGGTCTCAGGACAAAGCAATTGTCGAAGAGGGCAAAGTCACTCTGGACAGCCCGGAAGCTCTGATCGCGTTGGAACAGATGCACGAGATTTTCACCAAATGTGAGATGCAGAACCTGGAATGGAAAGCAGCTCTGTCTTCCTTCTCGGCTGGCGAAATCGGCATGATGTTCTGGTCGACGTCTGCTTTGGGCGCAGTGGAGCGGTCTCAGGGTGATTTCGTTCTGAAAACAGGCCCTTTCCCTGGGCTGGGTGAAACACCAAAAGGTCTGCCTGCAGGCGGCAATGCGGCGATGTTGACATCCACGTCCGAGGACCCTGCGGTTCAAGCGGCGGCGTGGACTTTTCTGAAGTTCATTACCTCTGGTGACGGAGCTGCAGAAGTTGCGAAAACAACCGGATACATGCCGCCAAACAAAGCTGCCAACGAAATTATTCTGGCTGATTTCTACGATCAAAACCCAAACAAACAGACCGCAGTTGATCAGCTGCCGCTGCTGCGCGACTGGCTGGCCTATCCGGGTGACAACGGTCTGGCGATCACTCAGGTCATTTACGATGGCATCGAGCGTATCGTGACCGGCGACGCGACTGACATGAAAGAGCTGCAAGAAGAGCTGGTCGAAGAAGTCAACGACCTGCTGCCTAACAGCTAATTTCAAACAGCGGCCGCCAGCCTCTGTTGGCGGTCGCATTCTATTTTCGGGCCTGAGCAAATGAAAATAATCCATATTTCAGACATCCATTTTACAATTCCCGGCGAGCGTATGGGCGGCCTAAACCCGCACAAGCGGTTGGCCCGAGCACTGGCTGATGTGAACGACAATCACTCCGACGCTACACGCATTGTCATTACAGGCGATCTGACCCATTGGGCGGAACGTGAGGCATACGAAGCCCTGCGTGAGGTGTTGTTGCAGCAAACCTTGCCAGTGCGACTGATGATCGGCAATCACGACGATCGTGACACATTCCTGTCGGTTTTTCCTGAGCAAGAAACCGATGCGTTTGGTTTTGTGAACCATTCAGAAGTGGTTGGGGACAGCACTTTTATCTATCTCGACAGCACTCAGCCCCAGACCCATGCGGGCCACTTTGGTGCTGATCGGTGCGCTTGGTTGCAAGCCGAACTTGAAAAAGCAGAACACGCGCGCATTTTCCTGCATCACAACCCGATGGAAATTAAACTTCCGGCGGAAGATCAGATTGCGCTGGTTGCGGAAGATCGACCACGATTCCGGGAGTTGCTTGAATCCCATAACGCCAAAATCGACTATATCCACTTCGGCCATGTGCATGCCCCGATCCACGGGACCTATTGCGGCATCCCATTCTCAAGCGTGCCCTCGACCTGCAATCAATCCTACCCAGATATGAAAGAGCCCAAGTTGCTGTCGGGCGGCCCCATGGACCCAGCTTACCATGTCCTTTTGATCCAAGGGCGCGAGACAATTATTCACCAAATCCCCTTTAACTGGGACGGCCCGCTATTCGCGACGGGCGCAGAATGGGAAGACTGGTCCAAACCAGTTGCTGCTGAATGAAGTGATCCTTCGCGCTGTAAAGTCATGGGGCTAGCCCTGAAAACACGTTCTCGGTGAAAACGCTTGATATCGAGTTTATTAGGGTTCGAATGGTCACAGACGCCCGCAAGCTTAAAGGCTTAGCGGGATTCTGATCATGTCCGCTTGACTGCGCAGCGCTTCCTTTTGTGCAGGTTGCAGCATTGGTCAACATGGGCTCACTGCCGCCTTGCGGCGACGCAGCGCCGGGCTGTCCGCCGTGACAGCGTTCTTGGCTACCCGTGATCGGCTCGAGCCAGCCCAAAGCGGACATGATCTTTGCGCTCGCAGCATCGAAGCCTCTAGGCAAGAGGGGCGGAGAGCTGTCATTCGCTGCAAGTTGATTCAACGGCGGTTATGCGCTGAAATGGGCACCTGAAGCTTCGCTGGGTGGTGGCGAGGCTTAAGGGTGACTAAGCAATCTATCCACGAACTCCTCACGTGTTTCGCGAACGACGCTTAGGCGGGATGGCACCGGATCAACCCGATAGGGGTCACCTTCTAGGAACGCCCTTCACCCGAGACAACCGTTTTTGAGCAGCGATGCGAAACGGCGCGTTGGGGGCACCGTATCCCGTATAGCCTTGGTCCCGTTGAACGATCTCAATGAACAGACTTCCACCAAACGACAGCGAATAGGCCTGGAAGAAATCCGCGCCGCCCTCGTGATCGTACAAGACGCCCTGCTCCTGCATTCTGCGGACTAGGTCGTCGCTCAGATCAAAGCGGGCCACCAGATCGTCATAGTAGTTCGCAGAGATCGGCAGCGTCTTGAACCCTTTGGCCGTCACATGTTTCAGCGTTTCGAAAATGTCCTGCGTTGCAAAAGCGATGTGTTGGACAGAGGCGCCGAAACTGTCGGACAGAAACGACCCGGCCAGCGTTCTGTGGCTGTCCGCGCCGTTGAGGGTCACCCTGACCGAGCCGTTGGTGGCCTCAACCGCTTGGCTGCGGACCAACCCATCCGGGTCGATCACGTCGACCATGGGCGCCTTGGTCATGTCAAACAGCGTTGTGTAGAACAGCGACCAACTGAGCATGTCCTCATAGCTCATCGTTTGCGCGACGTGGTCGATGTGGGTCAGCCCGGCTCCTGCGGGGGCACGGGTTGCAGAAAACTCCGCCTGCCAAACCTGAGAGAGGTCAGCGCTGTCATCCAGAAAATGCAGCACGGATCCCGACAAGCACCGCACGGCCGGGATTGCAAGCTCTCCGGCACCGGCGGGTTGTTCGAACACCTCTGCCCCCAAGGCGGACGCACGGGTTGCTGCCGCTTTTGCGTTAGACACCAAAATCCCCAGATCACACACGCACGTCCCGCGGGCGTTCCAGCTACTTGCGGCGTGGCCAGTGGTTTCTTCGTTCACAACGATACGGATATCACCCTGCTGCCAAAGGCCCGCCGCCTTGTTGCGATGCTGGCCCACCTGTTCAAAACCCAAAGACGTCAGATCGGTTTTCAATGCCGCCGCCTCAGCGCCGCGGGTTGCGAACTCGACAAAGGAAAAGCCTTGGGCCCCTACCCGCGCCGGTATCGCAGGCATGCTAACGCTCAGCTCCGGCTCGGCGCGTCTGACGTCATCCATCAGACCGACAAGCGACCGGTGACCATCCTTGGCAACGGTGCTCGGGTTGCTGCCGCGGAACTGGTCGTTGAATATCTCAAGGCTGATTGGGCCATCATAGCCGGTCGCCATGACCGCCCGCATGAACCGGGTGACGTCCAGATCACCCTCTCCGGGCATGTTCCTGAAATGGCGCGACCAATACAGCAGGTCCATTTCGATCAGCGGTGCATCCGCCAATTGGACAAAGAAAATCTTGTCGCCCGGGACAGAGCGGATGCTGTCAGGGTCTAGCTTGCGGCCAAGCGTGTGAAAACTGTCGACGATCAGGCCGATGTTGGGGTGGTCCGCGCGGCGCACGATCTCCCACGCGTCGCGGTGATCATTGATGTGCCGCCCCCAGGCCAAGGCCTCGTACCCAACGCGCAGCCCGCGTTTTGCGGCCCGTTCGCCCAGGTCGTGGAAATCATCAGCCGCGCGTTCGATCCCCCCCAGCGACGCAGGGTGCACCGACGAGCAGACAAGCACCAGATCGGTGCCCAGCTCTTGCATCACATCAAACTTACGTTCCGCCCGGTCAAAGGCCTTGGAGCGCGCAGGCTCTGGCAGGGTTTCAAAGTCGCGAAACGGTTGGAAAAGCAAGATCTCCAACCCGTGATCGCGCACCAGGGTTCCCACATCCCGCGGACTGCCATGGTCCGCGATGAAATCGGCCTCGAATATCTCGATCCCATCAAACCCGGCGGCGGCAATGGCTTCGAGTTTTTCGCGCAGATTGCCCGAGATCGAGACCGTCGCGATCGAGGTTTTCAATGCCCCCGTCATTCCTGATATCCAAGCAAACGTGGCAGCCAAAGCACGATGTCCGGCACCAGGATCATGACAAGCAGGGCCAGGAGCAGAACGCCGAGAAAAGCCCAGATCTCACCGATGATTTCTTTCAGGGGGATGCCCGTGACCGCGTTGATGACAAACAACAAGATGCCATAGGGCGGCGTGATCAACCCGATCATAGAGTTGACCACGATCAGAACGCCAAAATGCACCAGATCAATCCCAAGCGCTTCGCAGGTGGGAATGAACAGGGGAACGATGACCAGAATGATCACCGTCGCATCCAGGATACATCCCAACAGCAGGACCATCACATTGATCAATAGCAGGAAGACAAGCGGGTGAATATTGGCCCCATCCAGAGTTGCCGAGAGCGCCTGGGGGATGTTCTCTTGCACGACGATGTAGGTCAGGATCATCGAAGCCCCGATGACCAGCCCGACCGAAGCAGCGGCGCGGGCGCTGTCGACAAAGACCTGATACAGCGTCTTGAGCTTTATCGCGCGGTAGAGACCTGCTGCGATGACCAGCGCATAGAGTGCCGCGATGGCTGCCGCCTCGGTCGGGGTCGTGATGCCGCTGTAGAGGCAAAAGAGCAGGATGAACGGCATCAGCAAGGCGGGCGTGGCCTGAACGGTCAACTTGGGCAGATCCCTCAAAGGAACGGGGTCTTCACGACCAAATCCACGTCGATGCGACATGAATACATTCAAGCCCATCAGAACCATCCCCATGAACAGGCCGGGAATGATCCCGCCCAGAAACAGGTCCTTGATCGAGGCGCCGGACACCAGCGCATAAATCACCATCGGAATCGAGGGCGGGATGATCGGGCCGATGGTGGCCGTTGCCGCCGTGATGGCCGCTGCGTAGCCGCATGTGTACTTGCCGCTTTTGACCATCATCTCGATGATGATCTTGCCGATCCCCGCCGCATCCGCGACGGCCGAACCTGACATGCCCGAAAAGATCAGCGACGCCACCACGTTGACATGCCCCATGCCGCCCCGGAACCGTCCCACGACTGCGATACAGAAGTTCAGCAGCCGGTCGGAAATGGACCCGGCGTTCATGATATTGGCCGAGACGATGAACAGCGGCACTGCCAACAGCAAAAAGCCATCAAACAGGCGCTGCACCGTTGTCTGCCCGGCGATGGCAAGGTCCTGACCCGCCACGCCCAAATAGACGATTACCCCAACCAGGATTGAGAATGCAACAGGCGTGCCAATCGCCGCCATGCCAAACAAGGCAATTAGACCCAAGAGGAGCTCAACGCTCATGACGCATCCTCCTTGCCTGCGGTGTCGGACAAGATCTCTTCTAGTTCGGTTTCCGGGGGGCCGTGCCGCGCAACCCAGTAGAGCCGCCAAACATAGCGGACGATGGTCGCTACAATGAGAAGGATGTAGGCCGCAAACAGCCACTTGATTGCGATCTTGTCGCCTGTGATTGGCATCCTCAGCGTTTGGATTTTCTTGAGCTCCATCAATCGGTTGCCAAAGATCGCATCCCAGGTTGCGGGAAACGAATAGAGCATGGCAGCGATCAGCCCCAAAGCGGACAAAAGCGCGAAAATGCGTTGGGTTTTGCGCGGTGTCGCCAAATAGAGCACGTCAAATGTGACGTGGTCCCGCGAACGCACGATAAAGGCGCATCCAAAAAAGACGATCCAGACCCACAGCAGCGAAATCAGGTTCACGGTCCAGCCGATCGGCTCCAGCGATGCCATCCAGTTTGAAATCGGCGGAATAGGGACGAGCCAGGCGATCTTGGCCGCGTAGCGGGAAAAGATCTGGATCAGAAAGGTTGCAAACACCGCCGCCAAAGCCATTGCGGCGATGAATTCAGCGATGCGAGAGAGCCTGGAAAGCAATGCATTCATCACGTCGACCCTCCCGCAGGCTCTGCTTTAGTTGCCTAGAGCGTTGATGCGGTCAAGAACGCCCTCGGGCCAGCTTGCCGCCGCTTCGGAGCCCACATATTGGGCCTGAACATGGTTGCGGAAGGCTGCCAGATCCGGGGTGTAGATTTCAACGCCCTGGCTGCGGATATACTCGGCCAGGCTGTTTTCCTGATCCAGTTGTTTCAGGCGGCCATAGGCGGCAGCGGCATCAGCGGCACGTTGAACGACCAACTGCTGTTCCGGTGACAGAGCGTCCCAGGTCTCTTTCGAAAAGGCGATATAGTTCAGATCAACCAGGTGAGAGGTCAACGCGATCTGCTTTGTCACCTCATAGAATTTCTTGTCGACCACGGTGGGAAGCGGGTTGTCCTGCCCGTCCACAGCCCCAGTCGAAAGGGCGGTGTAAACTTCGGTGAAGGCCAGCGGTGTGGGTGATGCCCCAAGTGCCTTGCCCAGGAACTGCCATGCATCCGTGCCGGGCATGCGCAGGTTCACACCGGCAAGATCCGCTGGGGTCTGGATGTCTTTTTCGTCACGCGTAAAGCGCAGGTTCACGTGGCGTTTGCCCAGATACATCACCGACAGCAATTTGACGCCCAGCTCATCCTCGACCTTGGCCTTGAACGGGTCCATGAGCGGGTCGTTGAAAACGCGCACCTGATGGGCCGCGTCTTGATGAACGTACCCGGTGGCAAAGATCGAAAACTCGGGGAAGAACTGCGCCAGTTCCTGAGCAGATGTGATCGACATCGTCAGGTTACCCCGCGCGATGGCCTCCAGCTCGGCACCTTGGGCAAACATCGTGCCGTTGTAGCCCGGTTTGTATGCCGCAAAACCCGCAACCATCGGGGCAAACACATCGGCCAGCGCAACGGAGCGTTGATCGGTTTCCGACCCGGATGTGGCCATGGTGAAGGTCATGCCCTCTGCGCTCGCCGTTGTTGCAATGCTGGCTGCAAGACCAAAGGCTGCAACTGACGCGAGCGCGGCCCGCCGTGTAAGTTTGGTGATCATTTTCGTGTCCTCCCAAGACGATAGTTTGGCACGTGTTGCGCGCCTATTTTGCGATTTTCGCGTTCGTTTCGATTGTTTTTTTCAGTTGGCTCGTGGATTTGCCCCTACAAATGCCAGTCCCGTCGGCCTCTTCGAGGTGAACCAGAGCGTTGGATTTCGCCGATTTCTGGATCGCATCAACAACCGCCAGACTGCGCAGCCCTTCGCGCCCCGAGACCAGCGGGGCCTCTTCCCCGCGGATGACGGCGGCGAAATGGGCCATCTGGTTGATCAGCGGATCAGAGGTATCCCGCGGCACCGAGGTGGCGGAAATGGGTGTCCACCAATCGCGGCACTCGTTGTGACTCCACAGGGTCAGGTCAGGCACTGACAACGACCCCTGGCTGCCGCCGATCTGATAGGCGCTTTGCGAGGTTGTCGGGTAGATGGGGTACTCATGCGCCGTCATCTCCCAGCTCCAGGGCGCGACGATGCTGTCCGAGACGGTGATCGTGCCAATCGCGCCGTTCTCGAACCTCAGCAAGGCGGCGGCGACGTCTTCGTTTTCGTATCCGCGCGCCGAAGGAGCGGCCTGCGCCTGGACGCTGAGGATTTCCCCGCACAGATGCCGCAGCAAATCGATGTCATGCACCAGGTTCACGGAAATCGGCCCGGCCCCAACCTGCTTTCGCCACGGCGCCGCGTCAAAATAGCTGTCGGGTTTGTAGAACCAGCAGGTTGCTTGAACCGCACGCACGGCCCCAATCGTGCCGCGTTTGATGTGTTCATGGGCCTTGCGAATAAGCGGATTGTGACGCCGGTGATGCCCAACCAAAAGCGCAACATTTGCCTGTTCGGCACGTTCAACCAATGTCCGGGCCGCGCCCAGATCATCTGCCAGCGGCTTTTCGATCAGCACCGGGATACCTGCATCCAGGCACACCGCCCCCTGTTCGACATGCAGTTTGGTTGGCGTCGACAGGATGATCCCGTCCGGGGCTTGTGCAACAATCATACCCTGCAGATCATCAAACCAGGGAACACCAAGCCGCTCGGCCACCGCCTTGCCTGCGTCACTTGGGTCGACAACAGCGCACAGGGTCGTGTCGGACACCTGCGCAATGGCATCCGCATGACGCTGTCCCACAAGGCCGATGCCCGCAATGGCCAGACGCAAGGGCGTGCGCGCTGCGTTTGCAGCGTTGCTGTGTTCGGATGACGCCAAAAGGCCACCTCCCCAAGTTGGACTGATCTCACTGCCAAACAGGGAATCAATCGCGCGTTTCAGAGAGCCTAGTCGCCATGATCGACCAAATCAATAATATCATATATTTTTCACTTCACCATAAATAATGATCAATTGTATGACCATCAAAGAGATGCTATTTCAAAGGAAAATCCTTGTCTGATCGGGTTCTTCCATGGCCAAACCGCCGCCCACAGTTGGCTCTTCCACGTTCGAGCGCATCAAGCGCGACATCATATTCGGCACGCTCGCCCCCGGATCGAAGCTGAAACTGGATGGTCTGAAAGAGCGGTATTCGGCCAGCGTCTCGACCTTGCGGGAAACGCTCAACCGGTTGGCCAGCGACGGGTTTGTCGCCGCCGAGGAACAACGCGGCTTCTTCGTGACGCCCGTGTCCAAGGATGATCTGCGCGAAATCGCGAGCCTTCGCCTCTTGTTGGAGCGCCACGCCCTGCAGCTGTCGATCACAAGCGGCGATACGGATTGGGAGGGCGATGTGGTTGCGGCCCATCACAAGCTGCACCGCATGGAGCTTCAGATGCAGTCCGGTGACGAAACCGAGAAAGAGTCCTGGAAGCGATACGATTGGGAGTTCCACCTGGCGCTTATTCGCGCGTGCAACTCACAGAACCTGCTGTCCCTGCATTCCAAGATCTACGACAAATACCTGCGGTATCAGATGCTGGTCTTCACCTTTCGTGGCGAGGCCGCAGCCGCCGAACATCAAGGGATGCTGGACGCAGCCCTTGCCCGGGATCCTGACACCGCGATCAAGTTTCTCGAAGATCACATCAACAACGGGCTGATCCACACGCTCGAGGCGATGTAGAACTCGACCTGATCCTGGAGCATGACTTAAACCCGGAAACGTGACGAAATCAAAACCCAGCTCATGTGATTTGTTTCACTCCCAAGCGTACAGACGATCCTCCTCGCGATTTCACGATACCAAGTTCGAGGTAAAGCCCTTAAACTAAGGCGGGCCGTTAGGGTCGGGAGCGGTCATTGGTCATCGACTTCACCGATGTCCTCTTTGGGCCGATCGCGCTCTGGTTGGGGTTCGGCTGTCTCGGTTTTGCAAAGGGCGCTATCTGCGCAAAGCAGTCATCGGGTATTGCCACGTTTGCAGCTGCAGCAAACGGAAGCAAGCTCCCGCACTTCTCCTATGCCGGGTGTCTTCGCAAAGGTCCGCTTTTGCCTAAAAGGGGTATAAGGCGTCATGTCCGCTTCGGGCAGTAAGCAGCCAAATGCACTCGCAGTAACCAGGCTGGGCGGCGATGGCAGCAAAGGGCTCTTTCCCGTTGTTTACTCTGCGGCACGTCAAAGGAAATGATGCGGGACAAAACCGACCTTGGGCTCTTCCTGTTCGCTGACGCAGCATCGCTTTGTAGACGCGGCGGTCTCCTCGCTGCATTGCAGCCCTTGACATGAAAGCGGTCTTCCAGAGTCACTTAAAGTGCAAACTTAAATCCGGCCTTTTCGCAGCGACTAGTCTGGAAATGACGAGGTGTAAGTAGTCCTTTCTGCATAAAACCTCACGACGTTGTCCAGAAAGTCTCTTGTTCGAACATGCCCAAAAACTCAAGACACCTGCCGGTAAAATCTCGCCGGGCAAGCTTAGTGTTTCAGGATCTTGCTCAGGAAATCTTGTGCCCGTTCGCTTTCGGGGTTTCCGAAGAACTCCTCAGTAGCGCGGTCCTCAGCAACCTTGCCGGCGTCCATGAACACCACCCGGTCCGCAACCTTGCGGGCAAAGCCCATCTCGTGGGTCACAACCATCATCGTCATGCCGTCCTGCGCCAGTTCGACCATCACATCCAGCACCTCGTTGATCATCTCCGGGTCAAGGGCCGATGTCGGCTCGTCAAACAGCATCGCAATCGGGTCCATGGCCAGCGCCCGGCTGATCGCCACCCGCTGCTGCTGGCCGCCCGACAGCTGGCCGGGAAACTTCTCGATATGCGGCAGCAGGCCGACCCGGCTGATCAGGGCCTCGGCCTTGGCGTTGGCTTCGTCGCGCGACCGACCCAGGACCTTCTGCTGGCCCAGGCACAGGTTTTCACGCACGCTCATATGCGGGTAGAGCTCAAAATGCTGGAACACCATGCCGATCCGCGCCCGCAGTTTTGTCAGATTGGTGCCGTTGGCGGTGACCTCCACGTCCTCGACCCGGATGCGGCCCTCTTGAACCGGCTCCAGCCCGTTCACGCATTTGATCAGGGTCGACTTGCCGGAACCGGACGGCCCGCAGACCACTACGACTTCCCCCTTGGCGACATGGGTGGTGCAATCGGTCAGCACCTGGAAGTCGCCGTAGCGTTTGGAAATGTTTTCGATGCTGATCATGCGGTTCTGGCCTTCTGAAGGCGCCGGACCAGAAGCGAGCCGGCGAAGCAAATGGTGAAGTAGACAAG
Source organism: Phaeobacter italicus (assembly GCF_019801785.1). Classification (NCBI taxonomy): domain Bacteria; kingdom Pseudomonadati; phylum Pseudomonadota; class Alphaproteobacteria; order Rhodobacterales; family Roseobacteraceae; genus Phaeobacter; species Phaeobacter italicus. Next base: position 13,203 of record NZ_JAHVIJ010000008.1, on the reverse strand, counting down.
GGCGGCGAAAATATACATTTCCGCCAGCCGGCCCTCGGTGCGGGCAACGATGGAGGAGGCGGTCATGAAGTCGCGCAGGCTGACGACAAAGACCAGGCTGGTGTCCTGGAACAGGATGATGCCCTGGGTGACCAGGATCGGGATCATGTTGCGGAACGCCTGCGGCAACACCACATAGCGCTGGATCTGCCAGTAGCTGAGGCCGGTGGCCTGCCCCGCATGGACCTGCCCCCGGCGAACCGACTGGATGCCTGCGCGGATGATCTCCGAGTAATAGGCCGCCTCGAACATGACAAAGGCGATCAGCGCCGAGTAGAAGCCGCCGATCGGACGGCCCAGTGCCAGCGGCACCAGGAAGTAGAACCAGAAGATAACCAGGATCAGCGGCACCGAGCGGATCAGGTTCACATAGCCTGCGGCCGCCAGTGCCAGGGGGAGGATGCCGGAGAGCCGCATCAAGGCGAGGCCGGTGCCCAGGATGATGCCGCCGATCACGGCCAGAAGGGTGAGCCACAGCGACAGCTGCAGCCCCTGCCACAGGAACGGAAGGTTGTTCCAGATGACGGAAAGATCAAAATCACCCATGGCTCAGCCCTTTCCGACGAAACCCGGGATCCGGGTGTATTTTTCCAGGGTCTGCGCAATCACGGTCGCACCAAGCGCAATGACCACATAGATGACGGTTGCAGCGGTAAAGGCCTCAAACCCCTGAAAGGTGTATTCGGCGATCTGCTGGCTTTGCGCGGTCAGTTCCAGAAGCCCGATAGTGAGCGCCAGCGAAGAGTTCTTAAAGATGGTCAGGAACTCGGATGTCATCGGCGGCACGATCAGCCGGAAGGAAATCGGCAGCAGCACATAGCGGTAGGTCTGCGCGGTGGAGAAGCCGTTAGCGTAGGCGGCGCTGGTCAGGCCGGGGCCGACGGCGTTTATCCCAGCGCGGACCTGTTCCGCAACGCGGCTGGCGGTGTAGAGGCCCAGGCCGATTACAGCCGTGACATACTCAGGGTTGGGCATGTCCCGCTTCATCCAGCGGCCGAGATCGTCGGGGACGATTTCGGGCATGACGAAGTACCAAAGGAACAGCTGCACCAGAAGCGGCACGTTGCGGAAAAGCTCGACATAGATGGTGCAGAGGGCGGCAACGGGCCGTGACGGCAGCGTGCGCCCGACGCCGACAAGCACACCCACGGCCAAGGCCAGCACCCAGGCAGAAAGTGCGACCGCAAAGGTCCAACCCAGCCCTGATATCAGCCAGCCCAAGTACTCCTCTTCAAAGAGGACACCCCAGTTCCAGTTGTAATTCATGAGTCAATACCCTGATGAAGCTGCCGGGCCCCGCGAGTTGCGATGGCCCGGCCGTGCATGTGCGGTAAACCGTTACTCCGGCAGCGCGTTAAGCTGGAATGCGGCCTTCAGCAGGTCAGTCTGAGCAACATCCAGCGGATCGAACCACTTGGCATAAATCCCGTTGATCTCACCCGAGCGGAACACTTCGGCCAGGGCCTTTTTGCCGATCAGTTCAAAGGCGCTGTCGTCGCGGCGCACCATCAGCGCATAAGGGTCGAAGGAAAGAAAATCGCCGACGACCGCAAATGCGTCCGGGGTCTTCGACTTGGCGATCAGCCCGAACAGCAGAATGTGATCTGTGGCATACACGTCCACACGGTCGGTTTCCAGCGACAGCATGCCCTCGGCATGGTCGCGCACCGGGAGCACCTTCACATCCAGGCCCAGTTCTTCAATGGCTGCCTTGACCGCGCGCTCGTTGGTGGTGCCCTGCGCCAGGGCAACGGCCTTGCCGTCCAGGTCCGCAACCGAGCTGATACCCGAGTCTTTGCGCACCATCAGTTTGGTTCCGGTGATGAAGGTGGTGGGCAGGTATTCCACCTGCTCCTGGCGGGTTAGGTTGTTGGTTGTTGAACCGCATTCCAGATCGATGGTGCCATTGGCCATCAGCGCGATCCGGGTCTTCGGGTTCACAGGCACGTATTTGACCGACAATTCCTTGCCCAGTTCCGCAGAGACCGCTTCGACCACCTTCATGCAGAGGTCGATCGAGTAGCCGACCGGTTTCTGGTTTTCATCCAGATACGCAAACGGGACCGAGCTTTCGCGATGCCCGATGACGATCTCGCCCGAGGCATCGATCTTGGCCAGGGTTCCGGTGCGGTCCTGGGCTGAGGCCGGAGCCGCCAGGGCCAAAGCGAAGGCCAAAGCGGCCACTGTTTTCAGTAGTTTCATGTTTTTCTCCCTGTTGATTTGTCTATTGCTTTTGTCAGCCCTGAAAACCCGGCAGGCCGAAAATACCGGGGTATCCAAACAGCGCTGCGCTGCCGCCGGTGTGCAGGAAAACGATGTTCTCCATGCCGTCGAAATACCCCTTGCGGACCTGATCGATCAGGCCGTCGAGCCCCTTGCCCGAATAGACCGGGTCAAACAGGAGCCCTTCGAGCCGGGCCAGCTTCAAAAGGGCCTCGCGCATGCCCTCGGTCGGCAGCCCGTAGCCTGGCCCTACATAATCGCAATTCGCCCGAACCGAGGCCCGGTCGATTTCAACCCCCATTCCAAGGTAATCCATGGTCTTGCAGGCCAGATCAAAGACCATGCTTTCCTGTTTTTCCTGCGGTGCCCGAACGCCGATCCCGAGCAGATGAATATCGCTGGCCAGGCCTGCAAGGCCTGCCACCAGGCCCGCCTGGGTGCCGGAGCTTCCGGTGGCATGGACCAGCGCGCCGATCTTCAGCCCCATCGCCGCGGCCTGTTCCTCCAGTTCGGCAGCGCAATTCACATAGCCCAATGCGCCAACGCGGTTTGAACCGCCGCCGGGGATGATGTATATCTTGCGACCCTGATCCTGCAGCGCATCGGCCAGGATCTCCATCTCTGCGTTCATGTCGGCGCCGCCGGACCGCTTGGAGATGGTTGCGCCGTGCAGCTGGTCCAAAAGCACATTGCCGTTGAAATTATAGGCCTCTTCATTGGAGCCCGTGCGGTCTTCCAGAAGAATATGGCAGTTCAGCCCCAGTTTGGCCGCCGCGGCTGCCGTCTGGCGGGCATGGTTGGATTGGGTGGCGCCCTGGGTGATTACCGTATCGGCGCCCTGTTTCAGTGCCTCGGCCATCAGGAATTCAAGTTTGCGGGTCTTGTTGCCGCCCGATGCAAGACCGGTGCAATCGTCGCGTTTGACCCAGATGCGCGGCCCGCCCAGTTCTTCGCTCAGTCTGTCCAGTGGCTCCAGCGGAGTTGGCAGATGGCCCAGCCGCACGCGCGTGAAGTTCTCAAGTGCGCGCTTTACCAGAATGAGGTTGCCATCCGCTGCAGTCGTGTCATCTGTCACTGCGCTGTTCATGCATTTAATCCCTTTTGCGTATCTTTTGTAAGGCTACCCGCTGCAGGAACTGCTGAATAATGCAAATATTGCAGGCTGCTCATACAAGTTGTATGGGTAAGTATGGACACACGCCTTCTAGAAGATGCTCTGATCCTGCTGGAAGAACGCAGCCTGACTGCCGCGGCAGCCCGAAGGAACGTGACGCAGCCGGCCTTTTCCAGGCGCATACGGGCCTTGGAACATTGGATTGGCAAAAACTTGCTGATCCGCGAGGCCAACCGGGTAGAACTGTCCCCCACCTTGCTTCAAAGCGAGCCACAGATCCGGGCTCTGCTGGCACATCTGCGGCAATTGCATGGGCACCTGAAGAACTCGGAAGGCACTGGTGAGCCGCTGGTGCTGGCGACGCAGCACTCGCTGTCAGTGTCTGTTGTCCCAGAGATTCTCCGCAAGTTCCGCACCAGCGGCCGGACGCCGCAAATCCGGCTGCGGACGCAAAACCAGGTATCGGCCATGTCAACGTTTTTGCGCCACGAAGCCGATGTTCTTGTGAGCTATGAGTACCGCGAACTGCCACAGGTGCCTTTTGACGATACCGTTGACCGTTATGTCTGGCGGCGGGACACCCTGCTTCCCGTCGTCGGCGGCGCGCTGCGGCATGATCTCTTGGAAGGCCAGATACTGCCGCCGGATGCTCCCTGCATTGATTATCCTTCCGGTAGTTTCTTCGGGCAGATTGTTTCGCTGCATCAAAACAAGGCTGAACGTGCTTGGATAGGTAGGTCGACGGTAGAAAGCGCGTTTTCGGTGGGGATTTCTCAGATGGTTCTCGAAGGAACCGGCGCCGCTTGGGTGCCTCACTCCCTCATTCAGAACCACATCATTTCCGGCGATGCTGTCATTCTCTCCCCCGAGTACGGCCGTCTGCCACTGGATATCGTTCTTTATACCCATGTGTCCAATCCGCGCGGAGCACTTTTCCGGAAATCAGTTGCTGATCTGGATTGACTGGAGCTTGAAACGCCAGCGGCAGCCGTTATCCTCGCTTGTTCCTGGAAAAGCCGACTATCATGCATCAGCAATGAGAAAGCGATTTGAGGTGTACCCTTAGTCCGCAAAAGGGACAAAGGGCGAAACCTCAGATTGAACTTTGCAACCTCCATGCAATGTTTGCAATGCCATCCATCTTCCTTCGCCATTACACTCCATTGCATCCTAGGGAGAACTGGAATGGAAATTGATTGGCTGGAAGACTTCCTCGCGCTGTCCTCGGCGGGAATCTTTGCTAAGGCCGCCTATGCCAGGAATATCAGCCAGTCTGCATTTACGCGCAGAATCAGAAACCTGGAGCACTGGGTGGGAGCGGACCTTTTTGACAGAAGCGTGCATCCGGTGGTTCTGACACCAGCGGGAGAAGCCTTTCGAGCAACAGCCTATGAGACTGTGTGTTCCCTTCGCCTTGCCCGTGAAGACCTGAAACAGCTTACAAGGCGTGCGGGTGACGTAATAAACATTTCCGCTCTGCATACACTTGCCATTTCATTCACCCCTGCGTGGCTAAAAACAATCTCGGCCGCAATAGGCCCGATCAACACCAGGTTTGCGGTTGAGAATTTCTCTGACTGCGTGGAAACGCTAATGGCCGGAACTACAGATTTCATGCTGTGCTATGATCATCCGTCCATTGCGACCATGTCCAATGACGACCGTTACCCTTCGGTCAAGATCGCGGATGACAGGCTTGTAGCCGTGTCCGGCACCGACAAATCCGGCAACGCGCTCTACCGTTTCGACCAGCAAGGTAAACTGCCTTTCCTGGCCTATTCCCCAGAGAGCTTTCTGGGACGGCTAAGCGAAATCTCAATCAAGCGGGCTGGGGTGGCAGAAAAACTGGAAATCCGCAGCGAAAACTCGGTGGCTGAGGCTCAGAAAGCAGCCTGTGCGGAAGGACTGGGAGTGGCCTGGCTGCCCAGAATGACAATACTGCCGATGTTAGATGACGGTAAACTTGTGCGCATCAGCGACGACGCTTCTGAACGCAGTATGTCCATCAAACTGTACCGCTCGATTGAAAGAAGCCGCCCATCCGTTGAGCGCTTCTGGAAGCTAGCAGAAAGTGCTGGCGTTCCGGCACGCTAGCACATTGCTGGGCTGTTTCGGCAAGTTATTCAGAGGTTCTGGGCCAGCATCCAGAACCGCTCCAGTTCTGCCCTTGACCGTTCGATTGAACGATAAAGCTTGATTTCAATTGCCAATTCGTATTCCGGCCTGCTGATCTTGTGCAATGTGCCGTCTTGCAGTTCCCGTTCTGCGGCTCCTTCTGGCAGAAAAGCCACGCCAAGCCCGGCAAGGCAGGCGGATTTGAGCGCCTCGGCAACGGAGTTTTCGTAAACGGGCTCCACTGCGTCACCCAGGTTTCCCCGTTCCAGGCAAACTTGGGAGACCCGACCCAGAAAAGTATCGGGCGGATAGGACAGAAACGGAACCGGGTTGTCTGCGGCCAGGCTGTATTTGACACGCCCATCGGCGCCAACACAGCTGACGGCAATTATCTGGTCTTTTGCGATCGTTGAGGACGGATACCGGTTTTCATCCGAAATAGTAGGCACCGCCGGGTGATAATAGCACAGCATGAAATCTGCATTGCCGCTCAATATCGCTTCAGCGCAGCCTGAGAAGTTTTCCGCGACCAGCCTGGACTTGATGGGGCCTAGATGGCTGGACATACCTGTCAGCCAGGTGGGAAAAAAAGAAATTGCCAGGGTGTGAAGCGCAACGAAGTCCAGCACTGAGGCTTCCCGGCGGGACAGGCCGCGGATATCGCTTTTGGTTTGTTTCAGCGCAGCAACGGTATCGATGGCGGTTTGCTTGAACGCCTTGCCTGCGGCAGTGAGCTCGACCGGATGCACGCTCCTATCGAACAGGGGTGTCCCGGTCCAGTTCTCCAGATTCTTGATCCGCCGCGTGAAAGCGGACTGGCTAATGTTGCGCGCATCGGCGGCCCGGGCAAATACCCCTGCAGCGGACAGTGCCAAAAAATCTTCCAGCCAGTCGATCTCCATCTGTCTCCTCCGCTTGAAGAAATGAGTAAATGCTAGGGGCTGGTTGCAAAAAAAGCAATGCCATTGCGTTGGTTGTCATAGTTGCGGGCACGGCCCGGCAGTAGGTTTGGCCCGAACGATAGCCCAGTTTCTGTGCCCCACGCTTCAGGCGGGTACAGCCGGACCGCAGAAAGGCCCCAGATCATGAGCAAACATAGAATGGAAACCGACAGCCACGGCCTTGTGGAAGTTCCACTGGCAGCCGCTTGGGGCAGCCAGACCCAGCGGGCGCTGATAAACTTCCCGATAACTGGCGTATCTATCAGCCACTATCCGGAATTGATCGCTGGGCTGGCCTCGGTCAAGAAAGCCTGCGCACTAGCAAACCGGGATCTGGGTGCTTTGCCTGCTGAGAAAGCGGCAGCCATTGCCGCCGTCTGCGATGAGATTATCACCGGGGAGCATCACGATCAGTTTGTTGTCGATGTGATGCAGGGCGGCGCCGGCACATCGACCAATATGAACGCCAACGAAGTCATTGCTAACCTCGGGCTTAGAAAGCTTGGCGCGGAATTTGGCGTCTACAGCCGGCTTCACCCGAATGACGACGTGAACCGCTCACAATCCACAAACGACGTTTATCCCACAGCAATCCGTCTGGCTGTCCTCTCCCGAATTCCCCCTCTTATCGAGGCAATGCACGGGCTGACCAATTCGTTCGGCCAAAAGGCAACCGAGTTTCAGCATATTATGAAGGTCGGCCGTACGCAGCTTCAGGACGCTGTACCCATGCCGCTCGGCGCCGAATTCCGGGGGTTTGCAACAACGATCAATGAGGACGCCGATCGGTTGTGCGACCTTTCCCGCCTTCTTACCGAAGTGAACCTTGGAGGCACGGCGATAGGCACCGGCATCAATGCACCCGAACATTTCGGGGAAACAGCCGTTGCGCACTTGCGGGACATCACGGGCGAACCACTACAACTGGCCCCGGACCTGATAGAGGCCTCCTCTGATCTCGGCGCCTTTGTGATGTTTTCCAGCACGCTTAAGCGGGTTGGCATCAAACTGTCCAAGATTTGCAACGATTTGCGCCTCATGTCCTCTGGCCCGCGCGCAGGAATCGGCGAGATCATTCTGCCTGCAGTGCAGGCCGGGTCCTCCATCATGCCCGGGAAAGTAAATCCGGTTATCCCGGAAGTGGTGAACCAGGTCTGCTACCAGGCGATCGGAAACGATCTGACCGTGACGATGGCCGCCGAAGCAGGCCAGTTCCAGCTCAACGCAATGGAGCCTGTTATCATCCATAAGGTACTGGAAACGATGGGCTCTCTAACCAGTGCAATGAATGTGCTGCGAACCCGTTGCGTGGACGGCATCGCAGCAGATGAAGAAAGATGCCAGATGCTGCTGAGCAATAGTCTTGTGCATGTGACCGCGCTCGCCCCCCTGATCGGTTATGAGGCCGCAACCAAACTTGCTAAATATGCGCAGGCAAACGGGCTGAGCCTGCAATCCGCTGCAATGCCGGCCTTACCGGAAGAATTGGCCGAGACGGCCCTGAGACATCTTCAGGCCAAGATGCGGGAGGAAGCCCAATGAACAGTAACAAGTCTCTGCGTCTGGGAATTGTCGGCGGCCTGGGCGCCCTTGCCGGGGCTGACTTGCTGAACAGAATTGTTCAGAACACCCCGGTCAGGTCGGAAGAGGATCATAGGGAGCTGGTTTTCCATCAGAAGCCACTGCGCGAACCAGTCTCCCCCAAGGAACCTCACTACAGCCCCACACACCGTAAACTCTATGTATTTGATACGCTGTCCCGCATGGAACGGGAAGGATGTGATGCGGCACTTCTGCCATGTTTTGTCACGCATAGTTTCCTGCATGAACTGGAAGATGAACTGGAGCTGAAACTAGTCAGCATGACGGAGGCAATTGCAGCCGCAGTTGCTAGGCTGGATCCGCAGCCAGCCAGAATTGGCGTCATCGCAACGCCTTTTGTCAGGGAAAACGGCCTGTTTGAGAACCTGTTCGGCGAGGATGTGCAGGTTGTCTATCCTGCCGCGGACTTAGAAAGCGCCGTGATGGAGGCTGTCTATGGCGGCAACGGCTTCAAAACAGGCAACCGCAGGGAGGAGGTGCTGCAACCCATCAACGCAGCCCTTTCCAGCCTTTCGGAGCAGGGGGCGGCGGTTTTTGTGCCCGGGCTGTCCGAGTTGCCCCTGCTGCTTGATCAGCTTGACCTGCTGGACGGGATGACAGCAATCGACACGGCGGCGGTTTATGCGGAACATGCGCTGAAGGAGACGCAACCAGACCGCCGGCGCCGGTTCAAGGTCGGTGTGGTTGGCGGTGTCGGACCTGCCGCGACGGTGGATTTTCTAGCCAAGCTGGTCAAGGGTACAGAGGCCGCCTGCGATCAGGATCACATCAAGGTGCTGGTCGAACAAAACCCGCAAATCCCCGACCGGACTGAAAACCTGGTGGGATCAGGAACCGATCCGACAGTCGCCCTCTATTCCACCTGCAAGAAGCTGGAACGCGGCGGGGCCGATATTCTGGTCATCCCCTGCAATACCGCCCACGCCTATGTCGACCGTATCCAGCGCCATCTCGGCATACCGATCATTAGCATTCTGTCAGCAGCCACTGACCACATCAGAGAAAGCTCTCCCGGGACGCGGACGGTCGGGATTCTCGGCACCGATGGAACAATCCGAAGCGGCCTGTATCAGCAGGCGCTTGAGGAGGCTGGTCTTTGCCACATCGTCCCCGACGAGCAGCATCAAAACTTGGTCATGGAGTGCATTTACGGCCCGGCCGGCGTCAAGGCTGGGCATACCGAAGGTCTCTGCAAGGAGCAGATTACCCGGGCGTTTTCCCACTTGGTCACGCGCGGCGCCGAGGCTGTCATTCTCGGCTGCACGGAACTCCCTATCCTTGTGACGGCAGGCGTCGGCGATCTGGGGGCGCCGGCCGTTGATCCAACCGATGTGCTGGCCCGTAAATGCGTGCAACTGGCAAAGGCCTAGGGTCCTAACCATGGCTAAATGCGGCTTCTTCCTGGGAGCTAAAAGGGCGTTGCAAAGTTTGCAACGCCCTTTCCTTTTTTGCGCGACGCTGCCTGTCATCGAACTGGTACCATGCTGCGACTGTCGGCAGCCCGATCCGGTTGGCTGCCTTGGAAAGGGAGGTCCTTATGGCGAATATCAGTCAAAAAACAGGGTTTTTGGCACCTTGGAGAAACATGCTTTTGTGGAAGCAAATCGTAATCGCACTTGTCCTTGGGGTGATTACAGGCATTCTGCTGAACGCGACCGGCAATCAGGCCATTGCCGGCATGATCAAGAACATCGGGACCTTGTTCCTGTCGCTCATCAAAATGCTGATTGTCCCGCTGATCTTCGTGTCGCTCGTCTGCGGCATGACATCCGTCAGCGACATGGCGCGAATGGGTCGTATTGGCCTGAAGTCGATTGTGTTCTATCTCGGCACGACTGCATTTGCGATCACGATCGGCTTGGCATTGGGGTTGCTGATGCAACCCGGCGCGGGCATTGACCTGAGCACTGCTGCTGCAATGGAACCCAAAGCGTCTCCGCCCTTTATCCAGCAGCTAATCGGAATCGTCCCGAAGAATCCGGTGGCCGCCGCCGCAGACGGAAACGTTCTGCAGATCATTTTCTTTGCAATCATGTTCGGCCTGGCCATCAACCTGGTTGGCGACGCAGGCAAGCTGGTGCGGGAATTCTTTGAAGCGCTGAATTCAGTTGTGCTCAAGCTGACAGAGATAGTGATCAGTTTCGCCCCCTACGGCGTGTTTGCACTGATGGCTTGGGTCGCCGGAACCTACGGGCTTGATCTTCTGCTTCCGTTGGGGACGGTGATTGCCGCACTCTATATCGGCTGCATCCTGCATGCGTTGTTTGTCTATGGCGGGCTCGTTTCGGTCTTCGCCCGCCTAAGTCCGGTTCGCTTTTTTCAAGGCATCATTGAACCGCAGATCGTGGCTTTCACCAGCACCTCCTCTTCGGGAACACTACCTGTAACCATGACTGCGGTTCAACAGAACCTAGGCGTGAACCGGTCAGTCGCAAGCTTTACCCTGCCGCTCGGCGCAACTATCAACATGGACGGAACCGCCATGTACCAGGGCGTTGCCGCTCTCTTTGTTGCACAGGCCTTTGGTATAGAACTGGGCATGTCGGAATATGTCACAATCATTCTGACGTCGACGCTGGCATCCATCGGTACCGCCGGTGTTCCTGGGGCCGGGCTGGTCATGCTGTCGCTGGTTCTGACCTCTGTCGGCCTGCCTTTGGAAGGTGTTGCCATCATTGCAGGCATCGATCGTATTCTCGACATGGCACGCACGTCGCTCAATGTCACCGGCGACGCAGCCTGCACCGTGCTCATTGCGAAGTCCGAAGATCAAATTGACCTTGAGGCGTATGACACTCCCCATGTGCTGAAAACTCCCGACGTTTCGCGGGCGTAATCAAAAAGGCACATCATTGCGGCCGCACCGGAAGGGGCGGCCGTTTTTTTCTTTTGGGCTGAATTGACCGTAAAAACATCCTCCTCGGCTGGTTAACGCGGGTTGCCAGTGGCAGAGGAATATCTTCGACGAACGGCCTTTGGTCGTCGATTCCTTCCCGGGCTTTTAGGAATGACCAAATCTGTCGTTGCAACGCAGCATGGAATGATCGTCGGCGAAGCGGGTTCACGTACTTTTCGCGCCCGCAGCAGAATTTCAGCGCTTTCGGAAAGGGCTCTTTGCCGGTGCCCAACGAGAGACGGCTTAGGGCTGTAAGCCGCCGAATGCACCTGCAACATCCAAGCCAGGCGGCGACGGCAGCTAAGGGCTCAAGCTACCCACCTCAATGTCTATCCGGATGTCCGTTTAGGTGATTGCGCGAGGCTTTGAAAAGTCAGCTGCCTACGCGTCGCTGACGTCTACACTGATCGCGGCATCGAAGGGTGCCACGCCGCCTCGTTGAGCGTCCGCTTCTGGGAAGGAGGCCCCGGAAACTCGTGCCCGCAGCGGAGTGCGCGCTGCGCCTGGCACGAATATCGAGCTTGGGCTAACTGCCGCCACTTGTTCGACGAGACTTCGTGCAGATTCATTGTGAATCCAGCGCGACTCACTCCCCGCTGGCCTGACTGGCCGCCATTTCCAAACTTTCTCCATCCCATCCGGCCAAACCTCCAATCGAAGTGTTAAGCCGTTTTGTTAAGTGAGGCTTGAAGTGTTAAGGCTTTGCAAAGCGGGTCAGACTGCCGAACCCTCGGGGGGTTTCCCACCCGCATGGAAAGGGACCGTGGTACGGTCCCTTTTTCTCTTCATCAGCTCTGGATTGTCTCGGTGAGGCCTTGCAGAGATCGCAGTCTGCCGTATTGCCCGTTGGCGAGCGCTGGTTCACGCAGTCTGTTCAGATGATCCTGCCGGTTCACTTGCCTCGGTGTTAAGTGCCTCGGCTTAACACCGCTCTGCGCTTAACAATAAGCCATGCAACTTTACACCTAACTCATTGGGCAGCAGCCAGAAATTCCTGCTCTAGCTCAACCTCAACATCCTTGCCCAGCAGGGTCATGACCGCCCGAGCAGAGCCGCCGGTCACATCCAGAAGTGCAAACTTCTGCCCTTCCAGTGGTCCGGCCTCAACCCGAACAAGATCCCCCGCAGCGAACCGGGGTTGGTCGACATCTGAGCTCCTGCGGCGCTTGCGGCCACCACCAAACTTGCGCATCAGAAAACGCACCTTGGCGTCCGAGATCCGAACAGGCCGCCCCCCTGCCCCCATCACTCCCGCAACCACATCCAGAGCCATCAGCTCATGGAACCGCGCCTGACCCGCGGGCCAACCGACAAACAGCCATCCCTCCATGGCGGGACGCGACCGCAGTTCCTTTTCCGGGCGAAAGCGACTGATCCGCTGCCATTCCCGTTTCACCGGCAGGAACACCTCAAACCCCGCTTTTTGCAGCACCAGCTCCGGCACAAACACCCGCTGACCGGAGCCCTTCACTTTGCGCCGCGCCATCCGGCCATTGCCCGCCTTGTAAGTCTCATAATCAACCCCAAGCAGCGTCTCCCGACGCCCGCCATTCTGGCGCGCCTTCAGCTTCACAGCATACCAATCCATCTCGGTGCCCACGGTTCGGTCTTGCAGGCTCATGATGCAACCATGTCCTCGCAGAGGCGGATCGCAGCCCGACGCTTCTGGCGGAATTGCTCCTCTTCCCGGCTCACCTCCCCCACCCGCGCCAGACGGCTCTCGATGTCCCGCAGCCGCCGCACGCCTTCATCGGCGCTCTCGCGGATCTTGCTCAGCGTCCAGGCACCCGGCCACTGGCGGTTGCCCTTCAGCCAGACATGCAGTTCAGGCGCCCAGCCCTCGCTGATCGCCTTCTGCCCGATCTCGTGGGCAAAGACCTTTAGCATCAATGGCGATGGCCCCGCCTCTGGCGGCTCAATACGGCGGGCCTGATCCAACACATGCAGCGCGATCGGGAAGCGATCCCGCTCCTTGCCGCCCGGATGCTGCTGACACCACTCGCAGAGGCTCATCAGCCCCTGCTGGCTCATATAGGCCAGCTTCTGCCGCAGCTCCCGGCGCATCAGCTCGAACTGCTCCTTGCGCATGGTTCCGGGCTTGGTCAGCCCCATCAGATCCAGCGGGGCAATCAACAGCTCCTGCACCCGCTTTCCCCCTCTTGCTGTTTGCTCACGTCCATACCCAACCTCTTTCTCTGCAAGTCCAACTTATCCACAGGCTCACCCGGGCTGAGTGTCCGCGTTGCTGTCTTTCTTTTTCATTCTCATTGTCT
>NZ_JAHVIJ010000007.1:0-196332 GCF_019801785.1 Phaeobacter italicus | reverse complement strand
TTTTCCACGCTGCGCGCGCCTTCTGCGGCGGATTTCACGCTTGCGGTCATCTCATCCAGGGCGGCGGCGGTTTCTTCAAGCGTGGCTGCCTGGCTTTCGGTCCGGCTGGACAGGTCGTCCGAGGCCTGACTGATTTCGCCCGCACCGTTGCGGATGCTTTCGGCGGTATCGATCACCTGCGTCACCGTCGCGCTGAGCGTCTCTGCGGTCGAGTTGAAATTCTCGCGCAGTCTCTCGTGATGTTCAGGAAAGGCATCTTCGATTTTCTGAGAGAAATCACCAGCCGCAAGGCGGATCAGCCCGGCACTGAGCTGTTCGACCACGACCTCTTGCTGGCGTTGCTGCTCGGCGCGCTCCAGTTCGGCTGTGCGGGCTTGTTTCAGATCGTCCTGCAGGCGGATCATCTGTTTGCCGATATCGCCGATTTCGTCGGATCTCTTTGCTTCAGGGATCTCTGCCGACAGGTTGCCGCTCGCAATCTCTGCGATTCGACCACAGATGCGGTTGATGGGTTTGGTCACGGAGCGGGCAAACAGCCAGCCCAGAAGTGACATGACAACCGCGCAGCCCAGTGAGATGAACAGCAGCTGATTTCGAGTATTCACCACAGGAGCGAGCAATTCGGCGCGGTCCTGCTCTGCAACAATGGCCCAGGTCACCCGGTCCGTCTGGATCGGTTCGGAATAGGCCACGACAGGATTGCCGGAGGCGCCAATTGTACTCGCAAAGAAGCCTGAGTTGCCTTCCAGCGCCGCAAGAACCTGATCGGTGCGGGGCATCTCCTCGAGGACTTTGTGCATTCCGTCCAGTCGCGAATCTGTTCGCACCCGCAGGTCATCCCCGACGATGTAGACATCCAGCGTCTCGCTCATGCTGTCGACTGGGTTCACGATGTTGGTGATCATTTCGACAGGAACCTGCAGCGCGAGAACACCGCGGAGAGTGTTGCCCGAATCATAAACAGGCGTGGCGACAAATGCAGCCGCTGCTCCGGCGCTTGGGGCATAGGATCGCATATCGGCAAAGTAGACATCACCGGCCTGCATTTTGATTGCAGCCGAGAATGCCTCTCCCAGGCCAGAATCGGCATATGCTCCGTTGACGAGGTTGGAGGCATAATCAGCCTCTTTGGTGACAGAGTAGACGACGTCGCCTTCTGGGCTGATCAGAAAGACATCGTAATATCCCTTGTTGGTCATCACTGCAGTCAGACCAGAGTGAAAACGCTGGTGGTGCATGTGATAGGGCGAATCGCCGATGCCGCGGTCGAGCAGATGTTTCTGCCCGGCGGGATTGGGATTCGAATCAATATAGGCGGTGCGCAGTACCTTGGCAGGATCGCCCTCAATGCCACCCCATGTCATGGTGAACCATTCCAGCGCGGTTGCCGTAGAAGGGTTGCTCGCCAGGGTTCTGGCGTCGGAATTCATCCCCTCGATCAGCGCCATCAGCGCGCTGCTTCGGTCGTTGGTCATCGCGTGAAACTGGGTTTCCACACTGTCCATGGCGGCCCGTTGAAGCGCAAGGGAGCTGATCGTGATCAGAATTGCGGTGATGGTCAGAACAAGCCCGATAACCAGTAGCGGCAGCTTGTAGGCGAGACGAAAAGCGGGCACAGCTTTCATCTTGAACTCCTTTCGATCGATACGCGCTGCGCAGGCAGCCAAAGTGTATCTTTCATGACGGACAGGAGTTAATTTCAGGCTTACACGGCGCTGATTTTGCATGCGAAATCAATCAGAAAAACCCGGATGAAACCGCAATTTCTGACCGCCTAGATTCACGCGCGCGCGTAAGGGGCATGCGTGACCTGCCCAAAAAATAATCGCTCGCTGTTAACGCGCAGCCCGGGGTTGAGTGCAGCAATTCGTCTGGGTTGTGGCGATTTCTATCCGCTAAAATTTTTGGAAATTGCCCGGGGAATTTGCAGCGGAATCCTTTTGGGAAATGCCCTGCAGCCGTGCTCACTGGCAATCAAATATTAAGGCCCAAAGTCTACTCCTAACGCATCGACTTGAAACCTGTCGCCGACCACGGGGGTGCGAATCGCTGACCATGACGACGGAAACGCAAAAACATATTTTGGACCTGCCCAACGCATTCTCCGACCTGGAGCCGTTGATTGCCTTCCTGCGGGGGGCGCGAACTCAGGCAGTGGAAATCGACTGTAGCAATGTGGCCGTGATGCCATCGCGCTGCCTGCAGCTGCTCTTGAGCGCTGAACAGCAATGGCGCTCAGAAGGGCTCGGTTTTGCAGTCGCGAACATAACCGAAGGGTGCCGGAAATCGCTCACTCTTTTGGGGCTCGAGCCCAACCGCTTTGAAGACGAGGAAACAGCATGAAAACGAAAGTTCTGGCAATCGACGATTCCCGCACCATCCGGAATCTCCTGGCCGCCGCTCTGGAAGAGGCGGGCTTTGAATACCACTGTGCCGTGGACGGCCGTGAAGGTGTAGACATGTACCCGGACGTTGCGCCGGACGTTGTGATCACCGACATCAACATGCCCAACCTCGATGGTTTTGGCGTCATCGAAGAGCTGCGCGGCGAGGACATCAACTCCAAGGTGCCGATTCTGGTTCTGACGACCGAAAGCGCGCCGGAGCTGAAGGCGCGTGCCCGCAATGCCGGCGCAACCGGCTGGATTACCAAGCCGTTTGACGACGCATCTTTGATCTTCGCGCTGAAGCGCGTTACCGGGGCGGCTGCCTGATATGGCCGGCTCGATTCAGGATACCTTCTTTGAGGAGTGTGAAGAGCTCCTTGAAGCAATGGACGAGGGTCTGACCGCCATCGAAGGTGGCGATCACGACCCTGAGGTGGTCAATGCCGTCTTTCGGGCGGTCCATTCGATCAAGGGTGGCGCTGGCGCTTTCGGCCTGGACGAGCTGGTTGCCTTTGCCCACAAGTTTGAAACGGTCTTTGACGAGGTGCGCGCCAACCGGTTGGAGCTGGACACCAAGCTGATCCAACTGCTGTTGCGTTCGAGCGATCATCTCAGCGATCTGGTGGCTGTCGCCCGTGACGGTGGCAGCACCGATGAGGCGCATCATGATGTACTGATCTCTGCGCTTGAGGAATACATCGAAGAGGAAGAAGAGGAACTCGTCTTCCAACCGATGGGTCTTGGCGGTGCCTTTGATGCGGCCCCGATCGAGATGGAAAAGGAACGGGTCTACAAGATTCGTTTCCACCCGCTCAAGGACATGTATGGCACTGGAAACGAACCGTATTTCCTGTTCCAGACCCTTGCAGACCTCGGCACGCTCGAGGTGCAGCTTGATGATAGCGAACTGCCCGGTTTCGATGCGCTCGACACCGACGAGAGCTATCTGACCTGGAAACTGACCCTGACCAGCACGGAATCCAAATCAGCTGTGGAATCGGTCTTTGAATTTGTTGAAGGGCTGTGTGAATTGTCGATTGAATCTGACAGCGACGCAGAAGATGAGGCCAATGCGCTGGCGGCTCTGGATGCCGCATTCGGGGTCATGCCCGAGGAAGGCGCAGATCAGGTGGCGGCCCCTTTTGAGGCGCCGGTCCCAGCCTCGGAGCCTGTAGCGGAAGCTGCGGATCCGGCTCCTGCTCCGGCGGCTGCCAAAACGGCAGCTCCCAAGGCTGAGACCGCGAAAACCGGACCAAACCCGACCCTGCGTGTCGACCTGGAACGGGTTGATCGCCTCATCAACGCAGTTGGCGAGCTGATCATCAACCACTCCATGCTGGCCCAGCAGATTGCCAATCTTGATGTGGCTGATCTGCGCGATGTCGAAACGGAGCTGGAAGGCTTCAAAAACCTCGCACGGGACATTCAGGAAGGTGTCATGTCCATCCGCGCCCAACCGGTAAAGCCGCTGTTTCAGCGGATGGCCCGGATTGTCCGCGAAGCCTCTGCCGCGACTGGAAAGACCTGTAAACTGGTCACCGAGGGCGAAAACACCGAAGTCGACAAGACGGTCATCGAACGTCTGTCCGATCCACTGACGCATATTCTGCGCAACGCGGTCGATCATGGTGTTGAAAAGCCCGAAGACCGTGAGGCCGCCGGCAAGGCGCGATCAGGTGAGATCCGCCTGACGGCGTCCCATCGGTCCGGCAGTGTCTGCATCGAAATCAAGGATGATGGCGCTGGTGTGAACCGCCCGCGGGTCAAACAGATTGCGATCGACAAGGGGCTGATCCCGGAGAACGCGGATCTGACCGACAGTGAGATCGACAACCTGTTGTTCTTGCCGGGCTTTTCCACCGCCAAAGAGATTTCCAATCTCTCGGGCCGCGGGGTTGGCATGGATGTTGTGAAAAATGCGGTCACCGCACTCGGCGGCCGGATCAACATTAGTTCCACCCCTGGGAAAGGGTCGACCTTCACCATCATTCTGCCGCTGACCCTCGCGGTCATGGACGGGATGGTCGTGTCGGTTGCCGATCAGACGATGGTGGTTCCGATCACCTCGATCGTGGAAACCATGCGCGGCAGCGATGACATGGTGAACAACCTTGGCGCAGACGGCACGCTGCTGTCGATCCGCGGCAATTTTGTCCCGGTCTGTGATGTCGGCGCGGCCTTGGGCCTTGATAAGCCTGATCATGATCAGCCTCCCGGCGTCTACCTTCTGGTGGAAACCGAAACGGGGCAGCGCAGCGCTCTGGCTGTGGATGATATCCATGACCAGCGCCAGGTCGTCATCAAGAGCCTCGACGGCGTTTGCGGCAATATTCCCGGAGTGGCAGCAGCCACAATCCTTGGGGATGGCAAGATCGCGATGATCCTGGACCCTGAAAGCATTCTTGCGGCTTCGCCCTCGGCAGCCGCTTTCGATACCGAGCGGAGACTGAACAATGCAATCGCAAGCTGAAGCAAAACACGACGACGCTGAAATCAAGCACGCCCAGCATAGCGAGTTTGTCAGCTTCACCGTCGCAGGTCAGGCGTTCTGCCTGAAAATCACGCAGATCCGCGAGATCCGCCGCTGGTCGCCCGTGACCATCCTGCCGCATGCGCCGGCAGATGTCTTGGGGGTGATGAACCTGCGTGGTGCGGTGATCCCGATCTACGATCTGTCCGCGCGCTTTGGTCTGCAGCAGACCGAAGCCAGCGAGCGCAATGTCGTGATCGTTGTCTCTGTCCACGGAAAACCCGTTGGTCTTCTGGCAGAGTCGGTCTCTGAGATTATCTCGATCAATCCAGATGACATCCAGGACACCCCGCCGGTCGATAGCCGGAACACGATGGACTACATCCAGGGTATCATTTCTCATGATGATACCATGGTGCGGATCATCAACCTGGATGCCGTCATCTCTGTGCCAGAGCAGGTGCTCTCGTGACGATTGCCAGCCCAATTGAAACACGCGGCGACGGGTTCACACTGTCCGATCAGGACTTTGAATCCATCGCCGAGTTTGCCCACAAGCATTTTGGGCTGGCGATGTCGAGCAGCAAGAAGCCACTGGTGTCTTCGCGGCTCGCCCGTCGCCTGCGCAAGCTGAACTTCACGGATTTCAAATCCTACCTGCAGGAATTGAATGGCCCGAATGCAGACAGTGAACGCAGCGAGCTGCTGTCGCTGCTGACCACGAATGTCACGCAGTTCTTTCGGGAACCGCATCATTTCGACACGCTGCGCAATGATGTGCTGCCGCCCCTGTTGGAACGTGCACGTCGTGGTGATCGGGTTCGATTGTGGTCAGCGGGCTGTTCCAACGGGCAGGAACCCTACACCATTGCCATGGTGCTCAAGGAGCTCTGCCCAGATGTCGAGAAACTGGATGTGAAAATCCTGGGGACAGACATCGACCCGGTTGTGGTGAGAAAAGCGTCATCTGCGCGCTATTCGGCCGAGGAGCTGTCGCAGATCCCGCGCGAATACAGTGCCTACTACACCCTTCAGGGCCAGGACGGCACCATTCGTGAGGACCTGCGCAGGCTGTTGACCTTTGGCGTGCTGAACCTGATCGAACCTTTTCCGTTCAAGGGAAAGTTCGATGCCATCTTCTGTCGAAACGTGGCGATCTATTTCGACACGCCGACGCAGCAGAAGGTCTGGCACGCGTTTCAGCGCAGTCTGAACCCTGGTGGATACCTGTTTATCGGTCATTCCGAGCGCATGTCCGGCCCCGCTGCGGCGGCGCTGCAGACGGCCGGGATCACCACTTATGTGAATTCTCATGCCGGTGGGAATGCTTGAGTAGTCCGGCAACAAAAGAGAAAACGAGGAACTAAAAATGAGCTTGAAAGACTCCCTGCGCGTGATGGTTGTGGATGACATGTCCACCAGCCGCGGCATCCTGACCCAGTGTCTGGATGAGCTAGGCATCAAAAACTACATGGTTGAAAACAACGGGCAATCTGCCTTTCAGACGCTCACAACCAACCCTGTGCACCTGGTTTTGTCGGACTACAACATGCCGGGTATGGATGGCCTTGGACTGCTGAAAGCGCTGCGAGAGCATCGCGTGACCCAGCGGGTTGGTTTTATCCTGGTGACAGGCAAACCCACGCCCGAAATCGTGGAAGTTGGCCGCCGTCTTGCGATGAACAACATCATTCGCAAACCGTTCACGGTCGCGACCATGAAGCAGGCCATTGAACAAGTGGTGGGCCGTCTATGAACATGCAAACGACACCACCGCCCAAAGGTCACAGCATTGCTGACCTTTGCGATGTGTCGCATGCTGAAATGCTGCGCCTGGTTGGCCAGGTGCAGCAGCTCGAGGACATCGTGCTGACGATGGTTGAACGTGGCGGTGCGCCAACACGTGAAGAACGTCAGTCGCTTCAGGATTTTGATCTGGTGATCCAGACCCTCGCAGCAATGGGGAAATTCTATGGCGAGGTCGGGCGGCTGACAGCCGAAACCGGGGGAATAAATCTTGAAGCCGGCAGTG
Organism: Phaeobacter italicus; assembly: GCF_019801785.1. NCBI lineage: Bacteria > Pseudomonadati > Pseudomonadota > Alphaproteobacteria > Rhodobacterales > Roseobacteraceae > Phaeobacter > Phaeobacter italicus. Next base: position 189,443 of record NZ_JAHVIJ010000007.1, on the reverse strand, counting down.
AGGTGGTGACCTTGCACAAGCTGCGTGACAGGCTTCGCAGCCCGGCTGAGCGATCTCAGGATTGATGCCGTGAATGATTTTGGCGCCACCCCAAAAGGGTGGCGTTTCTTTTTGGGGTAACCTTGGCGGGTGGATGGTTGTGCGCTTTCCGTCTCGCGCCCGCTATGTGCTGGGTGAGGCAACTGCAACTGTATTGGATGAGCACAGATAGGGCGTTCGCAAACCGCAGTCAGCGCAATATCCTGGTGGTTCAGGGCTTGAGTGGGTTTTGCAGCCCCGGTGGCCCTTGCGTCATGCTGTGGTGGCGATGCGGCGGCGGACGACCTCTCGGATCAGATCCAGCCGGTCCCCGCCCACAAGAAACATCATGCCGACATAGGTCGGGACTGCGACAGCAAACTGTGCGAGCAGCAGCGTGTAGCCATACATTGGCGGCCCCATTTCTCGCAGAGCGAAGAGGGAAATCGCCATCATCGACGCGGAAATCAGTGCGGGCCGCAGCGCATCAAACACATAGGTACGCAAAGGCATGTTCAACACGCGCAGCGTTTTTGCCGTCGCGACAGGCCACAGGCAGACAGAAAGAATGACAAGAGCCGTCATGATGCTGTTCAGCCCCTCATCTGCAAAATAGAGAATGGCGATGAATCCGGACAGGCTGACGGAAAGTTCAAACCAGAACCACCACCCGGCATGGCCGGAAAACCGCACCAAGGACGCCTGCATGACTCCAATGCTCATCATCAGGCTCAGCAAAGCAAAGCACTGAAGCGGGTAGATGGCAGCAATCCATTTGGCGCCAAAGACATAGGGGATGGCGGTTGGGGCAACCATGATGAAACCCACAAATAGCGGCAGTGCTGCGCTCGCGGCGGCAAAGCTGCTTAGCAAAAAGGCGTCGCGGCGTCGCTCTTCCTCTGTTTGCATGCTGGCAAACAGGACCCGCGTTACCGGAAGGAGCGTTCCGATCGTCAGTTCCTGAAGGATCTCGCAGATCCTTCGGGCAAAAAAGAAAATCCCCAAGACAGCAGGCCCTGCGAGAATGCCAAGAAGGATCTGATTGATCTTGGTGGGCTCGATCAACCGACCGCCCATCGTGTAGAGCGTAAAGCCGCGCAAATCCGTGATGGCCCTGCGTGAAATCGCGAAGCCCGGCCGCCAACCCGCCGACCAATATGCAACGCAGCACCCAACAAAAGCGGTGACAACCTGCGCCCAGATCAGCGCCCAGATCGCATAGCCCTGCAGAACCAGCACAAGACAGCTGATTGCGCCCAAACCGTTCCCCAGCGTTGTGCGCAACGCGACCTGTTTGAAAGCCATCTTGCGATTGATCAGCGCTGCGGGGATGTTTCCAAGGGAAACGAACAAGATACGCATGGCAAGGACGGGCAGGATAAGTTCGAGGATTTGAAGGTTCGTCCATTCAGCCGCCAAAGGTGCAATGGCAACCAGCGCGAAAAAGAACCCCACTGCAATCGTCATGGTCAACCAGAACGCGCTATCAAGATGTTCCGGGCGCAGGTCTTTTCGCTGGATGATCGCATCGCCAAGGGGCAGGGGCACCAGTGTCATCACCCAGACGACGATAGAGGTCGCCAGCGCGACCGCGCCAAAATCCGCAGGTTGCAACAGCATGGAGGTCACAAGGAAAACCACGACCGTCAGCCCATTGCTGACCATGATGTTCACAAATGACCAGAACACCCCTGCAAGGGCCAGCCGCCCTCGGCCCTGCGATACATGGGTATGTAGCTCAGCTGTGGTTTCGCCTTTCTGCATGGTCGCGGATCCTGTTTCTGTGCAGCGGGCAACCGGTTTGCCCAGGGCTTTGCCCTTATCCTGTGGCAGGAAGCCTATCACACAACCCTTAACGCCGCTTTAGCGTCAAAATCAGCGTCCGGTGCGGGCCAAGACACAACGACCGGTCATCATGATCAGTTTCAGATCAAGACCAAAGGTGCGTTTGTGCAGATAGTCCACATCAAGGGATACACGTTCCTGATAGCTGACATCATTGCGGCCGGACACCTGCCAAAGGCCGGTGATCCCGGGCCGTTGGTTCAGGTATGCACCAGCAGAGGCACCATATCGGCTCAATTCGCAACGCACGATTGGCCGTGGCCCGACAAAGCTCATTTCTCCGCGCAGGACGTTCCAGATCTGAGGCAATTCATCAAGGCTGCTGCGGCGCAGAAAGTCACCAAACCGTGTGATGCGGGGATCGTTCGTCAATTTGCGGTCTCTGGCCCATTCCTGTGCAGCCTTTGCGTCAGTTTTCAGATGGTCGGCCAAAATCTCTTCTGCACCGTGAACCATCGTGCGGATTTTCCAGCATGTGAAGGCTCGGCCATTTCTCCCGATCCTGGTGTGCCCGAAAAAACCGGGCCCGCCGTCTCGCCGGCTTAGCAGCCACAGACCGATTATCACCGGGGCAATCATGGGCAGAAGCGCAAGCGCCAGCGTGACGTCGACCAGTCGCTTTCCAAAGATTCCATAGAAATTACGAGCCCGCTGCCGGGTCGGCATGGCGGCTGTCTGGACTGGCGCCAGCTGCACTGGATCGGCGAATTTGCTCATTTTGCACCCCATCATTCTATTCCGCGGCATCAGTGCGGGGACTGATCGGATCCTGTCGCCGTTTGGGCTGTGACCTCTTCCGCTTCCTAAGATTTGATTAAAATTCGTGGCGAGATTTGGGCCAAATCAGTGCGTTGCTGCGGCTGGGGTGGAAAATCGGGGCAAAATTCGCACCTCCGCGCGTTGTGATTTTCGGCACGGCAACTTCCGATTGCAGCCGGGAATTCAGGCCTGCGAACTGGCCGTCCGCTTGGAATCAGCCTTGATCCGCGGGTCAGGGCTGCGAGGTCGGCGATTGACAGGAAGCGGATCGGCTGATTTAATTTCGTCAATAAAATAAATGGCGCAGTTTGCCTGCGACGATGTGGAGAAATGCCCGGTATGTCCGACCAGGAAACCCAGATGCCTGTACCTCTGCATGCGCATCTACCTGAAAATGCGCCGGATCTGTTGAACTGGGTGGACTTGCAGACAGATGACCTGCGCGTCCGCGTTCTGAACTATGGCGCGGTGACGGCCCATTGCGACCTGTGGTCGGGGGCGGAGTGGGTGCCGATGATCTTGGGCTATCAGGACATGCAGTTCTACCTTTGCGATCCCTTCTATCTTGGTGCCATTGTTGGACGGGTGGCCAATCGTGTTGGTGCCGCGCAGATGAAACTGGACGGGCAGGTCGTGCATCTGGTGCCAAATGAGGGACAGAACCAGTTGCATGGCGGCGCTCAGGGGCTTGGCCGGGTGTTCTGGGAACTGGATCAGGTGACGGCGCGATCTGCCCGTCTGCGGCATGTGTCTCCCCATGGGGTAAACGGCTATCCGGGCGAGGCCGAATTTGTTGTCACCATTGCGCTGCGGGGGCGAACCGTGACCTATGATATGACCGTGACGGTCGACAGGCCGACTCCTATCAATCTTGCTCAGCACAACTATTACACCCTGGGCAACGGTGTTGGGATCTGGGATCACGTGTTGCGATCGGACGCGCGGCAATACCTGCAGTTGGATGCCGATGGTGTGCCAACGGGGCATATCTGTGATGTGGAAGGCACCCGCTACGACTTTCGCCGCGGCCTCAGCTTTGCCAGGCTCGATCCTGAACGGCGGGGCAGCGACATACATGTGATTTTTGCGGACCGAGAACAGGGTCTGAGAGATGTCGCCCAGCTGAGAGCGCCGTCGGACATTGGGCTGACCCTGCGATCTGACCAGCCGGGCGCACAAATCTATACCGCGGGCTCCCTGGAAAGCGCCGTAACAGGGAGGGGTGGACAGAAGCTCAGGCCGTCTTCGGCCCTTTGCATTGAACCGCAAGGTTATCCTGATGCGCCCAATCATCCGCATTTCCCTTCGATCATGGTAACGCCAGAGAGCCCGTACCAACAGCGACTGGAACTGGTTTTTGAGCCCGGAAAGGCGGGGGTAGCATGATGATCGGGCAAATCCCGTGCTTTGCATTTGTCGCCGTCGTTCTGAGCAATGCCGCCCTCGCCGGATCACATGTGCCGGACCTTGGGCCTGCGCCGTTTTTTTCACCGGTTGATCCGGACGCCGCAGAATTGGGTCAGCTGTTGTTCTACGACCCCATTCTTTCAGGCAACCGGACTGTCAGCTGTGCAAGCTGTCATCATCCGCGCTTTGGGACGGGCGATGGGGTTTCATTGTCGCTTGGGGATGGGGGGCAGGGCCTTGGCCCGGAAAGGCGGCCCGATCCTGACAATATGCCGGAACAGCGCATTCCGCGAAATGCGCCGGCGCTGTGGAACCTTGGGGCAGCTGGCATGGATGTGATGTTCCATGACGGGCGATTGGAAGCGGATCCGAACTATGGCGCAGGCATCCGCACCCCGCTGGAAGGCGATATGGTTGCGGGCTTTGACTCGGCCCTGTCTGCGCAGGCCATGTTCCCGGTACTGTCGGCGGATGAAATGGCCGGGCACTACGGAGAGAACGAGATTTCGCGAGCTGTGCGTCTGGGACAGCTGAGCCACGAGGGTGGCGCGTGGGATCTGATCGCGGGTCGGGTGGCGGCAATCCCGGAGTATCGCCAACGTTTCGATACGTTCCTGGGGGAGGGGGCGCCAATCCGCTTTACCGATATCGGCAATGTGCTGGCGGCCTTCATCCGGTTTGAATTCCGGGCGATGAACAGCCCCTTTGACCGTGCGATGGTCGGTGAGGCAACCTTGTCTGCAGAGGCGGCGATGGGGCAGGGCCTGTTTTATGGCAAGGCGATGTGCAGCAGTTGTCATTCAGGCTGGTTGCAGACGGACAATGGATTTCATGCCATCGCGATCCCGCAACTGGGGCCGGGCAAGGCGGCACGGTTTGAGAGCCATGCACGGGATGTGGGTCGGCTCCGGGTGACTGGGGCGGAAGAGGACGCCTATCGGTTTCGCACACCGAGTTTGCGCAATGTGTCGCTGACGGCGCCTTATGGGCATAGCGGGGCATATGCCACGTTAGAGGGTGTGGTGCGCCATCATCTCGATCCGGTTGCAGGGTTGCGTGCCTACGACCGGACCCAGGCCATATTACCGGTTTTGGAAGGGGCGTCTGATTGGCGCGTGATGGATGACCCGGCGGAGGTGGCCGCAATTGCAGATACAAATGACCTTACCCCGATTTCGCTGCGGGATGATGAGGTTGCGGCGCTTGTCGCGTTTCTTCATGCGTTGACCGATGAAGAGGCAGCGAAGGGGCGTCTGGGAGTGCCGGATCAGGTGCCCTCTGGCCTGCCGGTAGAACCCTGACCCGAACAGGATCAGGGCGTTATCGCAATCCGCTGATTGGGCGTAACGCTTTGCCAGTTGGTTGCTTTGCCACCGGGCCAGATAACCCTGACCTTCAGCGTATCCGCCAGACCAACGCCGAAATGGAGTTCCCCTGCAGAGCCACCTGCGTGACCACCGCCAACTGTCACTTCTCGGGTTTGCAGGCGGGTGCCGTCGTCGACCTCCACAAAGGCGCCGATGGCTTGGGTGTTGGGGCCTTGGGCTGACAGTCCGACCGCAAGCCAATTGCCTGTCTCGGCTGTTGTGTTTTCAAAGATCTCAAGTGGAGCGCGTCGGTTCACCACCGCGAGATCCAAGCGTCCATCGCCATTCAGATCCCTCAGCACGGCCCCGCGGGAGCGATGCATTGTTGCAATTCCTGCGGTTTCCGCGATCTCTGTGAACCGGCCGTCTGCGGATTGCATCAACAGGGTATTGGGGTCGCGCATTGCGGCATCCGGCATCTGTTCGACGTTGCCCTTGGATACAAAAATGTCGTCCCGGCCATCGTTGTTCACATCGCCAAAATCCGCGTGCCATCCGGTTGACGGGCGGCCATCTCCGCCTGATGCAGGTCGATGGGCCGTGGTTCCGTAGTCGTAGGTGACGTCCCGATAGGCGGGGCCACCGACCGCCGGGTCAAACAGCTGAAACTTCTGATCGCCCATCGATGTCAGGTAAACGTCGGAAAAGCCGTCTCCGTTCATATCGCGTGAGGCAATGCCCATGCCCCACAGGTGGTAAGAAACCCAACCGTCTTCTGGCTGGTAGAGACGCGGCGGCGTCGTCATCTCCCACATCTGTTCCTGCCCGCCACGGACGTAATAGTGCCTGTCGTTGCTCACCCTCAGGTCTGCCCGGCCAGAGGCCGATCTTTGCCAGTTGGTAAACAACATGGACAGGGCGCAAAAGCCGGGGGTCAGTTGTTCGGCTGGTCGATAGCGATCCCCGTCAGGGCGGTAGAGCAGCGTGGCATCGCAGCTTTCAAACGGGCCTGTAGGGTCGTTTCTGTCGACATATGTCCCAAAGGCCAATGTTGGCAAAGATTGGCCGGGTTCCCAAGTTGCGGAAAACGCCGTTGTCCAATGGTCGGCGCTGTCAAAACCGATGTTTGCCATCGGTTCAAATTGGCAATTCCCCAGACCTCGCAGGATTTGATCCGGGCCGACGCGCAACAGGACAAGATCCAGTTGGCTATCGCCGTCAATATCCAGCGGATATACGCCGGTCAGTCCGCCTTGGGATAGCGCATCTGGTGTTTGGCTTTCAAACTGAAGAGGGGCGCCAGGGCCGGTCGTTGTGTTGACGAACAGTTGCGCAGGGTTGCTGCCCCCTGCTGCGACCAGATCAGGAAAGGCATCCCCGTTGCAGTCAAGCGATGCGAGTCCCCCGCCGACAAAATGCTCCCATCCGCCATCATAGATGTGTTCGGGCGCTGGACGTGCTGTGAATTGGGGCGCGGCCTGGGCAAATACCGAAGAGGCGGAGATAGCCCAGGCCGAAAGGCAGGTTGTCGCATTAAACCGCATGACCAGACACCTCTCGGATGCGCAGGGCAGAAATTTCTTCGATTGCGTGAGCGGCTGCGCCCTTGGCCCACATCTTGTTGCCCCAACCATGGACGCGGACCTCTGGCAGGGGGCCGTCTACCTGCAGCACAGATCGCCGCATTTCGTGAACGACCTTGTCTGAAGACAGGTAGCCAAAGGCCAGTTGAGCACCGGCAAGCAGGATCATCTGGGGGTCAAAGATGTTCACCACATTGGCCAGCCCCATCGCAAACATGCGCCCGGCCCGGTCAAGCGTCGATTGGGCCATGATGTCGCCAGCCTCGCGCGCGGCATAAAGAGAGGCAAGATCCTTGTGGCGCTCTACCCCGCTGGTCACATTGGCTTCGCGCAAAAGGGCGTAGTCGCCGACATAGGCCTCAAGACAGCCGCGTTGTCCGCACTGACACAGGGCTCCTTCCAGTTGGACCTTGGTATGGCCAAATTCTGCGCCGCAGCCACGCGCGCCTCGGTAGATCTGATTGTCGATGACAATCCCCATACCAACACCATGCTCTACCGTCACAACCACGAAGTTGCTGCGCTTGTCCCCCTCGCCAAACAACAGTTCTGCCTTGGCGACCAGGTTTGCATCATTGTCGATGAACACAGGCATCGAAAGATAACGGGCGAGGTAACTTCCGAAATCAATGTTGCGCACGTTGAGCGACGAGGACCAGTAGACGAAATTGCGATCCGCATCCATCACCCCAGCCATTCCGATTGCAAGGCCTGAGATCTGTTGCCGCTCAAGGCCGCCCTGGGCGCAACTTTCATCGAGTGCGGTGACAATCTTTTCGCATAGGGCATCCGGGTCAAGCTGACCGCCGGGAAGGGGGATTTCGTGGCAGACCAGCTCGGCCCCTTCAAAGTCGGTGATCAGCGTCGTAATCGCGTGATGGGACAGTTTCATACCCGCAATCGTGTGGGCATCGCCGCGGATTTTCAGTGCGACACGGGGGCGTCCGCGTTTGGCTCCGCGTGAAATGTCCGGGCTTACCTCTTCGATCAGCCCTGCTGCGATCAGGTCTGCGGTAATGGCTGTCACCGTTGCCGGGCTGATCCGTGTTACCTGCGCAATGTCGATTCGAGCGATCTGCCCCGCCTCGCGAATGGCATCAAACACCTGTTGGCGGCTGCTTTCACGCAGTTCGTCCGAATGGGACAGCTTGACTGACTTAGCCACGGTTTTCCTCCCTTTTCAGCTACCTACGCGAATTTCGATGCGCTGTAACCTGCTCCCTTCAATCAGGATACATTATTTAATTTGAGTTTCAAAAAAAATAATGTTAGGCATATCAGGCGGACAGGCTCAGAGAGGAACGGAGCTCTAGGCAGTCCAACCAGATCCGAGGGAGGAACTAAGAATGAAACTTTTGAGTGGAATTTCCGCCATCGCCTTTGCGGCAACAGCCAGCATGGCATTTGCGGACGGCATCACCGTAGGCGTGAGCTGGTCCAATTTTCAGGAAGAACGCTGGAAGACCGACGAAGCCGCCATCAAGGCCGCTCTGGACGCCAAGGGGGCGACCTATGTTTCGGCTGATGCGCAATCGTCGTCCGCCAAACAGCTGTCTGATGTCGAAAGCCTGATCGCACAGGGCGTCGACGCTCTGATCATCCTCGCGCAGGACGCGCAGGCCATTGGTCCGGCTGTCGAGGCTGCTGCAGACGAGGGTATCCCGGTTGTCGCCTATGACCGCCTGATCGAAGATGGTCGTGCGTTCTACCTGACATTTGACAACATCGAAGTTGGTCGCATGCAGGCCCGCGCCGTTCTTGAGGCCCAGCCCAGTGGCAACTACGTCATGATCAAGGGCTCGCCCACTGATCCGAACGCCGACTTCCTGCGCGGCGGTCAGCAAGAGGTGATCCAGGCCGCCGTTGACAGTGGTGACATCAAGATCGTTGGCGAAGCCTATACCGATGGCTGGCTGCCTGCGAATGCTCAGCGCAACATGGAGCAGATCCTGACCGCCAATGACAATGCCGTCGATGCGGTCATTGCGTCGAATGACGGGACTGCCGGTGGTGTTGTTGCAGCGCTGACTGCACAGGGCATGGAAGGCATCCCCGTATCCGGCCAGGATGGTGACCACGCCGCATTGAACCGCGTTGCAAAAGGCACTCAGACCGTATCGGTTTGGAAAGATGCCCGTGACCTCGGCAAGGCTGCTGCGGAAATTGCCGTTCAAATGGCAGAAGGTGCTGACATGTCCGCAGTGGACGGCGGCGCGGCCTGGACGTCTCCCTCTGGCACCGAGCTGACAGCCCGTTTCTTGGAGCCGATCCCGGTGACCGCGGACAACCTGACTGTGGTTGTGGATGCAGGCTGGATCACCAAGGACGCGCTTTGCCAAGGTGTGACCAACGGTCCGGCACCCTGTAACTGATACTTCCAGTGGGGACCCCGGTTTGGGGTCTCCACATCCTCCACCCGGTGCGTGATCGGCCTGTCTGTGTTATGGTCATTGCGTGCTAGAAAGATACTGCTGATCACTGGAGTTCGGACATGACCGAAACCACGTCTCAGCCGATCCCCGCACAAAGCAAACGTGGCCTGTTCCAGCAGCTGGAACTGGACATGCGGCTATTGGGTATGATCGGTGCCTTTGTCATCCTCTGTATTGGATTCAACATCCTGACGGACGGGCGTTTTCTGACGCCGCGCAACATCTTTAACCTGACCATTCAAACCGTGTCGGTTGCCATCATGGCGACGGGAATGGTGTTTGTGATCGTGACACGCAACATCGACCTGAGCGTCGGTGCCCTGCTGGCGACCTGTTCGGCAGTGATGGCAGTGGTTCAGACAGAGATCCTGCCCGAGATGCTTGGCATGGGGCTCAATCACCCGCTGACCTGGATCCTGACTATCATCGTAGGTCTCGCAGTTGGGACGGCGATTGGTGCCTTTCAGGGGTGGATGGTCGGATTTCTGACAATCCCTGCCTTTATCGTGACCCTCGGTGGTTTTCTGGTCTGGCGCAACGTCGCCTGGTACCTGACCGATGGTCAGACAATTGGCCCACTGGATGCGAATTTTCTGGTGTTCGGAGGCACCTCCGGCACGCTTGGCACCACATTGAGCTGGGCTGTTGGAATTGTCGCGACGGTTCTTGCACTTGCGGCGCTCTGGAACAGCCGCCGGGCAAAGCAGGGGCATGGGTTCCCGGTGAAGCCCGCCTGGGCTGAGGCTGTGATGGCGATGATTATCGCAGGGTCCATCCTTGGCTTTGTCGCGATCCTGAACGCCTATCAGATCCCCGCTCGCCGCCTGAAGCGCATGCTGGAAGCCCAGGGGGAAACCATGCCCGAGGGTCTGGTTGTCGGCTATGGTCTGCCCGTTTCCGTTCTGATCCTGATCGCGACGGCAGTGGTCATGACCATTGTTGCGCGTCGCACCCGCTTTGGCCGCTATATCTTTGCCACTGGCGGCAATCCCGATGCAGCGGAACTGTCCGGCATCAACACCCGCATGCTGACAGTCAAGATCTTTGCCCTCATGGGGTTCCTCTGTGCGTTGTCCGCTGTTGTGGCCTCTGCTCGTCTGGCCAACCACTCCAATGATATCGGGACACTCGATGAACTGCGCGTCATTGCGGCTGCGGTCATTGGTGGCACCGCATTGGCAGGTGGTTTTGGCACAATCTACGGGGCCATTTTGGGCGCGCTCATCATGCAGAGCCTTCAGTCGGGCATGGCCATGGTCGGGGTGGACGCGCCGTTCCAGAACATCGTGGTTGGGACCGTGTTGGTTGCAGCGGTCTGGATCGACATCGTCTATCGCAAACGTCTGGGGGCACGGTAATGAGCAACGCAAAAGAACTGCGCGCCTCTGGCGCCACTCCGCTGGTCGAAATGAAGGACATCTCCATTTCCTTTGGAGGCATCAAGGCGGTGGATCACGTCAGTGTCGATCTCTACCCGGGCGAGGTCGTCGGATTGCTGGGTCATAACGGCGCCGGGAAATCCACCCTCATCAAGATCCTGTCGGGCGCCTATCAGATGGACACCGGCGAGATCCGGGTGAACGGCAACAAGGTTGAAATCACAAACCCCCGCGACGCGCGCGCCCACAACATCGAGACGATCTACCAAACACTTGCCTTGGCGGATAACCTCGATGCAGCCTCGAACCTGTTTCTGGGGCGAGAGCTGACCACCCCCTTCGGGCTGGTGGACGACTCCGCGATGGAGGCCGAGTGCCGCAAGATCATGCATCGGCTCAACCCGAACTTTCAAAAGTTCTCCGAGCCGGTCTCTGCCTTGTCGGGTGGTCAGCGTCAGTCGGTAGCGATTGCGCGGGCGGTTTATTTCAACGCCAAGATCCTGATCATGGATGAACCCACAGCCGCGCTCGGCCCGCACGAGACGCAAATGGTGGCGGAGTTGATCCAACAGCTCAAGGCGCAGGGGATCGGGATCTTTCTGATCGACCATGACGTCAACGCGGTGATGGAACTGTGTGACCGCGCCTCTGTGATGAAAAACGGCCAGCTGGTTGGAACCGTCGACATCGACGATGTGACCGACGACGACCTGCTGAGCATGATCATCCTTGGCAAACGTCCAGGGGTCGCTGCGGCTTAGCCATCGGTTGAGATGCGAGGAAACAGAGGGCGGCCCGTGGGTCGCCCTTTTCCATTGCGGCAAAGGTCTCTGGCTGGTGCTGGGGGAAGAGGGTTGTTAAAGCTACAGTATATGTAGATTTGTGAGGGGCAATGTTCAGCATCGGCACATTGGCAAAACGAACCGGGACAAAGGTCCAGACCATTCGGTATTACGAGCAGATCGGCCTCATGCCCGAGGCAGGGCGAACAGCAGGGGGCCAGCGCCGCTATGCGGCTTCGGACCTGGACCGTCTGTCATTTATTCGTCACGCCCGCCAGTTGGGGTTCGGCTTAGAGGCGATCCGCGAGCTGCTGGATCTGGCTGACCGCCCCGGTCAGTCGTGTTCTGATGCAGATTCCATTGCGCGGCGGCAGTTGAAACAAGCGGCAGAGCGCATTGCCCGCCTCCAGGCGCTACAGACCGAGCTGGAACGGATGATTTCCGAGTGCGCGGGCGGTCTGGTCGCAGATTGTCGCGTTCTGGAAGTTCTGCGCGATCATTCGGAATGCCTGACAAACCACGATGAGATCGGCGGCTGATGTGTTGTAGTTCAGCTACGGGCCGCAAACAGCGCCCGTAGTGCAATCATGATAAATCCGATGGCCGCCAACCCAAGGACAAGAACGTTACCGCCGTTCCACTGGTCGATGAAGATCCCGGCGAGGGCCCAGCATACGGCCACGGCATAGCTGAGGGCGTCAGGACTGCGCGCCTGCACCCAAAGCGCAACGCCCAATGCGACCAACAGCGCGACGACTCCCGCTGTCAGGGGCGCAACAACGCCGTAGCCCGGAAGCACAATGCTGACAGAGACTGCCGAGGCGGCGGTGAGCCAACCTGCATAAAGCCCGACGGGACCGCGACGCCACAGACGATCTTCGTCACGGGCGCGGAGGGTGGCCATGATGGCGGTTCCAGCCATTACCAGGATCATCACTGTTGCCAGGATCGGGGAGGTGTTGGCAGCCCAGAGCCAGAAAACGCCAAGAAGAAGGCTCACCGCCAATGGTTTGCGCATGTCATCCCAATGGGGATGATCACTTGCCCGGATTGCCCCGTAAACTGACCCGACAACCAGCCACAGATAGATCACGCCCCATATTGAAAATGCCCAACCTGCTGGCTGGATTACGGGGTCCGGTTGGTAGTTCGGCAGTTGATCGGCCGTGAACCCGGTGAACGGGGACGTGACCAGCGGCGCTGCGGCAAAACAGATCGCGAGCACCAATGTCAGATAGGCGAGATGGCGAGAGTTCATGACGGTATCCAATCCATTCCGGCGCGGCAGACCGCGGTTCCTATAGAAATGCTTTCAACTCTTCCAAAGTTCCCGCCTCTGCTGCGGGTTTGTCTGTTCTGATCCGGTTGATGCGTGGAAATCGCATGGCGACACCGCTTTTATGTCGGCTGGATGCGTTCAGCCCTTCGAAGGCGACTTCAACAACCAGTTCAGGTTTTACCGCGCGCACGGGGCCGAAACGGTCAGTGGTGTTGTTGCGGACAAATCGATCCAGCTCCTTCAGCTCTGCGTCGGTAAAGCCGAAATAGGCCTTGCCCACGGGGACCAGCTGACCCTCTTGCCAGACACCGAATGTGAAATCGGAATAATACCCCGATCGCTTGCCGTGTCCGCGTTGCGCGTAAAGGAGAACCGCGTCGACCAGCATTGGGTCACGCTTCCATTTGAACCAATTCCCCCGCTTGCGTCCCGCGATATAGGCGCTGTCTCGCCGTTTGATCATGACACCCTCGATGACGCTGTCGGGCGGGTCTTCCCGCAGGCGGGCCAGATCGTCCCAAGTGGAGAAAGACAACAGCGCAGACAGGTCGATGCGGGGATCATTCAGCGCTGCGATGCAGTCGCCAAGCGCCGCGCGCCTCGCGTCAAACGGTTGGCTGCGCATGTCACGGCCGTCCCAAAGCAGCAGATCATACGCGCGCAATGCAGCTGGGTGGCTGTCCAACATTGCTTTGCCCACCCGTTTGCGGCCCAAGCGTTTTTGCAGATCGCCAAAGGGGGCCACCGTGTCACCGCGTTTGATGAGCAATTCGCCGTCAAGCGTGCCTTCGAAATTCAGCGCATCAACAACATCAGGAAAGGCGTTGGAAATATCTTCGCCCGTTCGGGAATACAGCCGCCGCGTGCCGCCTTCATTTGTTGCCTGAACCCGGATGCCGTCCCATTTCCATTCCGCCACGAATTGCACTGGGGGGTGATCTGACAGATCGTCCAGATCCGTGGGCGTAGACAGCATCACCGGACGGAACGGGGCCGCGGCCAGGTTGACGGGTTTATCCCCGCCCTCAAGCCATTGGAAAAGCGGAAGGTACGGGGCAGAAAGGCCATGCCACAACTCCTCGATCTCCTCGACCGGGACCGCGCCGAACTGAGCCAAGGCCGTCCGGGCGAGCCGAGCTGACACGCCCACGCGCAATCCGCCTGTGGCTAGCTTCAGGTAAGCGTAGCGCTGCGTTGGCGTCATGGACGAAAGCCGCCTCATGATAAGTGCGGGCAATTCTGCCTTGGCGGTTTTGCCCAGCTCCTCTACTGCCTCGCGAAGCGAATGATCTTCGGGTTCTGTGCTGTGCGGCCAGATCAACGCCACGGTTTCCGCCAGATCCCCGACGAAATCATAGGAAAGGCGAAACAGTTCCGGGTCAGTTTCGTCTGCGACAAGCCCGCGCAGCAGGGACGGGGTGACATTGCGCAGAGCCAGATCCCCAGTCAGCGCGGCAAGAGCCAGTCCGCGATCCGGGTCGGGCAGTGTTTTGAAGGCCTGTTTCAGATGGGCGATCTTGCCGTTGCGCGACGGGGTGAAGGCCAGTTTTTCGAGCAGCTCTGCAAACTCCTGCATCAATCGGCCTCCTCTTCGTAGCCGACCAAACGCAAGGGCCGTGCCTTGATCTGGTTCAGCTCGCACCAGCGTACCAGCGCATCTTCGCGTCCGTGCGTTACCCAAACCTCTTGGGGAGAGAGGTCTTGAATGGTGCGGGTCAGATCGGGCCAATCGACATGGTCGCTCAGGATCAGCGGCAGCTCAACACCGCGTTGCCGTGCCCGTGCCCGAACCTGCATCCAACCGCTGGCAAAGCAGATCACCGGGTCTGGAAACCGCTGCGCCCAAGTCGCTGCAAAGGCCGATGGGGGGCCAAGGATGATCTGCCCTTTAAAGGCGTCCTTGCCTTGCTTGACCGTCGCCGGGCGCAGCTCTCCCAGGTCGATGCCCTGTTCGATGTGGTAGTCACACAACCGCTGCAAGGCGCCATGTATGTAGATCGGTCGATCCCAGCCCGCTTGCCGTAGCAGGGCAATGACACGCTGCGCCTTTCCCAACGCATAGGCCCCCACGAGATGGCAGCGATCTGGTTGAGCAGCTACCGAACGCAGGAGCTTTTCCACTTCTGATCGGGGGCTGGGGTGATTGAAAACGGGCAGGCCAAAGGTTGCTTCGGTGACAAAGACATCGCAGGGCGCAAGCGCAAATGCAGCGCAGGCCGGGTTGTCGACCCGTGCGTAGTCGCCTGAAACAGTGATGGTTGTGTTGCCGTCGTCCACTGTGATTTGCATTGACCCAAGCACATGTCCGGCCGGCGTAAATGTCGCCCGAACCTCTGCGATATCCACACGGTCTTCGACCGGTATGCGGGTTTGGCAAAAATCTTCCCCGTAGCGGATCGCCATGATGTCGAGGGTCTGTCGGCTGGCCCAGACGGTGCCATGACCGGCCCGCGCATGATCGGCGTGGCCATGCGTTATCAGGGCCCGCGCAACCGGTTGAACCGGGTCGATGTAGAAATCTCCCGCCGGGCAGTAGAGGCCGGCGGGCCGGGGATGGAGCAATTCCTGAGGAGAGCGGACAGGCAGGCTGGGCACGGGGGTCTCATTCTTTCGTTGTTCGATTTAAGTAAGGCCGCCTGTCACATGGGCAAGCCACAGATGCGAGCGACAGGGGCACGCAGCACCAGTCAGCAATGTTGGGGAACCAATCCGTGCCTTGGGCGTTCTGCACTTTATGGCGTCGCTCTCGACAGGGCTGTGCCTACGCAGGAAAAGGAGAAGACGTTTGGCATCCAAAGATCTCAGGCAAGGGCCGGTATGGCGTGCATTGGCAGCAGTGTCGGCCCCGATGTCGCTGGGTATCCTCGGAGTGCTGAGCGTTGGATTGGCCGACGCATATTTCCTGGGCCAGATGGGCGAGGCACCATTGGCCGCGGTCGGCTATATTTACCCGATCACCACCGCAGTGACGTCTTTGTCGATCGGCCTGTCCGCTGGTGCGAACGCCGCGATTTCCCAGAGCATCGGGCGCGATGACAGTGAGGCGGAGACCAACCGCCTGTCAGTCCATGCAATCCTTCTGGGTGTTGCGCTGGCGATGGTCATCGCGGTGTTGTTTGCGTTCGGTGCGGGATGGATTTTTGGCCTAATGGGGGCGAGTGACGATGTCCTGGCCGAGGCCAAATCCTATGTTCCGTTCTGGGCGCTGTCCTTTCCATTTCTGGTTGGAACTGCCCTTCTGAACTCGGTCTTTCGTGCCCATGGGGACGGTGCAACCTCTGCCATCGTGATGTCCATCGCTGCAGTGCTGAATATCATGTTGGACCCGGTTCTGATCTATGGCTTGGGCCCCATCCCCGAGATGTCGACGGCGGGCGCCGCGCAGGCGACTGCGATTGCCCGGTCAGTTACCCTTGTCGGGGCCTATTTCTACGCAGTCAAGAAAGGTGTGCTCTGGTGGCCCGAAGACTTGTTCTGTGATCTGGCCAAATCGGTACGAGAGGTCATCCGGGTCGGACTGCCCGCGGCCTTTTCCAATGCGATCAACCCAGCAGGCATGGCCCTGGTGACCGCTGCGGCGGCGATGCTTGGGGATACGGTTGTGGCGGGTCTTGGCGCTGCGCAGCGGGTTCAGTCCGTCTCGATCGTGCCGCTGCTTGCGCTTTCGGCGGGGATCGGACCGGTCGTTGGCCAAAACTGGGGGGCGGAGCGCGAAGATCGCGCGCGTGAGGCGGTGCGACAGAGTTGGATGTTTTGCGCAGCCTACGGTGTGCTGGTGGCCGTTCTGCTCACCCTGTTTGCTGACCCGATTGCGGGCTTTATCGCATCAGACAGCGAGGCAGCAGGTTACACCGCACGCTATCTTGAAATCGTGAGCTGGAGCTTTCTGGGCTATGGCATTCTGGTGACTGCCAATGCAGCGATGAATGCGAGGTCCAAGGCCGTTTGGTCAATGGGGCTTAGTCTGTTCCGGATCTTTGCAGTTTACGTGCCAGTCGCCTGGATCGGGGTCTGGATGGTGGGATACTCCGGCATCCTTGCGGCTGCCGTGCTGGCCAATTTCAGCGCCGTCGCGGGCGCATTCTGGGCCTGTAGGCGGACAGGGTTGTGGGGGAAGATCGCAGGTTAGAGCAGGTTCTGATCCCGGTTTGTTCTAATTGAGTTGCCCGCCCGTCGGCGTGAACATATATAGAACATATGACTCGGCAATCTTTGGAAGAAAAACTCGCCATCCTCAGCGATGCAGCGAAATACGATGCCTCTTGCGCCTCCTCCGGATCAACGAAACGGGATTCGCGGGATGGAAAGGGGCTGGGATCAAACGAAGGTACAGGCATCTGTCATGCCTACGCGCCGGATGGGCGGTGTATCAGCCTGCTCAAGATCCTGATGACGAATTTCTGCATATATGACTGTACCTATTGCGTGAACCGCGTCTCTTCGAACGTGCAGCGAGCCCGGTTTACGGTGGATGAGGTGGTCAAGCTCACTATTGAGTTCTACCGCCGCAACTACATTGAAGGTCTGTTCCTGTCGTCAGGGATCATCCGCTCTCCTGACGCGACGATGGCCGACATGGTGCAGATTGCCCGCAAGCTGCGGCAGGAAGAGAATTTTCGTGGGTATATCCACCTCAAGACGATCCCGGATGCAGCGCCGGAGCTGATTGAGGAGGCGGGCCTGCTGGCTGATCGCCTGTCAATCAACGTCGAAATGCCAAGCGATACAGCCGTGCGAGAGCATGCGCCGGAAAAAGACCCATCCCAAATTCGCAAGGCGATGGGTGATGTGCGGCTGAGAAAGGAGGCTGCGGGAGACAGGTCATTTTCAGGCAAGCGTCCAGCGCGGTTTGCCCCGGCTGGTCAGTCCACGCAAATGATTATCGGGGCGGATGGTTCCAACGATGCCAAAGTGTTGGGACAGTCGACGCGCCTTTATTCCAGCTACAAGCTGAAGCGTGTTTATTATTCTGCCTTTTCGCCCATTCCAGACAGTTCAGCCAAACTGCCATTGGTGTCGCCGCCTTTGCAGCGGGAGCATCGCCTGTATCAGGCCGACTGGTTGCTGCGGTTCTATGATTTTCAGCTGGATGAAATCACATCTGTGACGCCGGATGGCAATCTGGATCTTGATATCGACCCAAAGCTGGCCTGGGCGCTGGCGCATCGCGCGGTGTTTCCACTGGATGTGAACCGGGCCAGCAAAGAAATGCTGCTGCGGGTTCCGGGGTTCGGCGTCAAAACCGTGTCCCGCATTCTGTCGACCCGTCGACATCGGACATTGCGCTACGAGGATCTGGCGCGGATGGGGGCGTCGATGAAAAAGGCGCGTGCTTTTGTGGTGGCGGGTGGTTGGAGCCCCGGCGCGCTGACCGACAGTGTCGATCTGCGGGCGCGGTTTGCGCCGCCGCCGCAGCAATTGTCGTTGTTTTGATGTATCGGGCAGAGATCCCTCAAATAGGTGCCGCCACAGCCTGGCGCGAGGCGGCGCGCGGGTTTTTGGCAAAGAACGTCCCACCCGATCAGATTCTGTGGGGAGATGACAGTGCGTCGCCAGATCTGTTCGGGGCAGATGCGGCCAAACCTCCAAGCGGACAAGTGAAAGTGCCACGCAGCTTTATCTCTATGGCTGACAAGGTGGTTTGGCACCGTGATCCCAGCCGGTTTGCAAGGCTCTATGCGTTTCTATGGCGTCTGCGTTCAGGCCGTGCGCACATGCAGGATCGCGGTGATGCCGATCTGTCCGTCTTGCGGCGAATGGAAAAGAACGTGTCCCGCTGCCAGCACAAGATGAAAGCCTTCGTGCGCTTCCGCGAGATTGGAGAGCCTGATGCAGCGCGCAGGTCTTTTGCGGCGTGGTTCGAGCCAAGCCATCATACCGTCGAACCCACTGCTGATTTCTTTGTCAGGCGATTTGCCGATATGGATTGGCGGATCCTCACCCCGGATGTGTCCGCGATTTTCGAGGGCGGAAAGCTGCGGTTTGAACCGGGGCAGCCCCGTCCGGAGTTGCCCGACGATGCAAGCGAACAGCTCTGGGTCACGTATTTCCGCAACATCTTTAACCCTGCGCGGCTAAAGGTTCAGGCCATGCAATCAGAGATGCCAAAGAAATATTGGAAGAACATGCCTGAGGCGGCGGCGATTCCTGATCTGATTGCAAATGCACCTGCACGCGCCCGCGAAATGGCGGAGGCCGCGCCGACCCTGCCGCCACTGCGGGCGGAGCGGATCCAGGCAAATCTACCAGAGGCAAACCCCCACTGGCAGGCCCCGGGCGGAGATCTGCCTTCTGACATCAGCGCCTGTACCAGGTGTCCGCTGCACAAGCCTGCGACACAGGCGGTGGCGGGAGAGGGGCCACAATCCGCTGAGCTGATGTTTGTTGGGGAACAGCCCGGTGATCACGAGGATCTGGTGGGCCGCCCCTTTGTTGGCCCGGCGGGGCAGTTGTTTGATCTGTTGATGGCCGAAGCGGGGCTCAAGCGGGAAGAGGCGTTTGTGACCAATGCCGTCAAACACTTCAAGTTCTTGCCGCGCGGGCGCAAACGTTTGCACCAAAAGCCAAGTCAGGATGAAATCGCCATCTGCAATCCCTGGCTGCGCGCAGAGATCGCGCTGATTCAGCCACGGCTCATTGTTGCAATGGGCGCCAGCGCGGCGCAGGCCCTGTTGGGATCAGGTAAAGCGATCACCGACAGACGTGGGCGGGTAGAATGGCGTGCCGATGGCCTGCCCGTCCTGATCACCTTGCATCCGTCATTTCTTCTGCGTTTGTCTGATGCCGCGGCAGTCCAACGGGCGCGGGCTGATATGCTCGCAGATTTGCGGCGCGCTGCCGACTGGATCGCCGGTTAGTCCGTGCTCACCGTGCTGGTGGAGCCAGAAGACCCGGCGCCAGCAATCAGCGCCAGGCCCAGCAGGCCAACAACCGGGGCAATCAAGGGGGCGAACTCGGCCGAGGTCGACCCCTGAACAAACAGGCATGCCTCTTCTTCCGCGTTACGTTCATCCTCGCAATCCAGCTCTACCTGTCTCTGCTCCTGCGCAATTGCAGACGTGGGGCAGGGCAGCCCGGCTAAAGCGATGCCCAAACCGAATGTGACAGCCAAGAGATCACGCATGATAGGTGCCTTCTTGTCTAGTTGACCGCAGCCGCGACGGGCGTTGTGATGAGGGACGGAGTGATCTGGCGCAGCGTTCGGCCCCATTTTGTAACAGGGTTTTCGGCGACAAAGATCACGTCATCCGGGCGCAGTTCAAACCGGGTGGCCAGTGTCAGATTGGCGGCACTGGATGCATTGAGGTGCCATGCTGTGACAGCGCCGAACTCCCGTGGATCGCTTGAGGCACGCAAAACGTAGATCTGCGACACGTCCCCGGTTTCGCGAGCAATACCGCCACCCGCATCATAAAGCGCGTCAGCCAGAGAGGCCTGCCGTTCGTAGGGCAGAGGATAGCGTGTCTGCTTGTCGACCTCTCCGGTCAGGTAGACATAGTCGCGGTCGCTCGCACCAAGCGCTTCGCGGGCCTCGAAATTGGCGCGCCGTTCCGCGTTGTCGTTGCGACGCAGGCTGACAGCTGTGTTCAGCTCGCTCAGAGCCTGAGCGCGTGCCGCAAGTGTGGTTTGCTTCAACCGGATTTGCTGTTCAAAGAAGCGTTCGGCGCGATTGAGATCAAAATCGCTGTCGACAAAAACCGAGTCACCGGCAACCAGCCGGATATTCTGCAGATCGGGGCTGGAATAGAAATCAGCCAACGGGATCTGATACAACTGACCATCCCGGTAAATCCGCACAGAGGTCACATCGATATTTGCGGCGGCGACGCTCCCCGCAGCGGCCAGCGCTTCGCTGAGGTAAAGCGGTGTCAGTGTGATTGGCAGAACCGCAGGTTTGCCGACCGCCCCACCAATGGCGACGCGCTGCGAGTTGAACTCTGCAATCTCAAGGCTGAAGGTTGGATCGAATTGTGCCTCAACCAGCCGCTGGAACAGCAGCTCTTCGGCGTCTTCGATCGTGAGGCCAGCAATTCTGACCCGGCCAACGTCAGGGATATTGATGGAGCCATCATCTTGAACGGTATAGCCGCTGCGACTGTTTTGAGCGGCAAGAAGCCCTGAAATGGCTTCGAGTGTGTTGCCGGTCGAGGGGGTTGCCAGCATCACGACATCACCAACGCCAATGCGATAGGCGCCGGGGGAAATCGGGGGAGGGCTGTTCAGAACCAGCTGTTGATTGCGGGCACCGGCCTGTGTGGATGGCGCATCCGGCAGAACGCCGACCCCGCGCCCTGCAAGCCCTGCACCTGTGCCCGCGCTTTGGCTAAAGGCAGAGGGCAGCGATTGGGGCGCATATGGCGCGCGGTTGGCCTGGATGACGGTCTCACCGGTCAGGGGAACAACGCGAACTTGGGTGCCATCCGTTGATCCGGGGATGACGTCTGAGCTGCGGTAGACTGTCGAGCATCCCGCCACAGCGAGCGCGGCGCAGCAGATCATGGTCATCAGGCGCATTGGTATTCCTCCGGTAGCGGATCTTGTCGTTGTGGACGGGGTGGTCGCTGTCATGTGGCCCTCCGCAGACGTGTGGTTATGTTGCCGAGGTATGGGCCAGACCATTGGCGGCTTTGCACCAGCTGATGCGTTGCGTCGTCCAGCCAGTAAAGATTCAAGAAACGTTGTTCGCCGTTGGCGCAGGTTTCAGCCATCAGGCGAGTTGTGACTGTCTCATCCCCAACGGTCAGCTCTCTCACGCCACGATCGGTGATCTCGCAATGATAGCTGCGGGTTTGGATCGTGTTGTTTCCGGACAAAAAGCTGTGAAACCGTAGCGCTTGCCCGGTCTCTCGGGCGTGAATGAGACGAGCGGACTGCGCGTCATCGACTGCCATCAGCCCCGCGCCGAGTCCACGGGTCGCTTGCAGGAGGCCATTGCGCGTCTGGAGGCTCGCGCCATCAGCGGACAGCCAGGTTGTCAGCCCGTTCCGCTGGGTCTCTCTCACCATGAGCCCACCGCGGCTGGACTTTGGGATGCTGACCTGAAGTTGTGGCTGTCCAGATCGTGCCAGCGCAGTGACATGGGCCTTGTGGCTGGGCGCCTCCCGGCTGGTCAGCGCCTGAAACGGCGAAACCTCTGCTTCGCCATTTGTGCAGGCGGCCAAGACGCCAAGGACGCTGGCGACAAAGCCGGTTCGGATTGCGCGGTGAGTCAAGATCATCGTGCGTAACGCCCCCATCCTGTCGCGAGCTCACGGCCGCGGTTGTCACGCACCGTTTCATAGAGCCTGTTGCGAACGTTCAACCGCGCGCCGCCATCGCGCAGGACAGGGCGGATGACCTGCGTCACCTTCTTGCGGGATGGCTTGCCAGTGAACCAGGAAACGGGAACTTCAATCCGGATCCCCTTGTCAAAAGATCCCTCGCCAAACTCGGCAGAGGAGACATCTGTCATCGTTGCAAAGGCTCCGACCTTGAAGCCATTGTTGAACTCTCGGTCCACAGTCAGGGTTGTCCCCCAGTCGCCAGCAAGATACCGGCCCATATCGACCTGGACGTGATAATCCCCGCGCGTTTTGTAATAGACCGAAGCGTGACCGGTCATCACGTCGTAGTCCTGAAATCCAAGTTTGCCGTCGAAATCACGCTGTTTGGCGTAGTTCAGTTCTGCGCCTAGCGCGAGGCTGCTGCCGACGGGGAACCACAAAACCTCGGCTGACAGCCCGCCGAACATCTGCTCCAGATAGCCGCCGGTCACACGGGCGAATACATCCTCATGCGGGCGCCATTGATAGTCTGCCGTCAGGTGGCTCAGCCGCAGATCGGAGTCCGCAGCATAGCGCCCCCAATCGGAGCGGACCCGTGGCAGTACCGAATTGGACGGGCGCGTGTCGTTGTCGAGATTTCCAATCACAGGCTGGCGCAACTGGCCGGAGAAAGTGAGCCCGGGCGCAGGTTGGAAATCTGCCTCAAGCTGCGCGCCAAGTTCGTATCTAAGCGGTTCATCGGGATCAAAGAACGACAGCTGGGTGTAGGGCGCAAATCGGTAGGTGAAGGCGGGAAAAGCCGCAGCCTGATCCTGCCCCGAAATCGCCGGCGCGGCGTCAGCGATCTGGCTGCGTGCCAGGCTGCGCCATGCGCCGTCCACATCCGTTTCCAGTGCATAAAGATCGTCGCGCTGGCTGGTGATTGTGGTGATCGGCACTCCGTCCTCGGCAAGCGTGATGACAAAGGTCTCGATTTCAGGATGCAGCGTATTGGCAAGAACGCGGGCGGTCCGGCCCACCGCTTGAGCGCCTGCGCCATACCGAAGGTTTTCAACTGTCACATCGGTTCGGTGCTTATTCTGCGAAAATCCGATCAGACGCAGGCCCTGGCCTTTCAGGTTGCGGCGCAGTTCTGCCGTGACCTTGCTGTCAGGGCTGGTGCCATCCCGTGGCAGGTTCCAGGAGGCCAGGGCCACCTGCTCCTTGGGGAGCAAAGCGGGAGCCGCTGCCCCTTGTCCGCCCGGAGCCTTTGGTTTGCGCGGATCGAAGGCATAGCTCAGCTGAAGGGCGAGGGTGGAGCCGTTCAGATAGGATCCCCCCAGAGATACGCCGTTATCGAAGCGATAAGTTGCACCAAGGTTGATCGGAGACCGAACGTCGATCAGACCACGCTGCGCTTCTGGTGCGTAATCATCAGAGGAATATTCGGCGGTCAATGTCAGGCGAGTATTCACATCCCATTTCACCCCGCCGAAAAAGGCCGCATCGCCCCGGAACCAGTTGCCGAAATCCAGTTGGCCCGTTGTCGCGATCCCACCAGCGTTGGAGTCGGGGCGCGTGTCAAAGCGACCATCAAGAACGCTTAAGGGGTTGCGTTGGCCTCCGCGCCCGGCCAGACGCCCCCACCCGATACCACCCGTCACAGAAACGGACGGCACCAGATGTTTGGTCGCGACGAGATATTCGCTCGCATAGATGCCAGTCCCGCCAAAATCGCGCAGGCCGAGCGCGATGGCTGGTCCACGGGCGGTTTCTTCACGAAGCTGAAAGTGTATGTCAAAACTGCGATCGTATCGGCTGAGGCCGACACCGGAGTCGAAGTCGCGCAAAAAGCTGTAGCGAAATGTTCCGTAAACGGACGGCAAAAACTGAAACGCGAGCGTGTTGCGGCTGGTGTTTTCAAAGTTCGCGGTGGTCAGCGCCAGCGTGCCGTCAGGAAAGACCTCTGCCGTTGGCATGTCGATCAGGCCGGGCGACCCATAGGTCGTCAGTGTCTGCGCGGGACCACGGGTCGCCACGAGTGGGCCGCCGAGCATGCTCAGACAACCAAATAGAAGACATGCGCTTGCCCGCATCCCTGCCCAGCCTCAATGTTGCCCGCCATTTTTTGGCAGTGCGTTCTTCACACGGCTCCCAACCCTGCCTAACACTAGCCCGGCACTTCGCCGGTTCAGCGCGTCAGACCCCCAAGGAGCACTGCTCATGATTAAGGAATTATTTACTAATTTATGGGCGAAGCCACAAGAATTTGCAGATTTTGCACCTGAGTTGCGGTTTTACGTCATCGGCGACATCCACGGATGTGATCGTCTGCTGGCAGCTCTTATGGAAAAATTCGATCCAGGCGTGCCGATTGTCTGCATCGGCGACTATGTGGATCGGGGCGAAGAAAGCGCGGCTGTGCTGCGTCGCCTTATGGGGCGGCCGGATATCACATCCCTCATGGGCAACCATGAAGCTATGTTGTTGGATTTTCTCGATGATCCCGCGTCAAATGGTGCGTTTTGGCTGCAAAATGGCGGTCTGCAGACATTGGCGAGTTTTGGGGTCGGTGGGGTCACGGCCCATTCTGCGCCTGAAGATTACCACCGCGCGGCGGCACAGTTGCGCGATGCAATGGGCGAGGAGCTGATAGACTGGGTGCGCGCGCTGCCGCGCGGTGCGATCAGTGGAAATGTCTTCATGGCTCATGCAGGGGCCAACCCTGCCCGCAGTTTCGACAACCAGATTCGCGATGATCTGCTGTGGGGGGCCACAGAAGCGCGCAGCACCGAGCGTACTGATGGTCTATGGGTGGTGCATGGCCACTGGATCGTTCCCGAGCCCCGAATGATCGGGGGCCGAGTGGAAATTGATACCGGTGCCTATGCGACAGGGCGCCTCACCGCTGCAGAGATCAGCGGTGAGGGCATTCGTTTTCACAGCACCTGAGAAATCAGGCCGAAGCAACTTCGTCAATTTTGGCCTCTGCCCGGCGATGGATCTTGTCCATCTCTTCTTGCAGGGCTGCTTCTGCCTTGGCCGCTAGCGCATCGCGATGGGCGCCAAGCAGTTCGTCCTCCCGTTTCGTGGAAGGTAAGAGAGCCCCGATCAGCGCCCCCATACCCAAGGCAATAGCGCCGACCGCGAGGGGGTTTTCGGAATAGAACGTCTTGCCAGCGCGGGCTTGTCGCGTGGTGTATGCTTCTACTTTCTCCTGCGCTTTCAACGCCGAGGTGCGAGCATCCAGCACACGTTTGCGGGCACTTGCCGGGAGTTTGTCCAGACCTGCCTGCAATGTGTCGCGCATTTTGTTCGTGCGAAGGGTTTCGTCGGTCATCCCTGTCATCTCCTTCTTCATAGCTGCGTCTGCTTTTGCGACCCGTGCATCAAATCCCACAAATGCCTCCGCCGGGGGGGTGGCGATTGTCTTGCGCGATGTCACGACGGGTCGGCTGCCGGTGCCGGTTGCCATCAGGGCAAGCCCCGCGCCAGCAAGCATGAGACCCGCAGGATTGCGCCGAGCCGCCTGAACCACCTGGCCTGCGACTTCGCCGCCATAGCCTTGGGCGGTCTCGCTGATTTGATGGGCCACATTGCGCGGCGCAATCACATCGCTGAGACCAGATACAGATCGGGCCAGGTTCTGGCGTTTGATCTCAAGTTCCTGTTCAAGTCTCTTAGTATCGGACATGTGCAGCCTCCTTGATGCGTGCGGCATCGCGTTTGGCATTTTCGATGGTACGTGTCGGCGTAAGGGCTTCGCTGCTGAGCCGTGACTTGGCAAACAACAGAAGGCCAAGGCACACGACCAGCAGTGCACCTCCAACAATCAGGGCAGCAAGGCCGGGACCTAGGCCCAGTGTTCCGATCCATGCAACCAATGCCGCCGCGAGAACATGCAGGGCCACCAATGCCACGATGGCCGCGGCAACCAGCGCGATTGCACCGTCGCGGGCGTTCGACGCTTTCTCCTTCAGCTCGGATTTTGCCAGTTCCGCCTCGCTACGCAACAGATCGGAAAACTGGCGCAGTACGTTCAGCAGCAGATCTGGGGCGTTTCGAATATCAGGCCGGGTCATGATCTGTCCCTTCATGAATATGCGGGGTTGGGAGCGGCTGCCCATCCGGTGCTGCGGCGTCAGGTTCGCTCGCTTTGAGGAAGCGGGTCGCCGCAAATCCGGCGAGCGCGGCGGCGCTCAGGAACAGCAGGGGGTTGCGGCGAGCGAACTGGCTGACGTCTGAGACAGTTTTTTCTACATCCAGCGTCCGGACCCGCTCGGCTGCGTCCTCCAGGTGAGAGGCAATCACCTGTGCCGCCTGTGCCTGCATCCCGTTGCTGTCAAATGAATTTGCGGCTGCTTGGGCGGCCTCTGCCGCACCGTGCACTTCGCCTGCGACATGCTGGCGGGCCTGGTCGGTGGCATCGCGCACAGAGCGATGGGCGGTTTCCTTGGCTTTGCCTACAAGATCTGCGGCGTGGCCGCGTGCCTGGTCTCCCAGATCAGCAGTATGGGTCATTGTTTCGGCCTTTCTGTTATCAGGTCTTGGTGTTCAAACGCCCCAGCCCGATGGCTGGTTCCAAAACACAAAACAAAACGGCCCGACTGTCGCAGCAGTCAGGCCGTCGAAATGCCGGGTCAAATCGGTTGCTTACTTGTGGCGGGCCATGAACTCTGACACCAGCGCAAGGCCCCTACGCAAGATATCGGACCCGTTGGCATAGCCGATCCGGACATAACCCTCCATGCCAAGCGCTGAGCCGGGAGTGAACATGACGCCTGTTTCCTGAAGCAAACGGATGCAGAAATCCCGTGAGGTCAATGGCAGGTCATATTTCAGCAAGGCCGTGGTGCCAGAACGTGGTTTGACCCAACTGATCTTGGGTTCCGCTGCGATCCAGTCGTCCAAAATGGCGAGGTTCGTGCGGGTGATGAGCTGACTGCGGGCGAGGATCTTGTCGCGGTTTTCCAAGGCCATCGCTGCAAAGTGATCGTCGATCATCCCAACAGAAATGGTGTCATAGTCACGATGGATGGCGACGGCCTCAATCACGTCTTTTGGGGCTGTGACCCACCCCAGACGCAGTCCTGCGAGCGAGTAGGCCTTGGACATGCCGGCGGTTGAAATGCCTTTCTCATAGATGTCGGCAATCGAATCTGTCATGCCATCGCCGTCTTGATCCGTGCCGCGATACACCTCGTCGCACAGAACCCAGGCCCCAACGCTGCGTGCAATCTCGGCAATTTGATGCAGCATGTCCCGGTCCATCAGGGCACCTGTGGGATTGTTGGGGTTATTGATCGCGATCAGCTTGGTTTCCGTTGTGACGAGGGCACGCAGAGCATCAAGATCCGGCAGGAAACCGTCCTCTTCGCGGAGCTTTAGCTGCTGAACATCCGCGCCGATGCTGGCGGGGATGGAGTAGTGTTGCTGATAGGTCGGAACCACCGCAACGACCCTGTCGCCAGCGCTGACCAGTGCCTTGTGCACCAGCATGTTCGCCCCGATGGTGCCATGGGTGACGATCACGTTTTCAGCGGTCTGTGAGGGATAAAGATCTGCGATTGCACTGCGAAGCCGGTCAGAACCTTCGATTGCGCCATAGGTCATCTTCATGCCGAGCAGATCAGAGAGATCTTCTGTGCTGTGCCCGCACAGATCAAGAAGTTCGGCAATCGTGATGCTTTCAACGCAGGTTTCAGCGAGATTCCATTCGCATTTGGTTTCCCACTCGTTCATCCAGATTTCGACGCCAAACGGTTCGATATGCATTGGGTGTCCTTTCGTTGAGTTCAGGCGCTCGCCGCGCGAAAGAGTGCATGGGCAACGGCAATATCCTCAAGCCCCAAGCCGATGGAGCGAAAGAAAATGGGTCGCGTGCCGCTCGGGGTGGGGCACTGCGCGATGGCAAGGCCCGGCAAATCGCCCTGAACGCGGTCAGCTGACCAACCATGCTCTTGCGCGGCGATCTGCATTTCCCCGGCTGTGGTTGGTGTGGTCTGGCGGTAGTCGCAGTACACGTCTGCCGCACTCAGAAACGCGGGGTCGATTTCATGCGCTCTGGCGACATTGGTGCTGATCGACGTGACGAGTGTTCCTGGGCCAATGACAGCGGCGTCGACAACAGGTGTGCCTGAGGAGGTGCACAGCATCACCACATCGGCACCTTCGGCTGCGCCTTCTGCGCTGCTGGCAAAAGTGACCTGCGGGCAGAGGTCTCTCCATATCTGCTGCACGTCGCCAGACTGGCTTAGACGCGGAGAGTAAACAACCACCTTCTCCCACTGGCGCAGAGCGCGTGCCTGCCGCCAATGGGCCTGTGCAACTCCGCCTGTGCCGATAATTGCTAGCGTAGTGGTATCCTGTTTCGCAAGATGATCCACAGCCAGGGCCGTCGTTGCTGCGGTTCGTTCGGTGGTCAGTTGACCGGCATCGCATAGCATCAGGGGTTGACCGGTTTCCATCGACATCAGGACCGTCCAGGCGGTGATGATCGGCGGCCCATCCTGCACCAGATAGGGCGAGAGTTTTGCACCAAAGACCCCCGCACCGGCAGCGGCGCCGAGGTAGGTGATGAAATCACCGCGCTCATCAGGAAAGAGGGTGAGTGTTTGAGCAGGCTGGACTGCCTGTGCGCGGCCGAGTTCAACAAACAGCTGACGCATTTCCTGCAGGACGTCGATATGCGGCAGATATTGTGAGACCGTCGCGGCATCCAGAACGAGAGGGGCATTGGACATGGTATGGATCCTTGAAGTTTCGCAGACCCTACGCCAGTAAATCCCAAACTGCCTATCATCCCGAAGGATGATATCGTGTCCCTCAGCGCCTGACGCCAATAAGGTAAGCCCGCAGCATGTTGTTCGATTCCAGTGATATCAATGCGGCAAATACCGCTTTTTCCGCGGTGTGTTCGGGCCGCGCGGATGCCTCTGGTTTGATTGCGGCAGCGTCCTCGCTGATCCCGATTTCGGCGGCTTTTTGCGTGATCAATCGAGAAAACCATCAGCCGGTCTATTTGGCCGACACCTACCCGGCAGGTGCTGCCAAAGCGGCTGTGCAGCTTTACGTGGAGAGCACGTACCTCTTGAATCCCGTCTATAATGCGGTGCTGTCCGGGGTTTCGCCTGGCCTGCATCGCATGGCGGATCTGGCGCCAGACAATTGGAACCCTGCATCAGTGGATGCGACTGTTCTGGTCGAGAACGAAGAAGAAATCGGGTACCGGACACCGGGGTGGCCCGCCGGCTTGCAGGAACTGGCCCTTTTGGTGCGGCTGCCTGATGGCGCGATGGGCGAGCTGAGCATGGCGCGCCCGGCTGTTGATGGTGGGTTTTGCGATGATCACCTGAACAGGCTGCGCCCCTTTCTGCCTCTTTTTGAATGTGCATTTCAGCAGCTTTGGGAAGGGCAGGATCATGGCGGGGCGCCAAAGCCTGAGCCCGCCCGCCTTGAGGCCTTTGGCCGGGATGTGCTTTCTACCCGCGAGGCGGAGGTGATGCAGCTGATCCTGAAGGGGCATTCCAGCCTGTCGATCAGCCTGACACTTGGCATCGCGGTCCCGACCGTAAAGACCCACCGCCGCAATGCCTATGCCAAACTTGGGGTGAGCACCCAACAGCAGCTGTTCAATGCATTTCTGACCTGGCGTGCGGAAGACAGCAGCGCCAAGACGTGAGCGGCCCGCCTGCAGGGCAGGCAAGCAGGCCATCCACAAGATCAAGTGATATCGCGCGCCTGACCTGAGACTGCGACGGGCGCGCCTTTCTCTGGGCTGATGCTGACCCGCAACCGCGAGGGAACACCCATATCGTCGCCTTGCTCGATGCGGATTTCTGCCCGCGCAGCGTCAGCGGCTTCCTTTGGCGACCAATCCAGTGGCCAGTCGATATCCCGCAGATAACCTGCCAGTGCGGCCGCTGCGGCCCCGGTTGCAGGATCTTCAAGCACTCCGCCAATAGCGAAGGCATTGCGCGACAGAAACAGCCCGTCCTCTCCAGCCACGATCAAATTGATGGTGGTCAGACCGTGGCGCTCCATCAGACGGCGACCATCCGCGAGATCATATTCCATTCTGGCCAACCGGTCGCGTTGTCGCAGCGCGAGAACAAGATGGTCATTGCCTGCGTTTGCAATGGCGGGAGGCAGTGCAGGATCAAGATCCTCTTCGGACAGGTCAAACAGCGCAAGCGCTTCGGCCAACACGGCCCCTTCAGCCGGGCCGCTTCGTGTTGGGGGGGATTGCAGCTCAATCAGAGTTTTGCCGCTGTCGTCGGTATGGCTTGCGACGCTGATGTCACCGGCGTTGATGCGCAGGTCATAGCGTGCCGGCCCCTTCAGATCGCTAAGGGCCCGCCCCAGCGCAATGGTCGCATGGCCGCAGAAATCGACTTCACCTTCGGGGGAAAAATAACGCACGCGCCAGTGTTCGCCATCTGGGCTTGCAAATGCGGTTTCGGAATAGCCGACTTCTGCGGCGATGGCTTGCATCTCGCTATCGTTGGGGGCGTGATCCGTGATTAAAACCCCGGCTGGGTTGCCCCCCTCGTGACCAGAGGAGAAGGCAGCAATGCGGCGAAGGTTTCCAAGATCGGGTGAAATATGAGTGGTTGTCATCTTTTTGTTCCTTTTCCTGCCAGCTGTAAGAGCAGGACAAATTTGTAGGTGGGCGCCCGCCCTGATGCGGACGCCTGGGTTGTCTGTGATCAATTCGTGGTGCGCTGCAGAAAGTCGCGGATTTCACTGGCAATTTCCGATCCGTATTCTTCCAGCGCGAAATGGCCGGTATCCAACAGATGGAACTCCACGTCTTTCAGATCCGCCTTGTAGGGATGCGCACCCTCGGCAGGGAAAATGTAGTCATTCTTGCCCCAGACGATCAGAGCAGGGGGCTGATGCTCGCGAAACAGAGCCTGCCACTTGGGGTATTCCGGCACGTTGGTGCCATAGTCCAGGAACATCTCCAACTGGACCTCTTGGTTGCCAGGGCGATCGAGGAGATACTGCACATGCCAGAAGTTGTCGGGGCTTACCTTGGAAACGTCCCCAACCCCGTGGGTGAATTGCCATTTCGTTGCATCGAGGGTCAGAAAGGCACGCAACGCATCGCCGTTCGCGACAGAAGGCTCGCTCCAATATGCCTTGATCGGGTCCCAGAATTCCCGCAGGCCTTCATCATAGGCGTTGCCGTTCTGGATGATGAAGCCGGTCACGCGCTCTGGATGCTCTGCAAACATGCGGAAGCCGACCGGTGCACCATAGTCCATCAGATAGACGCTGTAGTCTTCGACGCCCTTGCTGTCGATCAGTTTGGTCACGATCTCGGCGGTATTTGCGAAGCTGTAGTCGTAGTTTGCCGCGTCAGGCATATCTGACGCACCGAAACCGGGATAGTCGGGCGCAATCACATGATAGCTGTCTGCGAGCTCCGGGATCAGGTTGCGGAACATATGCGACGAGGTTGGAAAGCCATGCAGCAGCAAGAGGGTCGGGTTTTCGGGATCACCTGCTTCACGGTAGGCGATGGTCAAACCATCAATTTCTGTTGTGTTGAGGGCGACAGAGAATGGGCTTTCTCCTGCCAGGGTCGCGGTGGGAAACAGGGTGCTCGCTGCTGCCAAGACGGCAGAGGTTGCGGTGGATTTGAACGTCAGTTTCATTTTGTGTCCTTTAACATCATGAAAGGTAGCCACTTTTTCAGAGTTACTAGAAACTGTGACTTGCCTTGTTTCGATGATCTCAAGGTGGACAGATCTGTCTTGTTTTGCAAAAGACTAATCGTGATGGCGCTATCACAAAAGTTGATATAATTCCGTAATCACCCGTGTTTTCGTGATATTTCCGTGTGTGTCGGGGGTGAAGATTTTCTGGATCTGTCAGACTGACACAAGAAAAACCCCGCTTCCGGGGGAAAGCGGGGCATCAATTTTGGCAGGATAGCGTTTACCCGGTTTTGGAAACTTGCCGACCGGTCTGCGCGGTCTTTGGATCAAGAAGCGGCAGGATCTGTGCACCGCCCTTTGGGTGCGGAAATGTCACCTCAAATACACTGCCGCGCGGCTCTGCCGGTTTGACACTCACTGTGCCGCCCCAGCTCGCGACTGTTTTCTTGATAAAGGCAAGTCCAAGACCCGACCCATCTGTCTGCGTCGACAGACGTGTGAAAGGCTCAAATATCTTTTCTCTGAAAGGTGCGGCGATGCCGGGGCCGTCGTCCTGCACGAGAAGGGTAAGCCCGCTGTCAGTTTTCCGCGCACGCACAGAGATGCGCCCGAAGTCCTTGTCGTGATGTTTGATCGCGTTCGTCAGCAGGTTGCGCATAACCATGTCAAAGGCGGTCGCATTGACCAGAAGATCAGGCATGTCATCGTCGATCGTGATCTGAAAGCCCGAGCGAGGCTGCGCCAGATGCAGCACGTCTTTCAGACGCTCGCTGGGAGAGATCAGCTCAACCGTCTGGTTCTCACTGTCGGTCGTGGCATAGATGGAGAGATCTTGAACAAGCCGCAACATCTGTTGGGCGACATTTTCGAGCTGCACCCAATTTTCCCGTACCTCTGGCGGCAGTTCGATGCCTGCGGCGGTCAGGTCTTCACCGATGAATTCAAGCAGAGCGATCTGATTGAACAGAGGTGTCTTGAGGTCATGAGCGGCAATCGACGTGAACGTCCGCAACTGTTCATTCGCAAGCACCAAGCGATCTGCCTGGTCCTTGATCGTGTCCTGCTGCTTCTGGTGTTCGGTAATTTCCACACGGATGGTGGCATAGTGGTCCTTGCCCAAGGGAACATCGCGACCTTGGAAAACGCGCCCATCGCCGAGGCGAATGATCCGAATGGTATCTCGGCCATTTCGCATGTCGTCGATGATCGTTTCCACGCTGTCGGCGATGGCGGCATCATCCATGTCATGTGGCACGGTTCCGTCACTGTACGATCGGGTGAGCAGTTTGCGCAGTGTCGCACCTGAGCGCAGACCCGGCACCATCTGCGGAAAGATCAACTCCATCCCCTGGTTCCAGTGGACCGCCCGCAGATCCTTGTCGAAAATGACCACAGCGGCGGCAACCTCGTCCAATGCGCTGATCAAAAGCTGGTCGCCTTTGCGGGCGCGCAACAGCTGTTTCTCTCGGCCGCGATAGACCAAGGCACGATAGCCCAGAAACCCTGCAACAGCAGTGAGCAATAACGCCAATCGCGCGGCCCAGATCACGATAGGATCGTCGAATAGCGAACTGTCCCGCCCAAACCATTTCTCACGAAGGTCCTTAATATGCGCCTTGTCGAGACCAGAGCGGATCACCCGGTTGAGATCTGCCTGAAGCGCAGTGTTGCCGGGAGGCAGGTAGAGAGCGGCGGCGCTTGAAATGAGTGCGGGTTCAAGAGGCGCGACCGCGCCGTCAAGGCCGGCACTGCGCAGACGTCTCAGATAGCTGTCCCGCGATGTCACGATGGCATCGATTTCCCCATTGAGCAGCGGCATCAGCATGTGGTCGCTTTCGTCAAACTCCACGACATTGGCGAAGGGCACTTTTTCCGCTCCCTTGAGGGCAAAACTGCCAGTGACTGCGCCGATGTTCCCGCCCGTCAGATCAGATAAATCCTCGACCGGACCCTCTGTCGCGACGAATGCGGTGAGGTCAAAGCTGCCAATCTCGTCGGTTGCGATGGCCTCCTCAAGCCGTGCGGGTGTCAGGGCCAAAAGCGACGTCAGATCAGCGCGCCCATCTTTCAACGCCGCCATCATCCCGGCCGGATGGCCACCAGCGACAAAGCTGACATCATATCCCGCCTTTGTTGCGATATGGCGGATGAGATCAATGGCGTAGCCACGCGCTGTCCCGTTGTTGTCGGTGTAGGAATAGGGATTGAACTCACTATAGCTGACGCGGATCGGACGCGTCTGGGCCAGGGAGGAGTCAGGGAGAATACTGCAGATGACAGCAAGGGCTGCCCAAAGAGACGCAGTGATCCGGTGCAGAATACTAAAGTTCAAAATCAATCCTATCGGTCACTGAGTCTGACTTCCTGTATTGAGGTCAGAAGGTGAATCTAGCGTTAAATGAACGCCGTGGACGGGTGCAAGTTTGTGTTATTTGTAGCTGTGCTTACATGTTCGGACTGCGCACATACTGCAACAGCTGTTTTCGATGCATTGGGTTTGGGCGCTCTGCCAGTTGACGGCCCTGCTATCCGATTTAGCTGCATGTCAGTGTAAGCTGAGTGGTGGAGCAGCAGGTATGTCAGCAAAAACAGGCAAGATGCAGCCCAGACCGGTTCCGACAGGGCGCGTTTCTCGTGCGTTTCGCGTTGGCGGGGTTGCGGCGCATCTGGCGGGCCAGGTCGCCGTGGGAGGCATGCAGGCGGTCTTGCGCGGGACGCGGCCTTCGCTGCGAGAGCTGGCCGTGACACCGGCAGCGCTTGGTAAACTCACGTCCGAGCTTGCCGCCATGCGTGGCGCTGCGATGAAATTGGGCCAGCTGCTGTCTATGGATGCTGGCGATATTCTTCCGCAGGAGTTCGCTGTTATCCTTTCACGTCTTCGGGCAGAGGCCGACTTCATGCCGCCTCGTCAACTCAAACAGGTGCTCGATCAGAATTGGGGGGAAGGCTGGCAAAAGCGGTTTCGACGATTTGATGTCCGGCCAATCGCGGCGGCCTCGATCGGGCAGGTTCATCGTGCGATCCTTCCTGATGGCCGAGATGTTGCGGTCAAGGTCCAATATCCCGGCATCGCCCAAAGCATTGACAGTGATCTGTCCAATATTGCGAGCCTGCTGCGGGCGTCGCGGTTGATCCCTGCCAGCTTTGATCTTGATCCGTATCTGCAGGAAGTGCGGCGTCAGCTGCACGAAGAAGTAGACTATCAGCGCGAGGGCAACCAACTGGGATGGTTCGGCGAGCAGCTGATGGCGGAACCCAGGTTTCTTGTGCCAGAACAGTGTCCGCATCTGTCTACGGACTCGGTTCTTGTGATGCGGTTCATGCAGGGCCAGCCGATTGAAAAAGCTGCCAGCGCTGCGCAGTCGGTTCGCGACGGGATCATGCGAGACCTTTTCGCCCTGTTTCTGCGCGAGTTGTTTGAATTCTCGGTGATGCAGAGTGATCCGAATTTCGCAAACTACCTCTGGCAGGAAGATACCGGATGTATTGTCCTGCTTGATTTCGGAGCGACCCGTTCCCTCGCGGACGAGACGCCAATGGCCTACCGCGAGTTTCTGCGGGCGGGGCTGGGGCTGACCTCAGAAGTGTCGCTGGAGACAGCGGCGGGACAGTTGGGATTTCTGCCAACAGATCTGAGCGCGGATCAGAAAACACGCATCCTGGCTATGATGACGCGTGTTTTCGATGCTCTGACAACCGGAGAGGCGTTTGACTTTGCCGACACCTCATTGGCCCAGGAAATTCAGGCTGAGGGCTTTGCCCTGATGGAGGAGCGGGTGGCGCCACCCGCAGTTCCGATGGACGTTTTGTTCGTGCAGCGAAAACTGGGTGGCCTCGTGCTCCTTGCAACCAAACTCGGTGCAAGGGTCGATCTGCGCAGCTTGTTGGATCCATATCTGGGACAGTCATCTTATCATTCCGCAGCGGAATAGCACCGGCTACGCGAGCCCCGATGTTTTTGCATGGCTGGCATACCCTTGGCGCGCCGCTTTTTTTGATGCTTGTCAAAGGTTTGCCATTTAAAGGGAGCAAGACAGAACCATGCTGTGTGGAATATGCTTGATTTCCAACAGCGTGGATTTTTCAATTGGGTATTGTTGCTTCAAGAGGTGCGGGCGCCGTCCGACCACGAAGTGAGATGAGGAATTTATGGTCAAAAGTCTGCTGCCTTTGACGGCCTTGTTGATGGGATCCGCGTTTCTGCTTTTTGCGGGAGGCGTCAACAGTCTTATTCTGCCGATCCGCGGTGAAGCAGAGGGGTTCAGTGCAGCGGCTCTTGGTTTGCTGGGGACGGGTTGGGCCATCGGCTATGTGGCGGGCTGTCTGCGCACGCCGGCCCTGGTGGCGAAGGTGGGCCATATCCGTGCCTTTGGTGCCATGTGTGCCATCGCTGCCATTGCCGTTCTGATGTCCCTTCTGTT
The DNA here is from genome assembly GCF_019801785.1 of Phaeobacter italicus. NCBI lineage: Bacteria > Pseudomonadati > Pseudomonadota > Alphaproteobacteria > Rhodobacterales > Roseobacteraceae > Phaeobacter > Phaeobacter italicus. The sequence continues at coordinate 153,324 of NZ_JAHVIJ010000007.1, read as the reverse complement.
GGTGACACCTTGGGTCTGGGTGCCGGTGCGCGCCTTGTCCGGGTTCTGTTTTGCCGCCGCAGCGATGGTTGTCGAGAGCTGGTTGAACGAGCGGGCCGATGCTGCTTCTCGCGGGCGCATCTTTGGCATCTATACTATGGTCAACCTGATGGCGACGACAGCCGGGCAGATGGTTCTCACCCTGGGAGACGCCTCTGGTTTCTTCTTTTTTGTTTTGGCAGCAATGGTTTACTGTCTCGCTCTCTTGCCAACAGCGATCAGCGCGACAACGACACCCCGCCCGCTGACACAGGTCTCGCTGAACCTACCCGCTTTGTGGAAAAATTCCCCCATCGCGGTTTTTGCAGTTCTCATGGTGGGCGTTTCCAATGCATCTTTTGGTACGCTTGCCGCTGTTTATGCCGCGCGGATTGGCCTGCCGCTGACCGATATTGCGCTGTTTGCCAGCATTCCGATCCTCGCGGGGGCCGTTATGCAGCTGCCGGTTGGCATTGCATCGGACCGCTATGACCGGCGTGTTGTCTTGCTTGGCATTGCGGTTCTGGCGCTGGTCGCCGATGTCCTTTTCATCACCGTTGGCGGTGCCGGGCCGTTGGTGGCAATGGGTCTTGCGGCGTTGTTTGGTGCGACGGTTTTCACCATGTATCCGGTGATTGTGGCCCATGCGAACGATCACGCAGAACCCGGCAGTTTCATTCAAGTGAGCGGGGGGCTGCTGCTGGTCTATGGGGTTGGGTCGATCGTGGGGCCGTCAGTGGCTGGTTTTGCGATGACAAGTTTCGGAACGTCCAGCCTGTTTCTGACCACGGGTTTTGCCCATGTGTTGCTGATCCTGTTTGCCATTGTGCGGATCCGCTTTGCTCCGGCTGTGGCGCCCGATGACAAAGGCGCGTTCCAGGCGGCACCTTTGGCGCGGATTTCCACACCGGAAACCGTGGCGCTGGCCGCAGATCAGGAAGAACTGGAGGCAGATCAGCCCGATATTGTTGATCAGGTCGGTAGACCTGATCCGGCTGATATGCCTTCAGTGGATGAGACGTAACAGGCAGAGCGGGAAGAGCCTGTCGGCGCCGTTTACACCCGTCGCGCCTGCCAATGTGGCGCGACGAGGCAGGTGCGAAAGTGGCGCACTACGCATGAACACCAGCGGAGTGCGTTACCAGTCCGTGCGCTCATAGGTCTCCGTGTTGATTTGCGTAACCTCTTGAGCCTCAGGGACGACAACCGGTTCCGCCATGACATCTGGCTCCGCTGCAGGTTCGGCGCTGTCACCGCCGTCACCTGCATCTGGGGCTTCGTCCCATGCTGCGTCCATTGACGCTGTTTCGGCGGCGCCATCTGACATCGCAACCGGTACTTCTGCGTCCGGAAGACCTGCCTCGGGGGCCAAGGTCGTGTCACCAACCGGGATAGAGAAGTCGCTGCTGGATGTGACCGGCGCGCCGTTGAACGCGGTGTCGTTCACAATGATCTCGCCGTTGATCTCGCCTTCATAGCCAGGTGGAGGGGACACTTCCAAAGCGTTGATATTCCACCCAGACAGGTCAACGGGCCCCCCATCGGTCACGATTGCCTTGTCGCCACTTGTGACGATTGTATCTGGTGGCAACCCCTCTACCCCGACTGTAGCACCACTGCTGGCGGCGCTGAGATCAATACCAACCTCAAGAGTGCCGTTTACGTCGACGGCAACATTCTGATCGGCTTGCAGTATCTCGCGCCCGTCTGAATCCGGGCCTTCCCATTCCAATTTGAGCCCGGCGCGGCCGTAGTTTTCAAAATACCGCACTTCAATGTCGTGGGTCCCTGGTTCGAGCTCAATCTGACCTGAGTCCGTGCGATAGCTATGGTTGCCATCATCTTTCACGACTTCTTCGCCATTCGCGTAGACGACGACCCCATCATCTGCAGAGGTGAAGAACGTATAGCTGCCACCCTCTTCCACCGTTACCTGGCCCTGAATCCGGGTGGCAAATGTGTCGTTTGAGCCGTCTTCCCAAAAAGAGTCGTGGCTGTTTTGATAGTCGATTTCGCCCTTATGGTCCTGATGGGTTGGGGTGGCATCCCATTCAACATCGTCCAGCGTGTCGATCCTGTGGTCCACATCGAGGTAATCCGCACGAAAACCTGTCACAAGTTCCGCACTTGGCTCTGTGATATGGGCCTCATTCACGTTGAGAGTGATGGGCTGCTGGATCGCAGTTGTCCCGACGGGGGCCGTGCTGTCCGTCATGTTGAGCGTTGCATCGACTTGCCCAACAAAATCGTAGGGCGGCGTAATCGTCAGCAACTCAGTATCAAAGCCAGTCAGATCAGCGCTGCCACCATCCTCTACCACGATGGTTTGTCCGTTTGACTCCACAACTGTGCCAACGGGCAAGCCCTCGATTGTCAGATTTGTGGCATCGCTCAGTTCGGTTTCCGGATGAGCAACGTTCATCGCAATTGGCATGCCAGAAATGGTTTGTGCCTCTGACATATCGGGCGCCGTGACCAATTCGGGCCCGTCCATGCCAGGGCCTTCCCATTCGAGTTTGAGCCCGGCGTGGCCGTAGTTTTCGAAATATCTAATCTCGATGTGGTGTGTGCCCGGGGGCAAATCGACCTCACCCGATTTTGTCTCGTAGGAATGCAGCCCGTCGTTTTTGATGACGGGCTGACCGTTCACAACCAACTGAGCTCCGTCATCGCCACCCAGATCAAACCTGTAGGTTCCGCCTTCGTCGACCTGTACCGCGCCGCTGATCTCTACACCAAAGGTATCTGTATCGCCGCCTTCCCAGAATGAATCCGCGCTGTTTTCATAATCGATCTGGGAGACAAGCTCTTGATGGGTGGGCTCTGCGTCCCAGTCGACGTCATCAAGCTCCTCAAGGTGATGATCGACATCGAAATATCTGGCCTGAAATCCCGTCGACACCGAAAGATCGGCTGTATCGGCAACACCGATGGTAAATGTCTCTGACGCACTAAGACCGCCGGAATCAATCACCGTTACAGACACATCAACTTCGCTGGCTTCTTCATAGTCCAGTGACGCCGTTTCTTTCAGCCGCAAAACCCCGTCTACGACCTCAAACCGGTCGTCGGAAACCTCAAACATATGGGTGTCATCTTCGTCGGGATCTTCGAAATTCAGGCGGTTGATGATCGCCCCTCTGACATTTTCGGCGACAACATTCTGAACAGAAGTGACCGAAATATTGTCGACCAGCGCACCATAGGTGTCATTCTGATCCGCGGCCTCCCGCAGCTCTAGCGTGTCATTGCCAGTCCCGATCACCTGCATCTCAAAGTTGGTCCACTCCTTGCTGTCGGGGTTCAGCTCCCCCACAAGGTTGTCGTTCCAATAGACTTCTACGGTGTCCGTGCCATTGCTAAGCCGCTCACGCAGATCCATGCCAAGATCGTAGACCTGACCTTCGTTGGTCTGAATGGTCTGGCTGATGCTGTCGATCCCGCGACCGGAATCCATCTCGATGTGCTGCTCGCCTTCTGAGGCAGTGGTGCGCCCCATGTGGTCCCACACTTCGATGCTTGTGTCGGTATCCCAGCCGCCGGAATCATCTTCCCGAAAGGCGCGCCACCGCCCTGTATCAAGGTCGAAGTTCTCAAAACTCCCGTTTTGGACCAGGTTATCGACCTCTGAGCTCAGGCTCAGTCCACTTGGCCCTTCATTTTCATCTGTGACCTCGACGGTGAATCCTTCCGTGTGCGAGGTGCCCGCCGCGTCCGTGACAGTGACCTGTACGTCGATCTGGTCCTCGACCTCATGGTTGAGGGCGACGCCATCCTTCAGTTGCAGCTGGCCGTCGACCACCTCAAACCGGTCATCCGAGACGGAATAGCTGTGCGTGTCCTCTGCGTCTTCGTCCTGCGCCGAGAGGGTGCCGACAACCGCGCCGCCCGCGTTTTCCGAAACCTGCGTGCCGGAGAGATCCATGCCGGTGACCGCGTCGTTGGTATCCGTGACCTCGACGGTGAACCCCTCTGTGTGCGATGTGCCCGCCGCATCCGTGACAGTGACCTGCACGTCGATCTGGTCCTCGACCTCATGGTTGAGGGCGACACCATCCTTCAGCTGCAGCTGGCCATCGACCACCTCAAACCGGTCATCCGAGACGGAATAGCTGTGCGTGTCCTCTGCGTCTTCGTCCTGCGCCGAGAGGGTGCCGACAACCGCGCCGCCCGCGTTTTCCGAAACCTGCGTGCCGGAGAGATCCATGCCGGTGACGGCGTCGTTGGTATCGGTGACTTCGACGGTGAACCCTTCCGTGTGCGATGTGCCCGCCGCGTCCGTGACAGTGACCTGCACGTCGATCTGGTCCTCGACCTCATGGTTGAGGGCGACACCGTCTTTCAGCTGCAGCTGGCCATCGACCACCTCAAACCGGTCATCCGAGACGGAATAGCTGTGCGTGTCCTCTACGTCTTCGTCCTGCGCCGAGAGGGTGCCGACAACCGCGCCGCCCGCGTTTTCCGAAACCTGCGTGCCAGAGAGGTCCATGCCGGTGACCGCGTCGTTGGTATCCGTGACCTCGACGGTGAATGTCTCGATATATTCCGCGCCTTGGCTGTCGGTGACAGTGATGTCGATGGTGATCTGATCTTCGACCTCGTGGTTGAGGGCGACACCGTCCTTCAGTTGCAGTTGGCCATCGACCACCTCAAACCGGTCATCCGAGACGCTATAGGTGTGCGTGTCAGCGCCATTGCGGTCGTTTGTGCTCAGCGTTCCGACGACAGCGCCGTCGTCGTTTTCATTCAGGCTGTTGCCGGAAAGATCCATGTCTTCCGGCACATAATTCGGGGGTGGAGTGTAGGGTGCCGGATCTGGTCCGTCACCGTCACCGTCCGTGTTGCTGGGTCCGCTTACCGCCGGCGGTTGCCCTGTATCGGTTGGCGGCTCCGGCTGGGCGCCATCTGTGCCGGGCTGTGGTTCGGGCTCTTGCGGTTTGCTTGGTTCAGGTGTTTGCGGTGTACGAGGCTCGGAGGGCTCGGGCTCTGTCGGAGTGGCGGGTTCCGTTGGCTCGGTTCCTGGATCTACAGGTGCGGGTTCCCCCCCGGTGTTAGTGGGAGGGGTGCCATCGGTGTTTGGTGTTTTGACACCATCCAGCCCTGGACCGCCGGTGGGAGATCGTGTCGGCTCAGGCCCATCAGGTGCCACCTTGGCAGATGTGTTCGGAGCAGTGCTGGCCGTTCGAAACGCCATGGCATCCTCCCCACCAGTGGGAGAGGGGCCTGTGCTGTCGGGGTTGGGTGCATCAGGGGCGGCGGGCTGCTGGTAGTCGGCCGATTGACCGGTCTGGGCGAGCCCGCGGGGGTCTGAACCTGATGATTGCGGTGATTGTGCAGGTGAGGCGGCCGATGGGTTTGTGCCGCTGCCGGATCCGCTGTCTGTCCCCTCAACATTTTTCTTGGCGATGTAGGCGCCTTCCTGCTGCTCACCGGTGTGAAGGGTGCTGCGGCTTTGATCCTCTGGCGTGACCTGGACGCCCCGAGACAGCTCTGCTGCGAAGGCTTCCTTGTCGTGCTGATCCTTGGTTGCACGGCTTGCAACCCCCTGGCCGCCCTTAATGGTGTCACTCATCACTTTGGTCCTGTTGCGTGCTCAAATCGCAAGCGACCATAAAGTGAAATGGTTAAGGCGCTCTCTCCTTTCTCGAATAATTTGAACTACTTATTCTCGTCCAGCGTGTGACATATTCATGAATGTGAAAGAAGTTACGCGCACACACTGAGTTCAGTGAGTGGTGTGGAATGGGTGCCAAGATGGAAGAATCTGCGTTCAAGGGGCGCGAAACGACCGCCGGGACGAGGTTGCCGATCTTGGCTGCCTCGCTGGCGCTGAACGTGGCCGCGCTGGTCATGCCAGTGGTGATATTGCTGATTTTTGATCGCGTTATCCCTTTTCAGTCCTTGGACACGCTTCAGATGTTGACGCTGTTCTTGCTTGGGAGTGCGGCGTTGGAGCTGATCCTGCGCTGGAGCCGGTCGACCCTTTTGAATGCCACAGCAGAGCAGGCGGCGGTGTCCAACTATCGCCGTTTTGTTGACCGGATTTTACGCGCCAACACGGTGGCCTTTGCGCGGGATGCCGCGCCGATACATCTCGATCGTTTTGCTGCCATCGCTCAATTGCGGGATCACCACGCGGGGCAGAACCATGCCTTGCTGATTGACCTTCCTTTTACGCTGCTTTTTGCGGGGATGATCGCAATGATCGGCGGTTGGCTGGTCATGGTGCCCATTGCCGGGCTGACGGCTGTTCTGGTTTTTTCGCTTTTGATGAAGCGGGCGCAGTGGGCTCTGTTCGATCAACGCAAAACGCTCGACAATCGGCGCTATGCCTTTTTGTCCGAGGTTCTGTCGAGCAGTCAAACGGTCAAGGCAAACCGGATGGAACGGCAACTCACACGTCGTTTCGAGCTGCTGGAAGACCAAACAGTCGACATCAGCCAGAGGCTCATTCGATTTTCCGGCCTGGCGCAGAGCTTCGGCGCGATTTTTGGCCAGCTGTCGGTGGCAGCGATGGGTCTTTTGGGGGCTTATTTGGTGATACAGCAGCAGATCGGCATTGCCGAGATGGCCGCCTGCATGCTGCTGAACGGTCGCATTGTACAGCCGCTGACCAAATTGATGACACTGTGGGTTCAGTCAGAAAATCTCGCGTTGTCGTGGTCCAAACTGCGGGAGGTCGATGCCCTGCCTGTCAACTCCGGAGCAGAGGAAGAGCGCAGCTCGTTTGAAGGTGAGCTGACGCTCGAAGGGGTGAGGCTGGTTAATGAGGGATGCGAGGGCGAGCAGGTCATCGTGCCGGATTTGTGTGTTCAGGCTGGGCAGACCGTTCTGATAGAGGGGAGCGCCGCCTGGCAGAGCCAGGCCCTGTTCGAAGTGATCGCAGGACAGCGGCCTCCCGCTGTGGGGCAGGTCTTGATTGATGGTCAGCCCGCCACCTCAAGAGTGTCGGAGCGCGGCGAAGGGGCCTTGGTGATACTGGAGCCGGATCCAGCCATCCTGTCGGGAACCTTGCTTGAAAACATCAGTGCCTTTGGCGATGAGGCCCGTGTCAGCCGTGCCAAGGATTTTGCGGCTCAACTTGGCCTGGAAAAGCGGGTTCACCGCCTGCCAATGGGCTATAACACCAAGCTGGGAACCGGCAGCGGGTTTGAAAATGATCCTGTGAACCGTCAGCTGATCGCTTTGGTTCGGGTCTTGGCCCTACGTCCCCGGCTTCTCATCATGAGTGAGCCGACTGCCGTTCTGGATACCGCTGAAAGGGACGCGCTGTCTGCCTGCCTTGCCGGACTGGTGGAAAAGCCAACCCTCCTGATCGAAAGCCCGGATCCGCGGATGAAGCGGCTGGCAGAGGTTACATGCAAACTGTCCGCTCTCGACGGTGACGATGTTGCAGATTGGGAGGCCGATGCCCGCCTTGACCGAGATGCTGCAGAAAACCTGAGGAGGGACGTCGCATGAATATGGTTCGCACCCAAGATGCTGGCGCACTGATCAGGGAGTTGTTGGTTGTTGGCGGTTGGCAGAACAATGAGGACACTATTGCAGAGGCGTTTCCGCACCTGTCGGAAACCCTGGATCCGGCCGACCTGATCCAGACGCTCGACAATCTGGAAGTGCCCTATGTCCAGACCACCTGTCTTGAGACGGAAATCACCGAAGATGAATGCCCCGCACTGGTGATCCCGGTGAATGCGCCATGCTATGTTGCGCTCGGCCAGCGGGGAGATATCCTAGAAGTCGCCGACCCACATGGCGAAACCGCTGTTGAAATCCGACCTGCGCGGCGACATTGCACGGTCATTCGGATTGAGAAATTCACCTACCAGCCGTCGCTGCGGGCAAATCAGACCGTTGGTGCATCTTTCTCTGCCCTGCGCCAGATGATGCCGGGTCTGCTCGTTGCGGCGTTCCTTACCAATCTTTTGGGATTGCTGGCGCCGCTTCTTATCATGGCGATCTATGACCGGGTGATCCCATCTGGTTCGGTTGATCTTTTGACATCTTTGGTGGTCGGTGTCGCCATTCTTGCCTTGTCCGATTTCATGTTCCGCAATGCGCGCACACGGGCGCTGGCGTATGTTGGACAAAGGGGAGAGCGGGCGCTTGCTGTTGCCCTTTTTGGCAAGCTGATGAGCTTGCCTCTGGCCCAGCTCAGAAAATCTGACGTCAACCAGCAAATCGCGCGGTTTCGCCAGTTTGAATCCCTGCGGGAGCTGTTCACGGGGCAGGTGATGACCACGCTGATCGACCTTCCGTTTGCGGTGATGTTCTTTGCGGTACTTACCTACTTGGCGCCTGCGGTTGGCCTGCTGACGCTGGGACTGGCCGTGCTACTGGTGGGAATTGGCTTCATTTCACTGCCATTCCAGCAGCGGCTGGATCAGGCAGCGGCAGAAGCAGGCGCTGCAAGCGCAGGCGTTGTGCAGGATGCGGTGGTGCATCAACGCGCCTTGGCGAACCTGGGCATGCAGTCTCAATGGCTTGAGCGTTGCATGCCGCTTGCTGAAGCATCCGAAGCTGCAACTGCAAAGGCGCGACAGCTGCGCAATCTGGTGCAATCCGTGTCGCAGAGCATCGTTGCGCTTGGTTCGGTTGGGGCGATCATCATCAGCGCGCATGGGGCTGTTTCCGGCAGCATGACATTTGGCGCGCTGATTGCGTCGATTGCGCTGGTCTCCAAGGTGCTTGCACCCGTTCAGGCGCTGCAGTCATCGCTCGGGCAGTTGGTCGGCTTTCGCAAAAGCCAGGTGCAGGCCGATCGGGTGTTGGCTTTGCCGGAAGAAATGGAATTGGGTCTGCGCCAATCTCATCAGAAAACGTTGCAGGGCGGGATCACTTTCAAGGGCGTTGGCTATCGCCCGGATCCGCTCAATCCTGCTCTGCTCACGGCGGCGGCGCTGGACACCAAACCCGGTGAGTTGGTCGTTGTCATGGGCCGCGATGTGGCGAGCCGGACCGCGGTTCTGGACCTTGTCAGCGGTCTTGCCAGCCCCTCGACCGGCGCGATTGAACATGATGGGATCGACATTCGCCAGATCGCTCGGGATGAGCTGCGCAAATCGGTGTCCTACGCGACCTATGATCCCCGCCTGTTTTACGGCACAATCAGCCAGAATTTCCGACTGGCCTCTCCTGCGTTGACGGATGCTGATATTTCCAGGGGGCTCGATGCGATCGGAATTGCGGATGACATCAACGCCCTGCCAGATGGCGTGCGGTCGCGGCTGAATGATCGGTTGCTGGCCACCCTGCCGGGAGAGGTCGTTAAGTGTCTGACGCTGGCGCGCACGATGATCCGCCCGTCTTCGATCTATCTGTTCTCCGAGCCGACAAATGGCCTGTCCCAACCCCGCCGTGCGCAGTTCAAATCCTGGCTGGAGGAGCAAAGGGGACACAGTACAGTCCTGATCGCGACCGCAGATCGGTCATTCCTCCAGATGGCAGACCGGGTCATCTTTCTCAATGGTGACAGGGTTGTGGTGAATGACACTGGGGCTGCTGCCATCAAAAAAGTTCAGGCTGTTCTCAAAGCAATGGAAACCTAACCAATGGGCACGTCATCTATGAAACAGAACCGCAACGGGCCGATTGCACAGGCCAAGCAGAAAGCGAAAGCAAAGCAGCCCCGTTTTGCGGCACTCATCGCAACGATTTTCTCCGGGATGGTTGTGGCGCTTATTGTGCTCGCGGGGCGAACCGATGTGCCCCAGATCACGAGAGCGCCGGGCACCATTGTCCCGCTTGGTGACTACACCCAAATCGAGGTGATGGAAGGGGGCATCGTCGACCGGGTGCATGTGCAAGACGGCGACCGGGTTCAGGCGGGCGATGTCCTGGTTGAGCTGCGTCATCCGGACCTGACGAAGGAGCAGCAGAAACTGCAAGAGCAGATCGCAATCGCAGATCGCAAGCTGTCGCGAGCCCAGACAGTGCTGAGCGCGCTGGAAAGCGGAGTTGCGATCACCGCCGATCGACTGGAAGCACTGCGCAGCCTGGATCAGCACCGCGCCGCCGCCACGCTGGAGATCTACGCCGAGAGCCAGCGGGTGAAATCGATGTCAATCTCCCAGCACCAGGAAACCTTGGATATTCTGGAGGCGTCCCACAAGTTCACGCTGGAGCGGGTGGCGCGCAAGGCAGAAGAGCTGGAGCGCGCCCGTCAGCTGCACAAGCAGGGGCTGACGACGCTGCGGGATTTGGGTCGTGATGCGGACCAACTGGATGCCTTGCGCACTGCAGCCTCTGACGGAGAAGTCCGACTGGCGGAGACGCGCAGTGCCCTGACACTGGCCCGTGCAGAATTGGCTGAGCAGACGCTGACGTTGCGCGAAGAGATGCTTGATGAAATCGAGGAACTGAGTGACCAGCGAAGCGAACTTGCGGTCTCATTGCGGATTGTGGACCGAAAGCTTGAGGGTCTGCAGATCGTCGCCCCGAGCATGGGGGTCGTACAATCCGTGGCGTTCCCCAACGAGGGTGAGGTGATCGCGCCTGGGGAAACCATCTTTGAGTTGCTGCCCACCCGGCTTGATCTCATGGTAGAGGCTCGCATTCCCAATGGTGAGATCGGCCATGTCGGCGTCGAGCAGCCCGTCAATCTCACGGTTGATACTTATGATGTTCGCCGCTTTGGCAAGGTTCAGGGCCGTGTGACCGCGCTGTCGCCTGTGCCGCTCATTGATGAGCAAACAGGCGCAACTTATTTTCGCGCCTCCATCCGGCTTGATGGTCGCTCTGTCGGGGCGGGGAGTTTCGAACGTCCACTTCAGGCCGGCATGACAGTGGTTGCGGAAATGACGACCGGCGAAAAATCACTGCTCGCCTATATGTTGAAGCCGGTTCACCAGACCATGACCAACGCGTTCAATGAACGCTGAGGCCAGGCAAGTCTCCGCATGGGAGTACATCCGTGCGGCGACTGGCCTTTCTGTCAGAGATTGAGCACCAGCCGCGCTGACTTTGCGCGTGACACGCAGGTACACATGTAGCTGTTGGTTGCCTGTTCGTCGGGCGTCAGGATCCCGTCCCGGTGATCGACTTCTCCGTCGATCACATCAACGATACATGACCCGCAAAGACCCTCTGAACACCCGAAATCAACCGGAATCCCATTTGCTTTCAACACATCAAGAATGCTCTCGTCAGACTGGACCGGCAGGATCTGCCCGGTTGATTGGATTTCAATCTCAAAGCTGTCTTTGGCACCAAGATCGGCATCCGCAGCGGCCGCGAACCGTTCAAAATGAATGGTCCCACCCCGCATAGCGCTGCCTGCGTCAAGAACGGCGTTGAGCATCAGTTCCGGACCACATGCGTAGACGTCGCTGCCGATGGGCATGGATTGCAGTACAGAAGCGAGGTCCAGCTGCCCGTCGGTGTCATCACAATGCAAATGATATCTGTCGCCCAGACCCAGCGCGCGAAAAGCCTTGTCCATCGCCGCAAGATGGCGGGAGCGGGCGAGGTAGTAGATCTGAAACTCGCGACGGCTGTTGACCAACTCGCGTGCCATGCCAACAAGCGGCGTGGCGCCGATGCCCCCTGCGATCAGGGTTACGTAGCACTCACCAGGCTGAAGTTTGAAGTGATTGCGCGGGCCGCCAATTTCGACTGTCGCGCCAGTTTCCAGCTCGTGCATAGCCCGCGAACCGCCGCGGCCGGCGTCCTCGCGTTTGACGGCGACGTTGATCTGCCGCCCATCCTGGCTCCAACTCCAGATCGAATATTGCCGCACGAGATCCGCACCGAGGTGAATATCGACATGGGCGCCGGGTTCCAGGCCCGAGAAACGGCCATCAAGGATTTCGAAGGCAAAATCACGCGTGTCCTCGCTGAGATCTGTCTTGCGAAGCAGGCGCGCGGTTTTGGTGTCCATCTCATATCCCCCAGATAATGCAGGCGAGCAGCCCTAGCGGCAAATTGTTCGTTTCCGAACTCTCATGAGCCGATTTGAGATTGGTGTTCAATTTGAAAAATACTCATACTCGGATGAATTGATATAACCCCAAGCCAAGCAGGGTGTCCCACCCAACAGAGCCGCCATGTCCAGACGTCACTACAACTTGCCTCCTCTGACCACCCTGTCAGCCTTTGAAGCCGCTGCGCGCCATCTCAGTTTCAAGAACGCCGCACAGGAGCTCTCGGTGACACCGGGGGCTGTCAGCCACCAGATCAAAGCCTTGGAGGGCGAGCTGGGCGTCGCGCTGTTCCAGCGCAAGCATCGAGGGGTTGAACTGACGCGGGAAGGTCAGGATTTGTTTGAAACTCTGGTTACGTCGTTCAGACAGATTTCGCGACAATTGGGGAAGATCCGTCAAACGGGCGAAGACGATGCCGTCACCGTTGGCTCAACCACGGCTGTTGCCGCGCTCTGGCTGTCGCCCGTTATCATCCGGTTCTGGCGCGACTACCCTGATTTGAACATTCATCAGATCACACAGGACCGTCCCTTCCACGACACGCGCGAATTCGACTTTTTTATCCGCTATGGTCGGGATGGCGATACAACGCTCAGCCACACAGCGATTTATCGCGACGAACTGGTTCCCGTGGCGACGCCGGATCTGGCGGCGAAACTGGAAGGGGTGTCGCTGGGCGAGCTGGCGGGTCAGCGGTTGATCCATCTCCAAAGCGCAAGTCAAAGCTGGACAACCTGGAGCGACTGGTTTCTGGAGTTGGGACATCGTGGTGATGTCTCCCCCGGCATACGAGTAACAAGCTATTCGGTTGCGTTGCAAATCGCGCGCAAAGGGGCAGGTCTCGCGCTTGGTTGGCGCCGGTTGATCCAGCCAATGATCGATTCAGGTAAGCTGTCTATTGTTGGCGACTTCAAGCTGCCTGCCCCAAATGAATTCTATCTGGTCGGATTGCCGGATGAAGAATTGTCAGAAAATGCGAGGCGGCTGAAATCTTGGATCCTGAATGATGCCAAGGGGCTTTCGGTTTAGGTCAGATCACCCATGAATGAAGTTTTCTCCTATTGAGCAAAAACGCTCTCCGGCGGCATCTGGGCAAAACTGGATCGTCCGCCAAGGAGAGTTCGATGAACAAACACAGCAAACTGTCATCCGTTCTAAAGCCTGTCAGCGTCGCAAATGGCTTGCCGAATGAACACTATGTGGACCCAGCTGTCTTTGCTGAGGAACGCGAGTCTGTTCTGTTTGCCAACTGGTCAGGCATCGGTTTTGGCAAGGATATCCCCGAAGCCGGAGATGCCAAACCGGTTGATTTTCTTGGTATGCCCCTGTTGCTGGTCCGCGACCGGAATGGCGATATCGGAGTGTTCCAGAACACTTGCCGCCATCGTGGGATGATCCTTGTCGACAAGCCTCAGAAAATCCGGGGGGCGATCCGCTGCCCCTATCACAGCTGGTGCTATGGTCTGAATGGAGAATTGCGCACCACGCCGCATGTCGGCGGTCCGGGCCAAAACACACATGAAGACGTTCAGATGGACAAGCTCGGTCTGGTTCGCGTCCGCTCCCATGTGTGGCGAGATGTGATCTATGTTAATGTCGACGGTAACGCCCCGGCCTTTGAAGAGGTTCACGCCGATCTGTTGGAACGGTGGGCAGAATTCGAAAAACCGATCCACCATGGGGGTGAAGCGTCTTCGTTCAAATTGGAGGTGGCGACCAATTGGAAACTGGCGGTCGAGAACTACTGCGAGAGCTACCACTTGCCGTGGGTTCACCCGGGCCTGAACAGCTATTCGCGCCTTGAAGACCACTATAATATCGAAGTTCTCGGGAAATACTCTGGCCAGGGAACGCTGGTTTATCGTCAGCTGAAAGATGAAGACGGCACGACGATGGCCGATTTCGACGGGCTCAGCGACAAATGGGATGAAGGCGCCGAATATGTTGCGGTCTATCCCAATGTACTGCTTGGAGTGCAGCGGGATCACTGCTTTGCGATCGTTCTGGAACCGAAGGACTGCGAAAATACGGTCGAGCACATTGAACTCTACTATGCGCGCAGCGAACGGGAGACGCCCGAATTCGATGGTCTTCGCGCGTCAAACGCGCAGCTGTGGAAAACCGTGTTCGAAGAGGACGTTTTTGTCGTCGAGGGTATGCAAAAGGGGCGGCACGGGGTTCTTTTTGATGGCGGACGGTTTTCGCCAGCAATGGATGGACCTACCCATAATTTCCACCACTGGGTCGCAAGCCAGGTCGAAAAGGGCCGCGAGGCATGAGCGGATTTCTGGCAGACGGGCTTGCACGTAACCACGTCGCGGGAAGCTGGAGCGAAGGGGATGGCGGCAGGACAATCGCCATCGAAGACCCAGGAAAAGGAGAGCATTTTGCGGATGCGGCGCAGGCGGGCGAAACTTCGCTAGCGCAAGCCTTGCAGGCGGCGCGCGCGTCTTTTGAACGCGGTGATCTTGCGGACATGAAACCCTCAGACCGGGGCCGACTGATGTTGCGGGTCTCGCAGGAAATTCGCGGTCTGGCCACGGAAGGGGCAGATATTCTTTGCCGCGAGAGCGGCAAAACGCTCAGCGCGGCGCATGAAGAGTTTGAGGAGGCGGCGCAGTACTTTGAGTACTACGGAGGTGTTGCCGACAAGATCGAAGGGAAATCGATCCCGCTTGGTCCCGATTATGCGGATTACACTGTATTTGAACCCTACGGTGTATCCGCACAGGTGGTGCCTTGGAATTTCCCGGTTTCGATCGCTGCGCGCTCCCTTGCGCCGTCGATGGCGGCTGGGAATTCGACCATCATCAAGTCACCGGAACTCGATCCACTTGCTCTTGCGATGCTGGGAATGGCGTTGGAGCGTGCGGACGTTCCTGCAGGGGCTGTTTCGATCCTTTGTGGTCTCGGCTCTGATATCGGTGCCAAACTGGTCGCGAGTGGTGAAATCGATCAGATCGTCTTCACTGGCTCTGTCCCCACGGGGCAGGCAATCCTGCATGCAGCGGCCGAAACGGTCACCCCTTCGCTGATGGAACTGGGCGGCAAATCAGCAGCTGTGGTGTTCGAGGATGCCGATATTGATGGGGTCTTGAGCAGCCTGAAATCGGGAATTTTCTACAATGCGGGGCAGGTATGCTCTGCCATGGCGCGGGTACTGGTTCATCGTTCTGTCTATGAAGAGGTCGTCGCACGTGCGGCGGAACTCGCGAATGGGCTGAGCGTCGGGCACGGATTGGACAATCCCGATCATACGCCGGTTGTGTCTGCCCAACAGCTGTCGCGTGTCGAGGCTCTGACCTCAACAGCGCGGCAGGACGGAGCCCGAGTAGCGGCAGGTGGTGCA
The DNA here is from genome assembly GCF_019801785.1 of Phaeobacter italicus. Taxonomy (NCBI): domain Bacteria; kingdom Pseudomonadati; phylum Pseudomonadota; class Alphaproteobacteria; order Rhodobacterales; family Roseobacteraceae; genus Phaeobacter; species Phaeobacter italicus. The sequence continues at coordinate 138,036 of NZ_JAHVIJ010000007.1, read as the reverse complement.
AGACTGGACCGTGCTGGGCATTTCATGGCGCCAACCATCCTTGCGGATGTGGACCCGGCTTCGCGTGTCGCCCAAGAAGAGATTTTCGGGCCCGTCACCTGCATCACGCCTTTTGACACAGAGGCTGAGGCAATCGCGGCAGCGAATGGGACAGAGTTTGGCCTCGTCGCGGGGATCTTTACCCGCGATCTGGCGCGCTCTCACCGTGTTGCGCGCAAACTGCGCGCGGGTCAGGTGTTCGTCAACGAATGGTTTGCAGGGGGAATTTCGACACCCTTTGGCGGCGTCGGAAAATCGGGGTTCGGTCGCGAAAAGGGGCTGGAAGCGCTGTATAACTACGTTCGCACCAAGAATATCGCAATTTCGCTGAAGGGTTAGCTATGAACAGCGCCGAACTCGAGCGGGCCCTTCTAAAGGCGCATGCGGAGACCGATACGACTGCGCTGATCCGGCTCTATACCTTGGCGGGCGATCAGGCAGAGGTGGCGGGCGAAATCGACCGGGCCTGTTTCTATCTGACACACGCCTTTGTCTTTGCACTGGAAGCAGGCGCCGCAGAGGCGGATCCGCTGAACGCCCGCCTTGCAGAACGCGGACGCGCCAAACGGCTAACTTTCTGAAATGTCGCAAACGGGCATTTTTCGCTGAAACACGGCTGGCACCATCTGGGTGTCGGCACTGACGAGACTTTACATATTCACTGGGGGAACAGGGGCATCAATCCGTTCGCACCTGTCCGACAAGGCTCTTGAAGGGGGCAAAAATGCGCACAGAAGCACAGGCCGTGGTCATCGGAGGAGGTGTGATCGGATGTTCCATCCTTTATCACCTGACCAAACTGGGGTGGTCCGATGTCGTCCTGTTGGAGCGGGATGAACTGACCTCTGGGTCGACCTGGCATGCGGCTGCCAACATTCACGGTTTGCATGACAGCACCAATATCAGCCGTATCCAGCACTACACCATGACGCTCTATAACGCGCTTGAGGAAGAGACTGGGCAGAGCTGTGGCGTGTTTCAGCCGGGCTCTCTGTATCTGGCACAGACCGAAGAGCGGGAGCACCAGCTGAAACTGCAGGCCGCGAAAGCCAAGCTCTATGGCATGAATTTCTACGAAATCAGCATTGATGAAGCCAAAAAGCTGAATCCTCTGGTCAACTATGACGGCATACGGTGTGTCATGTATGAACCAGATGGCGGCAACGTTGACCCATCTGGGGTCACGAACGCCTATGCGGTTGGGGCACGGCAACGCGGAGCCGAGATCCATCGTTTTACCCCGGTCACAGCAACCGAGCAGCTGGATGATGGAAGCTGGCTGGTCAAGACACCCAAGGGTGACATTCGCACCAAATGGGTGGTCAATGCAGCGGGGCTTTGGGGGCGCGAGGTGGCCGCGCTCGCTGGGGTAGAGTTGCCTTTGCAGCCGACGGAACATCAGTATTTCGTCACTGAAACGATGACCGATGTGGCGGAACACGGATCGCGTCTACCGTCTGTCAGTGACCGGGACGGCGAGTACTATCTGCGCCAAGAGGGGCAGGGGCTTCTGGTTGGTGCCTACGAGAGGGACATGAAGTTCTGGGCAGAAGAGGGCACGCCGCTGGATTTCGCGCATGATCTCTTTCCCGATGATCTGGAACGGATCGAAGAAAACATGATGAACGCGATCGAGCGTCTTCCGGCTGTTGGTGATGCGGGCATCAAGCGCGTCATCAACGGCCCAATGATCTGGTCGCCGGATTCAAACGTGCTGATGGGCCCCGTGCCGGAGCTTGAGGGTTATTTCTGTTGCAACGGCATTATTCCCGGTTTTTCGCAATCGGGGGGCATGGGCCTGATGGCGGCGCAGTGGATCATTGAAGGGGAAACCCAATACGACATGTTCGCGTGGGATATGGCGCGGTTTGATACTTGGGCGACGAAGGTATTCACCAAGGCCCGCGTACAAGATCAATATGCCCATCGTTTTGCGATCCATTTCCCGAATGAAGAGCGCAGCGCAGGTCGCCCTGCGCGGACACGTCCGATCTATGAGCTGCAGTCAGAGATGGGAGCCGTTTTTGGGCTCAATGCAGGGTGGGAACACCCGCTGTGGTTTGCAGACCAGCCCGGCACCAAGGATACCAACGGCTTCACGCGTCAGAACTGGTGGGCGCCCGTTGGTGAGGAATGCAAGATGCTGCGTGATCGGGCAGGCATCATCGATATTTCCAACTTCGCCAAATATCGCTGCAAGGGGCCCGGCGCGGCTGACTGGTTGAATGCGGTCTTTGCCAACAACATGCCCAAGACGGTTGGGCGGTCTTGCCTGACCCCACTTATTTCCAAACGGGGTGGTATTGCCGGTGATTTCACCGTGACCCGCACTGCCGAGGATGAGTTCTGGGTGATCGGCTCTGGCATGGCAGAGCGCTATCACAAGCGGTTCTTTAAAGAAGTCCCGCTGCCCGAGGGCACCAGTTTCGTATCGATGACCGAGGCCATGTGCGGCTTTAACGTGGCTGGGCCGAAATCACGCGAGATGCTCCAGCAGCTGACCAATACGTCGCTTGCGACCGAGGATTTCCCGTTCATGCGTTCAGCCATGATCGAGGTGGCCGGAATTGAGGTTCTGGCGCTGCGGGTGTCATTTACAGGCGATCTGGGCTGGGAACTGCACTGTAAGAGCGAAGATCAGCTGCGGCTCTATTCCGCGCTGTTGCAGGCAGGCCAGCCATTCACATCAGGCCCGGTAGGGAGCCGTGCACTGATGTCGCTGCGGGTGGAGAAGGGTTATGGCTCGTGGAGTAGGGAATACAGCCCTGAATATTGGCCGCAGGAGGTTGGGCTTGATCGTCTGTGCAAGCTGGACAAGGACTTCCTCAACAAGTCAGCCGCTGTTTCCGTCCTGGAAAACGCTGCACGTGAACACCTGGTTTTGCTGCATCTGGACGAGGCAGACGTCTCAGCCTCAAATGCTGATGCGACGGGCGGAGAGCCGATTTTCAAGAACGGAGAGGGCATTGGACGTGTTACCAGCGGGGCCTATGGCTACAGCGTCGGGATGTCCCTGGCGCTAGGCTACGTCAAGAATGCGGGTCCGGGTGATGTGGTTGATGTGATGGTGCTGGGTCGCCCGCACAAGGCAACAATCCTCAGCGAGCCCCCGTTTGATGCAGATGGGGCGGTCCTGCGTGGCTGATCAGACCTAGCGAAATTGGATCGGGGCACGGCAAAGCTGTGCCCCTTTTTTTGCCGGATTTTTTATTGATTGACTCATCAGTCAATAAAAACCAGCATCGCGCGGAAAGCCAACCGGCCCGTCATTTTTTCACCCTTCTCAGGGGTGAACGCACGAGAGAGCGAACAGGGAGACATCGATGACCCGACCCAACATCCTTATTTTCATGGTGGATCAGCTGAATGGCACATTGTTCCCGGATGGCCCCGCGGACTGGCTTCATGCACCGAATCTGAAGAAACTGGCCGAACGGTCCGCGCGTTTTCGCAACGCCTATACCGCTTCCCCGCTTTGTGCGCCGGGCCGGGCGAGCTTTATGTCTGGTCAGCTTCCCTCAGCGACACGAGTCTATGACAACGCGGCAGAGTTTGCCTCTTCGATCCCGACTTATGCACATCATCTGCGCCGGGCGGGGTACTATACCTGCTTGTCCGGCAAGATGCATTTTGTGGGCCCTGACCAACTGCATGGATTCGAGGACAGGTTGACCACCGACATCTACCCGCCTGATTTTGGCTGGACACCGGATTATCGCAAGCCAGGAGAGCGGATTGACTGGTGGTACCACAACATGGGCTCTGTCACCGGAGCGGGAGTTGCGGAAATCTCAAACCAGATGGAATTTGATGACGAAGTTGCCTTTCACGCCACCCAAAAGATCTATGATCTAGCCCGTGGCAAGGATGATCGTCCGTGGGCATTGACCGTCTCCTTTACCCATCCCCATGACCCCTATGTGGCGCGCAAGAAGTACTGGGATCTGTACGAGGACTGCGATCATTTGCTGCCAGAGGTGGCAGATCTTGGCTATGACAATCATGACCCCCATGCAAAGCGGATCTTTGACGCCAACGACTGGCGAAACTTCACCATTACAGAAGAAGATATCCGCCGTTCCCGCAGGGCGTATTTTGCCAATATTTCCTATCTGGACGACAAGATCGGAGAGGTGATGGAGGCGCTGGAAAACACCCGGCAGGAGGCAATCATCCTGTTTGTTTCCGATCACGGCGACATGCTGGGAGAGCGCGGTCTTTGGTTCAAGATGAGCTTTTATGAAGGGTCTGCGCGCGTGCCCTTGATGGTTTGTGCACCGCAAATGGCCCCTGGCCTGGTGGAAACACCGGTGTCCAACATCGATGTTTGCCCAACGTTATGTGATCTGGCCGGTGTCAGTATGGAAGAGGTGATGCCCTGGACATCTGGCGAAACACTGGTGCCGCTTGGTCAGGGTGGTGTCCGCAGCACACCGGTCGCGATGGAATACGCTGCTGAGGCCTCTTATGCGCCGATGGTATCTTTGCGATTGGGCCGTTGGAAGCTGAACCTGTGCACACTTGATCCGGATCAGCTCTTTGATCTGGAGGCGGATCCGCACGAGCTGAACAACCTGGCGAAAGATCCAGTTTATCGTGACACTCTGGATCAACTCAAATCGATGGCAGATGAGAGATGGGATTTGGACCGATTTGACGCTGACGTTCGTGAGAGCCAGGCGCGTCGTTGGATCGTATATGAGGCGCTGCGCGAAGGTGGTTATTTCCCTTGGGACTATCAACCGCTGCAAAAGGCGAGCGAACGGTATATGCGCAACCATATGGACCTGAATGTGGTCGAAGAAAACGCGCGCTTCCCGCGAGGGGGCTGACAAACGGCGACGGAGGGTGTGCAATGCCAAAACAAGGAATGGAGCCAAAACGCCGCGCGGATCTGATCGGTGCGGTCATTGACGAGATCGGAGAGGCAGGATCGCTGGATGTAACCGTTTCCAGCATCGCCCGACGCGCGGGAATGAGCAGCGGTTTGGCGCATCACTATTTCGGCAGTAAGGATCAGATGCTGATTGCTGCGATGCGCCACATTCTTGCGGTGTTTTCCCAACGGGTTGCGGCCGGCTTGCGTAAGGCCGAGACGCCTTATCAGCGACTTTGCGCGATTATCGCGGCCAACTTTGAGGATCACGTTTTTGACCGACGCAAAACCTCTGCCTGGCTGAGTTTTTATGCGCTGGCCCAAAGCAATCCGGAAGCGCGACATTTGCTGCGAACCTATCAGCAGCGGTTGCGCAGCAACCTTCTGCATGATCTCCGTTTTGTCTGCCAACAACCGCAGGAGGTGGAGCCAGTCCTCTCCGCGTTGATTGACGGCGTCTACTTGCGCGCTGCCCTGCGGCACGATGGTCCTGATCCGGCGGCTGCGGACAAGGTAAAGACCGCGCTTGATGCTCTTTTGGCAGCCCATGCGCCGCTAGACGGCCAGAGCCAACCAAGCCGGTAATTTTTGCCTTTTCCACCAACTGGATATCTGTACGGTCAGAGCGTCTGGACGCTGGTTTGAGAGAGGGACGTTATGAAACTGCTGCGATTTGGGGCACCAGGTGCGGAGAAGCCCGGGGTATTGGATGCAGAGGGGCGGGTACGCGATCTTTCCGCGCATGTCACTGATATTGCAGGTGATACTCTTCTGCCAGAAAGGATGACCGAACTTCGTGCGCTTGATGTTTCGACCCTCCCAGTGGTGGCGGGCACCCCTCAGGAAGATCTTCGCCTTGGCCCCTGTGTAGGGCGAACTGGCAAGTTCATCTGTATTGGATTGAACTATGCAGACCATGCAGAAGAAGCGGGGATGGATATTCCGCCAGAGCCAGTGATCTTTGGCAAATGGACCTCAGCCATTTGCGGGCCAGATGACGCCGTCGAGATCCCGCGAGGGTCAGAGAAAACCGATTGGGAGGTCGAACTGGGCATCGTGATCGGCAGGGGCGGGAAGTATATTGATGAGGCCGACGCCTTGAGCCATGTCGCAGGGTTCTGTGTCGTCAATGATATTTCAGAGCGTGACTATCAGCTCAATCGTGCGGGCACTTGGGACAAGGGCAAGGGGAATGATACCTTTGGACCGATTGGCCCCTGGCTCGTCACACCAGACGAGGTGGAGGATTACAACGGCCTACACATGTGGCTGGATGTTGATGGCAAACGGTATCAGGACGGATCTACCGCGACGATGGTCTACAAGGTGCCGCATCTCATATCCTATTGCAGCCAGTTCATGAGCCTGCAGCCAGGAGACATCATTTCCACTGGCACGCCACCCGGGGTCGGCATGGGGCAAACCCCACCCGTCTATCTGAAAGGCGGAGAAACCATGCGCCTCGGGATCGAGGGGCTGGGCAGTCAAACTCAGGCAGTGCGCCGGGCCTGAGCAACCCGCCCGTCACACTGCTGAAAACGCAGTCGTTCCAAACTGCGAGGGCATTCTTCCTGTTTTGATGGCTTTCTGGTGACGTGAACGCTTCGGGCAGTGATCTGGGCCGCGAGGAGGTCGTCTAGAGTGCTGGAATGAACCAACAAAAAAACCGCAGCACAGGGCATCCCGTGCTGCGGTTGCTTTTGTCAGGCGAAGGAAACGCCGTTTTCTGCCATCGGCAGTTCAGCAACGACGACATCCAACTGCGCGATGGCGTTCGCCAGTGCGGGTGCGGACGGCGGCGTTCCCGGCTCACCAATACCGGTCGGCGCCTCAGCCGAGGCCACGATATGGGTTTCGATCTCTTTGATATCGGAAATCCTCAGTGGCTCGTAGTCGGGAAAGTTTGACTGCTCGACAGCACCGCCGTCCAAGGTGATCTGGTCGCGCATCGCATGACCAATGCCATAGCCGATGCCACCCTCGATCTGGGCCTTGATCACGTCAGGGTTCACCGCAATGCCGCAGTCCACGGCAGCGGTGACCTTTTCGATCACAATCCCATCGTCCAGATTGCCAGAAAGTTCCACCACCTCGGCAACGTAGGAGCCAAAGGATTTGTGAACGGCAATGCCCTGCACCCGGCCAGGTGCGGCCTTGCCCCATCCTGCCTTTTCGGCGGCAAGTTTCAGCGCGCCGGCCTTTCGCTCGGCGTCACCTTCTCCTGTCAGGTAAGCCAGACGGAATTCGACAGGATCCTTGCCCGCGGCACGCGCGGCCAAATCCATCATCACTTCCATCACGTAGGCGGTGTGTGTGTGGCCAACAGACCGCCACCACAGAACCGATGTGGCTTTCTCCGTATCGGTAAGGCCAAGCGCCTGGCCCGGAATGGTGTAGGGGCTGTCTGCGATACCCTCGACAGAGGAATGGTCGATACCATCGCGTACGGCAAACCCTTCAAAGGATGTGCCCTTCATGATCGACTGCCCCGCGACCTGATGTTCCCAGCCAACGATTGTGCCGGCTTCGTCCAGTCCAACGCGCACCTTGTGGCCGAAAGCGGGGCGATAGTACCCGCCCCGGATGTCATCTTCGCGGTCCCAGACCAGTTTGACCGGGCGTGATCGGTCAGTCATGACAAAGGCCAGACCCGCCTCTACCTGGTAATCTGCATCCGGTGTAGCGCGGCGACCAAAAGACCCGCCGGCCAGCATTGTGTTGATGTGGATTTTGTCCGCAGGCAGCCCAAAGATCTGCTGGTAGGCCATATGCGGCCCGGTCGGCATCTGCGCGCCATCATGCAAGACGATGTCGCCTTCCTCCGTTTGTTCAATCGTACAGTTGAGCGGCTCCATCGGCGCATGGGCAAGCAGCGGGAAGTAGAAGGTTTTCTCGACAACTTTGGCCGCGCCGTCGACAGTGCTGCGCACTGATGCCAGATCTGCCTGGTTCACATTGAAAACCGGATCAGCGTCCAACGCTGCCATGATCTCATCTCGGATGTCTTGCGATGACCTGTTTTCGGCGGCGGACAGATCCCAATCCACATTCAGTGCATTGCGAGCCTGCATCGCGGCCCAAGTAGTTTCGGCATAAACTGCCACACCATGATTGGTCGGCAGTGTCTGCGCCATGATGAAGCCTTTCACCTCACGGGCTGCGCTGTCATCGAAACTTGCAACAGTACCGCCGCGTTGCGGGGTTCGCTTGATCATCACCACCATCTGATTGTCAAGCTGGACATCCATCGCAAACTTGGCTTCGCCATTGATCTTGATCGGGCTGTCTTTGCGCCTGGTGCTGGCTTTGCCGATGATTTTCCACTCTGACGGATCTCGCAAACGGGGCGTTTCAGAGGGTGCGAAATCTGCAGCTGCGGTCACAAACTCGCCCAGTGGGGCAGCGTTTCCAGCGCCGATGATCTGACCGTTCTGGATATCAAGTTCAGCAGCGTCGATACCCCAGTCGCGCGCGGCGGCTTTGATCAACATTTCACGGGCATTGGCGCCGGCGGTGCGATACTGCATCCAGGAGTTTGCCATCGCAGTTGAGCCTCCTGTCCCCTGAAAGGGGCCAAACAGGAGGTTGTTATAGACCGAAGCGTCAGATGGCGCGAACTCATAGCTGATCTGATCCATGCTCACCCCCAACTCTTCTGCGACAAGCGTGGTGAGGCCGGTTGCAGGGCCTTGCCCCATTTCAAAGTGCTTGACGATAGCGATGACATTTCCATCGCTGTCAATCTTCACAAAAGGGTTGAGCAATGCGTCGGCAGATTTTGAGGCCGCCATCGCCCCATCGGCCTGGACACCGACATAAAGGACGGCGCCTGCAGCAGCGGCGGTTTTCAGAAAACCACGACGTGATAGTTGCGTTGTCATCGTTTAAGCCTCCAGAATTTCTGCTGCACGCAAAACGCCAGCACGGATGCGCTGGTAGGTCGCGCACCGGCAGGCGTTGCCATACATGTACTCATCGACGTCTTCTGCGGTGGGCTTGGCGTTTTCGCGCAGCAGGCCAACGGCACTCATGATCTGTCCGGATTGGCAGTAGCCGCATTGCACGACATCCAGCTCAAGCCACGCTTGTTGAACTGCGGCGCCAACCCTGTCCTCTGCCATCTTTTCGATGGTTGTGATCTCTGCGTCTTCCACATCTTCGATATAGGTTTGGCAGGATCGCACGGGTTCACCGTTCAGATGGACGGTGCACGCCCCGCAGGAGGCAACACCACAGCCGAATTTCGTCCCTGTGAGCTTGAGCTCGTCACGAATGACCCAAAGGAGTGGGGTGCCAGGTTCGGCGTCCACATCTCGCTGTTCTCCGTTGATGTTAATTGAGATCGCCATAGCTAAAGGTCTCCCTGTTGGCTGGTGATGGGGTGCTGTTTGGTACGGTGTGGGGCCCTTCCCGGTCTTAGGGCACACCAGTGGCGTCAGCACCGTGGTTGGCATTAGATATAGATCAGCCCGTGAGAACGTCCGTGCCTTATTCTCCGAATGGTCTGCCTAATCCTCCAATCGGCAGCTTGTAGCCGTTCCGTGTTCGCGGGAACGGCGCTAGGTTCTCCATGGGCTCAGGAGAGGTAAGGTGGATGGTTCCAGACGATCTTGTTCGCGACGTTTTTGAATTTGTGCAGACCAACGGCGAAATGGGAGAGGCCTGCCCCACGGGGATCGACGGGTTCATCGCAATCAGCAATACGCAGACGACCGAATGTTCCGCCACTTTCTATGAGCCGATCATGTGTCTGGTGCTGCAAGGGGCAAAGGAGGCACACGCGAGAAACCGCGTCGTGCGCTACAGTGCGGGAGATACCTTGATTGTGAGCCATGCCGTGGCGCTGGAGGCGGCTGTCATTCAGGCCAGCCCCCAGCAACCCTACACGGCATTGGCATTGCACCTGGATATGAGCATCCTTCGCAGCATGGCCGATGAAATCGGCGGCCTGGAAGAAAACAGCGCGGCGGGTCACTCGGTCGATGCAGATGTGTCCGACAGGGCCTTGATTGACGCGGTTTCACGATTGTTTCGCCTGTCACGCGATCCCGTTGAGGCCAAGGCGCTGGCGCCACTTGTCCTGCGAGAGATCCACTTTCGTCTGCTGCGGGCAGGGCACGGCAGAATGTTGCGGCAGTTGCTGCGTCAGGACAGCCCAGCAAGCCGTATCTCAAAAGCGATTGCCGTGCTGCGCAGTGATTTCCGCGAGAGCATCGCGGTCGCAGATCTGGCAGCCTTTGCAGGAATGAGCCCGTCGGCATTCCATGAGCATTTCAAAGCCGTAACCGCCACCACTCCGCTACAGTATCAAAAAGATCTGCGCTTGCTGGAAGCCCGTCAGCTTCTCTTGTCAGGCGGGGTTTCGGTTGCTGGTGCGGCCTATGATGTGGGCTATGAAAGCCCGACCCAGTTTAGCAGGGAGTTTTCCCGAAAATTCGGCGCATCACCCAGCGATATCAAATCCCGAGCGGGGGCTGTGGTGGTTTGAACCGACGCTGAATGTTGAACGAAGGCATGGCTGCATTAGCTCATGCTGATGAAGCTATGGTTTGTTCTTTTTCTCCTGGTGGCAGCCTGCGGGCGCGCGGTGCCTGACAATGCCCGTATTGTCATCGCGGGGGATTCAATAATGGCCTGGAACCGCAGTCAGGGCGGCGCAGTTGCGCAGCAGCTCGAACCCCGTCTGGGGGAGCAGGTGGGCGATGTGTCTCTGGCCTTCGCCAGAGTGTCTGGCGGGCAGGGCCCTCTTAATATTGCCAATCAGCTCGCAAACGTGCGGGCAGATTGGATTGTCTTGAATGGTGGGGCGAATGATCTTGGGCGGGCATGTGGATGCTCTGGCTGTCTCCCAGCACTGCGAGGGTTGGTTTCAGAGGATGGCACCCGTGGGGATATCCCCGAACTGGTGACCCAACTGCGATCAAGAGGGGCCCAGGTTCTATGGCTGGACTACTACACTGCCCCTCGGTTTGCCGGCACGAGGTGCGACACGCTCTATCAGACATTTCAGAACCGCCTGCAGCGCATGGCTTTGGCAGATCCTGGAGTTGTCGTGCTTGACCTAGATACTGTTTTTGACCCGGATGACCTGCGCTTGTTCGACAGGGACCGGGTTCACCCTTCTCTGGCGGGATCCCGAAAAATCGCCCAAGAGATCGCGAGAGTGATCGAGCCGCGCCTCTAGTCGCTTTTGAACGTGTCGCACGGGTCGCTGCGGTTTGCTGGTGGGACAATATGTGTGTGATCAAAAGGCATGCCGCCATCGGCCTCGACAAAGCCAATTGATTTGACAGCAACACCGGGGGCTGCGCGGGCCAAGACAGCGGGAATGCCCCAGTCTGTTCTGGCATGACCATTGCCCGCGACAACGGCAATCGGGGGGCCAAAACGGTTCAGCGCGTCAACGGCCGCGCGGGCAAACAGGGCATCGCGGTATCGTTGTATGTCTACCATTCCTGCCATCATCTCCAACGGCATCGCTTTGCAGTGGGCTTCGAATTGCATCGTTTCGCGGGCAGCTTGCTGCATTGGGTCCAATGGCTCTGTCAGGCCGTATTGTTCCGCCTCTTGGCCAAACAGTGCAGCCGATCCGTCCGTGTAGACAGAACGAATGCTCTCCCGTGGGGCTGCGGCCCCTATGATCTTGGCGCTGTCGAGTGCCGCAAAGATCGGTGCATAAAGGGCGAAATCCGGCCAGTCACTCTTGGCCCAGATACCGGCGATGGCGCCGGGATCTTGATTGGCCTTCATGCCCTCTTCTGGGGTGAGCATTTCAAAAACCACGGCGGTCGGGCGCAAGGCGGCAATTGCATTGGCCTGTTCCTTGTGGGCATCGGGATTGTCGTGAACCTCTCCGAGAATGACAATTTCTGCCTCGGGAACAAACACCCCGTTACCAAGATGATCTGCTCGCGCCGGGGCCACCGTCATGGCACAAGCAGCCGCGAGAATAAGAGGGTTTGATTTCAATGACATGAAAGAGCTCCGATCAGGCACTGGCTGCATGTGGAAGAATATAGGGCACATTCGCAGGAACGGGAGCCGAGACCCGCAAGGTGCAACCATAGGCGCACGATAGGACACCATCGGTCAAAACCTCCCGTGGGGAGCCGGATGCCAAACACTCTCCCCGCGAGAGAACCGCGATTTTCTGTGCGTACATGGCGGTGAGGTTCAGGTCATGCATGACGGCAATGACTCCGCCCCCCTGTTCGGCAAACTCTCTTGCCAGTTCCATCACCTGTAACTGATGCGCGATGTCGAGGCTTGAAACGGGCTCGTCCAGCAACAGCCAACGAGGTTGCCCATCCTCCACCGGCTTCCAGATCTGAGCGAGCACCCGTGCCAGCATGACGCGTTGAGCCTCTCCTCCGGAAAGCTCTTGAAAAGTCCGTTCCGCATAATGGGAAAGCCCGACGCGGCTTAGTGCTCGCATCGGGATGCTGTCATCCGTTGCCCCGCTGCCTGCCTGAAGCCCGAGACGCACGACCTCGATAACAGTAAATGGAAAGGCAAGCTGCGAGGCTTGCGGTAATACCGCACGTTGGGCCGCGAGCTGCCAGGGTTTCTGTTTCTGGATATCACAGCCATTCAAGGTCACACGACCGGTATAGGGCAGCGTCGCGGTGATCGCTCCCAAAAGGGTGGATTTGCCAGATCCATTGGGGCCGACAATTGCGGTCAGCTCTCCTGCTTCGGCGCGCAGGTCGACACCGTTCAGCGCTGTGCGTGCGCCGTAGGTGACGCGAATATTGTCTGCAATCAGGGTCATAGGTCCACCATGCCGCGGCGTTTGAGAAGGATCCAAAGGAAAACCGGTGCTCCCATAACAGCGGTGACGATGCCAATAGGGAGCTCTGCGGGGGCGATGATCGTTCGCGAAATCACATCGGCAAGAACCAGCAAACTGGCTCCGAGCAGGGCCGCATTAATCAGAAGCGTGCGGTGATCAGGCCCCGACGCCAATCGCAACAGATGCGGTACGACAATGCCGATAAATCCTATTCCCCCGGACACCGCGACCGCGGCGCCCGTTGCACCCGCCACGGACAGGATGGTGAGCGACTTCAGACGTTCGACATTCAAGCCGATATGGCCAGCGGTCGCCTCGCCCAGGGCTAGCCCGTTCAGCCCACGTCCCAGCATGAACGCCAGCCCGATGGACAAGGCGATCAGGGGTGCTGCGGCTGTGACTTTGGTCCAGCTCGCCCCAGCAAGCGAGCCCAGCCCCCAGAAGGTCAGATCGCGAAGCTGCTGATCATCCGCTATGTACACCAGTACACCGGAGAGAGCACCCGCCAGTGCACCAAGTGCAATGCCTGCAAGCAGCATCGTCGCGACCGATGTTCGACCCTGACGGGTTGAAACCCGATACAGCAGCAGGGTTGATCCCCAGCCACCAAGGAATGCGGCTATCGGAATTAAATGCCTGCCTGCCAAACTTTGCAACGCAGCAGGAAGAAATCCCCCAAGCACGATCGCGATAATGGCACCCAGACCGGCGCCCGCGCCGACGCCAACGATGCCGGGGTCGGCAAGCGGATTGCGGAACAGACCCTGCATTGCAGCACCAGACACGGCAAGTGCCGCGCCCACAAGGATCCCCATCATCAGCCTCGGCAGACGGATATCCAGCATAACGACTGTTTCAATCTGGCTAAACGGCGTGCCGGCCAGTGCTTTGCTGACAAGAGTGCTGAGCCGAACCTCGGTTGCCCCGGTTTCAAGACTGACGGCCGCTGACATCAACAAGATCACTGCCAAGATCACATGCAGGGCGCGTGCTTTTGGAAATCTGTCCCGAGAGACGATTGGAATGTCGGTTGTTGCCACCATCGCTCAGGATCCATCCGCATACAGCTGACGATGCAGTTCAGTGACCGCCTCTGCGGTGCGGGGCCCAAACCCCAAGAGCAATAGGCCATTCATTCTGATGATCGATCGCGTTCTGGCCGCTGGCGTCAAACGCATGGCAGGCAGCTCCAGCAGGGCTTCATCGCTGATCGCATGATTGCCCCTGCGATCCATCATCAGAACGACATCGGGGGATGCAAGGCCGATGGCCTCGTCAGAGAGTTGTTTGTATCCAGATACATCTGTCACGGCATTGATCCCGCCGGCCATGCGGATGATGGCGTCAGCTTCGGTGTTTTGCCCTGCTGCAACGATCCTGCCGTCCTGCGCGGACAGGACAAACATGACACGATGTGCGTTGTCGCTGGCTGTTTTTGCCTGCTTTTCCGCCGCAGCAAGGCTTTCTCTCACTTCTGCGGCGAGCGTTTCGCCACGCTCGGGAACATCCAGGGCCTTTGCAACAGCCATGATCTTGGCGGCAATTCCGTCGCCATCCACGGCAGACGGAATTTCGACAAACGAGATGTCAGCGCCACGGATCACATCCAGCGCTTCGGGCGGGCCTGCGCCTTCCTCTGACAGGATCAAGCCGGGCGCAACCGAGAGGATGCCCTCTGACGATAAGGCGCGCATGTAGCCCACATCAGGCAGCGCAGTGATGTCTTCAGGATAGACCGAAGTCGTGTCGCGGGCTTTCAAGCGGTGTTGCTGGCCCAACGCAACCACGATTTCTGTGACAGACCCGCCGATCGACAGAACATCAGCTTGTTCCTCGCTGCCAGCTTTCGCATGCAGCCGATTGACTGAAACGGCGAAAGCCAGTCCAAGGCAAAGGCTCAGCACCGTAGCGAAAAAGGCAAAGTTATCGCGCAGCGGTGTCATGCTGCCCCCTCCTGCAGGTCAGGCAGCGCCGCCACGATCCGGCCCCAGTCTTCCCGACTGTCTTGGCCTTCCTTGCCAACGCCAAAGACCTGGAAGATCAATCCACCTTCGGCGTCAAATGCTTCGACAGATAGTGCAGGGCCACGTTGTGTTGGCTTTTCAACCGCCCAGACCTCGGCAACGGTGTCCAAGCGCAAGTGAAGGTTGAACCGTTCATCCATGACATTCTGCCACGGGCCCATGGGGCGCAAGTTCTGGATTGGACCGGTATGGATCTGGATGCAGCCACGGTTGCCCACGAAAAACATGATGTTGATGCCTGCGTCCCGAACGGCCATCAGCATGGCATTCGCGGCTCCGGGATCCAGCGCGCGCACAAACGGCGCACCAGCCACACGATACGCGCCAAGGCGGTTCATCTTCAACTTGGAACACAGGCGCAGAAACTGGTGGGTGTCGGTCATTCTTGACCACTCGTGTCGCAGCACATCTGTTTTCTCGGGTCGGGACTTTGGCGGTTCGCTCGGAGCGCGCTCTGTGACCTCCTGCCCGGCGGACTGGTCTGCCATCGCCAGCCCTGCGATCAGTTCTGGCCACATTTCCTGCCGGGATGTCTCTCGCAGGTGTATCTTGTGAACGGCATCGCCAGCTGCGTCAAAAACCTGCAGAGACCGTTTGGGGCCGGCGTCGGATAGGGTTTCGACGGCGTAGGCATGCACCCAATGGCGTGGGAAGATCCGCAGGTCGATCTCCTCTGTCAGGGTCATCGCGGCATGTTCGCCCGGATGATAATTCCCGTATTCTCCGACTTTTTCGTGGACACAATCACCAACCCGCGTCAACGCCATGACCTCGCCCAGCTGTTCAGCAGCGGCAATGATGCCATCAGGGTGCGGAGCAATCCGCGTCGCATTGATCCCTACGCCCGCGGCCACCAGCTGCGCTTCGGCGATTGAGAGTTTCTGCGCAATGTCGCGGGCGCGCAAATTGGGATGGTCCTGCACAAAGGCACGGATTTCTTCGGGTGTTGGGGTGGCTCGGTCGAGCATGGCATCCTCTCAGATCTGAACAGGTCGGATGGCTGGCTCTGACGAAGGGGAGCATGGCTGTCTTAAATTACTTGACTGTTTTAGTATGCTTAAAGTATCGCTGCAACCCGTCGCGATACAGATATCGCAAAACGACGATCAGCCTCGCCAGCCTTTGCCAGTTGTGGCCCCCCTAAAAAACAAGGATGGCGAAATGCTTACCCCTCTTTTGCGCGGAACCACCGCGCTTGTGTGTGTCCCGCTTGGCGTGGCGCTAGCGGCCCCTGTTGCCGCTCAGGAAGATCCCGGATTTCTTGGAACTCTCATTCTAACGGCTGGCAAGCGGGATCTGACATTTGGAACTGCACTGCCTCGCACAGTCGTGGACGAAGAGGAAATTCAGGACAGGCAGGCGAGCACCGTCGCCCAACTGATTGACTCTGTTCCAGGCGTATCGCTGGTGAACGGCACCACTCCACAAGGGTCGGGGATCAACATTCGTGGCTTCGGGGCCAACACGACCTTTGGATCAGACCAGAAAATCGCGGTGCAGGTCGATGGTGCAAGCGTCGGTTCAGAAGAGCTCTATCGCATCGGAACCCAGCTGTTTACGGATCCGCTGCTCTACCGTGAGGTCGAGGTGCTGCGCGGGACCATTGGCAGTTTCGCCTATGGCTCTGGTATTGTGGGCGGCGTGGTAAAGCTGGAAACCAAAGACGCCTCCGACTTCACCGGAGGGGTGCCGGGTTTCGGTGGATCGCAGACATTTGAGTACAGTTCCAACGGTGGCGGGTGGGTCACATCGACCAATCTCGCCTGGATGCCAACTGAGCAGACGGAATTCTTGCTGAATTATTCGCTGCGTGATCAGGGAGATCTGGAGGCAGGTGACGGCACCACCATCGGCAACAGCGCGTTTCGAACGCCGTCTTATCTGGCAAAAGGCAAGTTCACTTTTGGTGATTCAAATGCCCATTCGATTACCCTTAGCCATTCGCGAACTGAGGCAGACGACAAGGATGTTCCCTACGATCAGTTTGCGACGGACGGCGGCAGCTTTGGGAATGTCGACCGCCTGACCGATACCCAGCAAACGGTCCTCGAGTATCGCTTTGCTCCTGGAAATGATCTGATCGATCTGCGCGCCAATCTCTCCTATGCAGACCAAAAAATCGAGTATGACTATGTCCCCGGCTCTTCACCGCTGGAAGGCACGCCCAGTTTCCCCTTCCTCGTGGGGACCGTGAATGCAGACCAGCGCTATGAGACGACCAAGCTTACGATCACCAACCGGTCGATTTTTGAAACCGGCACCGTATCCCATGATCTACTCGCTGGTTTCGAAATCCAACGACGGGAACGGGCAGATAACACAGCCGCCGGCGCGCCGGGTGGCACGAATGATCGCATGGCCTTGTTTGTTATCGACGAAATGTCGATAGGGCAATTCACCGTGACCCCCGCCATTCGTTACGAAAGCTCCAAGATCGACAGCGCGACTGCGCTGGCCGGTGTTCCGAATTCATATGACAGTGATGCGCTCATGGGTGGACTTGCCTTGGCCTACGACTTTGGCAATGGTCTGTCGGTCTTTGGCAGCGCGGCTTACACCGAAGGTCTTCCGATTATTGATGACCTGGGCACCAGTGCAACGGCCCAACGTCGGATTAACCAGTCGGAGAAATCCCGCACATATGAAATCGGCGCTGAATACACGGGGACTGATGTCTTTGCAGCTGGCGACAGCCTGACGGTGCGGGGGAACTACTACGACACGGATCTTTACGATATCACCAGCTATACGGTTTCGGGATCAACCAGTCTCGAGCTGCGAGACGTTCAGTCAAAGGGGTTCGAACTAGAGGCCTCTTACGGGATGGCCAATGGAACATATGTTGATTTTGCAGGGCACCGCGCTGACGGAACCGAGTTCAATCCAGACGGGACATCCGCAGTCTGGCGCAACACTGCAGCGGATCGCTTGCAGCTGACCGTTGGGAAGAAGTGGGACAACTGGCTGGATCTGAGCTGGGAGATGGTGCACTCGGCGAATCGCCGGGATGCTCTGCGCAACGACCTGGCAGATGTCACCGTTCACAATCTCCGCGCGACATGGCGCCCGCAAGAGGGTGTGCTGACAGGGACGGAGTTCCGCGCAGGGATCGAAAACCTGTTGGACGAGGATTACGTTGGCCATTTGTCCTCTGCCAGCCGCAAGGCACCGGGCCGCACCTTCAAGGTGTCTGTGACCAAATCATTCTGACGTAAGAATAAAAAGGAAACCGGGGCCATCAGTCCCGGTTTCATCCCGCAGCAAGCTGCGTCCTTAGCCAATCGCGAAAGACACAAGCCGCCGGCAACTCCTCATTGATAGACAAGAAGTAGCCCTCTTTGCTCTCGATCTGACCGGGATGGGCCTGCACCACCAACCCGGATGTGACCGCGTGTTTGGCGACAAGCTCACTCACCAAGGCGACGCCGTTGCCATGGACGGCCAATTGCAGGGCCATCCCATATGTATCTGCAAAGACCGCCGGCTCTTGGACGGGGCCGTTTGCTTCGCCCCAAGTCGCCCAGCCGTTGGATGTTCCCACGGTTTCGATCAGCGGGCAGGATTCGAAATCAGTCTCTAGGCTTGGCGATTTCACGGCAATCAGGTGATCCGGCAACAAGCGCTGAGATCCCGCGCCTACCTGCTTCTCTGAGCCGAACCGAATTTGCACATCCGCACGGGAGGCGTGAAAATCATCAGGCCAGATTGCGCTGAGGATCCGCAACCTGATCTCAGGGTTCTGCGTTTTGAAGGCTGCCAGGTTAGGGGCGATGACCCATTGTGCAATACTGACCGAAGTCGCAACGGTCAGGAGATCGCCCGCCGCGCCGATGTCAAATCTGGCGGCAGCCCCCGAAAGCATCTCAAGCGCGCTGCCAACCTCTGGCAACAGTTTGCGTCCGGCGTCTGTCAAGGCAAGGCCACGTGTTCGACGCACAAACAAATCGACCCCCAATCGCATTTCCAGGGATTTGACCTGTTGGCTGACAGCAGATTGCGTGAGCCCGATTTCTTCTGCCGCTGCAGTAAAACTGAGCGTCCGTGCAGCCGCCTCGAAAGAGCGAAACCAAGTCAATGGAGGAAGATATTTACTCATTGCGCAACTCAGCCATTAGTATCGCTAATGGGTAAGCACATAATTCATTCGTTTGTCAAAAAATTCGCCTGTTCCTAACGTCTTCTTGCGCGACAGGAGAAGCAGCATGGAACCGGAAATTCGAAAAATCGTCACCTACGACGAGGAAGTCTTGATCGAGGGCTTTCGCCCGGCAAAAACACCCTGGCGCATGTTCGCAGTCGCGGTGGTTTTGAAAAACCCTTGGGCTGGCAGGTATGTAGAGGATCTGACCCCAGAGATTTACGCCTACGGGCCGGTACTCGGTGAATTGATGACCGAGCGTATGATTGCCCTGGCTGGCAGCGGCCAAGCGATCGAAGCCTACGGGAAAGCCGCTGTTGTAGGCTTGGATGGCGAAATAGAACACGCCTCTGGCCTCATCCATACCCTGAGATTTGGCAACCATTACCGCCAGGCGGTCGATGCAAAATCCTATCTGGCATTTACCAACACCCGCGGGCCCGCCAACGCACCAATCATGGTCCCATTGATGGACAAGAATGATGCCGGTCGACGGTCACACTACCTGACCATACAGTTCTCTGTCCCAGATGCTCCGCGTGACGATGAAGTCGTGGTTGTGCTGGGCGCCGCCACCACCGGCAGACCCCATCACCGCATTGGTGATCGCTATCAGGATCTCAAGGAGTTGGGTCATGACGTGGACAACCCGGCCGCGGTCTGAATACGCTGGGCTAGCGGCCGTTCGGGCAGGCACAGGTCGACCGGTTTTGCTGCTGCACGGTGTTGGCTTGCGGGCAGAGGCCTGGGGCGCGCAGCTTGATGCGCTGACGTCCCATTATCAGCTGACAGCGCCGGACATGCCGGGCCACGGCCTAAGCCCGCTGGATGCGGGGCTCGAAACACTTTCGGATTATGCCGATCGCATGGGTCATGTTCTGCAACGCCTGAATAACCCCGCTGTTATTGTCGGCCATTCAATGGGGGCCATGATTGCTGTCGAACTGGCAACACGGTTTCCCCAGCTGGTCGAGGGGCTCGTTGCCCTGAACGCGGTGTTTGAACGCAGCAGCGAGGCGTCTTCTGCAGTTTGCTACCGTGCCTCCGCACTGGATGGCGAAACGCCGGCAGATCCGTCACCGACCCTGGAACGCTGGTTCGGAACGGATCAGACCCCTCAACGCGAGGCCTGCCATACCTGGCTCTCGGAGGTGTCGCCGATGGGCTATAAACTGGCCTACACCGCCTTTGCACAAAGCCAGAAACCATCACGATCCGATCTGAGCGGGATCCGGTGCCCGGCGGTTTTCATGACAGGGCAGTTGGAACCAAACTCGACCCCCGCGATGGCCGAAACCATGGCGGAAATTTGCCCCGGCGGACGGGCTCAGATCGTCGCAGGCGCCGCACATATGATGCCGATGACCCATCCGGGCGACGTCAACGCAGCCCTGTTTCAGTTCCTCAAGGAGGTCTGGCAATGACCACCATTGATCCGCGTGACCTGCGGCAGGCTTTTGGCCGATTTATGACTGGTGTCACGATTGTCACCACGGTTGATCCCCAGGGCACGCCCGTCGGATTTACTGCGAACTCTTTTTCTTCGGTGTCCCTGGACCCACCATTGTTGCTTATCTGCCCCGGAAAGTTCCTGTCAACGTTCGATCACTTCGCATCCTGCGACTACTTCGGGGTCAGCGTTTTGGCAGAAGGGCAGGAGGAAATCTCCAATACTTTTGCAAGCTTCAAGGGAGATCGATTTGCACGATCCCCATACCGGTTAGCCGCCAACGGCGTGCCCCTGATTGACGGTGCAGTAGCTCAGTTTTCCTGCAAAACCCGCGAGCTTGTCGATGCAGGCGATCACGGGATTCTGTTGGGGCAGGTCGAAACCTACAACCACCGCGATGGGCCGGGATTGGGGTATTCAAACGGTCGCTATTTCAGCATCGGACTGGAGCGCAAGGCGTTTGAAACCACCCAAGCGCCTACGCTGGCCGGGGCCATCATCGAACATGAGGGCAAGGTTTACCTCGAGGCCACGTCAGAAGGTCTTCGACCGCCACAAATCGAAATACAGGATCAGTCGCAGCTTCGCGGTTTGCTCCGCAGCCATCTCGCTACGGCAGGGTATAACACGCAACTCGGTGCCGCTTATTCCGTCTTTGACAGCGGGCAGGCCCATTTCGTCTACATCCTTGCCTCCCTGTCAGAGCCTCCCTCGCGGGCGGGTCGTCTGACGGCAGTGCCGCTCAACGCTCTGGCCGATGCAACCTTTGCGACGCCATCAATCACCTCGATGATGTCTCGTTTTGCCACAGAAAGCCGTCAGGGGGATTTTTCCCTGTATCTCGGCACTGCCGAAACCGGCGATGTCCACCGTTTCTCAGAAAGGACCTGATGGATGGAGTTTTCTCTCTTTGCTCATATGGAGCGCACCAGCGCCGACCAACCCCAGGACCGCCTCTATGAGGAGTTCATCGAACTCTGCAAGATGGCCGATGACGCAGGAATGCGCGCTGTCTGGACCGGAGAACACCACGGGATGGACTTTACGATCGCGCCCAACCCCCTGATGTCACTGGTTGATCTGTCTCATCATACCAAAAACGTGCGGTTGGGCACCGGGACGGTGATCGCCCCGTTCTGGCATCCGATCAAACTGGCAGGAGAGGCCGCTGCTGCCGATCTGATGACGGGCGGGCGGATCGAACTTGGCATCGCGCGTGGTGCATATTCTTATGAATACGAGCGTCTGCATCCCGGTCTGGACCCTTGGGAAGCTGGGCAGAGAATGCGTGAAATCGCGCCCCTGTTGCCCAAACTATGGGCAGGTGATTGCAGCCATGAGGGAGAGTTTTTTCAGTTCCCGTCAACAACCGCAGCGCCCAAGCCTGTCCAATCAGACGGCCCCCCAATTTGGATTGCTGCACGCGACCCCAACAGCCATGAATTTGGCGTGGAAAACGGGTTCAATATTCAGGTGACACCCCTTTGGCAGGGGCAGGAAGAGATAGAAACCCTGATGGGGCGCTTCAATGCGGCCTGTGCAAAACACGATGGCAAGCGCCCCAAAATCATGTTGCTTCACCATACCTATGTCGGCGCGGACGATGCAGATGTCGGGCAGGCGGCGCATGAGCTGTCTCGCTTCTACAATTACTTTGGCGCATGGTTTCAAAACAAACGCCCCGTGCGTCAGGGATTGATAGAGCCGCTGACCGACGACGATATTGCTGCGAACGGCCTGATGGCTGCAAAGAACCTTGCCAGAGATCTGACCATTGGCACCTCAGATCAGGTCACAGATCGGCTGCGGAGATATCAGGATCTGGGCTATGATGAATTTTCATACTGGATCGACAGCGGAATGAGTTTTGAGCGCAAGCGTGCGTCTCTCGCCCGATTTATCGACACCGTCATTCCCAAGTTTCAGTGAGGACGCCCCATGACCCAACGGACACATTTTCAACTGTTCATTGATGGCATCTGGACCGAAGGATCGGCAGGTCAGGTGATGACCTCTCAGAACCCCGCAACGGGCGAGGACTGGGCCAGTTTCGCCTGCGCAGCGCCCGATGATGTTGACCGGGCAATTGCCGCAGCCCGCCGCGCGTTGTCTGATCCTGCATGGAGAGACATCAGCCAGACCGCCCGTGGCAAACTTCTGTCCCGTCTGGCTGATCTGGTTGAGAAAAACGCGGCCCGTTTGGGAGAAATCGAAACCACGGACAGCGGCAAGCTACTTGCTGAAACAGCCAGCCAAACCGCCTATGTGGCTGATTATTATCGCTACTATGCAGGGCTTGCTGACAAGATCGAAGGCGCAGTATTGCCGATCGACAAGCCGGACATGCACGTCTTTACCCGTCGTGAACCGATTGGGGTGGTTGTGGCGATTGTTCCGTGGAACGCCCAGATGTTCTTGACCGCGACAAAACTCGGTCCTGCATTGGCGGCGGGCTGTACTGTGGTGCTCAAAGCCTCTGAAATTGCCCCCGCACCAATGCTGGAGTTTGCGCGCCTGATCGAACAGGCGGGCTTTCCGCCTGGTGTGGTCTCTGTCATCACTGGCGACGCGGAAAATTGCGCCATCCCACTGACACGGCACCCCGATGTCGACCGGATCGCCTTTACTGGCGGACCAGAAACCGCCCGCCATGTGGTTCGCAACTCAGCCGAGAATTTTGCCGTGACGACACTGGAACTGGGTGGCAAATCTCCCATCCTGGTTTTTGATGACGCAGACCTGGAAGGCGCGGCCAACGGGCTCATCGCGGGTAATTTCGGGGCCTCGGGCCAAAGCTGTGTTGCCGGGTCTCGTGGATTGATCCATCGCCCGATCCTCGAGGCGCTCATCGCCAAGATCGAAGAAAAAATGCAGTCTGTTGTCGTGGGTGATCCGTTGGATGCAGGAACCCATATTGGCCCGCTGTGCACAGGGGCCCAGATCGCAAAAATCGAAACCACCCTTGCCGCAGCGAAAGAGCAAGCCGCAAAGATCCGCTTTGGCGGTGAACGCCTGGACCACCCGGGGAACTACATGGCGCCGACATTGGTTGAATGCCCAAATCCGAACATCGAAACCCTGAAGGTTGAAATGTTCGGCCCTGTCATGTCGCTTTTGCCATTTGACACCGAAGAAGAGGCCATCGCCCTTGCGAACGAGACCGAATTTGGGCTCGGCTCCGGCGTGTTTACCGAAAACCTGGCGCGCGCTCACCGCGTGTCATCTCGGCTCAAGGCGGGGATCTGCTGGGTCAACACATATCGCGCAGTCTCACCCATCGCGCCATTTGGCGGCTATGGCCAATCTGGCTACGGAAGAGAGGCAGGCCTTGAAGCCATTCAAGACTACACACGAACCAAAACCACCTGGATCAATACCTCTGACACACCAATGGCGAACCCATTTGTGATGCGATGAAAGGAATGTCGGATGTGAATCAGGCCTCGGCCTGAATTTACATAATCCTGCTTATTGGATTCCGATGTGATGGGAGGGGATTCGAAACCGAGTTGCGACAATCCACCAAACTTGCTGAAAGGTAGTTCGTTCGCTGCTGGAAAAACAAAGTGTTTTGATAAGGTATTGCGCCTGCGGCCCGGCGTTGATAGGGTTTGGCCGTCCAGCGATGGGTTTTGCCCAGCCAGATGTTTGTATGAAACCTCAGGCTGACAGCATGCGAAATTCTTGGAACTTACTCATCCTCTCTCTGATCACTCTGGCCCCGGACCTTGGCGCCGCGGAACAGAAACATGCCGGGCTTTCCATTGAGCTCAACTCGGTCGAAACCATCGAAACCAGTTGCCGGATCAGCTTTCTGGCTGAAAACACGCATTCTGCAGATATCGGACAAGTGGTTTTCGAAACCGTCTTGCTGGACAACGATCAACACGTTGATCGGCTGATGCTGTTTGATTTTGCCGACCTTCCGACGGGGCGGCCACGGGTGCGCCAGTTTGTTCTGCCAAATCTGAATTGCGCGCATCTTGGGGCTGTCCTGATCAATGGTGCCGAAACGTGTCTTGGCTCGGACGAGACCGTCTTGCCCAATCAGATGTGCACCGGCGGGCTTTCCCTGACCTCTCGCACTGACGTGGAGCTGCTCGGATGATGGAGGATGTACTGTCGCCTCTGCTGGCGCTCTACGATCTTGGTGGGCCAGTCGTTCTGCTGCTCTGCGGTTTATCGGTGATTGTCCTATCAGTGGTTCTATACAAGCTCTGGCAGTTTGCTGCCGCCGGGGTGGGGAAACACCATCACCTCCATCTTGCTGCAACAGATTGGGACCAAGGCAAGCGTGACGATGCACTCCGCCATCTCGAAAAATCCTCCAGCTATCTCGCAGCTGTTATGGGAATGGCCGTAGACGGCGAAGCGGAGTTTTCTCGTCTGGAAGCCGAGGCTGAAACCCGGTTTGCAAGGCTTGAGCGGGGCTTTCGCCTGTTGGATTCTGTCGCACAGCTGGCCCCGCTCTTAGGGTTGTTTGGAACTGTTTTGGGCATGATTACAGCGTTTCAGGCCTTGCAGGAGGCCGGGGCGCAGGTTGATCCGTCTATCCTGGCAGGTGGGATCTGGGTCGCGCTTCTGACAACAGCTATTGGCCTTGCCGTCGCGATGCCGACAGCTGTGTTGCTCAGCGTTCTTGAGAGCCGGATGGATGCCGACCGCGTATTTGCCCAAAAGGCGATCCAGATGTTTCTGGCGCCCCGCAGTGACATCCGGCACGTGACTGTCCCCATCCGACATCACGCCCATGCGTAGGGCCAAACGCAGGCGTCCGCTTTCGATGACATCGTTGATTGACGTCATTTTTCTGCTTCTGCTGTTTTTCATGCTGTCATCAACCTTTTCCCGCTTTGGTGAAGTCGAACTGACCGCTGCCGCAGGCGGCGACAATCGGCAGGATCGCCGACCAGTTTTTGTTTCGCTTCAGGCAGATGGGCTTCGGGTAAATGGCCGCGATGCTGAGTTGAGCGACCTCAAGGACCGGTTGAAACCGCAGCAACAGAATGCGCAAACGCTTTCCGTAATTGTCTCTCTCGGGAACAGGGTCACTGCGCAGCGGCTGACAGATTTTCTTGCTGTGGTGAACGGTATTACGGGGCTGAGTGTTACGGTCCTTGAAACGTCATGATCCTGAAACGGCAGAAAAAACACCGGGAACCGACCATTGCGCTGATCAATGTCGTGTTTCTCATGCTCATCTTCTTTCTTGTGGCCGGCCGCATTGCGCCCCCCTTGGACGCAGACCTGCAGCTGGTCCATACCGAAGACTTGGCATCATCACCGCCGCCAAATGCGCTCGTGGTCCATGCCGATGGCCGGTTGAGCCACATGGGGCAAAACATTGCGGACCCCGCCCGCTTCCTAACTGGCCTGCCAGCTGAGATGCAGGCAACTGTCCGCATTGTCCCGGACCGCGATCTTGCTGCCAGCCAGCTGGTCCGGATCGGCCAAAAATTGCGTCAGGCGGGGGCCGAGAAAATCCTCATCGTTTCCGAAAGGGGCCTGCGATGATGCGACGTAGACGTGCGGCAAAAACAGTTGCCGTCGCCCTTGCCGTGACCGCACATGGGGTATTGGCCTACACGCTGGCCCCGGCGAAAGATGAAATTCTGATGGAGGCAGGGCAAGGCAGCAGCGAAGTACGCCTTGGCACCGCATTCAAGGATATGGTGGTCGGCACAGCCAGTGCATCGCCCCCTCAGCTAGACGCGAAAGTCGTCACGGCACAGGAAAAGCCGCTGGTTCAACCCCACCGCCCCACCATCGCAAACCCATCTGCGAGGCCGACTGTCGACCGCACGCACGCGGTGCAAAGGCTCACGTCACGGTCTGCAGATACAGCGCCAACGGTTGCGGCGCAGCGCCCCTCCCCCCAACAAGACACGGCCAAGCCGGCAGAAAAAGTCGCGCCACAATCCGCAGTGACAAGGGTGGCCCCCACAACGACGCAACCCGCCCCGACCAAACCACAACAGAGCCGACGCGGCGGTGCCCAGTCTGCTACGGCTGGCGACACATCCGGCCGGGCAGAAGCCAAGGCAACCCGTCGAGGTCAACCCGATGCCACAGCGGCGCAGACACAGGGCAATGCCGCAGCCAGCAACTATCCCGGGCAAGTCATGCGCAAACTGGCCCGGGCAGGAAAACCGCGGGTCAAATCCCGCGGTGTCGCTCTTATCTCATTTACGATTGGGGCCAACGGGGGGCTGACATCAGTCAGCCTTTCCCGGGCCTCTGGGTCGGCAGCCTTGGATAAGGCCGCGGTTCAGCTTGTGCGCAGGGCCGGCCCCTTCCCCAAACCGCCCGCAGGCGCGCGGCGCAGTTTTTCGGTAAAGATCCAAGGGCGATAGACATCTTCGATGTTAGAGAGACGCCGCCGCACGGCTGGCCTGGTCATATTGCCCCGACAATGACCTCAGACTGCGGGCCAGCGCGCGCAACTCCTTGCCCGGCAGTTCCGGCCCCATTCCACCATCCAACAGGCATTGGCGCCGAATATCACGGTAGGCGTCGCAAAGATCCGCACCGGTTTGCGAGGTGCGATAGAACACCTCCTTTCCGCGTTTCTCAGAATCCAGGAGCCCAGCCTTCAACAGCTTTCGCAGGCCATAGTTCACCGTATGCGTATCCTCGATATTAAGGAGGAAACAGATGTCCGTGAGCCGTTTGTCTTTGCCGCGATGGTTCACATTATGCAGGATCAGGATGTCCAGAGGGCTGAGGTCGGCCTGCCCGGCCGCTGCCATGCAGCGGATCATCCATCGAGAAAACGCGTTGTAGGCAACAATCAGACCGAACTCCAATTCAGAGAGTTCCCAGCCTTCGCCTTCCGCCAAGTGACGGGAGGATACGATTCTGCGGCCATCAGGCGGTGTATCAGGCAAGTTTGACTCCTTTTTCGCCAATAAAACGTTGGCGTTTTACTTTCGTATCCATTGGACGGGAGTGTAAGGCCAAGTTCAAGCACGGATTTTCACCATTTCGGCACGATCCTGTGGACCGGTCCAACGTCTCACTTGCATAACGTTGACAAAATGTCAGCGTTATGCAATCAAACTGTCAATAAACAAGAACCAACTAATTTGACTGACATGGAGGTCATTATGAAACTTACACATTTGTTCAGCGGGGCCACCGCTGCAATCGCGGGTCTGGCAATGTCCGCTCAGGCCGCCACTTGGGACATGCCCACGCCCTACCCCGACGCCACCTTTCACACGGTGAACATCGCTGGTTTCGCCGAGGATGTCGCGAAGGCGACTGACGGTGCACTTGAGATCAAGGTTCATTCTGCAGGTTCGCTGTTCAAACACCCCGAAATCAGCAAGGCAGTGCGCAGCGGGCAGGTTCCGATCGGTGAATTCTTCCTGTCCCTCTTGGCCAATGACGATCCCGCCTTTGGTGTCGACTCCCTGCCCTTCCTTGCCACCAGCTATGATGATGCAGAACGTCTTTGGGCCGCGCAGAAAGACGTCATCGATGGTCTTCTGGACAAACAGGGCTTGATGGCGCTTTACGCTATACCGTGGCCGCCCCAGGGGCTCTACACCACCAAAGAGATCAACAGCATCGAAGACCTGGCTGGCCTGAAGTTCCGCACCTACAATGCGACGCTTGAAGAATTCGCAAATCTCGCAGGCGCAGCACCCACCCAGGTTGAAGTGCCAGATATCCCCCAGGCGTTCAGCACCGGTCGCGTGGAAGCAATGATCACCTCCCCGTCTACCGGTGTGAATTCCAAGGCATGGGACTTTCTCAGCCACTACACCGATATCCAGGCCTGGATCCCCAAGAACATTGTGGTGGTGAACAAACGTGCCTTCCGCCGTCTTGACGACGCAACCCAGAAAGCCGTGTTGGATGCTGCAGCCGCCGCAGAAGCACGGGGCTGGGACATGAGCCGCGCCGAAACCAGCGAAAAGGTGAAGGTTCTGGCCGAAAACGGCATCACTGTCTCCCAGCCCTCTCCGGAGCTGATCGAAGGCCTGAAAGCGATCGGTGCGCATATGCTGGAAGGCTGGCAAAACAAGGCAGGTGATGCCGGCGAAGCTCTGATGGAAGCTTACAACAAATAAGCATGTGTACCGGGCGCCCTTGGCGCCCGGTCATTTATCAGGGAGGGATTGCCATGCGCGCCGCGCTTGATTTCGTCTACAGAGCAGCCGGAGGTTTGGCTGCAGCTTTCATCGTTGCCATCGTCGCTATCGTCTTTGCACAGGTTTGTCTGAACCTCGCCGACAAGATTTCGGTTGCGATGACAGGACAGGGCGTTGGCCTGACGATCCCATCATATTCAGATTTCACCGGGTTCTTTCTTGCTGGGTCAAGCTTTCTTGCGCTCGCCTATGCACTGCGCGCCGGCGGTCATATCCGGGTGAGCCTCCTGACCAACAAGATGCCCGCAGCGATGGCCCGCCTCAGCGAGATCGCGGTTATCTGCCTGGCCCTCGTGATGGCTGGCTATGCAAGCTGGTACATGGGGCTGCTGGTTCTGGAATCCCACGAATTTGGCGACCGCAGCTCTGGAATGGTGTCTGTTCCGCTCTGGATTCCGCAACTGCCGGTGGCGTTTGGCCTCATTATTCTGACGATTGCGCTGGCAGATGAGCTGATCTGCGTCCTGCGCGGCGCTGAGCCCAGCTGGCAGGGCAAAGGCGAAAACCTCCTCAATGAATAGGATTTCCCGATGTCGGTTGCTGCGCTTTCCATTGTCATTCTCTTTCTCCTGTTTCTCTTTCTGGGTGCGGGCCTTTGGGTGGCTTTTGCCCTGCTTGGTGTCGGTTTCGCCGCCATGGCCCTATTCACCGAAGCGCCTTTGGGGCTGGTGATGGCAACCACTATGTGGGGCCACAGCAATTCCTGGGCGCTGGCGGCATTGCCCTTGTTCATCTGGATGGGAGAAATCCTGTTTCGCTCGCGCCTATCAGAGGACATGTTTACAGGTCTGGCCCCGTGGATGAACCGCCTGCCCGGCCAACTGCTGCATGTGAACATCTTTGCCTGCGGGATCTTTGCTGCGGTTTCCGGCTCCTCCGCCGCGACGGCGGCCACCATTGGCAAACTGTCAATCCCCGAGCTGGCGCGCCGCGGGTATCCGGAAAAAGTGGTGATTGGCACCCTTGCGGGCTCAGCGACACTTGGTCTTTTGATCCCGCCGTCAATCATTCTGATCGTCTATGGCGTTGCCACCGAACAATCCATCGCCCGCCTGTTCGTCGCCGGAGTGTTGCCGGGTGTCCTGCTGGTTTCGCTCTTTGTTGGATATGTCGTCATCTGGGCCTTTCTCAACCGCAAGTCCCTTCCCCAGAGCGACGCTACAGAAAGCAGCCTGAGCTTTGGTGAAAAGCTCAACAGAACACGTCGCCTGATCCCTGTCATGTTGCTGATTGCCGGTGTCATCGGATCGATTTACGCAGGCATTGCCTCTCCCACTGATGCAGCGGCGGTTGGTGTTGTGCTTGCGCTGCTGCTGTCCAGGCAGTCGGGATCCCTAACCCGCCGTACCTTTGTCGACGGTCTCATGGGCGCTACAGTGACGTCCTGCATGATTGCCTTCATCCTTGCCGGCGCGTCCTTTCTGACCGTTGCGATGGGTTTTACCGGCATTCCCCGCTTGCTGGCGGAATGGATCGGCTCGCTCAACCTCTCGACCTTCACGCTTCTGGCTGCACTGACGATCTTCTTTGTCGTGCTAGGCTGTTTTCTTGACGGAATTTCCGTCGTGGTGCTCACGGCGTCTGTCATCATGCCCATGGTTCTTGAGGCGGGGATTGATCCGCTCTGGTTCGGTATTTTCCTGGTGATCGTGGTTGAGATGTCGCAGATTACCCCACCAGTTGGCTTCAATCTCTTTGTGCTGCAGTCGCTGACCGGTCGCGATATCCTGACTGTTGCCCGCGCGGCGTTGCCATTCTTTTTCCTGATGGTTGCAGCCCTTGTCCTCATCGTTCTTTTCCCGTCTATCGTGACCTACCTGCCCGAACAGATGTGAGCCGATGACTGACCTGCACACACAACCTGCTGATTTCACGCCACTGATCCGCACGGTCGGGATAGATGGCATGCTCATCAGTTTTGGCGAACGATTGAGCGAGCCAGCGAACCGCGCGGCTCTTGCACTGCGAGCTGAGCTTGGACGGTTGACCTGGGATGGCATCGAAGAGGTCTCGACGTCCCTTGTCTCAACCTACATTCGTTTTGATCCGCTCCATCTGGAACACAGGGCCCTACGGGACAAGCTTGAGGGGCTTCTAGCGTCAAAGGATTGGTACGCGGCTCCGTTGCCGGAAAACCGACGCCTGTGGCGCATTCCGGCAGTTTTTGGATCTGAACTCGCCCCTCAACTGGAACAGGCAGCCAGCGCCGCCGGGCTGAGCCCGGAAGACGCGATTGCACAGCTTGCTGCCGCCCGCGTTCGTGTCCAGACCATCGGGTTTGCTCCGGGCCAGCCTTATCTCGGTGAACTGCCGGAGGCTTGGGATATTCCCCGTCAAAGCCAACTCACCAACCGTATCCCAGAGGGTGCGTTGGCGGTAGCCATTCGCCAAATGGTGCTGTTTTCGGTCGCAACGCCAACTGGCTGGATGCACGTTGGACAAACAGCGGTGCAATTGTTTCAACCGCAAAGCGCAAATCCCTTTGTGCTCCGACCCGGCGACGAGGTGGCATTCACCCCCGCTACCGCCGAGGAGATCACCAACCTGCGGGCCGACCCGATGGGCGGCGCCAAGGCCGAGGTGCTGAAATGACCCGATCGCTCAAGGTTTTGCGCATTGGCCCCGGCTGCACCGTTCAGGACGCAGGCCGACCCGGCTGGCTGGAATATGGCGTGTCCCGCGGTGGCGCCGCGGATCGACTGGCACTTGCCGAAGGTGCGGCGCTCCTTGCCCAATCCCACACCCTCGCAGCACTTGAGATGGTCGGCATGGGTGGAGAGTTCGAGGCCACAGAAGACCTCCGCATTGCCTTGACCGGTGCCCCGATGAAAGCCTCAATCGACGGCAGCGCCATTGCCTGGAACGCCAGTCATGTCCTTCCTGCGGGCGCTCGCCTCAGCATTGGCGCAGTCTTGCGCGGAACGTACGGCTACCTGCACGTCGGCGGCGGCCTTGTGGTGCCCGAACAACTGGGAGCACGTTCTGTTCACCTTTCAGCAGGGATCGGTGCAGCCTGCCAATCTGGCGACACCCTCCCCGTGGGCGAAGATGGCCAGTTCCAGACGGGACTGGGGCTCAAGGTGGCCAAGCGGTTTGAGGGCGGACAGGTCAGAATGGTGGCCAGCCTGCAAACCCATCTGTTCGCTGAAAAAGACCGCGCCCGTTTTGAACAAACACAGTTCCGCCGCGGGACGCGCGGAAACAGAATGGGGGTGCCATTGGATAGTGACGGTGCCGCTTTTTCACCTGACGGGGGGCGGACCGTGCTGTCAGAGGTCATCAGTCCCGGCGACATCCAGATCACTGGTGACGGAACCCCTTATTTGCTGTTGGCAGAATGTCAGACGACAGGGGGCTATCCTCGCATTGGGACGGTCATCCCCTGTGATCTACCTCTCCTCGCCCAAGCCCCGGCCGGTGCGCCCCTCCGCTTTCAGTTTGTCACTCTTGAGGCAGCGTTGGAGGCAGAGGAGAAAGCTCGTTCTCATCAATCCGGTTTGCGCACGGCGTGCAGACCGCTCATCCGTGATCCCCACACCATTGCGGATCTCTTGTCCTATCAACTGATCAGCGGCGCGATCGCTGGCGAAGAAGATGTCTTGTAAGGAGCTGACATGACCCGAACTGTCGATCTGAACGCCGATATGGGCGAAGGTTTTGGCGCCTGGAACCTTGGGGATGACGCAGCCCTTCTGGATATCGTCACCTCAGCCAATATCGCCTGTGGTTTTCACGCAGGTGATTGGGACGTGATGGCGAAGACAATGGCGAATGCACGCGAAAAGGGCACTGGCATCGGCGCGCATCCGGGTTTCCCCGATCTGCACGGGTTTGGGCGACGCCGAATGGACATCCCGCATGGCTCACTTGCCAATCTTGTGCGCTACCAACTTGGTGCGGCACAGGCGATGGCGACTGCGGCAGGCACCAAGGTGCGCCACCTGAAACTGCACGGTGCATTGGCGAATATGGCCTCTGAAGATCAAGACATGGCGCGAGCCTGTTACGAGGGGGCACTGTCTGTTGATCCTGATATCATCGTCATGGTTCTGGCAGGGACGGCCCAGCAAGCCGCTGTCGCAGAGCTGGGATGCGCCGCCGCCTGCGAGATATTTGCAGATCGCGCCTACAATGACGACGCAACACTGGTCGACCGCAAACTGCCAGGATCCGTCATCCACGACCCCAAGGAGGCAGGTCAACGTATGGTGGACATGGTACGTGAAGGGGCAATCATCACGGCCAGCGGTAAACGGATCGAAACACGCATCGATACGATTTGCCTGCACGGTGACACCCCAACGGCCGTCGCCATTGCCGCAGAAGTCCGCCGCGCTTTGAAAGACAGCGGTGTAGAGCTGGACCAATTCACAGGCGCCCCGATCTGATGACAGCGCTTGCGCGGGCTCACTTTTCCCGCGCAAGCGCTAGGCACACGCAAGCTGGGCCTGACCGATCCACCCTACTGTCGCTTTGCCCAATGGGCGCGGTAGCTGTCAAATGCTGCAGAAAACCCATCCAGCGGCCAACTCAGCGCGTATCGTGCGCCACTGCGATCTTCGAACCGCAGCTCAAAAACACCGCCTGCGCGCATCTCTCTCAGGACAGCGCTTGAGCTCTCGGCATCGAAATCACATTGCGCCCACAACAGACATTGGCGGTCATTCTGAACCCAGACGATATCGTCGCCTCTGCGGATCTGAAATCCACCCGGCAGGAAAACACTGCCCGGTTCAGGGCCAAACTGTATCCGGTCGCCTGCCCCGTCAGGCGTAACAAAGGCAAACAAAGCGCCTAGTTTCGGGGTTTGTGTATAGACATCTACCCAACGCACATAGCAGCGCTGGTGCAGGCCTGAAGGCTCCTCTCTCTCATCACAGATTGTCTTCCAAACCCTATGGGTTTCGTATTCCGTTACACGCCAGTTTCCAGCTGTATCGCGGCCATCAAGGTCCTGCGCCACTGCTGCATTTGCAGTGCTCAGTAGCATAAGGCCAACAGCCGCAAACCCGCGACCGATGGCCAGACCAAAAGAACGAGGTAACATATCTATCTCCTGAAAACGGTGGTCACATCAGCCACTCAAATGCCGCGACGCATATGAGGGTGTTATACCCGCCGTTTGAGAGGAGTTGTGGCTGCGAGCGGTGACATCTGCTCACAACTGCGATAGGGCGGCCAACCACTTCGGTGAAACCTCAAGTGACATCAGCCCGCTGTGCCCAAGACCTCGCTGCGATCAGCCAGCAGTTCCTGCACGAGAGGATTGGGGAACCGGCGGCGCAAGGTGATGGCATAGAACGTCTCTCGAATGCGAGGATGCTCTCGGGCTTCGACCAGACGCCCAGAGGTCAGCTCGTCCTGAACGACGATAGGCGCCACCAGCGCAAGACCGATGTTCTCACGGGCAAGCAGACGCATCATTGCCATATCGTCCACCTCGGCCACCACCTGAGGCACCACGGACAGTCGACTTGCCATGGCATCAAATGCTGTGCGCATCGTGGTGTCGGTGGTTGGCAGGACAAAGGGATGGTCTTCGATGAGATTGCGGATGGGCTGTTCTGGATCAAACCGATCCGGAGAGCCAACAATGCTCACCGCCTGATCTGCGATCTGGTGCGTCTCGTACGGTGTCAAACTGTCGTTTGGGGGTTCGCGGTTCATCAAAACGAGATCGAGATTGAGGGTCGCGAGCCCTTCCAACAACTCTGTTGGACTACCAGAGCGGACGATCACCTCCACATCTGTACGCGCCAGCATCGGCCGCAAGAAACCGATCTGAAAGTTGCGAGACAGTGTCGCAAGGGCCCCAACCCGCAACGCCTGCCGACTGCGCCCTGTTTCCTGCAGCGTCGCGATAAGCTCTTGGCCTGTAGCGAAAATCGCATCTGCATGATCCAACGTTATGCGCCCTGCTTCGGTCAAATGCAGCTGCCGACCTCGGCGATCAAACAGGGGGTGACCCAGACGCTCCTCCAGCTGTTTAATCTGCACCGACAGTGCCGATTGCGACAGATTGAGACGCTGCGCCGTGCGGGTCAGATTCCCGTCATGAGCGACGGCCCAGAAGTAGCGAAGGTGATGATAATTGAGCGGCATTCGTTCATTTTATTAGAACGAAAAGATCAAAACAATGAATTTTTCCTAACCCTGGAACTGTTCTACCTAGTCCGGCAACGCAGCGCTCCTCTGCTGCCACGCCTGATGGGAGATCGACATGTTCCTCACTCTGCTGCCATTTCTGGCACCCGCCATTCTGATCGGATTGGCCCTGCGCGCCCGCAATTTTCCAGGACAACGCCCCGGCAACCTGCCCCGGCTGGCCGAATGGGGCGCATTGGCTGCATTCGCGGTGTCTGCCATCTCTGCATTGATAGTGATCTTGCAGGGGCCCACCACCTCCCCATTGATCGGGGTGTTTGGCGTTGGCCTTTCCGCCCGCCTCGATGCGGTGAGCGTCACAATGCTCTGCCTTGTCAGCTTTATCGGTTGGATCGTCCTGCGCTACAGCGCAACCTATATGGATGGCGAGACGCGGCAGGGCGCATTCACCGGATGGATGTGCGCAACGCTTGCTTCGGTTCTTCTTCTGGTCATGTCTGGCAATCTGATCCAGCTGCTTCTTGCTTGGACAGCCACCAGCCTGAGCCTGCATCAGCTGCTTCTGTTTTATCCCGAACGGACCACTGCGCAGCGTGCGGCTCGCAAAAAGGCGGTGGTCGCCCGCGCCAGTGAAGCCGCCTTGGCCGTCTCGGTCGCCGTTCTGGTCGGCGCATATGGAACGACGGACATCGCCACCATCTTGGCCACCGCAACACCGGATCTTCTGACGGTTTTCGGAGCCCTTGGGATCGCTTTGGCCGCAGTTCTGGCCTCGGCTCAGTTTCCTGTGCACGGCTGGCTGACCGAAGTCATGGAAGCACCTACCCCCGTTTCTGCGCTGCTCCATGCAGGCGTGATCAACGCTGGTGGTTTTCTCCTCATCCGCTTTGCAGATGTCATGCTCGCTGCACCCGGCATCATGGCTCTTTTGGTGATGCTCGGTGGGTTTACCGCGCTCTTTGGCGGCCTTGTGATGCTGACCCAGCCCGCAGTCAAAACCTCTCTGGCATGGTCAACAATCGCTCAGATGGCCTTCATGGTCATGCAATGTGGTCTCGCGCTGTTCCCACTCGCCCTTCTGCACATCGTGGCGCACTCGCTTTACAAGGCCCATGCCTTCCTCAGTGCGGGTGAAGCCGTCAGCAACGTTGCGGCGATCCGCCGGCCTGGTCCCGTGGCGGTCCCCAGCGCGCGCAATGTGATGCAAGCATTCGGGATCGGGATCGTGATCTATGCGGTCGTCGGGGGCGTCTTCGGCTTTGACGGCAAGTCCGTGCAGGCGATCGCCCTTGGCGTCATCCTGATCTTTGGTGTGGCCTATCTGCTGGCTCAGGGATTTGCGGATGCCGCCCCTGGTGCGCTGACCCGCCGGACAGTGATCTATGCCGCTGCGACATCGATCAGCTACTTCGTTTTGCAGATTGTCGCACTGAAACTGACCGCGGGCACCCTGCCCGCGACTCCATCCCCCGGCCCGCTGGAATGGGCGCTCATCATCCTCGCCTTGATCAGCTTTGGCCTGGTTGCTGTTGCGCAGGCCACATTCCCCCTGTGGGCCACCCACCCGGCTGCGGCAGGCCTGCGTGTTCACCTGTCCAACGGGCTTTACGCCAACGCTCTCTTTGATCGTGTCCTTGATGGCTGGTCAAAGCGGGCCACAACCTAACCCCAGGAGATTTGCACGATGTTCATGAAGCATGAAACCTACCCCGCCGCGCTCCTGGAGCTTGTCAGCAAGGCAAATTCAGCCAGCCGCCAGATTCCGCCACTCTTTCCGCTGACCTCAAGCGTCGCCGTGAACCCGTTCCTTGGCCAAACCGAAGAACCCCTCGCAACCGCGTCGGCGCGGCTGGCGCGTGTGGCGGGTGGCCGTGTCACTCCGGCTCGGAGCCACTGGAGGGACAAGATCGCAGCGGGCGACATCATCGACGACGATCTGACGGACGCTCTGGCCGCTGTGGCCGGTCCGTTTGATGCCCCATCCATCGAGGATATCCAGGCTGCACTGGACGCAGGTGACACGGACGAACCGAACCCGCTGCCAACTGTCGCGGAACTGGCTGCAGACGTATCTGGCATTGATTGGCCGGGACTTATCAGCGAACGGATCGGCGCCTTTGCGGCAAGCCATTTTGATAACGGGCAGGCGTTGTGGCAACCGGATCGCACTGGAGGCACCTTTGCAGCTTGGCGCCAATTTGCGAGCCGCGATCTGACCCCGGAAATTCACGGCCTGAAAGGGTTTGGCGCCTTTGTATCGGCGACCAACCGCTCGCAGTGGCGGGCCATCGGGCGGGCATCGGAAACCCTGGGGATCGGCTTTGATGCTGCGGCAACAGCCTTTCACCGCTATCTCATCACCCTCGAAGGTTGGGCTCAGTATGGCCGCTATTTGCTGTGGCAGGCAGAACTGGCCGACAAGAGCGACACCACAACCGTTGAATTGCTGGCGATCCGGATGGTTTTCGACGAGGCGCTGTTCCACCAGTATCGCGAGCAGATCATCGATCGGTGGCACGACATCATCGCCGAGCATGAGACGCCGGTCACCCCAAGCCGGGACCTCGTCATTGACGCGATCCTTCAGGAAGCAGGAGACCGGGCCCAGCAGCGTAAACTTGGGGCGACGTTTGCCGCACGCAAGACAACAGCAGCCGAAGACGAAAGCCAGCGGCCTGCATTGCAAGCGGCCTTCTGCATCGACGTCCGCTCCGAAGTGTTCCGCCGGGCACTGGAAGCACAGGACAGTGCGATCAAAACCATCGGGTTTGCAGGATTCTTCGGTTTGGCGGCAGCCCACAAGGCAGCTGGTTCGGACGTCTGCGAAGGGCGCGGGCCGGTTCTGCTCAATCCGGGCGTGACCTCCTCGGCAGTAGAAGCAAGCGATGCAGATCTGGCGCGGCGATATGCGGCACGTGCGAAACGGGCCTGGGGGCGGTTCAAACTCGCCGCCGTATCGTCCTTTGCTTTTGTCGAGGCGACTGGCCCCGTTTATGCCGGCAAGCTGCTGAAAGATGCCTTCGGCACCGGCCACAGCGCCCCGGCTGATCCCGCCCCCCAACTGGACAGCTCTGTTGATCTGGCGACAAAGGTGACGACGGCCAAGACGATCCTGTCCGCCATGTCCCTGACCAAAGGATTTGCCCGTGTTGTCATGCTTGCAGGCCACGGTGCGGATGTGACCAACAACCCCCACGCCAGTGCGCTGCATTGCGGCGCCTGCGGCGGATACGCGGGTGATGTAAACGCCCGGCTGCTTGCCGGTCTGTTGAACGACAGCGCAGTCCGGGCCGGACTGCACGAGCAGGGGATCGAAATCCCTGCTGACACCGTGTTCCTGCCAGCGCTGCACTACACGACAACTGACAAGGTGACTTTGTTTGAGCAGGACATCCCCGCAACAGTCGCCGCCGGGCTGACCGCTGAACTTTCCAAGATCCGCGGATGGCTGGATGCTGCTGGCGCGTTGGCCCGCACAGAGCGGGCCGCCCGCCTGCCGCGTGCCGACAATGGCGAGGATATCCTTGGCCGTGCCACGGATTGG
Organism: Phaeobacter italicus; assembly: GCF_019801785.1. Taxonomy (NCBI): domain Bacteria; kingdom Pseudomonadati; phylum Pseudomonadota; class Alphaproteobacteria; order Rhodobacterales; family Roseobacteraceae; genus Phaeobacter; species Phaeobacter italicus. The sequence continues at coordinate 99,909 of NZ_JAHVIJ010000007.1, read as the reverse complement.
TCCGAGCTGCGCCCCGAATGGGGACTGGCCGGCTGCCGCGCCTTCGTCGCCGCCCCGCGTGGGCGGACCGAGGGAACGGTACTGGATGGTCAGTCGTTCCTGCACAACTACGACTGGCAGGCCGATGACGGTTTTGGTGTGCTAGAGCTGATCATGACTGCACCGGTCGTTGTCGCGAGCTGGATCAGCTTGCAGTATTACGGATCAACCGTGTCGCCCACGCTGTTTGGGGGTGGCAACAAGCTGCTGCACAACGTGGTCGGTGGCATTGGAGTGTTGGAAGGCAACGGCGGCGCTCCAAAACCGGGCCTGCCTTGGCAGTCGGTGCATGATGGCGAGGCGTATCAGCACGACCCATTGCGCCTTTCGGTAATCATCGAAGCGCCGCAGGAGGCGATGACCGATATTCTGGAACGTCACCCGGCGGTCCGCGCCCTGTTTGACAACCGCTGGCTGCACCTGATTGCGATGGACAGCGACGGCCAGCTGGCCGCACGCTACGATGGAGATCTGAAATGGTCCGCAATCACACCGGCGGCGAAAAACGACGGTGCCAGCTTTGATTTGGCAGCGGAGTGATTTTCATATCCGGCACCCAAACACCCCTCGCAGCACTGCGGGGGGTGTTTGGGTTTCACGTATCAGATCGGGCTAGCAAGAAAATCACGCCCCAATGCCTGCACACTGCGGATATGTGCAACTGGCGTTTTGGCCAGCGGAAACAGGCACGCCTGGAATGAATGATACAGGTCTGGTTTGCCTTCAAAGATCGTCATCTTCGGCTTGCCCGAAGGATCGATTTCCGGGATCCAGCCACCGTTTTCGTGATCCACAAATCGCGCCGACGCGAACTGCCACAATCTCCGATACCAATGTTCGTCCTCGTCTCTGCGCTCCAGCTTGATCAGCGTGGCTAACGCGCCGATCGCCTCTGTCACAGGCCACCAGAACCGGTTTGCCATCGCAATCGATCCATCAAAATTGAGCGTGTAGGCAAGACCGCCCTCGATAGAATACCCCTCGGCTTTTGCACCCACCATCCAGGCATCTGTCAAAGCCTGTTCGATCAACGCGCGCGCCCGTTTGGGAGCAGATGCATCCCTGCGATCCGTCAAATCCCAATGGTGAAGCAGCAGGCGCCCCAATTCCAGCGAATGACCCGGTGTCGTACCTGCCGGGCGGAACATCGGATCACCGGAGTATGCGCGATCAATCTGCCAGTTCTCCGTATAGTGTTCGGGTAGGCGCCAACCCTCTTGCGGGGCGATTTGCACGGTGAACCTATCAAGAATGCGACCGGCACGGTGCAGGAACAACTCCTGTCCAGTTGCTTCATAAGCTGCAAGGAGCGCCTCCACCCCGTGCATGTTGGCATTCATGCCGCGGTAGGTTGAAAACGGCGACCAATCCCTGCTCCACTCATCCGCAAAAAGGCCTGCCTCTTCTTCCCAGAAACGTTCCGTCAGTACATCTGCCACATCGGACAAGAGCGGATCTGCAGACGCATGTCCGGCCATCTTCGCAGTCGACGCTGCCAGCAGAACAAAGACATGCCCATAGGCGAGCTTGCGAGGATCAGCGATCTGATTACCTCGCAGCCCCCAGACATAACCACCGTGGACTTTGTCATGGTGATGATCCCGCAAGTAGGCCAGCCCCTGCTCGACCATCTTTCCCGCGCCTACAAGCCCGATCATTTCAGCAAGCGCATAGCAGTGAACAAGACGCGTTGTACTGTGCAGCTCCTGCAGGTCGTCAGGGCGGTGGTTTCCCTGCATGTCGAGCTGCTGGAAACCGGGCGTTTCCCCCAAGCTTGCCTCAAAAAATTCCAACTGACGCAGAGCATCGCTGCGCAGGAAAGCGCGATGACCCTGATCATCAACCCAAAATCCAGCTGCATCGACAGCAGCGCCGCAGGTGTGGGGGTCCGGGGCGGTCATCACATATCTCCTGAGGGTTTGTGACACCGTTATTCCTTGAACCGTTAGCGCTGTCAAAGGCGCTGTTGCATCTCACGATCCGGCGGCCTGCGCCACAGTACCATCGCCGCGCCAAGGCCCAACAGCGCAATCCCTCCGAGGATCAAATATGCCGAGGACAAACTGAACCGGGCTCCGATTTGGCCGGCAAGCGGGTAGGTGATGAGCCAGCAAGAATGGCTGAGGGCGAATTGGGCTGCAAAGAGAGCGGGCCGATCTTCTGCGCTGGCCGATCTTCGCAAAAGGCGGCCGGTCGGCGTCTGCGCGATGCTGAAACCACACCCAAGAACGGCCCAAAGCACAACCATGCCAGTGAAACTGCCCAGCCACGGACCAACGAACAGCCCTCCGGTCAGAACGCCCCCGCCAAGCAGCATCATCGGTTTATCTGCGACGATCTCAAGAACACGAGGCAGCAGCAAAGCAGCAACCATTGATCCTGCGCCAAAGGCTGACAGGGCAACCGCGACCTGGGGTTCCCCCAACTCAAACCGCCCCTTCACCAGAACAACAGTGTTCACAATCACCATCGAAGATGCGGCCGCGACCGTCACATTCAGGGCCAGAAGCCCCCGCAGGTGCGGCGTCGCAAGATACAGGCGCAGCCCACGTGTCGTGCGCTCCCAGATGCCGCGAGGTTTTGAGGGGCGCGGCGATGGGACCGGCACGGACAAGACCAACACTGCCGACGCAAGAAAACCCAGAACCGTGCCACCGAACAGCACGGGGAAACTGACAACTGTCAAAAGAGCCGCCGCCAGCATTGGCGACAGCAGACTTTCAAGATCATAGGCCAATCGGGATAACGACAGGGCGCGGGTATACTCTGCCTCGTCCGGTAGAACGTCGGGAATTGTCGCCTGAAACGTGGGGGTAAAACCAGCTGACGCCGCCTGCATGAGGAAGATCAGGACATAGATCTGCCAAACCTCGGTGACAAAGGGCAACGCAACGGCAACCACCGCACGCAGCACGTCCAAACCCACCAGCATGGTTCGGCGCGGAACCTGAACAGCCAGCGCCGACGCCACCGGCGCAAGCGTCACATAGGCAACCATCTTGATTGCGAGCGCTGTGCCAAGGACGACACCTGCGTCATCACCCGCAATGTTCCAGGCCAACAGGCCAAGCGCGACGGTTGCCAGCCCCGTGCCCAACAAGGCAATGACCTGAGCCGCGAACAGGTGGCGATAGGTCCGGTTTGCAAGGATCGACAGCATGAAAACTACAACAGTTTTGCAAGCGCGCGCAGCTCTGCCAACTCCGCTTCGCTGCTTTCGGTGCCGATGCAGTGGTCAATATGATCGTGGATCAGAACCCGCTTGGCGTTGCCCACCGCTTTCTCGACGGCCTGCATCTGCACCGCGATATCGGAACAGGGTTTTCCGTCCTCCAGCATCTCGATCACGTGGCGCAAATGGCCCTGCGCCCTCTTCAGTCGGGTGATGAGCTTGGGGTGAGTCCTGTGTTTGTGAGGGTGTTCCATATAGTCGACATATCCCCCCCAGGGGGTTGGATCAAGGAACATCTGCAACACCGGACAGGGGGTCCTGCCTTGCAGCCGCTTGCAGCCAGCGTGCCAGTTCCGCGGCATCCGCTCGGTGTGGGTTTCGATCAAACGGAAGCACGATATAATGCCCCTGATCCGTCGAAAGCTCCGTGTCTCCAATGCGTTGCAGACGTCCTTCTTGCAGATACGGACGCGCAAAGATATCCGCGACCAACGCAGCCCCAAGGCCCTTTGCTGCAAACTCCAACGCGATCAGCGATTGATCTACTTTCAAAACCGGTTCAGGAACTCCGCCGCTCAACCCCATCTCGGCAAAGAAATGCTGCCAGGTGTCCACCACCCCTCCCAGCTCGATCAATGGCAGCTCTTGCAGATCCTCTGAGCCAACTGACGCAACAAGGTTCGGCGCGGCGACAGCGATCACCTTGTTGCGCAAAAGGGGCACAGCCATGCCATCCGCCCAGCGACCATCGCCGTAGCGAATATCGATGTCGATTGCGTCACCATCGACTTTCTCCGCCCAAGAGGAGGACAAGACCCGCAGTTTGCTGTTCGGGAACTCTCGTTTGAAGCGTTCCAATTGCGGAACCAGCCACAGGATGTTCAACGAGGCCAGGCAGCGAATTGTGATTTCGGACTTGACGTCCTTGCCGAACAGCGAGGCGGTGGTCGCGTCAATGTCGACAAAAGCCTTGGCCACCACCGGTAGATAGGCATGACCAAGGGGGGTCAGCTCTAGTGACTTTCGGCTTCTGCGAAACAGCTTGTGGCCAAGCTGCGCCTCTAGTCCGCGAACCTGATAGCTGACTGCGGATGGGGTAAGCCCCAGCTCCCCCGCCGCCAAGGTGAAACTGCGCAAGCGCGCGCTTGCATCAAAAGCGCGGAGCCATGTGAGCGGAGGAAGATCTTGGTACATCCCCAGAGCCTGACAGTTGGACGAATTTTTTCAAGGTCGTGACAAATTTTTTTTCGTTTTGGAAAATAGACCCCGCTCTGTAACGCTCGCATGACAACAATCGCGAGCGGATGCCACATGGCGGACTATGATTTCATTATTGTCGGAGCGGGCTCCGCCGGCTGCGTCTTGGCCGAACGCCTGACACGATCAGGACGCCATCGCGTGCTTTTGCTGGAAGCGGGCGGCAGGGGCCGGTCTCCCTGGATCTCCTTGCCGCTTGGCTATGGCAAGACCTTCTACAATGGGTCTGTAAACTGGAAATACCATACAGAAACAGAAAGCACTCTTGCAGGGCGCAGCGGGTACTGGCCTCGGGGCAAAGGTGTCGGCGGATCGGGGGCCATCAATGCGCTAGTCTACGCCCGCGGGCTGCCATCGGACTTTGACGATTGGGAAGCCAACGGCGCCGTCGGCTGGGGCTGGCGAACGGTCGAAGCGGCATACAGCGCATTGGAAACACAGGTCGCGCCGGATGGGTCCAAGATCGGCGCGGGACCGATCCATGTGCAAGATGTCTCAGACCAGATCCACGTATCCAATCGCCACTTTTTTGCCGCGGCGAAAGAGCTTGGGCTGCCACAAACGGACAATATCAACGCACCAGGCGGTGAAGGCGCGGCCGTTTACCGGATCAACACAAGCGGGGGCCGCAGAATGCACTCGGCGCGGGCATGTCTGTCCCCTGCGTTGCGCCGGTCCAACCTCACTCTGATGACCGATGCCTTTGTGGAACGTATCCACTTTGATGGTCGCAGGGCGGTCTCTGTACAGGCCAAGGTGAAAGGCAAGCCGCGGCTTTTGTCAGCCGGTCGGGAGATCATCCTGTCAGCCGGCGCAGTCACTTCACCGCGACTGCTGCAGCTGTCCGGCATCGGCCCGCTTGCGCTGTTGAAACAACATGGAATTGATCCGGTCCTCGACGCGCCCGAGGTTGGTAGCAATCTTCAAGACCACTTGGGGATCAACTACTACTTCAAAGCAACGGAACCCACGCTGAACAACGCACTTCGCCCTTTTCACGGCAAGCTGCGGGCAGCTGCTCAATATGCTTTGGCTCGGCGCGGACCTCTGGCTCTGTCGGTGAACCAATGTGGGGGTTATTTCCGCTCAACTGCGAGTTTACCTGCTCCGGATCAGCAACTGTACTTCAATCCGGTGACATACACGACAACACCCGATGGCAAGCGCGAGGTGATCCAGCCAGATCCATTTGCGGGCTTCATTCTTGGCTTCCAGCCCTCTCGCCCCACCAGCAGGGGCCGCATCGATATCCGCAGCGCAGATCCGCATGATGCCCCGTTGATCCAACCAAATTCGCTCGCGACTGAAGAGGACCGGGCGCAGGTGGTGGCAGGGGGAATGCTGTGTCAACGCCTCGCACGGACCGAAGCATTGCAACGTCTGATCAAGACCCCGATGGAGCCTGACATCCGCAGACTTTCTGCGGACGAAATCCTCGCAGACTTCAGAGAGCGTTGCGGAACTGTCTTCCATCCCGTCGGCACCTGCCGAATGGGTGCCGATCCCAAGACGGCTGTCGTCTGCCCGCAGCTGCGTGTGCATGGCATCGACGGGCTACGGGTTATTGATGCCTCTGTTTTTCCCAACATCACGTCAGGCAACACAAATGCCCCCACTATGATGCTGGCCCATCGGGCCGCTGATCTCATTCTGGAGTCCACATGAGCACACCCTACTCTGCCTCTGGCGCCGTCCCCTTAAGCAATGGCCAAGGACAGAACGACACAGGCCCACGCATCGCGAAAATTGAAACCTTCTGTACGCCCCTTGTTGGATTTGTACGGGTCACCAGCGAAGACGGACAGCAAGGCTGGGGCCAGGTGTCGACCTATAACAGCGATCTGACCTGCGAAATCCTCCACCGACAAGTCGCCCCTTGGGCGCTCGGCCGCGGGATGGATGCGATGGAGCAGGTGATCGGCGAAATCCCCCTGCGCGAACACAAGTACCCCGGCACGTATCTCCGCCGCGCGATGGCTGGTCTCGACACGGCCGTTTGGGACTGGCGTGGCAGAGACGCGCAGAAACCTGTTGCTGCGCTTCTTGGGGGATCGGCAGGGCCAGTGCGGGCCTATGCCTCTTCCATGCGGCGGGACATTTCACCAACTGACGAGGCGGACCGGCTCAAGGCATTGCGCGACCAATTCGGATTTGATGCCTTCAAGGTGCGTGTTGGTGCAGAATGCGGTCAGGATCGCGACGAATGGCCGGGACGAACAGAAGAAATCATCCCGATCATCCGACAGGAATTGGGCGCAGATGTCGCGCTGCTTGTGGACGGAAATTCCGGTTTTTCAGCCGCGCGCGCCATTGATGTGGGGCACATGTTGCAGGACCATGGCTATGAACACTTCGAGGAACCCTGCCCTTACTGGCTGCTCGACGAAACCGCCAAGGTTACGAAGTCCCTGACGATGGACGTCGCCGGCGGAGAGCAGGATTGGGACATGCAGCAATGGCGCCGCATGATCGATATGCGCGCTGTCGATATCCTTCAGCCAGACATTCTATACCTCGGCGGGATCGGCCGCAGCATGGAGGTCGCCCGTATGGGGGCAGAGGCTGGCCTGCCCTGCACCCCGCATTGCGCCAATCTCTCCCTTGTGACCCTTTTCACCATGCACATGCTGCGGGCCATTCCGAATGCTGGGCGGTATCTCGAATTCTCGATCGAAGGCGATGACTACTACCCCTGGCAACGGGATCTGTTTGTGAACACCCCCTACACCATTCAGGACGGGCAGGCCCATGTCACAGATGCGCCCGGTTGGGGCGTTGAAGTTTGCCCCGAATGGCTCGCCCAGTCGTCCTACAAATGCAGCGAAACATCACGATGACACAAGACCAGCTGATCTCTGACTACATGAACACCGGTCGCATTGCGGACCTGCCGACCAGCCATTTCATTGGCGGCCAGTCAGTGCCCGCCGCCAATGGTAAAACAATGCTGAGCCATGACCCCGGTACTGCCACGGCATTTTCCGAATTTGCCCGTGGCGACGACCAAGACATCGATCATGCAATCACAAGCGCCTGCGCCGGCTTCGAGGTCTGGCGCAGCACTCCCCCGGCCGAACGCTGCGCCGTCCTGAACGAAGCTGCCCGCCTGATGCGCGCGCAGAGCCACCAACTGGCTCTGGTCGAAAGCATCGACAGCGGCAAAACCCTGGCCGAGGCTTCTGGTGATATCGCGGGCTCGGCCAGATTGCTGGAATACTACGCAGGGGCAAGTGACAAACTGGACGGGCGCAGCGTGAATCTTGGCAATGACAACGCGGCGTTTACGGTCAGGGAACCTGTTGGCGTGACCGCCCATATCATTCCTTGGAACTACCCCACTTCGACGCTGGTTCGAGGGATTGCCCCGGCTCTTGCTGCAGGGTGTTCCGCAGTTGTGAAGCCAGCGGAGACAACCCCCTTCACGGCCTTGATGATTGCCGAGCTTCTGGTCCGCGCCGGCCTTCCGCCTGATGTGGTGAACGTCGTCACAGGCACTGGCCCAGAAGCCGGAGCGCCACTGGTGCAAGACCCCCGCGTTCGGCACGTGACCTTTACCGGGTCAGTTGCCACAGGCGTCGGCGTCATGCAGCAGGTGGCGCCGAATGTGACAGGGCTCACTCTGGAGCTGGGCGGGAAATCGCCGCTGATCGCTTTTGCGGATGCAGATATCGATGCGGTTGTCGAAGGAGCATTCTGGGCAATTTTCTCGAATGCCGGGCAAATCTGCTCTGCTGGCTCTCGACTGGTCATTCACCGCGACATCCATGCCGAGGTCCGCGACCGACTGATCGCCAGGGCACAAGGCATGACCATCGGCCACGGGCTGCGCAACCCAGACATGGGCGCGGTAAACTCGGATCGTCACCTGGCTCAGATAGATGGACACGTAGAGCGGGCCCGGTCCTGTGGCGTCGATATTGTCTGTGGCGGACACAGCCTGACCGATCCCGAGACCGGGCTTGGCTGGTTTTATGCTCCGACAATTTTGGATGATGTCGCAGCAGACAACGACGCTGTGCTGAAAGAAATCTTCGGCCCCGTGCTGACCATCCAGGTCTTTGACGACGAAGACGAGGCGCTGACGCTTGCAAATGGAACGGAATTCGCGCTCGCCGCGGGAATTTATACGCGTGATATTTCAACTGCCTTGCGCATGGCACGACGGGTGGATGCCGGCCAAGTCACGGTGAACGACTATTGGGCCGGTGGGATCGAATTGCCATTTGGCGGCAACCGAAAATCCGGCTTTGGTCGGGAAAAAGGGATCGAAGGGCTGGATGCCTATCTGCGGTCGAAGGCGATCACGGTCGCAGTCTGATCCACTTGGCTAGGCACGCAGACAATCTGCAAGAACGCGCGCTGCGTCCTCCAGCGCGCGTTCATCAAATCCTGCGAACCCCAACACAAGACCTCGCGCAGTCTCTGGACCTTCGAAAAACCCTGAAAGCGGCATGAGGTTGACACCCCGCTGTCTCGCCCGCTTGGAAATCTCGTCATCTGACAGCCTGCTGGCCAATTCAAGCGATGGCCGCACGACCAGATGCATGCCCGACGGGATGTTGTCCACCTCCAGCAGATCCCCTGCATACCGCTCTAACGCGGTGACAAGCGCGCTGTGACGCTTGCTATACATGCGCCGCATCCGCCGGATGTGGGTTGCGAAATCTCCGCTTTCCATGAACCGCGCCATGACCGGCTGAACCATGGCAGATGCTTGTGGATCAACGTCGCCGACACCCTCGCGGAAACGTCCGATCAACGATCTTGGCACCACCACAAACCCCAGGCGCAGCGCCGAAAACACGACCTTTGAGAAACTGCCGACATAGATAACCCTATCATCGTTGCTAAGGTTCATCATCGCGGGCAACGGTTGGCCCTGATAGCGATACTCGCTGTCGAAATCATCCTCGATGACATAGCCGTCGTTCTGCTTGGCCCAGTCAATCAGCTCCAGTCGGCGCGACAGCGGCATCGTCACACCAAGGGGGTAGTGCCGGGACGGCGTGACGATCACACCTTTGGCCTCTGGCACTGTGTGCTGACCGCGCCGGATATCAAAGCCCTGATCGTCAACGACAACAGGTACAGTCTGCAAACCGTTCCTCCGCAGGGCCCGGTTCATCGCACCGTAGCCCGGGTTTTCGGTCATCACGGCATCACCGGGCGCAAAAAGCGTTTCGGCCAGTATGCTGATCGCCTCTCCCAGGCCCGAGGTGATGATGATCTGATCCGCCCCACAACGCAGGCCGCGCCACTGCGCCAGATGCTCAGCGATGGCCCGGCGCAGCGGATGCCAACCAAAGGGGTCCGGGCGCTGCAGCAGTTCGGCATCAGGGTAACGCCAGACCGCGTCGTGATGTCGGCTCCATTGGCGAAATGGAAACTCTGCCATGTCTGGGGCAGAAACATCAAAAGGACGCGGCGGTACGGGCTGAAAGGTCTCATCAAGTTCTGCGGGACCCAGTGGATCCGTCGCAGAACGAGGGGCAAGATCGGGCAGCTCTGCCTCGACAAAAACCCCGGATCGCGCTCGTCCTTCCAGATATCCTTCGCTGATCAACTGGTCGATCACGGCTGCAACCGTAACGCGCGAAACGGACAGCTCTGCTGCCAGCGTCCTGCTGGACGGTAATTTGCTGCCAGATGTCAGGCCGCCATGCAGGATCAATCGCCGCAGCTGCGTCAGCAACTGCGCTTGCAGCGTTTCACCCCCGTCGCGATCCAGCGACAATGATAGCAGGGACGCCCCTGTTTTGGCCTTAGTCATAACGGGAAATTTGGACAAATCCATAAGACCAGTCAATCACCGTCTTGCTGCCAACTGCCCCTAGAAACGATCCTTCATGTTGTACCAGGCAAATGCCAGAGGCAGGGACAGCCGCCGGAGGGGGCCAAGTTCAAAGGGGCGGAGCGGACGCTGCATGAAAGCCGGGTGATACCGCCACTTCCGACCAAGCGCCTGTTCAGCAATCAGCTTGCCCGCATAAGGGGCCATAGTGACGCCGCTGCCATGGTAACCCAGCGCGGCCCATGTGCGCTCCATCCCTGGCACCGCACCTGCAAACGGCACAAGATTGCGCGTCATGCAGATCAGGCCGGACCAGAAGTATTCCGTCTCGACATGACGCCATTTCGGAAACATCCGGTCAAAATCGGCGCGTGCCTTTCGCCTGGTTGCAGCGATGTCATGTTCGCTAACCTTGACTGAGCCGCGCAAGCCCAGCATGAGGCGCCGGTCTGGCAGCAGTCGGAAATAATGCAGGAGCGTCCGGCTGTCGCAGACCATCTGCTCGCTCCACCATCCCTGGTCTTGGATTTCCTCTTCGCTCAGCGGGCGCGTGACAAGGATGTTGGACTGAACCGGCAGATACCGCTGCGCAAAAGCGCCGGGCAGATCATCCGAAGAATAGCCATTGGTCGCGAATATCAGGTTTCGCGCCCGCAACCGGCCATTCGGCGTTTCCAGCACATGTTGCGCACCATCATGCGTGATCCGCACCACCGGCGTCTGCGAATGAAACGTCACTCCTGCCTTGTCTGCAGCTGCGGTAAGACCAAGAACGAATTTCATCGGATTGAGGGCAAAACCGAGCGGCAAGTGGACGGCCCCGTGGTAGTCTGGCGAGCTCAGCCCGTGGGCGGCCATCTCTTCTTTTGGAACGAACTCATAATCCAGCCCATAGCGGTGCTGATAACTCTCGCCGTATGCCCGGATCTCTGCCACTCGATCGGGACGATGCGCCACATAGGTGTAGCCCTTTGAATGCCTGTCTGCGTCAATTCCATGAACCTCCAGGTAGGTTTCGACCAGATCAACCGCTGCGCGCTCGGCATCAAAGAAACACTGCGCATCTTCCCTGCCGAACTTTCGCACTATCTGCCCATCGGCCAGCTTGGCGCTCCCGACTGAAACCAGCCCCCCATTGCGCCCTGAGGCCCCCCAGCCGGGAGTTGCAGCATCAAGAAGTGTGACCTCGGCCCCCGCCTCAGCGAGAGACAGCGCTGCCGACAACCCTGTATATCCGCCGCCAACGACTGCGAACTCCGTCTCAGCCTCCCCCTGCAAAACAGGGTAAGCGGGGGCAGGTACTGGCAGAAACCGGCTCCAATAGCGATCTCGGATCGGTCGATCCGAATAGGCGAGTGGTTCATAGATCCGCTTCATTCCCGTCTGGCCTTTGCCTGTCATCAATACTGTGCTGCCTCTAGGGCCTGCAATGTCGAGATCTGACACCGCTACAGGCGCAAATCCAACGCAAATCTCCTTCTCCAGATGCAAATACTGAAACATTCCCTCTGCATTCAGGGCCGTTTGTTACAGAATTGACCCATACCGTCACCATCACGCGAGAAGGCTGTCATGAGATTGTACCGCGCAGCGTTGACGGGCCTAATGGTCTCAGAAACAACAAAAACCACGAGGGTAATATGAGTGATCGCATGACAAAAGGATTGCCTCCTTTGACAGTTCAGACCGTTGGTCTGATGTTCATCTCAGGCTTTTTTGCCACCAACGCCTTTGATCTTTGGGGGCAGATGATCAGCCCTGCGCTTGGCTTTGCCAATCTCTCGCCGCACGGTTTGGCCCGCAGCCTGCTTGGCAGTTTCGGTCTGCCAAACGGTGATTTCGCCGGCTATTTCGTGCATTTCTATCTGGTGGGTCTGATCGGCTACCCGGTCGGCTGGCTTTATATCTTTGAACCGATCTGGACCCGTGTCATGGGCCAAACGCACTGGTTCCTGCCTTCGGCTATCTATGGGTTTGGTCTTTGGGTGTTTGCCATCGGTGGGATTACTGCCATTGCCGGGCTGCCGTTCTTCCTCAACTTTACCGGCATCACGTGGGTCGCCCTTGTAGGTCATGTTCTCTACGGGATCGTCATGGTCGCGATCATGCGGATGATCGAACGCGACTGACGCGAAAATTCCCCCATAGGAAACAAAAGCGGCAGCGACCAGTGATGGCGCTGCCGTTTCAATTTCCGGAAAGAAACCTCATCAGTCGAGGGATACCCACAAAACCCGCGCATCTTCCGGACCGGTAGAGACACAACAGTGACCCATTCCGCTGTCATAATAGACACTGTCGCCTTCTTTCATCGGAAGGGGGCGATAGTGCTCTGTATATAATGTCACCTCTCCACTGATGACATACATGAACTCTTCCCCGCTGTGGCGGATCCAAGTGTCGAACTCTGACACATCGCGCGCCTTGATCTGACTGATGTAGGGCAGCATGCGCTTGCTCGTCAGCTCATTGCAGACCAGCTCATGATCATATGTTGGCGTTTCCTGATGCTCACCTTCACCTTTGCGGGTATGGTCGCGACGGCCGGATATGTCGCTTTTCGCCGATTGCACAAAGAGTTGCGGCGTCTGAAGGTCCAATGTCTGCATCAAGCGGCGAATGATCTCGAAACTTGGCCGGGTCTGGTTGTTCTCGATCTTCGACAAAGTGGAACGCCCGATGTTCGCTGCTTTTGCCGCCTCCTCAAGCGTCAGGCCCTTTTCCTTACGAGATTCGCGAATCATTTTCCCCAGAGCATCACCATCCGGCGCCTCAATCGCTTCTGATGCGGGGGTTCCGTCTTCTTGGCTGACCGGTTCCATGCTTCACAATCTCCTGTATTTCCCAACGTTTACTGCCAACTCACAGTTTCGTCAAAATTTCTGACACAAACAGATCATTGCCTAAGCGGGAAAAGTTTCCTAAAGGAGACGAAATGGGAGCATTAGGCGTCATTCGACTCCTAAGAGAAGAAAAATTCAGAGGGAGCGAGATATGAGCCTCTATGATCTGGTCGTTATCGGCGGTGGCCCGGGCGGTTATGTCGCAGCTATTCGTGCTGCACAGCTGGGCCTGAAGGTCGCCTGCGTCGAAGGGCGCGGCGCACTTGGCGGCACTTGCCTGAACGTCGGCTGCATCCCATCAAAGGCGCTCCTCAGCTCCTCCGCCAAGTTCGAGAGCCTGTCGCATTTCGCGGGCCACGGCATCGCGGTTGATGGCGCCTCTCTTGATCTCGGCGCAATGATGGGCCGCAAGGAAAAGATCGTCGGTGATCTGACCAAAGGCATCGCGTTCCTGTTCAAAAAGAACGGCGTGGATCTGATCGAGGGCTGGGCCAGCATTCCCGCACCTGGCAAGGTTCAGGTCGGCGACGACGTTTTCGAAACCAAGAACATCCTGATTGCCACCGGATCCGAGCCTACCCCGCTGCCCGGTGTCGAGATTGACGAAGTCGACGTTGTGTCCAGCACAGGCGCCTTGTCGCTGGCAAACGTGCCAGAGCATCTGGTGGTTGTCGGGGCAGGCGTGATTGGTCTGGAGCTTGGCCAAGTGTGGTCCCGTCTCGGTGCGAAAGTCACCGTTGTTGAATACCTCGACCGCATCCTGCCCGGCATTGATGGCGAAATCGCCAAGCTTGCACAACGTGCCCTGTCCAAGCGCGGATTGAAATTCCAGCTGGGTCGGGCCTTGAAATCCATCGACAAGGGCGACGAGGGTCTTACCCTGACGCTGGACCGCGTCGGCAAGGACAAAGAAGAGCAGCTGCAGGCGGACAAGGTTCTGATTGCGATCGGCCGTCGCCCCGTCATCCGTGGTTTGGGGCTGGAAGCTCTCGGCGTCTCGGTCAACGGGCGTGGTTTTGTTGAGGTCGACGAACGCTTCGCAACATCTGTTCCGGGCATCTATGCCATTGGCGACTGTGTCCCTGGGCCAATGCTGGCTCACAAGGCAGAAGAAGATGGCGTTGCCTGTGTCGAAATGCTGGCGGGTGAGGCCGGGCATGTTGATTACGGCACTGTTCCCGGCATTGTCTACACCGATCCAGAGGTCGCATCGGTCGGCGTCACAGAAGAAGCCCTGAAAGAAGCAGGCACCGACTATGTCGTCGGCAAGTTCACCTTCATGGCGAACTCCCGCGCCCGTGCGCAGGGTGAAACCGATGGCGCGGTCAAGGTTCTGGCAACCCCGGAAGGCAAGATCCTCGGCGCCCATATTTGTGGTGCGCACGGTGGTGACCTGATCGCAGAACTGGTTCTGGCCATGACAAAAGGCGCAACCGTCAGCGACGTTGCTGCAGCTTGCCATGCTCACCCCGCGATGGCCGAAGCCGTCAAGGAAGCCTGCCTGGATGCGATGGGACGCGCCATCCACGCCTAAGCCTGTGTTGTCCGCAAAGACGCCTGAGGAGGTCATCCCCATGAACGCCCCGATGCCCCGGCTCCGCCACCCGGAAAAGTCGAAGAAGGCCGACAGCGTGATTCCGCGCAAGCCAAAGTGGATCCGCAAGAAAAAGATCGAAAGCGCCGAGTATTTCGAAACTCGTCGCTTGATGCGGGACCACAATCTGACCACCGTCTGCGAAGAAGCCGCGTGCCCCAACATCGGGGAATGCTGGTCCAAACGCCACGCGACGATGATGATCATGGGCGAAGTCTGCACCCGTGGCTGTTCTTTCTGCAACGTCGCGACAGGTCGCCCGGACGCGCTTGATGCGTTCGAGCCGGGCCGTGTCGCGCAAGCGGTGAAAAAGCTGGCGCTGCGCCATGTGGTCATTACCAGCGTGGACCGCGACGATCTGGACGATGGTGGCGCAGAGCACATTGCACAGACAATCCGCGCTGTCCGCCACCAGAACCCCGAAACAACAGTCGAAGTTCTGACGCCTGATTTTCTGGGTAAGGGTGATGCCGCGCAGGTCGTCTTTGACGCGGCCCCGGATGTGTTCAACCACAACCTCGAAACCGTTCCGCATCTTTATCCCAAGGTCCGCCCGGGTGCGCGCTACTACAGCTCGCTGCGGCTCTTGGATGATGCAAAACGCGCAAATCCGCAGGTGTTCACCAAATCTGGCCTGATGGTCGGCATGGGTGAAACCCTCGAGGATCTGCGCCAGGTGATGGACGATCTGCGCGCTGCAGACGTCGATTTCCTGACCGTGGGCCAATATCTGCAGCCCACGCCGAAACACCACCCGATCGATCGTTTTGTCACACCGGAGGAGTTTGACCAGATCGAACGGATGGCACGTAGCAAAGGGTTCCTGGGCGTCTCCGCGACACCTTTGACCCGATCGTCGTTCCACGCGGACGAGGATTTTGCTGCCCTGAAACAAGCCCGTGAAAAGCAGCTGGCAGCTGCCAACTGACGGCTTGGCATCAGGGATAACACCCTAAGGAAGAACTCAAGGGAGGAAAAATATGGAAGTTTTGAACTCGTTTGTGGGCTGGGTTAACGGGATTGTATGGGGCCCGTTGATGCTCGTCCTCATTCTGGGCGTAGGTCTGTTCCTGCAGATCGGCCTGAAGTTGATGCCGATCCTGCGCATCGGAACAGGTTTTGCCCTGCTGTTTAAAGGTCGTGAAAGCGGTGAAGGCGAAGGCCAGATCACCCCGTTCAACGCACTGATGACAGCGCTGTCCGCAACAATCGGGACAGGTAACATCGCCGGCGTTGCAACCGCCGTTTTCCTGGGCGGCCCGGGCGCGCTGTTCTGGATGTGGATGACCGCACTGGTTGGTATGGCAACCAAATACTCCGAAGCCGTCTGTGCCGTGAAATTCCGCGAGCAGGACAGCCAGGGTAACTTCGTCGGTGGTCCGATGTACTACATCAAAAACGGCCTCGGCGCGAAATGGCAGTGGCTGGGTGTCGCCTTTGCCCTGTTCGGCGCAATCGCCGCATTTGGTATCGGCAACGGCGTACAGGCCAATGGCGTAGCCCAGGTTCTGGAAACCAACTTCGGTTTCAACACCTCGGTTACTGGTGTCGTTCTGATGATCCTGACTGGTGCCGTGATCCTTGGTGGTATCACCCGGATTGGTGCCGTAGCCGGTAAGCTGGTTCCGTTCATGGCTGTCAGCTACATCGCGATGGGTCTGATCGTTCTGCTGATCAACGCCGATCAGCTGGGCACTGCTCTTGGTCTGGTGTTCACCCACGCCTTCACCCCGTCCGCTGCCGAAGGTGGCTTTGCCGGTGCAGCTGTTTGGGCAGCGATCCGCTTTGGTGTGGCACGCGGTGTATTCTCGAACGAAGCCGGTCTGGGCTCCGCTCCGATTGCACACGCTGCTGCTGAAACCAAAGGTCCGGTAAACCAGGGCTTGATCGCGATGCTTGGCACGTTCATCGACACCATCATCGTCTGCTCCATCACCGGCCTGGCAATCATCGCCTCCGGCGCGTGGACTTCTGGCGAAAGCGGCGCGGCACTGACCTCGCTGGCGTTCGAGACCTCCCTGCCCGGCTTTGGCGGTTACCTGATCGCAATCGCGCTCTCCATTTTTGCCTTCACCACCATCCTTGGCTGGTCCTATTATGGCGAAAAATGCGTAGGCTACCTGCTCGGTGCAAAAGTCCTAATCGGCTACCGTGTTCTGTGGATCATTGCGATCTACTTCGGTGCCACCGCTGACCTCGGCTTTATCTGGCTGCTGGCGGACACGCTGAACGCAATGATGGCGATCCCGAACCTGATCGCACTCGCCCTGCTGAGCCCGGTCGTCTTCAAAATCACCAAGGAGTTCTTTGCCTCCAACGGTGCAACTGAAGAAACCGCAAAAAGCGCCGCTGAATAACGACCCAAATCACCTTCGGAGCGCAGCCAGCGCTGCGCTCCGATCCCTAAAACCAACACCAATTCAAGGGCTAGACGCTATGACCAATGCGCCGAAACGAACCCCGCTTTATGATCTGCACGTCGAACTGGGCGGCAAAATGGTGGATTTCGCCGGCTGGGAAATGCCGGTCCAGTATCCCATGGGCATCATGGGCGAACACAAGCAGTGCCGCGAAAAAGCCGCGCTGTTCGACGTCAGCCACATGGGTCAGGTAATCCTGCGTGGCGAAAACGTCGGTGAAAAGCTGGAGGCGATCTGCCCGCAGGCCTACGCAACCCTGAAAGAGGGCAAGGCCCGTTATGGCTTCTTCACCAACGAAGAAGGCGGCATCATGGACGACCTTATCGTCTCCAATGCCGGTGATCATTTCTTTGTCGTGGTCAACGCTGCTCTGCGTCACCAGGACATCCCGCACATGAAGGCCAACCTCGAAGGCGTCGAAGTCACCGAGATCTTTGACCGCGCTCTGGTTGCCGTTCAGGGCCCCGCTGCGGAAAATGTTGTGGGCGATCTGTGCCCCGCCGCGCGCGAACTGAAGTTCATGGAAACCGTCCTGGCTGACATTGATGGCGTGGAATGCCGTATCTCCCGCCTCGGCTACACCGGTGAAGACGGCTACGAGATTTCCATTCCCGATGCTGACGCCGTTCGCATCACCAAGCTGTTCCTGGCTCATGATGACTGCGAACCTGCCGGTCTTGGCGCGCGTGACAGCCTTCGTCTGGAAGCGGGTCTGTGCCTCTACGGCAATGACATCGACCAGTCGACATCCCCCATCGAGGCGTCTCTGGCTTGGGCAATTCAGAAGCGTCGCAAGGAAGAAGGCGGCTTCCCTGGTGCCGCGCGCATCCAGAAAGAACTTGCCGAGGGTGCAGCGAAAAAACTCGTCGGCATCAAACCGTCTGGCCGTGCACCCGCGCGTCAGCACGTCGAAATCCAGTGCGCCGAAGGCAACACCATCGGCGAGATCACCTCTGGCTGCTTTGGCCCCACCGTCGGTGGCCCGGTTGCAATGGGCTACGTTTCTGCCGGTCACGGCGAACCCGGCGAACAGGTCAAGCTGATCATTCGTGGCAAGGCACATGACGCGGAAATCGTCGCCCTGCCCTTCGTCACCCAGAACTACAAACGCTAAGCTCCAGGAGAAGCTGCAATGACCACTTATTACTCCGAAGATCACGAATGGATCACTGTTGAGGGCGACACCGCCACACTCGGCATCACCAAGCACGCGGCTGACCAGCTGGGTGAAGTTGTTTTCATCGAACAGCAGGACAGCGGTGAAGAATTCGAAAAAGGCGGCGAGATTGGCGTCATCGAATCCGTAAAAGCGGCTTCCGAAATCTACGCTCCGCTCGATGGTGAAATCACCGAAGTGAACGAAGATCTGGCCGACAACCCCAGCGCGCTGAACGAAGATCCCGAAGGAGCAGCCTGGATCTACAAGATCAAGCTGTCCGACAGCTCCCAGCTGGAAGATCTGATGGATCTGGACGGCTACAAAGCCCTGATCGGCTAACCAAGACCCTTCCCCCCGCCGGTATGGTCCGGCGGGGAAACTCTGAACTAGGACATCACCAATGGCCTTCAAACTGACTGATTACGAAGCCTACGACTTCGCAAATCGCCGCCACATCGGCCCGTCTCCGCGCGAAATGGCGGACATGTTGCAGACCATCGGCTTCAACACGCTCGACGAGCTGATCGACGCCACCGTACCGCCTGCCATCCGCCAGAAAGAGGCCCTCGACTGGGGCCCGGCGATGACCGAGCGCGACGCCCTCTTCCACATGAAGGAAGTGGCTTCCAAGAACAAAGTGCTGACCTCGCTGATCGGTCAGGGCTACTATGGCACCACCACCCCGGCGCCTATCCTGCGCAACATTCTGGAAAACCCGGCATGGTACACGGCCTACACGCCCTACCAGCCCGAGATTTCCCAGGGTCGCCTTGAAGCGCTGCTGAACTTCCAGACCATGGTCAGCGACCTGACCGGTCTCGACATTGCCAACGCATCCCTGCTGGACGAGGCAACCGCCGCAGCAGAAGCAATGGCGATGGCGCATCGCGGCGCACGTTCCAAGGCGAACAACGCAGCTTTCTTTGTCGACAAGAACTGCCACCCGCAGACCATCGCCGTCATCAAGACCCGCGCCGAGCCTCTGGGCATCGACGTTGTGGTTGCCGAGCCGAGCGAGCTGGACGCAGGTGCAGTATTTGGCGCCATCTTCCAGTACCCCGGCACCAACGGCCATGTGACTGATTTCACCGACCAGATCGCCGCCCTGCACGAGCACAAGGGCATTGCGGTTGTTGCGGCTGACATCCTGTCGCTTGCACTGCTGAAATCTCCTGGTGAAATGGGCGCGGACATCGCCGTCGGCTCCACCCAGCGTTTCGGCGTGCCGATGGGCTATGGTGGCCCGCACGCTGCGTATATGGCGACCACCGACAAGCTGAAGCGCTCTATGCCGGGCCGCATCATCGGCGTGTCGATCGACGCACGTGGCAACAAAGCCTACCGTCTGTCGCTGCAGACCCGTGAACAGCACATCCGCCGCGAAAAGGCCAACTCCAACGTCTGTACTGCTCAGGCGCTGCTGGCTGTTATTGCGTCGATGTATGCCGTCTATCACGGTCCCGATGGCATCAAAGCGATCGCGCAATCCGTGCACCGCAAGACCGCGCGTCTGGCCGCAGGTCTGGAAGAGGCAGGCTTCAAGGTTGAGCCGGAAGTCTTCTTCGACACCATCACCGTCGAAGTTGGCCACCTGCAGAAAACCGTCATGGAAGCTGCTGTTCAGCGTGGCATCAACCTGCGCAAAGTTGGCGAGACCAAAGTTGGCATCTCTCTCGACGAACAGACCCGCCCCGAAACCATCGAGGCCGTCTGGGGTGCCTTTGGCATCGATCGCAAGGACGACAGCTCCAACAAGCAATACCGCCTGCCGGAAACCCTGCTGCGCGAGAGCGAGTATCTGACTCACCCGATCTTCCACAAGAACCGGGCCGAGGCTGAGATCACCCGTTACATGCGCCGCCTGGCGGACCGTGACTTGGCGCTGGACCGCGCAATGATCCCGCTTGGCTCCTGCACCATGAAGCTGAACGCGACCATCGAAATGATCCCGGTCACCTGGCCGGAATTTGGCAACCTGCACCCCTTCTGCCCAGAAGATCAGGCGCAAGGCTACCACCAGATGATCGATGATCTGAACGACAAGCTGTGCCAGATTACCGGCTATGACGCGATCTCCCAGCAGCCGAACTCCGGCGCACAGGGCGAATATGCGGGCCTGCTGACGATCCGCAACTACCACGCATCGCGTGGCGAGGCGCACCGCAACGTCTGTCTGATCCCGACCTCTGCACACGGCACCAACCCTGCCTCGGCGCAGATGGTGGGCTGGAAGGTTGTTCCGATCAAAGCGGACGCCAACGGCAACATCGATGTCGCAGACTTCCGCGAGAAGGCAGAGAAGCACTCTGACCACCTCGCAGCCTGCATGATCACCTACCCGTCGACCCACGGCGTGTTCGAAACCACCGTTCAGGAGGTTTGCCAGATCACCCACGACCACGGCGGTCAGGTCTACATCGATGGCGCGAACATGAACGCGATGGTCGGTCTGTCCCGTCCAGGTGACATTGGCGGCGACGTCAGCCACCTGAACCTGCACAAGACCTTCTGCATTCCGCACGGCGGTGGCGGCCCCGGCATGGGTCCGATCGGCGTC
Organism: Phaeobacter italicus; assembly: GCF_019801785.1. Taxonomy (NCBI): domain Bacteria; kingdom Pseudomonadati; phylum Pseudomonadota; class Alphaproteobacteria; order Rhodobacterales; family Roseobacteraceae; genus Phaeobacter; species Phaeobacter italicus. The sequence continues at coordinate 79,077 of NZ_JAHVIJ010000007.1, read as the reverse complement.
AAAGCGCATCTGGCAGAGCACCTGCCGGGCCACCCGGAGTATGGCTCTGCACTGGGTCCGGTTTCTGCGGCACCATTTGGTTCGCCGTCGATCCTGCCGGTGTCCTGGGCTTACATCCTGCTGATGGGTGGCGCAGGTCTGACGCAGGCGACCAAAGTGGCGATCCTGAACGCAAACTACATCGCTGCCCGTCTGCAGGACGCATATCCGATCCTCTACACTTCCGAATCCGGTCGTGTGGCGCACGAATGCATCCTGGACACACGCCCGCTCAACGATGAGGGTGGTGTGACCGTAGACGATGTGGCCAAGCGTCTGATCGACAGCGGTTTCCACGCTCCGACCATGTCCTGGCCGGTTGCTGGCACGCTGATGGTCGAGCCGACGGAATCCGAACCCAAGGATGAGCTGGACCGCTTCTGCGATGCCATGCTGTCGATCCGTTCGGAAGCGCAGGATATCATCGACGGCAAAATCGATGCTGAAAACAACCCGCTGAAGCATGCACCGCACACTGTGCGTGATCTGGTCGGCGAATGGGATCGTCCCTACTCGCGTGAGCAGGCCTGCTTCCCTCCGGGCAACCTCGGTGTTGATAAATACTGGCCCGCGGTGAACCGCGTCGACAACGCCTATGGCGACCGTCACCTGATCTGCACCTGCCCTCCGATGGAGGACTACGCAGAGGCGGCTGAATAAGCCACTGCTCCAAGAACCGAGGTGTCGCCGGTACCGACCGGCGGCACCCCTGTCCGGACCCAATCCACGTCACAGTACGAGAGGCAGACCAATGACCCACTTCTCCACGCAACATGCCCAGAACGATTTTGCCGTGGCACCACAAGGCCGCAAACAGCGCAATATCGACGTCATCCTGCCCGAGAGCGCGTCTCGGTCGGCGGCTCAGGTGATCACAGACCTGTTTCATGCTGCCAACCATCTGCTTGACGATGTGTATTACCGCGTCCGCGTCTGCCCGCTTGAGGCCCTGTCCAGCGATCCTGCCGCCGCGCGGCCGCGTCGTCTGGTGATCTTTCTGGGCGATATTCAACAACGCTGGCAGCTCGACTCCAAGGAACGTGCCCGGGTCAATCAGGTCATGCGCGTGGCCGATCGCACGGCTTTCGTAGGTGGCGCGATTTTCCTGTTGCACGAATTGGAGCGCGGTCAGGACTTGGATCTTGCGATCCATCCGAACTTCCAGGCCTCGGCCGGTGAATGCAACCTGTTCTCAAGCGAACCCGGTGCTTCCACCGCGGTATCGGGCTCCGTGCACTCTGCAATCAGCAGCTTTGCCGCGCCACGCATGCTTATTGACATCATCTCGGCCGACTGTGGCCGACTGGCTGCGGACGGCATGGCAAACTATCTTGGGCTAGAGGCCCGCAAAGGCCCAACCAAGAGCCGGGTCGCGCTGAACCTCGAACAAAAATCCGCAGGCGATACGCTGATTTCCCAGTCTCTGGCGGTGATGCAAGACCACATTGAGGCCCCGCTTTCTGTTGCTGAGCTTGCCGAGAGCCTCAGCGTCTCGACCCGATGCCTGCAGCGGCGCTACACCCGTCATTTCCAGCGCTCCCCGCTGAGCGTCTACAGGGCGTTGCGGACCGAACGTGCACACCAGCTGTTGACACAGACCGATATTCCCGTTCGTCAGGTCGCTGTTGCGACTGGTTTTGGCAGCTACCAAAACCTGAGCCAGCACATCCGTGAGACCTATGGTCATTCCCCTGACGTCATCCGCCGTAGTGCGTTTCGTGGGGTAGCACCCGAAACGGTTCGCCCTACCCGTTTTCGCCAGAACGAAGGCCTGTCTGGCGAAAATAGAGTTATGTGACTGCCCCTCTCTCCCTCCTTAGGTAGTCACACCAGAAGCCACGCCTCCGCCTAGCGGTTGGCGTGGCTTTTTTCATCTGCCCCAAGAGCGCGAAATCAGTCTTCTGCGCCAGGCAGGCTATCCGTCCAGGTCCGGAGCTGATCCAGAAAACCCAACGCCGAGCATCCCAGGTGCGTAACCTCGTACTGAACTGACACCGGTGCCGTATCCAGCACCTGGCGCGACACAAGGCCCTGTGCCTCCAACTGGCGCAGCCGTTCGGTGATCATTTTCTTGGACGCTCCCGGGATCATACGGGACAATTCGTTGAAACGGACTGGGCCGTCTTTCAGGTGCCACAGGATCGAGGCCGTCCATTTGCCGCCCAGAATACGCATACCGCGCTCAATCGGGCAGGGCTCTCCACAGGCAAACAACGCGCGTCTGCGTTGCGTTTTTACAGGTGTTTCAGTGATTGCCATGGGCGTCGTTCACAAAAAAGTAGTAGGTTACAAAAAGTAAACTGGTTGAATTTCCTTGTCTAGTCTCTCACCTCTCCCTCAACGCGACGAGACATATCGACAATCAGGAAAACACAATGTCCAAAGTTCTTATTCTGAATGCAGCGCAGCCCTACGAGTTTGCACCCGGAAAGCTCAACGCGACTTTTGCTGAGCGCGCAAAATCCCGGCTCGAGGCACAAGGCCATGAGGTGCGCCTCACCACCGTCGCGGAAGGCTATGATGCAGATGCGGAGATCGCCAGCCATCTGTGGGCCGACACCATCATCCTGCAGTTTCCGGTGCACTGGATGGGCGTGCCGTGGTCGTTCAAGAAATACATGGACGAAGTCTACACCGCAGCGATGGACGGGCGATTGGCAAACGGTGATGGCCGCACCGAGGCAAACCCCAAGTCGAACTACGGAATGGGCGGCACGCTGCAGGGTAAGACATATCTGCTGTCCGTGACCCTAAACGCACCGAAAGAGGCATTTGACACCCCGTCCGAGCCATTCCTTCAAGGCGACGGCATTGATGATTTGCTGAAACCCCAGCACCTGGTGTTCAAGTTCTTTGGCCTGACGGCCTTGCCGACGTTCATGGCCAATGATGTCATGAAGGCCCCCGAGGTCGAAGCGGATCTGCAACGTTTTGATGCCCATCTCGATGCAGCATTCCAGCACGCAGACGGCGTCGCGGCCTAGAGCAGAGACTGACAGCGCCCGCAGTTTTGCGGGCGCACTCAGATTGATACAATAGATCCCCTGGGCCACCCGGCCTACTGAAAGGAATTTCAATGACCGACACCCCTGAACCCATTCGTGTTGATATCGTCTCGGACGTCGTCTGCCCTTGGTGTGTCGTGGGCTATAGCCAACTGGCCAAAGCCGCAAAAGACACCGGTATCGCGCTCGACATCCACTGGCACCCTTTTGAGCTGAACCCGCAGATGGAAGATGAAGGCGAAAACCTGCGCGAACATATCAGCCGAAAATATGGTAGCACAGCCGCCGAATCCCAACAGGCCCGCGACCGGCTGACCTCCCTTGGCGCAGAGCTGGGCTTCGCGTTCCGCTTTAGCGATGACATGCGGATCGTGAACACATTTCGCGCCCATCAGCTGATTGACTGGGCCGAAGATCAGGGACGTGGCCAAGAGGCCAAACTGGCCTTGTTCAACGCCTATTTCACCGACAGAAAAGATCTCCACGATCCTGAGGTACTGGCTGATATCGCAGACAGCATCGGGCTCGACCGGACTGCAGCAGCCGCCATGCTCGACAGCGGTGACCGCACAGAGCAGGTGCGCGCAAAAGAGCAGTTCTGGACCTCTCGTGGTGTGACAGGTGTGCCCGCCATGGTGTTTGACCGCCAGCATCTTGTGACCGGCGCGCAAGGGGAAACCAACTATGCCCGCATCCTTGAACATCTGGCTGGCCAGCGGGGCTGACGAACACCAATGCAAAAACGCCGCCCAGACCTGGAATGGGCGGCGTTTTTGACCAGCGCATGTCAGATCTGAGCGATCTTGGCCTGCAGACCGGCCATCGCATCGATCCAACGATCAGGGTCAGCGGCCTTTTTGGCATAGTAGTCTGCAACACAGTCGTGTGGCAGGATCAAAAAGCGCTCGTTCCTGATGCCTTCCACCACACAATCGGCAACTTGGGAGGGGGAAAGGATTTCCGACAGGCTCAGAACGCCACCCGAAACCCCCTCTATCATGCCGGTATCAACATATTGAGGACACAGAACGCTCACCCGGATGTTGTCTTTCATATGGGTGATCGCGAGGTTTTCGGCAAACCCCATCGCCGCGTGCTTCGTCGTGGAATAGACCGCCGCGCCCACCTGCGTCAGCAATCCCGCCGCCGAAACGGTGTTGACCAGATACCCCCCACCACGGCCAGTCATTAGCGGAATAAGCTGCCGAGCCGCGCGAACATGGGCAAGAACATTGATTGCCCAAGCCATTTCCCAGACAGCGTCAGGCGCGCCCGCGGCGTTGTCAAAGGACAAATCCACCCCCGTCAAAACACCGGCGTTCGACACAAAGATATCAATCGGCCCGACGTCCCTCTCGACTGAGGAAATCATCGCGGCAATGTCCTGTTCCTTGCTGACGTCACATCCATAGGCCAACCCATCAAGGTCCGCAGCCACGGCAGCGGCAGCCTCGGCATCCAGATCAGACACAACAACCCTGGCGCCCGCGGCAGATAGCTTTCGGCAGATTTCGCGGCCAATGCCTGCACCGGCTCCGGTTACGACGGCGAGTTTACCTGATGGATCCATGATGCTGTCCCTTCTCGTGGCGGCCAAGCGGCGGCATGCCTAGGCAAACAGATCCGAAACCGCCAATCCACAGTTTTCTCTGCCCACTGCCCCGCGCGTCTTATCATTTTCGCAGGCGCCTTGGCCTAGCTGCCGGACAAGGCAGTCGTGATGAGCGTCTGGATATGGAATCACCTGCTTACGGACAGGCAGCAGTCCAAGCCAAATGTCGCAAACTTGCTGCTGCGACGGCAGTGCAATACCGCACTGCCCCCAAGTTTGGCGCAACAGATAAAATGCGACCTAGCCCATGCCGGGAAAACGCGTTCCCGCGCCGTTTCGCCGAACCGGTCAACACTTTGTTCAGACAGCCGTGGAATTGAATGGGCAGACGTGCTCATTCAACAGGACCACACCAATATGCTCGCTCCGTTTCACACGATCTCTGGCAAGCTACTGGCGGCGATCACCATCGCGATTACCGCGCTAGTGATCTGCTTTACCACCTACAGTGCCTTCACCGTCTCGGCAGAAGTCGAAGACCGCATTCTGGAAATGGCGACGCAAAGCGCCTCGGACATTTCCCAGAACCTCTCTGCCGAACTGACCGAAGCCACCTCAGCTGCTGCCGCTCTCGGCGGCGCCGTATCCGGATTTGTGCAAGACGGCAAAGCGTCGACCGCCGACATCATCAAGATACTGGAAGGGGTTCCAGGCCGATATGAGATGGTCTTCTCCTCTTGGCTGTCCGCGATCCCGGATGGCGCTACTGAAGACTTTATCCAAGGAACCGAGGGCCGCAACGCAGATGGCGTGTTCACTCCTTACTGGACCAAGTCATCCAACGGCAGTTTGAATTTTGAAACCTTTGGCGTTGACCCGACAAGCACCGCAGAATGGTATCGCTTGCCGCAAGTCACCCGCCAAAGCGTCATTACCGAGCCCTATCTCTCTGACGAGGGGCGGCTTCTGACCTCGGTTTCGGTGCCCGTCTTCGCCAAGGATCAGATCATCGCGGTCGCAGGTGTCGACATCATCCTCGATCAGCTGGCCGGGTTTGTGAACGAACTTTCCGTCTTTGACGGCGGCAACGTCATGCTGCTTGGCCAAGGTGGCAAATGGCTGGCTCATCCACAAACCGATCTGATCACACAAGCCTTTGAGGGGCATGGCGCAGCTGCGTTTCAGGCCGCTCTTGAAACCGGTGAAACCCAGATCGTCAGTGATCTGCCAAACGGCGACACCCGACTGTTCTTCCCGTTCTCGGCTTATGGCATGAACAAGACGTGGGTGTTGGTGATGGACGTGCCCCGCCATGTCTTTGTCACTCCAGTGATGGAAAGCATCTACAAGGAGCTGGTCAGCAGCGCCCTCCTGCTTGCCATGACGCTTGTGACGATCTTCTTCACTGCGCGATCCCTTGTCCGTCGCCCACTGAACAAGATGCTGACCGCAGTGAACGAGCTGTCCTCTGGCCGGGTTCACACACCAATCGATATTCCGACCCGCAAAGACGAGATCGCTGATATGGCCGTCTCCATCGAGACCCTGCGTCAGGGGCTGGCGGAAAAGGAAACAATGGAAGCCAACAGCAAACAGGAACAGGCGGATCAGGACATGGTTGTGCAATCCCTTGCTGATGGGTTGCAGAAACTGGCTGGTGGCCAGCTGAACGCCAAGATCGATCGAGAGCTGCCAGGGCGCTATGAACAGCTGCGCCGTGACTACAACAACATGGTCGAGCAGCTCAGTCACCTGATCGATGCCATCAGCGTATCTGCGGAGTCTATCGACCGCGGGGTCAGCGAAATTACCACTGCCTCAAACGATCTTTCACAGCGCACCGAACATTCGGCAATGCAATTGGAAGAAACAGCCACCGCGCTGAATGAGCTGACGCAGACCGTCAAGCATGTGGCCAACGGTGCGCGGGAAACCGAAACCCTTGTGGCCTCGGTCAACCAGCACGCAAAAAACAGCTCTGTCATTGCAAATGAAACCGTGACCGCGATGGACTCCATCGCTCAGACCTCTGAAAAAATCACTCAGATCACCGGCATGATTGATGACATCGCGTTCCAGACGAACCTTCTGGCTCTCAACGCAGGCGTCGAAGCAGCCCGCGCTGGCGAAGCCGGCCTTGGTTTCTCTGTCGTGGCGGCAGAAGTGCGAAACCTTGCGCTTCGCTCATCCGACGCGGCGCATGAGATCAAGGAACTGATCACCGCATCCGGAAATCAGGTGGCTCATGGTGTCAATCTCGTGGGCAAAACCAATGACTCGCTGCAGACGATCATCGACTCCATCGGCAGTATCTCGGATCATGTCGGGGACATCGCCAAACAGGCCGATGAACAGTCGCAGGGCATTTCGGAACTCAATGGTGCCATGCGCAGCCTCGAAACAGCGCAGCAGCAAAACGCGGCAATGTACGAAGAAACAGCCGCGGCCTGCACGTCGCTGGACCAGGAGACCACAAACCTGTCTCGTCTTGTTGCCGACTTCCAGACCGATGGCGCGACGGCAGACATCGCCCACTTTCCCAGCAATGCCTATCGCACCGCTGCGGAATAAAGCCCTGTTTCAAAATCACAAAACGCCCGGCTTTCGCCGGGCGTTTTTCATTTGAGCCTCAGCTCAGAGACCCCATTTTTCCTTGATCCCTTCAAAGAAACCAGTGGTCTGCTTTACCTTGACCCAGTTGTTCACATAGTTGATCCAAACCTGATCCGCCTGCGGCAACAGCATCGCGATGGCGGTTGGCGATCGGGCTTCGGCGTTGGTCACACGCACGACCGGGAATTTCGAGGTGAGTGTCGCCCCTTCAATATTCGACGTGATAAAAACGTCCGCCCGCCCGGCCAGAACTTCCTGAAAACCGCGTGCGGGGGCCTCTACCACTTTGATCGTTGCCTGCGGGAACCATTCGCGCACGTTTTTCTCAAACACGGTGCCCAGGGTCGTCGCGACGGTCACATCCGGGTTGTTGATCGAGTCATAGCCATCAAAACGGCCAGCCTTGTCTTCAGTGGTGAAGGGATACATCTCAACCGAAATATAGCTCTCCGAGAACCCTGCGACCTTCATACGGGCAGGCGAAATCGACGCAGATCCGGTTAGATGATACTGGCCTGCAACCACGCCATTCACGAGCGTTTTCCAATCTGTCGGAACGAACTCGACTTCGACACCGAGGTCTTTGGCAAGCTCGGTCATGATGTCGATATCAAATCCCTTGTAGCTGTTTGTCGCCGGGTCACGCAGGCTCATCGGGTTCCAGTCACCGGTGGTGCCAACCTTCATGACGCCACTGTCCAGAATTTCGTTGAGCGCAGATTGCGCAGATGCGCCACCGGCGCTGATCAGACCCAGCGCTGCAACAGCGGCGGCTTTGAGGAATTGCTTCATGTTTCGCTCCCACGGAGAATTTCACTTTTTCGGCACCAAGGGTTTGCGCCTTGATAAACGCAGATCGAAAAATATAACCCAATAAAGTCGACTTCCCAGAACTAGTTCAAAAAAAGCGAAATCATATGGCTGCTTCGGCAATCGAGCTGCGCGGTGTCAACAAATGGTATGACACATTCCATGTCCTCAAAGATATCGATCTCGCGGTGGCCAGCGGTGAAAAGGTCGTGATCTGCGGGCCGTCGGGATCTGGCAAGTCAACTGTTGTGCGCTGCATCAACAAACTTGAGCCACATGACACCGGCATCATCCGCGTCTTTGGCCAAGAGATCACCAATGACCCCCGCAGCTACAGGGCTATGCAGGGCGATCTTGGAATGGTCTTTCAGCAGTTCAATCTATTTCCGCACCTAAGCGTTCTGGAAAACCTCACGCTGGGGCCGACAAAGGCCCTCGGCCTGAACCGAAAAGAGGCCGAAGAGCGCGCGCGCCGTTATCTGGAACGCGTGCGCATCCCCGATCAGGCAGACAAACGCCCCTCGCAATTGTCTGGTGGCCAGCAACAGCGCGTCGCAATCGCGCGAGCCCTATGCATGGAACCCAAGGTACTGCTTTTTGACGAGCCGACCTCAGCCCTTGATCCAGAAATGATCGCCGAAGTTCTAGATGTCATGATCACCCTCGCGCAGGACGGTATGACCATGGTGGTGGTCACCCACGAAATGGGTTTTGCCCGCAAGGTTGCGGACAAGATGGTCTTCATGGATGGCGGCGAAATCGTTGAACAGGGTCCGCCGGACCATTTCTTTACCAACCCAAAGTCAGAGCGCTGCAAGACGTTCTTGTCGCAAATACTTCAGCACTGAGGCAGACCATGCGGATTTCATCACTCTTGGCGCTTGCCTCGCTCGCGGTTCTGGCAGGTTGCGGATCCTCCGCCACATGGGGCTGGTATGTCATTGACCCCACAACCGCGGCTGGCTGGACCAATATCAAGTTTCTCATTTCCGGCATGGGAGACACCATTCTGATCTCTGTGATTGCGGCGGTGATCTCCATTGTCTTGGGTCTTCTCGTGGCTTTGCCGGGCCTGTCGGAAAAACGCGGCTGGCGCATCGTGAACAGGGTCTATGTCGAACTGATCCGCGCCATCCCGCTTTTGCCGATGTTGTTTTGGGTGTTCTATGGCCTGCCGATCATCTTCAGGTCGATGGACCTGAACGTCCCGATTGACCCATTCTGGGGTGCCATCATCACGCTGGCGCTGTCGGACAGTGCCTTCACAGCCGAGATCTACAGAGCGGGTATTCAGTCCATCGCCAAGGGCCAACGCGAAGCTGCCCAGACGGTCGGGTTAAGCTATGCGCAAACCATGCGCTACGTCATCCTGCCACAGGCCATCCGCAGGATCCTGCCCCCGCTTGCAAATCAGTTCATCTACATCGTGAAGATGAGCGCCTTTGCCAGTGTGATTGGAATGCAGGAACTGACCCGCCGGGCAAATGAGCTGGTGGTCACGGAATACCGGCCGCTTGAAATCTATACACTCCTGATCCTGGAATACCTGATCCTTGTTCTTCTCATCAGCGCAGGTGTCCGCTGGCTGGAACGTCGGATGGGGTCGGATGAACGAAGCTAGACCCATTCACAAAAAAGGAGTCAAAGTCGATGGACTGGACCGCATTCATGTCTGAAATCGAAGGTGAGATTAACACCTACGCCAAGGAAGTCCCTGCCACCATGAAAGGCTTTGCCGCAATGGGGGCCGCCGCCAAAACCAATGGTGCCCTTAGCGAAAAAACAAAGGAAATCATGGCGCTTGGCATCGCAATCGCCACCCGGTGTGACTCCTGCATTGGGTTTCATACTAAATCCTTGGTGCGCCTTGGCACGACGAGAGACGAATTCTGCGAAGCGCTCGCCATGGCAACCTACATGGGCGGTGGTCCCTCGATGGCCTACAGTGCCAAAGCCCTGAAAGCATTTGACACCTTCTCGGCCACCTGAGCGGGAAGAAGGGGGTCAACTGGCGTAGGTTGACCCTTCCTCGTCCAGGATCGCTTTCAGCTCCGACAGATGGCGGTCTGCTTGATCGGGGTAGTCATCTAGCTCCTGCGCCGTCTTTTCTGCAATTTCGTCCGACAACACTCGAAGCGGCTGTCCGGTCTGCAACGCGCGGATATAGGTCTCAGCGGCGCGTTCAAAATAGTAGAGCCGGTTGAACGTATCAGCGACGCTATCCCCGATCACCAGAACCCCGTGGTTGCCCATGACCATGACGCGCACCTTCGGGTCTTTCAAAAGCAGGGCGCAGCGCATCCCCTCCTCTTCAAAGGCCAACCCGCCAAACTGCTCGTCCACAACCATGCGCCCATAAAAGGTCGCGGTATTCTGATCGATCGGAGGCAGTGTGCTGTCTGCCAAACAGGCCAGAACCGTGGCGTGAATAGAATGGACATGCATGACACAGCGCGCATGCGGGCAAAGACGGTGGATCGAGCCATGCAAACCCCATGCCGTTGGATCCGGCGCGTCAGGCTGATCCATTGTGGTCGGATCATTGGCGTCCAAAAGCAAAAGATCCGACGCCTTGATGCGCGCAAAGTGGCGCTGATTGGGGTTCATGAGGAACTGCGTGCCGTCTTCATTCACCGCAAGGCTGAAATGGTTCGCCACGGCTTCGTGCATATTGAGCCGTGCCGTCCACCGAAAGGCCGCGGCCAGATCAACACGTTCGGCCCAGTGGGCAATATTCGCAAGCTTCTGCTGATCCAGCATCTTTTTCACTCCCCGACTGATGGGCTCTCTTGGCACCATTCCCTGGCTCATCAGGCGACGGTACTGCCAAAACAGCTGATCGCAAAACGATTTGCTGGGCGCGCGAGCAAGAGCGCAAGCAATGACAGGTTTTAACACTTGCCACCCACGCCGATCCCGTATCCGTTAGGCGCATGAAACTGACCGGCCCATTTCTCTTTATTCTTGCGACCCTGATGATCGATGCCATCGGCATTGGTATTGTTTTTCCGATCATGCCCGATCTGATGGACCGAGTGGGTGCAGCCAGCACCGCCGAAGGCGCGCTATGGGGCGGGATCATGATGTCCGCATATGCAGCTGCCATGTTCTTGTGCGGGCCAATTATCGGAAGCCTGTCGGATGCCTACGGTCGTAAACCCATCCTGATCGCGGCTCTCCTGACCCTGACGCTGGATTATGTGATCATGGCGATGGCGCAGACCTATTGGGTGCTCTTGCTGGGGCGGATCATCGCGGGGATGGCAGGGGCAACCTACATCACGGCAACCGCGTATATCTCAGACATTGCCAAGCCCGAGCAGCGTGGCGCAAGTTTTGGCATGATTGGTGCCGCCTTCGGCATCGGCTTTGTCCTTGGCCCTGCCCTTGGCGGCATGGCATCGGGCTTGCATATCACTGCCCCGTTCTGGATCGCCGCGGGCCTCTCCGCGCTGAATGTTGCGTTCGGGTTGTTCATCCTGCCGGAATCGCTCAAACCAGAGAACCGTCGTTCTTTCGGCAGAGCTGACCTTAACCCCTTTGGATCAATCTTGCGCGCCTTTGCCATTCCCGGCCTTGCCGCACCATTGGTCTGCATCTTCGTTTTTGAATTTGCCAATCTCGTCTACCCTACCCTATGGGCCTTTTGGGGACGCGAAGTCTTTGCCTGGGATGGCTTCACCATTGGGCTCAGCCTTTCCGCATACGGTGTCCTGATTGCGATTGTGCAGGCGGGCCTGTTACCCCGGCTCACCCGCACCCTGGGCGATGGCCGAACGCTTATACTAGCCAGCGGCGCGGCGATCGTCGGCATGGTCGGATTTGGATTTGCAGGTGCGATCTGGGCAGTTGCCGTCTTTCTGCCCATTGCAGCGCTATCCGACATGGCCCCTCCCTTGATGACCGCTTTTGCTGCCAATCGGGTGGGGGATGATCAGCAAGGTTTGGTGCAGGGGGTGATTGCTTCTCTGTCGTCAGTTGCAGCCGTCGCCGCCCCAATTGCACTGACCGGAGTATTTGAGACCTTTGTCGATGACCAAGGCATCTACTTTCCCGGCGCACCATATGTTGTTGGAGCTGTCCTGGTCTTGGCAATCCTGCCTTTGATCATCAGGATATGTCGAACCTGACGGCTGGCCAGTCAAAGCACCGCATTCACAGGCAAGCACCCGGCAAACGCCATGACCAAACGTCTAGGCGACCGGACAAATTCAAAGGCATTATCTTGTGGGGGTAGTGGCGGACCGAGGAGGATTCGAACCCCCGACCCCTTGATTCGTAGTCAAGTACTCTATCCAGCTGAGCTATCGGTCCACTGCGGCGGGGTTTACTGCTGTCCTGAGAGAGTCGCAAGCCCAAAGCGCAAAGAATTGCAAAAAACTGCGACGGGGCCATTGGCGTGGCTTTTACCCGGGCCCAATAGAACAAAGGCGCCACTGGGGCGCCTTTGGTATGCTCAAAACCCGAGTTTTGATCGTGTCTGGCTGACTTCGGTCTGGAATTTATAGCCCCGGACAAAACCTGCGTTCTTGTCCACTGGCCACCACTCCGGATCGTTTGGCCAACTGCGCCAGACTGTGCCCCAGGCATCCACCACATGGCTGATGCAGGATCTATCGCTAGGGCTCGCACCGGCGCGGCGGCCGTCAGGATAGTACCAGATCAGATCCTGGCACATGCGCCCGTTCGCATCGATGCTCCATGTGCCGGCCCCAAGGTTGTCGCTGGAATTCGCACACCACGCGCGCGCCTGACCGTTAGGTGCAAAATAGATGCCGCCGCCACAGTTGTTCGTCCAAAGCTCGGTCTTGCCCGAGTAGATCTTTGCGACTTTCTGAGTATCCGGGATCTTTGCACTGCGCGGCATCGGGTCAGCGCTGGCCACGGCTGGGATCACCATGCCAACAACGGCAGCAATCAGGTTGCGGCTGAAAGATGTCATCTTCTTTCCCTCCTTGATGGGGCCAGCCAAACACGCTGACATATAGAGATTACCCCGAAAACAGCATTTCACGAAGACGCTGACTCAAGGCGTATCAAAAACCGGTGCCACCGGTGGCACCACAACAGACCCTGGTCAGAACAGGAAGTTGTCTGCGTTATCCAGCTCGGCGATCGTGGTGTTTTCCACAAACACGGTGACGTTGGCGAAGTAGATTGCCACATCGTCTCCGACGAGACCGAAATCCACGTCATCCATGCTCTCGGCTCCTCGGTTCAGGCGAATGCGGTCGACGCCAACCTCAAAGTCAACGATCCGGTCCGTGTGATCGCCCCGATTGAAGATAAAGACATCCGCTCCGGCCCCACCATACATGGTGTCATCGCCGGTGCCGCCATTGATCCGGTCCGCACCCGCACCGCCGCGCAGAACATCCGACCCATGCCCGCCAAACAGCCGGTCAGCGCCCGCACCTCCGCCGACGTCGTCATTTCCGACACCGGCAAATAGCAGGTCGCGCCCCACGCCACCGCGCAGGATGTCCTCTCCTCCGTTGCCGTGCAAGGTATCGCGCCCGTAGCCGCCAATCAGGCGATCGTCCCCCAACTCTCCGCGCACCAGATCGTGGCCGCCGCCAGCCCGCACCACATCATTGCCAGAACCCAGCAGCACCTCATCATTGCCCCCGAAGGTGCGCAGGTTGCTTTCGGAATTTTGCAGCGTCGAAATCCTGTCGTCACCTGCCAGCATCAACCGCGAAAGTTCGCTCGACCCGAGTGATGAAAAATCTGAAAAGCTCAGCGTCAGATCGGACATGGAAATGATCGGTGCACCATCAAGTGAATGGTCGATCGCGTAGATGATCCATTCGGCCTGATCTTCGCTAGAGAAATTGCCAAACAATCTCAGGATGGAACCGTCTGACCCGACCTGTTCCAGCTCTGTGTCGGACACAACTGTCGTAAAGGCCTCGCGCCCCTTTTCCAGCCCGTCAAAGGACAACCGATTACGCAAAGACGAAACACCAGGAACGGTGGCTACAAATACATTGGCCATGGGGCCCCTCATCAGACAAGTGGAACAAATTGATTAAAAGGGGATACGTTTTTACGGCCTCTCTGGCAAATTTCAGGCATCGAGACATGGTTAACGTTGCATTAATGCGGCCAGAAGGCAGACAAAGATCAGCAAGTGTCGGCATTGTTCCCAAATAAGGGACAGAGTGCGGGCGACGCGCGGATGTCTGGCAGTGATTCTGCCCCTGCAACCCACCAATTTCGGGGGGCATCAGATCATCTGTGCTGTCCCGTCAGCACCGCTTTTGTCCGTATATCGCGCAGCTGTGCGCTGAAATCGGATGCATCATTTTCCGCATAACTGTCGCGCGCCATCAACCAGGGCACGCAAGATCATGCTGTAAGCATCTGTTTTATATTCATTATTTTTACTATACCCATTTTGCATAGCACCGTTGCAATCGGCATTGGATTGTTTTGGGGGCCTACGGTACCGAATAAAAAAGAACACCGTAACGGGAGGACCGAATTATGAAGTTTTTCGCGAGCACGCTCGCAGTTGCGACCCTGTCGGCAACGCTGGGAACAGCTGCGCTGGCAGAAGTGACCGTCAAGGTTGCCTATGACGCGGACCCGGTTTCGCTGGACCCGCATGAGCAGCTGTCCGGCGGCACCCTGCAACTGTCGCATATGGTTTTTGATCCGCTGGTCCGCTGGACGCAGGATCTTCAGTTTGAGCCGCGCCTGGCGGAAAGCTGGGAACAGATCGACGAAACAACCATGCGCTTCAAGCTGCGCGATGGCGTGACCTTCCACAGCGGCAATGCCCTGACAGCCAAGGACGTTGACTGGACTTTTGACCGCCTGAAGCAAAGCCCCGATTTCAAGGGTATCTTTGCGTCGTTCACCGACGTGGAAGTTGTGGATGATCTGACGTTTGATCTGAAAACCTCAGAACCCTATCCGCTGGTCCTGCACACCGCGACCTACATCTTCCCGATGGACAGCGCGTTCTACACCGGCACCACCGAAGACGGCAAAGACAAGTCCGAGCTGGTCAAGCACGGCGACAGCTTTGCATCGCGCAACCTCTCTGGCACTGGCCCGTTCACCGTCACCGAGCGTGAGCAAGGCGTGAAAGTGGTCTTTGATCGCTTCGACGGCTACTGGGACACCGCATCCGAGGGCAACGTCGACAACATCATCCTGACCCCGATCAAGGAAGACCCGACCCGCGTTGCTGCTCTGCTGGCAGGGGATGTGGACTTTATCGCGCCGGTTCCGCCGACCGACCTGAAGCGCGTCGAAGAGCACGACGGTACAACCCTGATCACGATGCCCGGCACCCGGATCATCACGTTCCAGCTGAACCAGGACCGTGTTGAAGCGTTCAAGGATGCCCGTGTTCGTCAGGCCATCGACTTTGCCGTCAACAATGCAGGTATCGTTGATCGCATCATGCGTGGCTTCGGCACCGTTGGCGCACAGGCCAGCCCGGCTGGCTACCTCGGCCATGATCCGGCTCTCACTCCGCGTTACGACCTGGAAAAAGCCAAAGCTCTGATGGCCGAAGCAGGCTATGCAGATGGCTTCACCGTCACCATGATGGCGCCGAACAACCGCTATGTGAATGACGACAAGATTGCACAGGCCGTTGCCTCGATGCTGTCCAAGATCAACATCAAGGTTGACCTGCAGACCATGCCGAAGGCGCAGTACTGGCCCAAGTTCGACGAGCGCGCAGCAGACATGATGATGATCGGCTGGCACTCTGACACCGAAGACTCCGCGAACTTCCACCAGTTCCTGACTCACTGCCCGGATGCGGAAACCGGCAACGGTCAGTACAACTCCGGCAACTACTGCAACCCGGAAGCAGACGCCCTGATGGCGCAGGCAAATGCCGAAACCGATCAGGCCAAGCGCGCCGAGCTGCTGAGCAAACTGGAAAGTACTCTCTACAACGAAGCCGCCTTCATCCCGCTGCACTGGCAGAACCTTGCCTGGGGTGCACGTGAAGGTGTCCACGCAGAGAAAATCGTGAATGCTCTGAACTTCCCGTACTTTGGTGATCTCGTCGTCGAGTGATCCTGATCCGGCCGGGGCGGCCCTGCTGCCCCGGTCACACCGCCAGCTTCCCGAAAATTGCACTTCTTAATGGGCATGTCCCTGCCGCCCGACGGGCGTTTGTGGTTTCGTGTCCATCAACAAGTGACCGACTGAAGGTAATCAAAACATGCTCGCTTACCTCGTGAAACGTGTGTTTCAAGCGATCGCGGTGATGTTCGCCATCTCGCTGATCGGCTTTGCGATCCAGGACAATCTGGGCGACCCCTTGCGCGAACTCGTTGGCCAATCCGTTTCCGAAGAGGTGCGTCAGCAGCTTCGGGACGAACTGGGCCTGAACGACAGCTTTATGACCCAATACATCCGCTTCCTCGGCAATGTGCTGCAGGGCGATCTGGGAACCTCATATTTCTTCAAGGAACCGGCGCTGGACGTCATCCTGAAGAAACTTCCCGCGACGCTGGAACTGGTGGCTGGGGCAACGCTGATCATCATCGGCCTGTCGGTTCCCCTCGGCGTCTATACCGCGATCAAGCCCAACTCTGTCCTGAGCCGTATCATCATGGGCCTGTCCATCGTCGGGATTTCCATTCCCGTCTTCCTGACAGCGATCCTGATGATCTTTGTCTTCTCGGTAGAATTGGGCTGGTTCCCCTCTTATGGCCGTGGTGATGTCGTCCATGTCTTCGGCTATTGGGAAACCAACTTTGCCACGGCAGATGGCTGGGTTCACATTATGCTGCCCTCCGTGGCACTGGCGTCAATCATGCTGCCACTCTTTGTCCGCCTGATCCGCGCCGAAATGATGGAAGTCCTTCAGAGCGAGTATGTCAAATATGCCCGCGCAAAAGGGATCCGGCCATATCGGATCTACTTTGTCCACGCTCTCAAGAATACATTGCTGCCGGTCATCACGGTGGGTGGTGTACAGATCGGCACAATGGTCGCCTACACCATTCTGACCGAGACCGTTTTCCAGTGGCCGGGCATGGGGTTCATGTTCCTCGAAGCCGTGAACCGCGTCGATACCCCCCTGATCGTGGCCTATCTGATCGTCGTTGGCTTCATCTTTGTCGTCACCAACACAATCGTCGACCTGATCTACGGTCTCGTCAATCCAACTGTTAACCTGGCGAGGATGGGCGCATGAGCAGCCTGAGCACAAACCAACCTACCCCCTCACGCTTCAGCCGCCTGTGGAATTCCAACATGGGCTACAGTTTCCGCCGCAACCCGGTGGCAATTGTTTCCCTTGCGATCTTTCTGATCATTGCAATCGCGTCCACCTTGGCACCGGTTTTGGCCCCGTTCGATCCCTACGATCCGGCCCAGATCGACATCATGAACAGTGAATATCCACCGATGTGGGTGGACGGCGCGGACCCGCAGTTCTTTCTGGGCACCGATGATCAGGGCCGCGATCTGTGGTCGACGATCCTTTATGGAACGCGCCTGTCGCTTTTGATCGGCCTTTGTGCTGTTGCGCTCCAAGCTTTCCTAGGGATCTCCATCGGCTTGGTGGCAGGATACGTCGGGGGGCGGATCGACAGTCTCTTGATGCGGCTCGCAGATATTCAGCTGTCGTTTTCGACGCTGATGGTCGCGATCATCTTTCTTGCCGTGACCCAAGCCATGTTTGGCAGCGAGACCTTCAACCAATATGCGATCTACTTCCTGATAGCGGTGATCGGCGTCGCCGAATGGCCCCAGTACGCCCGGACAGTCCGCGCAACGGTGCTGGCCGAGAAAAAGAAGGAATATATCGACAGCGCCCGTGTGCTGGGCTTTGGTCCGATCCGCATCATGGTGCGTCACATTCTGCCAAACTCTCTATCGCCGATTTTCGTGATCTCAACGGTGCAGGTGGCGAATGCAATCATCTCCGAAGCCTCCCTCAGCTTCCTGGGTCTTGGCATGCCGCCAAGCCAGCCCTCGCTTGGCTCGCTGATCTCGTCTGGCTTTGACTACATCTTCTCGGGCAGCTGGTGGATCACCGCCATTCCCGGTGTGGTTCTTGTTGTGCTGGTTCTGGTCATCAACCTGCTCGGTGACTGGATGCGCGACGTCCTGAACCCCAAACTCTACAAAGGATAAGAGCGATGTCGTTGCTTTCCGTCCGTGACCTGACGGTCAAATTCGCTATGCGGGACAACACAGTTACCGCGCTGAACCAAATCTCCTTTGACCTCGCCAAGGGGGAACGACTGGGGATCGTGGGGGAATCCGGCGCCGGTAAATCCATCACCGGATTTTCGCTGATGAACCTGCTGAGCCGACCCGGCTATATCGACAGCGGCCAAATCCTGTTCGGCGGCCAGGACATCACCCAGCTTTCCGAAGCGGAGATGCGCAAGATCCGGGGTAATCGGATGGCCATGATCTTTCAGGATCCAATGGTCACCCTGAACCCCGTCCTGACAATCGGCCAGCAAATGGTAGAGACCCTGCGCGCGCATCGGTCGCTCAGCAAGGCAGAGGCCGAGCAGATCGCGATCCTGAAACTGCGTGAGGTCTATATCCCGTCTCCCGAAGAACGGCTGAACCAATATCCGCACGAGCTCTCGGGCGGGATGCGCCAGCGCATCATCATCGCCATGGCGCTGTTGCTCGACCCGGAGCTGATCATCGCGGATGAGCCGACCACTGCTCTGGACGTGACCATTCAGGCCGACATCATGGAACTGTTGTTGGAGCTCTGCCAATCAAACAAGGTTGGTCTGATCCTCATCACCCATGACCTGGGCGTCGTCAGCCAGATGACCGAACGCACATTGGTGATGTATGCAGGCCGCCTGATCGAGGCGGGACCGACGCGCGAGATCATCAATGACCCACAGCACCCTTATACCCAAGGGCTGATCAATGCGCTGCCACAACAGACGCTGCCTGGACAGCGGCTGAAACAGATCCCGGGGAACATGCCGTCCTTGACGGCCATCCCCACCGGCTGCCCCTTCAGCCCGCGCTGCGAATATGCAGTCGATCATTGCCGCAAAATCCTGCCGGAAATTGTTCGCTATGGTCAGGTCGAGGTCGCATGTCACGAAGTCAGCCGCCTGCAGAATACCAACTTTGAAGAGGCCAGCGCATGAGCACCGCATCCCAGCAGACCAAACCCCTGCTTGAGCTGAAGGGGCTGGAAAAACGTTTTGATCTCGACAAGGGGTTTTTGGAAACGGTGAAGCTGCGTGGCGGGCGCCTGACCCGCGAGCGGCGATCGGTCCATGCCGTCAACAATGTCTCGCTCAATGTCGACCGCGGCGAAGCGCTCTGCATCGTGGGGGAGTCCGGCTGCGGAAAATCCACTGTGGCTCGGCTGGTTGCGGGCCTGTTGTCACCGACCGGTGGTGAAATTCACTACGATGGCGACCGCATTGACGATCGCAGTCGCGCAGCCATGATGCCGCTGCGCAAGAAGATGCAGATGATCTTTCAGAACCCATATGCGTCGCTCAATCCCCGGATGACGATCCAGCAGGCACTGGAAGAGCCGGTACGCCACCACAATCCGCAAATGAACCGGGGGGAAGTGCGCGACAAGGTGGCAAAGGTCATGCGCTCCGTCGGGGTCGATCCCAGCTGGTCCAGCCGCTACCCGCATGAATTCTCGGGCGGGCAACGCCAGCGGATCGCCATCGCCCGTGCACTGACAGTGGACCCGGAGTTCATCATCGCGGACGAGCCGATCTCAGCCTTGGATGTTTCCATTCAGGCGCAGGTGCTGAACCTGATGCTGGAAGCCAAGGACGAACGCGGTCTGACCTATTTCTTCATCACCCACGACCTGAGCGTGGTCGAGCATTTCGGCACCCGCGTGGCTGTTCTGTATCTTGGCACCTTGTGCGAGTTGGCGGATACCCGGACCCTGTTTGAAAATCCCAAGCACCCTTATACCAAGGCGTTGCTGTCGGCGGTTCCAAAGCTGAAGGATGAAGGCCCCAGCCATATCCGGCTGCAAGGCGAAATCCCGACGCCCATCAATCTGCCGCAGGGTTGCCCCTTTCAAACCCGCTGTGCATTTGCCAATGCTAGGTGTCGCGAGTCGCGGCCTCGCCCCCTGCTGCAGACCGACGGCAGCACGGTGGCGTGTCATGCCGTGGAAGAGGGACGGCTGAACGGCTGACCCTTTACCACCCCATCACCCCGGACCCCTGAACGGACCTAGGCAACTTGGACATCATCTGGCTCAGAGACTTTGAATCGCTCACGACGCACAAGAATTTTTCTCGTGCGGCAGAGGAGCGCAATGTCAGCCAACCCGCGTTTTCCAGGCGCATCCGCGCCCTGGAAGACGAGGTGGGGGTCAAGCTGATCAACCGCCAGACCTTTCCTCTCTCGCTCACCCCTGCAGGCGAGGTCTTTCTGTCCCAGGCCAAATTGATCCTGCGCACCTATTCGGAAACGATTGAACGGTGCCAGACCATTGATGCGGCCGGCGAGAACGTGATCCGCTTTGCCTCCAGCCAGTCGCTCTACATGACCCATTTCCGGGATCATATCGAACCGCTAATGGAGGCGGGCGGGCTGGATGTTGATCTCAACTCGACCAGCTGGGCCGCAGATCAGTTCGTCTCGGCCCTGCAACAGCGCTACTGCGATGTTATCCTGACCTATTGGCATCCTGCGATGGACTTTCTTTCGCCGCTGGAAGTGAGCAAGTGTGATTTCCTCACCCTGTCAGAGGATCAGTTCGTGCCAGTGTCAAAGACCGGCCCTGATGGGGCGCCCCTGTTTGATCTGCGCCGGGACACCAAACGCCAAATCCCACTGCTGTCCTACGGCAGCGCATCTGCGCTGCGCTCTGTTCTGGACCACACGTTGCGTCAGCAGATCAGCCCGCCCAACCTGTTGGTGGTAAATCAGAATGCGCTGGCAAACTCGGTCAAGGCGATGATCCTTGAGGGCTTTGGTCTGGGCTGGCTCCCCCGCAAACTCTGCGAGGCCGAACTCGCAGAAGGCCGTCTGGCTCTGGCCGGCGGTGACGAGTTTGTCACAGCTCTTTCCGTGCGCCTGTACCGTGAGACGGAAAACACCAAACCAACCCTTCACGATTTCTGGCGCAAGATGAGTGCCAGCATTGCCTGAACGACACACCGTCCCCACGGGGACAAATCATCTATTTTTCAACGGGCTAGCTTTGCCATTATCTGTTTGTCGGGGAAACAGGTCGCTGCGGCACCTTGCGTTTCCTGCCATCTCCCGATGGAGCGGCGGGTTTTGAAACCTGCAAGCCCGTCTGCACCGCCAACATCATGGCCCAGGGCCTCCAACCCGCGCTGCAGCGCCGCGACCTCAGATCTCAGCATTTTGTCGACGCGACCCCAAGGGGCGACGAAATCGCCAACACCAAATTGAATGCGATCGCCGACATGGCCAACAAACAGCGCATAGAGATCGCTCTTGTTGTAGTCCTTTAGAACGTAAAAGTTCGGCGTCACCAAAAATGCAGGTCCATTGCGCCCTGCAGGTAGCATCAAATAGGCCTCGCCGCGCCGTTCGTGGTTTGGAAAGGGGCGGCCAGAAACGCGGGTGATCCCCAGTTTTTCCCAGTCACGGACACGACGCCCCTGATCCGGCCCTTCCAACGTGCAGGACACGGACGCGGGCAACCGCACCTCAAACCCCCAGTCCCTGCGCCGGTCCCAGCCATGATGGTCAAGATAGGCGCCAATTGATGCAATCGTATCCGCCTCAGAGGTCCAGATATCCGCCCGCCCGTCACCGTCGCCGTCGGCTGCAAATTTCAGGAAACTCGATGGCATGAATTGCGGCTGACCCAAGGCCCCAGCCCAACTGCTCTTCATACTCTGGTTTGGCACTTGGCCTGTTTCCGCGATCTGCAAGGCCGCAATCAACTCTGCCCTAAAAAACGCAGCTCGTCTGCTCATGAACGCCTTGGTTCCAAGAACCTGAAACGCATTATGCGGAATGGCCGCTTTCCCGTAGGCGCTCTCTCGGCCCCAAATCGCAAGGATAATCCGTCCAGGAACACCTGTGCGCTTTTCCACCTGGGTGAGGATAGCAGAATGGCGTTTTGCCATCTGTCGTCCCGTGGCGCTTGCTCCGTTAACCGCACCCCGGCCAAAGTACCGACCCGGCGCGCCGAACTCCGCCTGTCGTTGTGCACGAGGCGCTTGCCGGTTCGACCCCGGCGGCACCAGATCGGGCAGATCCCAATTCAGGCTCACACCGCGAAAGGAGCGGTCAAAGGTGGACCGGGACACACCTGCCTTGCGTGCGGCAGGCCAAATCTCTTGTAAAAGCCAGGTCTGAAAATCGCGCTCGATCTTTGCGCGGTTTTGGGCCAGAGCCGGGCTGACAAGTGCCGCGCAGACCATCAGAACACAAACCAAACGCGTGAGCATAATTATTCCTCTTTCCCCAACCGGCCCAATGTCCCCTGCCCTGCCAGCCTAACCACAGGCGCGACACCCGTCGCGGGGAGAATTGCTGCAAAATCAGCTCTTTTCGATCGGTACCTCCAACCCGATTTTCTTGCGCCCCATAACAACCGACGTCCTGAACCTGCGCACATTTGAATCCTCAAAAAACAGGCGCTTGGTCAGTTCTTCAAACGCAGCCATATCCGACGCCGTGCAGATCAGACAGAAATCTGCCTCACCGGTAAGATAATAGCACTGTTGCACCATCGGCTCTGCCTCCGCGCGGCGGGTGAAGGCATCGATCTGGTCCAGTCGTTCGCGTTCCAACTCGACCATCACGACAAAGGTCATGGGCATTCCCACCTTCGCCGGATCAACCAACGCAACATCACCAGTTATGACCTTTCGCGCTCTCAGGGATTTGACCCTGCGCTGAACAGACGCAACAGATAATCCCGCTTCTTCCGCCAATGCCTCCAGACCAATTCTGGCATCCCGCTGCAAAAGCCGCAGGATCGTCACATCTGATGCATCAAATTTCTCGCTCACATCTCACCCGAAATCTGCAAATTTTTCTCATTTCAAGGCAATAATTGCACATCATCTTGCAAGTCGCTTGGGTAAAATGTGGCCATGGAACAGATCAATGTCACCCTCGACCCCGCCAAACCGCTCGCAATGCTGCAGTCCTGCCCGGCCTATCAGCCCTCTCCGCTCTCCGTTCATAAGGTTGGAACACATGACGTCTGGGTTAAGGACGAAACCCAACGCATGGGACTTGGCGCGTTCAAGGCAATGGGCGGCGTCTACGCCGTCGCCGAACTCTTGGTGCGCGAATGCGGGACATCGATCCAGGATCTCACCAGCCCCGAAGCACGTGACAAAGCGGCTGGCGTGACCTTTGTCTGCGCAAGTGCCGGCAATCACGGCATGGCGGTCGCGGCCGGCGCAATGCTGTTTGGCGCAGGCTGCCGCATTCACCTGGCCGACACCGTTCCCGAAGATTTCGTGTCCCGCCTGCGGGCAAAAGGGGCCGAAGTCGTGCGCTCTGGCGCCACGTATGAGGATAGCATCGCAGCCGCGATCAAGGACGCCGAAGACAGCGGCGCCATCCACCTCGCTGACGGATCATGGCCCGGCTACACTGAGCCACCCCGCCTGGTAATGGAAGGTTACACAACAATCGCAGAAGAAATGCGCGACAGCTTTGCCGCGGCGGGCAGCTGGCCGACCCATGTATACCTGCAGGCCGGTGTCGGTGGCCTTGCCGGTGCAATTGCCTACATGATCCGGAAAAACTGGGAGGTTCAGCCGGACATCATCGTAATTGAACCCGATGCCGCCCCCTGCCTGAGCGAAAGTGCGAAGGCAGGTGAAATGGTGACGGTTGCGGGGCCTGTCTCCAACATGGGGCGTCTGGACTGCAAAACGCCGTCCATGCTGGCGTTCGAAATCCTGTCAAAAGCGGCTGACCGCTACATCGCTATCTCGGACACCGACGCCCTTGCAGGTGTCGCCAAGGCGCATGACCTTGGTATTGGCAGCACTCCGTCTGGCGCTGCCGGGCTTACAGCCTTGTTGCAGGAACAGATGCATGCCTTGCCCGCAGACGCCCGCCCCTTGGTGGTCTTGTCCGAAGGGGCTGTGCAAGATGACTGATCTCGATCTTGTCGCGTTTCGCCGCGACTTGCACGCGCATCCCGAAACAGGGTTTGACCTGCATCGAACCGCAGACAGGATCGCAGCGGTGCTTGAGGCAGCGGGATTATCCGTCACCCGCAACATTGGCACCAGCGGAATTGTCGCAACGCTCCAGCGCGGGCCGTCAAGCGAAGGCATTGCCTTGCGCGCAGATATGGACGCCCTCCCAATTGAGGAAGCAACCAACCTGCCGTACCGCTCGACCAATGCGGGCGTTTTTCATGGGTGTGGCCATGACGGACACAGCACCATGCTGGTTGGGACAGCATTGGCTTTGGCGGCGGATCCCGGCTTTGACAAGACGGTCCATTTCATCTTTCAGCCGGACGAAGAAAACGGTACCGGCGCAAAGGCGATGATCGACGACGGCCTGTTCAGCCGCTTTCAGATCAACAGGGTTTTTGGCCTCCACAATATGCCCGGAATGGCGGTTGGGCAGTTTGCAACGCAGTCCGGGCCCTTCTGTGCCTTTGAGGACAACTTTGACATCAGGATTTCTGGGAAGGGCGGCCATGCCTCCATGCCCGAACGCGGCGTGGATCCCATCGTGACCGGCGCCGCAGTTGTCACCCAGCTGCAGACCATCGTATCACGCGCGGTCGCACCACGAGACCACTGTGTGGTGTCAGTGACAGACTTCCAGACTGACGGTGCGCGAAACATCCTTGCCAGCAATGTGCAGATCACCGGTGATTGTCGGGGGTTTGATGCCCATGTTTCTGCCCGGATCGAAGAGCGCATGCGCGCAATCGTGGATGGGGTCTGCGCGGCGCAGGGCGCAAGCGGTCGCGTTGAGTATTCAACCTCGTTTGAACCTCTGGTGAACGATCCAGACGCAACCCAGTCCGCGATCAAGGCGGCTGGCTTGGTCGGTCAGGTGAACGACGCCTACGGTCGCGTCGGGTTTTCCGAGGATTTTGCAGCATTCCTGCAGCATCGCCCTGGCGCCTTTATCCTGATGGGGAACGGAACCGAGGGTGCAAATGCCATGCCGCTGCACAATCCGGGCTATGATTTCAACGACGATGCCATCGCGCCGGGGGTGGCTTACTGGTGTGCGCTGGCCAAAGCCGACTGACACGCCGGGTCAACTGTCCGCAAGGGGAAGCCGAAAGGCAACGCTGAGCCCATCTGATCCATCCACCTCCAGCGTGCCTGCGTATTTCCCGACCGTGCTGCGGATCATGCGCCAGCCGAGCGAGCCAGACCGTTCTGGCCGCTCGTCTTCCTGACGCAGCCCGCGGCCATTGTCCTTGACGGTCAGGCGAATTTCATCCGCCTCCTCTTGGATATGTACCCTGACCACCCCTTCAGAGCGCCCGACAAATGCGTGTTTGAAGGCGTTGGTCAGCAATTCGCCAACCAGCAACCCCAAGTCGATCGCCATGGACGCGGAGATCTCTGGGTCCTCCCCTTCCACGCAAACATCCACCTTGAGCGCATCGGAACTAAAGGCAGCCTCTGCGTTGCGCGCGATATCTTCAAGAAATGGTCGCGCCTGCAGCCGATCCACACGGGCAGATTTCTGCAGCTGTTCGTGGGCCTTGATGATCGACTGCACCCGCTGTTCCAGATCTCCCAGAACTGATTTGGTTTCTTCGAGCTCAGCATCCTTTCGGCTCATCCGGATCAGGGCACCAATCAGGGCAAGGTTGTTGCCAGTGCGGTGATGGACCTCCCGCATCATCAGATCACGCTCGTTCAGCGCCTCGATCAGAACGCGGTTTTGTTCTTCCAGCTCTGCAAGGGGATCACTTTTGCGGATGCTCGCGATGGCATCTGTAACGCGCGCCGCAACTTCGGCCAGCTCATCTGCCCGCGTGTGGCTCTTGAACAACATGTCCACCTCGGTCCCTTCAGACCCTGTATTGATGACATGCTGGTCGGCCAGTCGCCCCAATCCCTTGAGCCCAAGGCCAAGACCCGGCACAACGAGCCGATCTGCGGGCGATGGTGCGGCTCCGCTCTCGATCCCGCTGCCCTGGTCTGTCACGATCGCACGCAGTGCAACCCGCCCATCCTCCTGTGTCAGGCTAAGACGGACGCGGCCATTTTCTGCGTGTTGCTGTGCATTGCGTGCTGCTTCAAGCAAAGCGGTGACAGCCCGTGTCTGTGCAAACGTTCCAAGGTCCAACGCTTTGGTGACGGCCATCGCTGTAAAGCGCAGACGTTGAATGTCTTTTTCGGTTTCCGCCTTGATCGTGATCAGATGGATCGACATGGGCTCAGTTCTCTCTGGCTATGCGGCAGACAACGATCCCGGCGTCATCGCGACCTCTGAAATTTTCCGCCATCAGCTTGCCGGCAATCAACAGGGCAGAGCGCATCAGCAACGCGGGCTTCGCCTGCAGATCCCGAAGGGTGCGAATGCCGTCCGTATGCATGATGACGATATCTCCTGGCTCCAGCGCAACCTGTTCATGGAAAGGTTTTGCGTCCAGGCCACCCAGGCGCCCGTCACGGGTGGCAAACCGTTTGGTGTCCTGAATGCGGGCCCGCAACGTCGAGATGTTGCCAACCGACGCAAAGTTGACAGAACGTCCCGCGCCATCAAGTGACAGGCAGGCCGCGACCGCGCCACGTGTCCCCGCAATATCGGATGAGGCGTCAGTGAGGGTCTGGACAACATCCCTCCCTCTGCCCCGAAAGAAGCTCTTCAGCAGCTCGGTCGTCGCATCGGCTGCCTTGGCGCCATGTCCCAGGCCATCACACAGGATCACATCACTCGGACCGGACAGATCCTGCCCGCCCCGCGCTGGCGCAAGACCCCATCCGTCCCCGCAGCGCTGTTCGTTTGGATGCGTGACGAGAAGACCCGCGATTTCAACCTTGTCGTCGGCTGCCAACCTGCTGGTTACGAATTCACAGGCGACCGTGGTGCCTTCATCAAGGTCCGAAAAGATATCAAACCGGTCAGCAAGGCGCCGCATCGCCCCAAGCCCGAGCCCGGCAGACGCCACGCTGCTTGCGCCGTCTTCCATCATCCGTTCGATCGAAACGATGCCTGGCCCCTGATCATGCACAATCATGGCCAGCCGCGGCCCGCGCAGCCCCGGCATGATCTGCAGCAGACACCTGCCCCGACGGGCATACCGCAGCGCATTTGTAGCCGCCTCACTGACGACGATGACAATTTCTTCGGTTCGGTCGCGTGAAAACCCCGCCGAGTGGGCGAGTTGTCGTGCCAACCGTCGGCACGCCGAAATGTCGCTTGGATCAGCTATGGGCAACCAATGGGTCATAGTCGGGCCACCATTGTCACGCAGGTTCCTTTGCCTACTGTAGTTTCAATTTCCATCTGATCGCACAGGCGGCGCGCGCCCCCCAGCCCGCGTCCCATGCTACCCGCCGTGCTGAATCCATCGCAAAGCGCGGCGTCAACATCAGCAATCCCCGGCCCTTTGTCCCGGCAGACCACGGTGACACACGGCGGATGCACCTGACTGTAGATGCGCGCCTCGCCTCCGCCACCATGCATGACAGCGTTGCGGCCGATCTCACTGACGGCCGTGACAAAGCGTGTCTTTTTCACGGAGCGCGCGCCCAACTTCTCCAGTTCCTGCCCCGCAACGCGGCGCGCATGCAGGACATCCCGGTCCCGCAGCAGAACGCAGACGCTCACCAATGCCCCTTCCGGAACGCTCATGCCAATGGTTTGCCCCTGAGGTCCTGCAGCGCATGGCTGAGCGACAGCGCGGTTTTGCTCTCTGGCAGATCCATGCCAAGTTCGACCAGCGTCATCGCAACGGCCGGACGCATGCCCACCACATAGGTCTGCGCATCCAAAAGTTTGGAAACACTCGCCAGCTGCGCCAGGATCCGGCCAACAAAGGTATCAACGATTTCGAGCGCGTTGATGTCCATGACGACAGCGCGCGCTGAATCCCTCACAATGCGCTCTGCCAACGCCTCTTGCAGATCAAGGATATCCGTGTCCGAGATATCCTCTTGGATGGCAACGAGAAGCACACCCTCGACAAAGTAGATTGCTGATGCCGCGCTCATCTTACTGTTTGGCCTTGTGGACAATCTCGTAGCCCACCCTGTTCAAAGCATCCGCAAGACCGGTGCGGATGGTCGAACGGGTGGTCACTTCGCCGACATCGACGCCGAGCTGCACCATTGTCTGGGCAATCGTCGGGCTGATGCCGCTGATGATGCATTCCGCGCCCATCAATCTAACAGCCGATGCCATCCTCAGCATGTGCTGAGCGACCTGCGTATCAACGGTCTGGACACCTGTAAGGTCAACGATCACGACCTCTGATTGACGCTGCAGGATGGTTTCCAGAAGGTTTTCCATCACCTCCTGAGCGCGGGCAGAATCCATCGTACCAATCAGCGGCAGGGTCAGCACCTTGTCCCACAACTCAACAACCGGCGTTGACAGCTCCTGCATCTGATCGCGCTGTTGTTCGATGATGCGATCACGTTCTGCAATAAAGACCTCGGTGCAATAGACCGCAAATGCGTCGATCACCCGGCTGATAAAGAAAATCTCTTCCACCAGCTCGCCTGCCTGATCTGCCAGCAGCTCCTTCAGCTGAAAAAAGATCGGGCCCTTGAGCGCAAGAACAAACGAAGCCATATCGCTCGGGCTCACGCCGCGGGCGCTGCGCTCTTGGGTGACATCCACCAAAACCGTGCGCAGCTCTGTCCAGGCCTCACTGCTCAGATCAAATCGGCTGCCGGTGTCTCCCTCGGCAATCCCTGTAATCATCGCCCGCAGCAGAGAGGAGGTCTGTTCACGCCCTTCCTTGTGAGAAAACAAATCGGTTCTCAGGACACCTTCGTCGCTCTGTGTGGAAATCCAGCCATCCAAAATCGCGTCAAACCGTTCCCGAAGGATGGACAGGACCGTGCTTGTTTCAGTTTCCGACATATTTTCCTCAAGAAATGGGATCCACCTGACACGCGCCCTACACATGCGCGCCAGCTTTTTTGCATCAACGTCAACTATGTAGACCCAGAAAACCGCTTCGCCAGCACCTTTGAGAATTTTTATTTCGTTGGCTGGGCTCTCGTCGGCGTCAAGCCGCCGCGCAACCCAAAGGCTGTGATTTCTTGGCGGCCTCACCTTGCAGGGCAAACTGGATCCGCTAGTGTTGCGGCAAAGAGCACGGAAAAACGGCGGGCAAGATGAGCATTTCACGACGGCATTTCGGATTGGGGCTTGCGGCCCTCGGCTTGGGAGCATGCGGCGGGGGTCTCCCCACCGGGGGAACCAGCCCGGTGAAATCCACTGGCCTTCCCGCAGATCTGAGACCGATACCAAACGCGGCCTATGACGCATGGGTTGATGCATTCAAGCCACGCGCTCTTGCGGCTGGGATCTCTCAGAACACATTGAACGCTGCGTTCCGCGGGACCGGCTATTTGCCTGGTGTGATCAAACGCGACCGAAATCAAACCGAATTCAAACGCAGCCTGGAGGACTATCTGTCAATCGCCGCCTCAGATGAACGGGTCGGCAAAGGACGGGCCGCCTTTGCCCGCCACCGCAGCACCTTGGCCGCTTTGGAGCAAGCCTACGGCGTGGACGCCGAGATCATCGCAGCGATCTGGGGGCTTGAGAGCTTTTTTGGCGAACGCAAAGGCGATGTTCCCGTTATCTCAGCAACCTCAACACTGGCATTTGATGGCCGTCGCGGCGCGTTTTTCGAAAAGCAGCTGATCGCAGCCCTGCGCATCCTGCAGCGCGGCGATATCACGCCCGCCCGCATGACCGGCAGCTGGGCGGGCGCCATGGGCCACACGCAGTTTATTCCAACGTCCTACCAGGCCTTTGCGGTGGATTTTACCGGCGATGGAAAACGCGACATCTGGTCAGAAGACCCCAGCGACGCGCTGGCATCCACCGCCGCTTATCTTGCCCGCAATGGCTGGACCCGCGGTCAGGCGTGGGGGCGCGAGATCACTGGCGACACATCAGCGACAGGCACGGTCATCCAGCCCCAACCAGGGGGGCCGCGCTTTGCAGTGACCGGAAACTTCCGCGCCATCAAACGCTACAATAACTCTGATGCCTATGCGATCGGCGTTGGTCATCTTGCAGACCGGATTGCAGGCGGCGGACCGCTGCGCACGCCCTTCCCACCCGATGCAAACGGGCTCACCAAACAGGACCGGATTGCCCTGCAAAAGGGGCTCACAGCCAGAGGTTTCGACACCGGTGGTGCAGATGGGGTGATCGGCCCCAACACCGAAAAGGCAATCCGCGCCTATCAGCAAAGCCGCGGTCTGCCTTTGACCGGCACACCATCGCAGTCCCTGCTACAGGGGCTCTAGGGTCTGGATGTATTGATTTGGCTATCAGCACAAAGGGCGCAGAAATTCTGCGCCCTTGTGGTTTGTGTTCTGTTTGATCCTGTGCAGCGTCAGCTGACCATTTGCCAATCCATGCTTTCGGCCTGACCATCTACGCCATAGGTCTCCATCGATTTTGCAGTGCCGGGCGTCACTGTGAAATGCGCGACAAGCTCGGCGAGTTTGGTCGCGTCCCCCCGCAACATATGGCTGGCTGCGGTCGATTGTTCGACCATGGCTGCATTTTGCTGCGTCACTTGGTCAAGCTGGCCCATGCCGATGTTGATCTCATGCAAGCCAGTGGATTGGGTGACCGCACCATCAGCAATCTCAGACACCTGCTTTGAGATTTCGCTGACCTGATCGACAATCGCATTGAGCGCCGCACCCGCCTTGCCGACAAGCTCAACCCCCAGATCCACCTTCTTCGAGCTTTCGCTGATCAGGGTCTTGATCTCCATCGCAGCGTCCGATGTGCGCTGTGACAGACCCCGAACCTCGGATGCAACCACCGCAAAGCCACGACCAGCTTCGCCTGCACGGGCCGCCTCCACCCCGGCGTTCAACGCCAAGAGGTTGGTCTGGAACGCGATATCGTCGATGACACCAATGATCTGCGCGATGTGTTTTGAGCTTTCCTCGATATCGGTCATGGCGGAAACCGCGCTGCCGACCACATTGCCGTTCTCAACCGCCTCCGTCTTGGCATTTTGCGTCGTCCCTTCAGCCTGGCGCGCGCCCTCTGCCGCGGACTTCACGCTGGCAGTCAACTCGTCCAGCGCTGCTGCGGTTTGTTCAAGGGTCGCCGCCTGGCTTTCCGTCCGGCGAGACAGATCATCAGAGGCCTGGCTGATTTCATCTGCACCATTGCGGATGGAGGAGGCAACATCGACCATCTCCACCACCGTGTTGCTCAGCGTCTCGGCGGTCTGATTGAAATCAGCCTTGAGCTGGGCATAGCCATCTTTCAGATCCTCGTTGATCCGCACGCTCAGATCCCCCTGTGCCAAGGACGCAAGACCATTGCCGATCGCTGTGACGGCCGCCGCCTGCTCTGCCTGATGCAAGGCGCGTTCCTCTTCTGCGGTTTTGGCCAGCTCGTCCTTTTCCACCAGCCCATTGCGGAATACGGTCAGAGCCTGAGCGATCCTGAAAACCTCGTCACTGGTGCGATCAAACCCTTTGATTGGGCTCATATCGCCGTTTGCCAGCCGTTCCGTTGTGCGGCTGATAGCATTCAGGGGCCGTTGGATCAGCACATGCGTCACAATCAGTGCAGCGATCAAAAGACCCCCCGCGACCATCAAAAGCCGTTCAATATTGGCTTTCGCCTCTGCAACCTCGGCGCCGATCTGCCCCGCCATCGTGGCAATCTCGCTTTGGCTGCCAGCCCCAAGGTCAGAGGCACGGTTGGCAATCTGCAGCACCGCTGCGGTTGTCGCCTCGGCCGCGCTGCGGGCATCCGCATCGGCATTCAGCGACGCAATCCGGTAAGCAGACAATCCGCTATCAGCCTGCGCCAGGGCAACAATCTGATCAAGCGATGCTGCCAGAACACCATCGTTAAAGTCTTTGTATTCCGCCAACGCCCCTGCCGCGCGGGCCATCGGCTTGGCAGCCGCCAGCGTCCGCTCCGGATCCTGCGAGGTTACGACCGCAAGCGCAGAAGTCTGGAAGTTGCTGATCCATGTGTTGATCTCAAGCAGCGTGTTGAGAAAACCGACCTCATTGGTCAAAAGGCCCTGGATTGCGTCCTTTGACCCTGTGCTGGCATCCTCCGCTGCGATTGTCAGCTCAAACACCATGTCATCAACCGCAGTTGACAGCAGCCCATCGGCTGACAGCCGCGCAGCGAGCACCACTTGGCGAAGTGCTTCTGACTGGAAACGTCCACGGGACACGGCATCAGATAATGTTGCGGACACATTGCGCAGCTCTTCCGTATCTACAACTTCTGCCGCTTCAAGCCCATCGACCACATCAGACAGTCGACCCGCAGACGCCTGTGCGAGATCGCTGAGGATCGACCGCATTGAGGGATCGGAACTGTTGCCAATCGCCAGCGCGATGCCGGACATCAGGTTGATCTCTCCGCGCGCTTCCAGCAGGGCTTGCAGGGTTGCAAACTTCACCTCGACCAAATCAGCCAGCGTTTCCTCGACCGATGTGATGGTGTCTTCGCCCCCCATGGACAGATTGAAATACGCATCATCAGCAATTTCAGCCAAGGTCCCCTGAAGCGTCGCGCTCAACTCCTGCAATTGGCCGGTCAGGCTGATCACCTCGTCCGAGTTGCGAAATGCAATCCTGCGCGAGGACACGGATTCCGCCAGCGCGGTTTTGACTTGCACCACATCTGGCTGAAACTCCGACCGCAAGGCTTCGGGCATTTGTGCGACGGTCTGCTCCAGCTGCGCGACTGCCGCCTCGACAGTCTGCGTGGCACTGCTCAATTGATCGGCGTTGTCTGCCATCATCACATTGACCATCGCGTCTTTTGTTTCGCTCGCGGCCCCGATCATCTGTCCACTCAACTGCAATTGAGGCAGCTTTTCTGTCGAAAGGGTCGTCATCTCGGATGAAACCCGTTCAAAGGCAAGGATCACCGCAAAGCCAAGCGCCGCCGTGGTTCCTGCCATCGCCAGCAGGATGAAAAACATCTTCGCGCGGATGCTGGACAGGGGATTCCATTTGCGTAGCGCACTTGTGGGAGTCTGCGTCGTCATGATCTTACCTGTAAATTTCAGTTCACATTCGCCGCCCCGGTTGTGGCGGCTCTCAGACAGGCCGGCGCAAACAACGCACCGGCCCATGAGATGAAGTCAGGACTCGCCGCCGGTTGCGACCGGCTGGAAACCACCGTCCTGTGTAATGCGGGTCAGGAACACATCGTCCATGCCCTGATTGTCGCCGGGGCCAAAGGTCATGGTCACGCCACCAAAATCGACGGTGCCCAATCCATTCATCGCGGCAAGGAAGCTGTCGCGTGTCAGCTCTGCACCTGCGGCTTTCAGTGCCTCAATGGCGAGCCGACCGGTCAGATACCCTTCAAGCGAAACAAAACCTGGCTCGGCTGCTGGGTCCAAAGCCTTGAGCGCGGCCTGATAGTCCGCAACTACGGCAACAGATGTATCCCACGGGAAAGGCACGACCTGGCTGATAATGACACCTTCACCCGCATCACCAAGTTCCTTGGCGAGCGCGTCAGAGCCAACAAAGGAGATATTGACGAAGGTCGGATTGAACTTCAGCTTGCGCGACAGTTTGATGAACTCTGCCACCGGCTTGTATGCGCCAACCATGACAACCGCATCCGGTTTTGCCTTGCGGATGGTCAACAGGGCTTTTTTCACAGCGGTCGTGTTGCGGGTATAAGTGCCCTCCGCGACCAGTGTCATGCCGCGCTTTTCCAAGGCTGCGGTCACACCAGCGAGACCAACACGACCAAATCCATCGTCCTGATAGAGCAGTGCGATGGATTTCATGTTCTGCTCATCAACGAGATGCGCGATCCAGGCCTCTGTCTCGGCGGCATAGGTCGCCCGCACGTTCAGGATATTACCGTGGCTCGCATCACGCAGAAAACCGGCACCGGTAAACGGGCCAAGAAAAGGAACGTTTGCCGCTGTTGCAATAGGCTGCGTTGCGGATGACGTAGGCGTGCCAACCGCGCCGATCAGGCCAATATGGTTGTTGTCTTCGATGACTTTCTTGACCAGCGCCACCGAACGGTCGGGCTCATAGCTGTCATCCATGCTGTCCAAGGCAATCTGGCGTCCGTGGACACCGCCTGCGGAATTCGCTTCGTTGAATGCCGCCTGCATGCCCAACTGCATACCTTGGCCAAGCGCAGCCGCCGGCCCTTCCAGAGCGGCCACCTGTGCAAAGCTGACTTTGTCTTTGGTAATGCCTTGTTCGGCCAGGGCCATCGCGGGCAGCGCCAAGGCCAGCGCCGCTGAAATCATTGTCTTTCCGAGATACATAGATCTACTCCACCTTCGAGAACGCTGATGGAGAGTGAGGCGTAGGCGTTAACAAACCAGATATGCGACAAAGTACCCCTACGTCAGAAATGCGACCAATTTTATCGAGAGTGCGGCAAGCCGTCTGACCCTGCCGGTCTCGGCGTTCCCGCGGATTTTGGTTAATTCAATCGACGCAGGGCCGCCTGTCTGCTAACCCTTGTGAACATTTTGAAGTGATTGTTTATCGGGTATCGCTGTGAAAATTCCTTTGTTTTTTGATGGCTATGACCTGAAGGCCTATGATTTCCCCGGGGGTCGGCCACTGTCTCATCTACGCGAGCGGCTACGGTATCACTATCGTCTGATGAAAGGGGCCCAGCCCAGTACCGGCTTTTATGTTGCCTTCAGAAACCTCGCCAAAAGCCTTGAGATGCTTGGCCATGAAATCTGCATAAATGACTTTGGATTTGCGCGCCGCAACCCGGATTACCCTGTCGGCTTCAGCGGATATCTCGCACCGCTGGCGCGATTCGGCCTGCAGAACCCGATCCTCTATGGTCCTGGCCGCGTGCCTGATCCAGACCATCTGGCCGCGCTCAGACAACGCATGAACCTGGCGACGGTCACCTATCCGTCACAATGGCCGATCATGCTCAACCCGGTAGGAAGCAGAGACCTGTTTGCCCCGATGTTTGTCGGCATCGACACCGACGCCTGGCCGGATCTCTCCAGCCAAACCAAAACCGTCGATATCCTTCTCTACAACAAGGTAAGATGGGAGGCCCCAACCCGTGACGTTGATCTCATGGCCCCCCTTCGCGCGCTGTTCAAGGCCCGCGGCCTGACCGTGGAAGAAATCCACTATGGCCATCACACCCCTGAACAGTTTCGTGCCAGCCTAGGCCGCAGTCGCACGATGGTATTTTGCACCGAACATGAAACGCAGGGGCTCGCCTGTCAGGAGGCGATGTCGTCAGGGCTGCCCATTTTTGCCTGGGATGAAGGAAAACTCAGCGACCCCAGCCAACAACGGATCGCGCCGGGGCCTGTCACCCCCAGTTCAGTTCCGTATTTCGATGACCGCTGTGGGCTGCGCTTTACCACACAGAATATGGAAGAGCGGTTTGATCAATTCTGGAACCAGCGGCATGGCTTTCACCCACGCGATTATGTGGTCGAAAACCTCTCGCTCTTGCGCGGCGGGCAACGTTTCATGGAGCTTTACGGAGCCCTGTGCGACCGCGCCGGTATCCCCACAGATCCAAGCAGACCTGTCACATCGGCCTCTGTCTGACGAAAAATCGCATCCGGTATTGCCGCAATCGCTTGGGAACAGGCTTTGATCGCCTGTTGATCCAACGCTGACAGACATGAAATCAGCGCGTCAGGAGTTGCAGCATCGATCGTCCACCCCTGCCCCGACCGCGCAATCTTGCGACCGGTTTCAGTGCCTGACAGCGCGATGACCGGGCAATTGTGCCAGCCTGCCTCATAGATCCGATTTGGCAGCAGCAAATCCGAATTCCCGCCAGCCTGCCAAAGGTCCTGCGCCCAGACCACGTCACAAGAGCCGTAACAGGCCGCCAGACCATCGGGATAGGCATAAGCGCCGTGGAACACCACCTGCGCCACATCCGCTATTCGGTCGTGAAAATCCGGCAGGACGTGGTCGTGGATCTGCCCATGAATATGCAGCTCCACCGCGCCACCCATCCGCTTTGCGGTTTCAAGTAGCAACTCAAAACTCGGGCGGCAGCGGATCGCGCCGATCCAGCCCAGACGGATCACCCCAGCATCTCGACTGTCGGCGACCGGGTCGGGGCGACAGGCATCATCTGCCAGCACCAGCTTGTTTTCGACCAGATGCCAAGGCCCGTCATACCCCTGCCGGTTCGAGAAGTAGCCTCGGTGGAAACCGGGAGAGGAGAGCCACAACGCACTGACGCTCTGCAAAAGGCGCCGCTCTGCCAGACGTGCCAGACGGGATTTAGCGCCATCCCCTTCCAGCAGGCTGTGAATATCCAGGACCTCATAGGCGATGGACGCTGTGCTCTTGCTACGCCTCTTCACCACGCAGGCCAACGCCAGCATGTCGAGATTGCGCGCAACCAGGACATCAGCGGACGCCACAATCGGCGCAAGCCGCGGATCTGCAAGCGCCGCTTTGAGTGCGAGCGCAGCTCTCTTCATGAGACCGTGCTGGCCGATCTGCCCCAGATCAATATTCTGCCAGGCGACCTCAGGCTTTGGTCCTTTGCGGGACGTGACCGAAATCACCTCATGCCCCAGCTCGTGAAACGAGCCGAGACGCCGCAGTTGCGCAACATCCGTCAGATCAGACCCAAAGCAGACAATCCGCGCCAAACCTATTCCCCCGGCGCGCGTATTGACTGATTGGGCTGGCCGTAGATCTGCGGCTGCGGCAGGGCGGCGCATCCCGACAAGACACCTACATGCAAGAGACCGCGCAAAATCCAATAGTTGCGCCGCCCCTCTGACATCCCGTTCATCAAGGCCGCACACAGGCAATAGATCACCTTGGCAAGCGCAAGAACGATAAGCCGACTTTTGGCGGCCCAGCCACTGGTCCCAGAGGCATAGCTCTGCCCCATCCGATAGCGCCGCCTGGCCAACCACGCCAATGTCAGCCGATCAGCTGAGACATCCTCCTCGACAACCGCATCCGGGTTGACTGCAAACGTCGCGCCACGGGCAGAGAGTGCAAAGAAATACGCCGTATCCTCCCCACCACTGGTGCCGCGTTTCAGATCAAACTCAACGTCGCTCCAGGGTGTGCCACAAAAGCGGACCAGCGCATTGCAGCTGTGGGCGGTCTGGCGCGGGCTGATCTCCCCCGTCGCGCTGCGCCGGATCTCTGGCCAGTTGCTGTGCCAGTCCTGCGCAACCATCCATGCAGGCGCATCTGTTGGATAGCGTGTCAGGGTCGGGCCGGACACCACATCGGCCTGCCCATCCGACGCACAAGCCATCAGCTGCAGAAGCCAATCCTCCGGCGCAATCTCATCATCGTCAATAAAGGCGATCCAGTCAGAGCCACGCTGACGTGCAATGTTCAGACAGGCGTTGCGCGCAACAGAAATATTGGCCACCGGCGCATGCACATAGGTCACCGGCCAACTGCCCGGTTCCTCCCGCACCAGATGTTCGGCGCTGGGGCGCGCGTCGTTGTCGGCCACGATGATATTGATGAAACACCCTTCAGGCGCGCGCAGTCGGGCCAGCGAGGCAAGTGTCTCAACCACGCTCTGACGTCGATATGTGCAAAGAAGGACCGAGATCCGCTGCATCAGTTTCAGCCTTTTCC
This sequence comes from Phaeobacter italicus, assembly GCF_019801785.1. Taxonomy (NCBI): domain Bacteria; kingdom Pseudomonadati; phylum Pseudomonadota; class Alphaproteobacteria; order Rhodobacterales; family Roseobacteraceae; genus Phaeobacter; species Phaeobacter italicus. The sequence goes on along the minus strand of NZ_JAHVIJ010000007.1, from coordinate 41,353 downwards.
TATTCCCCGCCAGAAATGGCGCAGTGTCATTCCCAAAAATCCGACCGCCCAACTCATGTGCATCGCAAACAAGGCCACCCCGGCCCAGGCGCCCTTTCCACCCAGCTTTCGCACTCCAAGACAGCTGATGGCCGCGAGCGCCACAAGATAGGCAACAGGCCAAAGCAGCGTGACTGGGAAAAGTGGTGAAATCAGGACGGCCAGCGCACAGACCACGAAATTCAAGACGGGGATCAGCTGCCGCAGCCGGGGGCGCATTCCATGCTTCAGAATGGTCCGTGCCCGCCCTGCCCCATAGTTGCGGTATTGGCGTGATAGCCCGCCTAGCGTATCTCGCATGATATAGCCAAGCCGCACATCCCCCGCCAGCCAGATGCGGCCGCCAGCCTGAGAAAGCCGCCAATCAAGCTCGGCATCTTCGTTGTGACTAAAGTCGGGATCATACCCCCCCACCTTACGAAACCAGGCCAGATCCATCAGCGCGTGATGGCCATGATCCACATATCCCGAACGGCGACCGCCGCGATGGGCAGAGCCGCCTGATCCCGCAGGGGTATCCACCACCCACGCTGCCGCTTGGCCAAATGGCGTGCGTCCGGTCGATACCATAGGGACCACGACGGATGCCTTTTCCCTGCCGTCCCGAAATGCCGCCACCAGATCACTGGCAAATGCCTGAGGATACAGCGCATGCGCGTCGCACCGCAGCAGCAGGTGAAACCCATCTCCGTAGTGTTCGACAGCCCGATTGATGCCTGCCGACTGGATGCGATCGGGATTGTGCATCACATGCACAGGACAGGGCGCGCTAGCCGCATAGGCCGTCACCAGATCAACCGTGCCATCCGTGCTGCCACCATCGGCCACGACCACGCTGCACCGGTCAGGATCTTGCAGCAACGGATCGCACAGAAGACTGTCGAGGCAATCAACAATGTGTTGGGCTTCATTCAGCGTCGGGATCACAAGCAGGATGCGCAGCGCCTGCGCCCCGTCGGTGACGTCACGCGCACCAACCTCGCCTGTTTGCCTGCTCTTCTTCATGCTCTTATCGGCCTGCAAAGTGTTAACAACCTGTCTAGCGGATCGGAGGACGCTGGAACAGATTGATTTTTGCGCGTAGTCTGGCCGGACAATCCAGACCCGGCCCCAGGCGGTATCGTGCAGCGCAAGGGGGTTGGGGGCGCAACAACAACGATGGGGTCAACCACGTGTCTACGCCAAAGACGTCCTTTGCCGCTGATGACGGGCAAGAAGTGCTCGATCTCGGTGCAATTTTCGCGATCATCTGGCGCGGCCGCCTGCTGATCCTGCTCTGTGTTCTTTTGGGCCTCGCCTTTGGCGTCTGGCGCGGCTTCATCGCTGCGGTCCCCTTGTACGGAGCCGAAGTGCAGTTGGTGCTTGATCCACGGGATGAAAAGGTCGTCGACATCGAAAGCGTTGTCAGCAGCTTGTCGGCAACGGACGAGGTGATCCGAACCGAAGTCCATATTCTCGGTGGCCGCGAGCTGGGCGGCCAGGTTGTTGACCGGCTCAATCTGGTTGCGGATCCTGAATTCAACATGTTGCTTCGTGATCCCGGATTTGATCCAGTCCAGAGCCTGAAGAACGCGATCAAGACGATCCTCGGAATGGAGGTCTATCAGATCACCGGCGACCCCGATCCCGCATTCCTGCGTGAAAAGGTGATCCAGACCCTTTTGTCGAATGTCGAGGTGGTGAACATCCCCGACACCTATATTTTCTCGATCTGGGTTCTTAGCGAAAATCCGTTCAAGGCTGCCGAAATCGCCAATGCATTTGCAGATATCTATGTCGAAAACCAGGTGGCCGTAAAACTCGATGTGACCGCACAGGCGACCGGCTGGCTGGCTGAACGGGTGACTGAGCTGCGCGGGCAGTTGGAAAAAAACGAACGGCGGGTTGCAGAAATTCGGGCCCAGGCAGATGTAACCAGCCCCGCCCAGCTGATCGGATTGGAAAACCGGCTGATTTCCCTGCGCAGCGCGCTTTCTGAACGCAGCGAAGAGGTCGCGTCCCGCGCCTCTGCCCAGGCGGAGCTGAGCGCCGTTCAAACAGAAGCAGATCAACGCGCCGCAGCCCGTCGTTTCGGGTATGGCGCATTGATGAGCCGCGCCAGCGATCCGCAAACTGGCTGGCGTGCGGTTCTTGCTCAGGCAGCCCGTGATCTGCGCGAGGCCGAGGCCAAGGAACAGGCCATCCGCACCTCAATGGCCGAGCTTGAGATCACCATCGCCACACAAAGCGATGCGCTGACTGAAATCGTTCAGGCAGAGCGCGATGCGGAATCCAGCCGCCTGCTGTTTGAAAACTTCCAGAACCGTCTGCGTGAAACCTCCATGCAGGTGGGGCTGCAACGCGCCGACAGCCGGGTGATCTCGCGGGCTTTCCCACCAGACAGGCCCGCCCTCCCCCAAAAGAGCCGTATCCTGATCCTTTCGGTGTTTTTTGGCGGGTTCATTGGCACGGTTCTGGTTGTTGCGTTGCAACTGACCCGCGCCCGCCTGCATTCGGCCAGCCAGATTGCCAACATCACATCTGTGCCGGTGATCGCCGTGCTTGATCAGTTCACCCAAAAGGTCCGCCCCGAGGATGCTGCCGCCCTTGGCCCGCAAACCCGCGACGGTGAGGCCATTCGCAACCTGCGCACCTCTCTGTTGATGGCTCGCGACGATGTCCCGCCTCAGGTGGTCGTCTTTACCTCTGCCGAGAGCGGGGATGGGAAATCCACACTGTCCGCCGCGATGGCGCATAACATTGCGCAAATCGGCAAATCGGTCTTGCTGATCGACGGTGACATCCGCCGCCACTATCTGTCCAACCCGCTCGCCAACGGCAATCAGCATCCGGGTCTGTCGGATGTTCTGTCCGGCAAGGTCGCATTGGCTGACGCCATCCTGCCCGGAGCATTGGGTCAGGTGGATATTCTGCCTGCAGGCACCGTCAGCGGGAGTGCTGCAGACCTGCTCAGCCAGGGGGGGCTGCCGGATCTGTTGGCAGAGGTTCGCAACCATTGGGATGTTATCGTGATCGACACACCGCCCATCTCGGTGGTGCCCGACGCGCGGATCATTGGCCGCCACGCTGATCTCCTGATCCTGCTCGCCCAGTGGAACACCACACGCCAATCGGTCTTTGCCGATGCCCTGCGCCAGTTGGAACAAGGTGGGCGCAGCCCCGATGGCATTGTCCTGACCAAGGTCAAGGCCGGGCGCAAACCGCTCTACGGCCCGGCGCGACGGTCTCACGACAACTACTATCGCGGCTGACGGGCAGGCATCATGCAGGTTTCCTCTCTCGTTCGGAAATCCCGAAATCTGGCCCGCCGTGCAATCGGGCTTCCGGTCCTGAACTATCAGGTTCTGGGAGAGCGATGCTCTGGCACCAATTTTCTGGATCAGCTGATCCTGCAGAATTTCACCCATGCGCGGCCGCGATATGAGATGTGGAAACACGCCTTCCCGAATTTCATCGCTGCCCCATCAGATGTCGTCTTTGTCGTCATTTTTCGCGAACCCTATGGTTGGCTCGAAAGCATGTACGGCAAACCGTGGCATAGTCGGCCAGAGCTGAGAGCCCTGGCATTTTCCGACTTTATACGCTCCGAATGGCAAAGCATCGTCGACGTGCCACAGTGGTTCGACCTGCCCCGATCCAGCCCGGCGGAAAACCAGCCGCTCAATCAGGATCTGCATCCCATCACGGGGAGACCCTTTGCCAACCTCCTGGATCTGCGGCGCGCCAAGGCCGAAGCACTGCTGTCCCTTCCTCTGCGGGGCGCAAAGGTGATTTTCACCACCCATGATGAGGTCAGCAAATCCCCTGAAACCATCATCACACGTCTGGCCGAGATCAGCCCGGTGCCCCCACACCCGGATTTGAAGGTCCCAAAGGGACATTTCGGCTGGTCATGGTCGGATCGCAACGTAAAGCCCAAAACCCCCGGTAGTCTCATCAGCGCAGAAGATCGCAGCTGGATAGCCAGCCAGCTTGATCCGGCGCTTGAGGCTGCGATGGGTTTGCCGGTGTGAGTTGCCCCTAGCCACTGCGCGGCACGTCCGTCCATCGCCCCAGCGCACGACCGGCATAGATCCACGCCATCGCGATCAGCATGTGGCGGATCGAATGCTCATTGTAGATGACGTTGTCCGACAGGGCTGCGACCAGATTGATCAGAATGTAGAACAGGAAATACCCGGCTGTGACACTGCCATCCTGCAGATACCACTGAAAGCAACGGATCACGACGCCAATCAGCAAGCCGAAAAAGGTGACAGCGCCCAACAGCCCATTGCCGACCATCAGCTCGATATAGCTGTTGTGAAACCAATAAAGCCCCTCATCCACATAGGCTTCGATATACAGCCGCGCATAGGAGGGAACTGACCAGAACGCCCCAAAGCCCACCCCACCCAGTGGGGCCTCTGCGATCTCCTCCAGACCAAAAGCCCAGATCACGGTCCGCCCGGTCAATGTGCTGTCCTTGCCCAGCTTTTCCAGCAGCAATCCCAGCGCATCTATTCCGGACAGGACAATCACAAGCGGCACCAGAAACAGCACCATCAGCGAAAACACCAACGCCACGCGCCGTGCGGTGCCCCCCCAGCGCCGGATGTAGAGAACCGGCACGTAGATTGCGAGAATGGCAAAAGTCACATAGGCCCCTGCCGATTGCGCCATGCCCAGGACCGGGATCATCAACGCCGCGCCCACCAATCCGACCACAGCCATGCGCCAATAGAAACCAAGGCTCACCAGCCCATGCGCCGCATTCACGGTCGCCTTCGCCAGCGAATTCTTGTGCATGTAGATGCCTTTCAGCGCGCCATTGGGGTGGTAGGCCGGCGCAAGAAAGGTCACGACCGAGTTCAGGTAGGAAAACACCACACCAATCGCAGAGGTCAGGCTGACGACAATCATTGTCCGATGCGCCGGAATGGCAGACGCAATCCGGATCGCAATCAACGTCGTCATTGTCAGCTGAAAACTACGATATGCCGTAACCGGTGGATTGACGCTCCACAGGGTTGACGCCATCGCAACCAAACAGGGCAGCAGCACCGGCCACGCCTGCCATATGATCTTGGCGCTTTGTCGCCAGTCCCGCAGAAACCACAGCACCGTCAGCGCATAAAGCGCCATCCAGCCCGGAGATTGAAACCCGAGGCGATACACAACGCCGGTTCCTGACATCGCCGCAAGGATCAGATACCCCATGTGGATCTGCCCACGGGTCAACCAGAACCCGCCCCGATTGCGCCGCAAGCTGGTTTTCGATGCGTTCCCCCCCTGAGGTCGAGGCGGGTCGGCATCCGCTGTCATGGTCATTGCGCTGCCCCTTTGCTGCTCGGGCTTGTCCCTTTCGCCTCAGACGCTGCCAAAGCGGGATCTGCTACAATGGGTAACGCGTCTGGCGCTGTCGATCCAGTCACAGTGGCTTGGGCTGCGGGCACCATCCATGCCGCTGACTGCCCGATGGTGCCACTTATGCGCAGCCGCACGACGCGGCGAGAGGCGGCCGCTGCAAGCTTGGACCAGAACCCCGCAGCAGAATGGCTCAAATCCAGTGAACCGTCGGATCGGCGCGGAACAGGCAGCGCTCCGGCGCCCTCCCCCAGATGCCAAACCACCGGTCGGCGCAAAAACCGCGAGACAATAGCCTGCAGCCGCAAGCCTGCGCGATTTCGCACAACCGCACCGAACCAGATCAGGTGATCCGGCCGGCCCAGCGTAAGCCAGACAGCCCGCAACCAGCGCCCCGCTCGCACCTCGCGCGCCAGCACCAGCTGCGCGTGACGCCGTTTCAGGGATCGCAGCCGCCTGCGCAGAGCGGCGTCGATCTGCGGGGCGTTGATATCTTGTGCAATCCGCCTGAGGGCATCCATCTGCGCCGTCAGATCCGCAGGCACATTGCGATAAGACACCGATCCCGCATGGCGCCGGTAGAGATAGGCCGCCATCGGCAACACCCACATCTTTGCACCGGACAGCACCAACCGCAGATACAGGTCGTAATCCTCTCCAACACGGAGCGCGCTGTCATACTCCAATTCTTGCAGGGCATCGCGACGAATGAGAGGCTTCAGATAACCGACGTGTCGCAGGCCGGATCGCTCCACGCCGCTCAAGACGATATCGTTAACACCCAATCGCCGCGGCTCTGCTGGCCCATGTTGTCCGAGGATCGTCTCGCCCCGCACCATTGGCCGGTCTGAAAACAGGATGAGATCATCGGCAACGAAATCGGCCTGCAGTTTCAAGGCAGACGCCAGCATCAGCTGCAAACGACTTGGATGCTGACTGTCATCGCTGTCGCAGATCGCCACCCATTCCCCTGTCGCTATCGCCAGAGCGTCATTTCGCGCAACAGCCGGGCCACCCACCGAGGTGCGCCGCAATGTTCGGACGCGCCTATCCTGGGCCGCAAACCCTTGGATGATCTCCCAACTGTTGTCTTCTGAGGCATCATCGACAACGATCAGCTCCAGATTGCTCAATGTCTGTGCAAGAACCGCCGAAATCGCGAGCCCGATGTAAGCGGCCCCATTGCGGTTCGCCATCACCACAGAGACGAGCGGACCGGATCTATCCATTTTGGCCGCCATCACCGAAAAACGGTCTGGGCAGATCACTTTGCACATCAGACCGGGCCACGATGTCCTGAGCCGCAGGCACACGCCACGCGGCCGACAAACCTGCCGGATCGCCGTAGGTCAATGTCAGCGCGCAACGCGACGCAATGAAACACAGCTCTGCCCACAGCGGGCTTTGCGCGTGATCCGCACCCAAATCTGGCACCCGCCGCCACTCTCCGGCCTTGGGATGGGGCTGACCCGGCGCGATCAAATGGATGGTCCGGCTCTCTCGCCCGGCATCAGCAGGGGCGATCCGACGCGAGAGTTTCGCCCCGACCGCAGCCAGCAGCGGTCGCAGCAATCCGGGCCGTTGCAACAAGCCACGTGCAGCCGCCCACAATCGGGCCGCTTTCAGATCATCGGCAAGCGCTTCGAACGCAAGACGGCCCTCCAGAATACGCCTGCGATCTGCGATAATCTCTTTCAGATCCTTCAGCTGATCCGCATTCAGACTGCCGCACAGGTGCTCCATCGCGTCGATCGCTGCCAGAACCTGCGCCTGGCTGGATCGATATGACAATGACCGAGGGTGGCGTCGGTACAGATACAGCGCCTCCGGCAGCACCCACATCGTGCCCCCCTGCAGCAGAAACCGCAGATATAAATCCTGATCCTCACCAATATGCAGCGTCTCGTCATAGCGCAGCACCCCAAGCGCGGAACGTCGCATCAACGGCTTGAGATACCCCAGTTGTCCACCCCCCTGCCCCTTGGCCGGGATCCGCAGCATATCTGCAGCTGTAATTTGCCACGGGCTCGCCGTTGCAGCTTCGCCCAAGACACTCTGCGGGGCTGCCAGCGGCTCGGTGGCAAAATGGATCATATCATCAGCCACGGCGTCTGCTGACAGCGCCTCAGCCGCCCGCAGGAGCCGGGCAAGACGATCTGGGTGCATGACGTCATCAGAGTCGCATATTGCCAGCCAGTGCCCCCTTGCACGGCTCAGAGCCCGGTTTCGGGCGGCCGCAGGCCCAGACGGTCTGTCGTGGCAAAGCACCACAATGCGGGCATCCTGTGCTGCCAATCTGTCGAGGATTTCAAGCGAACCATCGGTCGAGCCATCGTCCGCAACAATAAGCTCCAGCCGGTCATGGCTCTGCAACAGCACGGAACGGACAGCCGCCTCCAGATAGGCTGCGCCCTGATGGTTTGCCATGATGACGGATACCAATGGCGCCGTCGCGCTCGCCTGCCCCGCCGGTGTCGTTTCGCCCGGTCCCTGCATCTGCCTGCCCATCTTTGTCTTACCCCAGATCTAGCAGCCCGTTTTCCATGGCGCCAGTAGAGCAAAATGTTAAGACTTGTTAATACCGCAAAGCACCGAACAACAAAGACCAACCAAGGCACCAAGATGAGTGAGCAGCGCAAGGCCCCCTCCCCCGGCAAGAGTGAGTCTCAAGAATTGCACCGAACCGGCCCGACGCTAATCGGGATCGGCGCGCAGAAATGTGCCTCGACCTTCATCCATGCCGCGATCGGCGCCCACCCCGATGCCGCCGTTTCCGACCTGAAGGAGATTGAATTCTTCAGCGCCTATTTTGATCGCGGTTACAGCTGGTATTGCGGCCACTTTGCGACCGGCGCCGAAAAACCCGTCCGCTTTGAGGCATCACCATCGTATTTCTACGATCCGCGCTGCCCCGCGCGCGTCAAAGCCTTCGACCCAGACATCAAGATCGTCTGCTTGCTACGGGACCCCATCGCGCGCGCCTATTCGAACCACCTGCATGAAGTGATCAAGGGCCACATCCCCCCGCTTCCTTTTGCACAGGGGCTGGCAAATAATCCCGCGTATGTCGAACAGGGGTTTTACCACCGCCACCTGAGCCGCTGGCTCGACACGATGGGGCCTGCACAGGTGCTGGTGCTGCTTGCAGAGGAGATCAGTGCAGATCCGATTGCCGCCGCTCAGACAGTGTTTCGCTTTGCAGGCTTGGATGACGCCTACGTCTCGCCTGTTCTGTCGGAGCGGCGAAACGAGAGCGACCGCGCCCGCAGTCCGCTCCTGCGGCGCGCGCTGCGTGCGGGCGGGGACCAACTGCGCAAGGCAGGTCTCGAGGACGCGCTTGCGCGGGTAAAGCAAACAGGACCGGTTGCGACCCTGTTGCAGGCAAACTCTCAAAACATGCGAGAGGTGGTCCCACCGATGACCGAACGCGACCGCGAAACCCTGCTGGGGATCTTTGCGGATGATCTGCGGGCTCTGCCCGATCTCTTGGGGAGAGAGAGCCTTCCTTGGGACAGCTGGAAGGCTCTAAACAGCTAATCAGACACCAATGTACACATATGTCTAGAAAAGGATCGCATCCTGCGCAAGCAACAGGTCCAGCGTCAGCACCTCTGCCTTGTCGTCGATCACCGCAATGTTTTTCCACCCGTCCGCGGTTTCCATCTGGACGAGATCGCGTGTCCCCCTGCCCCGCTCGCCATCCAGCCAACGAAGTTGGTCTGCGCTGTCTATCCCCAGCGCACTGAAATCAAGAGTGTCCCCGTGGGACAGCCGGAAGTCATTGACCCGATCCGCCCCACCCGCAGGTTTGAATACGAACACATCCGCGCCCCCGCCGCCACGCAGCTGGTCGAACCCTCCGCCACCATTCAGACGGTCGTCTCCGCTGCCACCCGCCAAGCGGTCACGACCGCCCCCGCCGAACAGGAAATCATCGTCTTCCTTTCCACGCAGGATGTCGCGCCCCCGGTTGCCATAAAGATGGTCAGCCCCCTTGTCGCCAACAACCTGATCATTGCCCGCCGCGCCACGGATCAGGTCATCACCTTCTGTGCCAAACAGATCTTCTGCGGCAGAGGTCCCCGTGACCTCGCTGGCAAAGGCGGACTGGTTTCCATCCGTGCCGTCGTCCCCCGGCAATTTGACCTCTTCGATAACCGCGACCAGAGGCGGTGCATCGGGATCGGGCGTGCCAGCCCAGGCCGATTGTTTTTCAGATACCGCCCAGAGATCAGCAAAGCTCTTGACCGGGCCGGAATACCAAACCTGCCCCGGCATATCTGCGGCGCTGTATTCCGCCAGAACCTCACCATCCACCCGGAAAATCGCGCTGCTGCCCGTCAGCTCGATTTCGTAGGTATGCATCCCCTCCGAGGCGTCAAACCCAAGATCAATGACCTGTGTCCCCGCGGGGCCATCCGCCAGTCGGATCCTGCTACCGTCCTCGGCCTCCATATGGATGCTCAGCTGGACCTTAGTTGTGTCGGCGCCCACAAACTCGAAATCGAACTCGAGCCAGCGGTCATTTTGATAGTCCTCCTGAAACAGGAACATCCCGAAAACAGTGCCGTCCTGCATATCCGGCGCCTGTGCGGTCCAGGACCAAACCCCGGTTTCATGCGCAGCCTCTGACTGGATCTCTCCGCCGGAGAATGTCCGCTCACCAGCGTCATTGTCGGACGTCAAATGCAGTTCCACCGCGCCATCGGAATTGATGACGACGTTTTCTGCAGACCATTTGGTATCGACAGACTGGCCCGCGTTCCAGGTTGAGACCAGCCAATCATCCTCGTCCCGTTGCTGCCCCGGCAGGCGCAGATCAAGAATGGGATCGGTGTCTTCAGTCGTGGTCATTCTGGCGTCTCCAAACCTGATGGCCGCTTGTGCGGTCTTGCCTCAGGTTTGGTTTTTGAGGCGAAGCATGGCGGGATTGTGCCATAATTGCCGCCTATTGATGCCTCATTCATAAAGTTTAACACAAACTCAATACCCATCTTAGAGGGTTCCATTTGAAACGAATTGGACCCAGGCCCTGTGGCCCACAACGGGCCACAAAGCGGCATGACAAATGATACCGCACAGGCCAGAGCGCTGGACCACACGGCAATATGCGCCGCCGTCCCCGCGGGGACGCGACAAGAACTGGCCCGGCAGGACCAAGGGAAGCCAAAACAAGGCACCCGACAAAAACCCGCGACCCGGCAGATGGATCAGGGGCTAAGGGCGGATGCGGCAGCTACATTAATGACTGTTAACCATCGCCGTGCGCTTTGCCAGAAAAAAAGGCCGCCCCGGGGGCGACCTTTCTGGTCCGTAGATGGTTGTGCGCTCAGCCTTTCAAGGATCAGCCGTCACCGTCCAGCGCATCAAAAAAGGCAGAGATCGCATTCTCCAACCGTTTTTGATCCACGGCCGAGAAGTCCCGCTCCATCGCCATTTCAATCCGGCCATCCCGCGCCTGGCACCGCACTGTCCCCGCGGGGACAACGCAGCGCAATGTGGTCTTGGCCATGCCGGGTTTCTTTTCCGTGGTGGCGGTTCCGCGCATTTCGGTAGGTGCCTTCAACGCCTCCTTCAAAACAGCCAGTTCTTCCTCGGCTGTAGCAAAGATCGCACCGCGCAGCACAGCCTTGAGCCGTTCGACAGCCGCTTGATCTTCGACCAGCCGCTTCTTCAGATCCAGACCGAGCGCCCGCGGAATAGCCTCAGCAAAGGACAGCTCTGCACCGATAAGTTCAAGCAGCTCGGCGAAGTGGCGAATATAACTGCGCTTCTGACGCCCGGCAGAGGCATAGAGGATCGCAACCGCATCCTCGACCGTCTCGGAGGAGGTTTCCGGATCCTGTGCATACGAAAGCGCGAGCTGCGCCATCTCGGCAAATGAGATATCACGACGGACAAGGTTTTCATCCACCATGCGCCGATAAAGGCCCTGAAGCGTCTCGCCGCGTGCCACCAGACCTGCGGGGATTTGCCCGTAAATTTCGTCTCCGGTTTCGGCATAAAGCGCCTGATAGGCCGACAACCGACGAAAGCCCTGAACCAGCTGATAGCCGTCGCCGTCTTCCTCTACCCGGATGGGGTTGGACAGCCCAAGATCACGGATCGACTCTTTCAGCTCATCCAGATCAGGGTCACGATTTACCGCCCTGTCACGGATCAACTTGCTCGTCGAAATCTTGTCGAGCGGGATACGGTCCACCACCAGACCCAAGTTTTTGAGGCGAACGAATTCATGCGCGAGCCGGTCATTTTCGGCGCGGATGTTTTGCTCTGCTTCGGCACGGGCTCGCAGCGCATCGGCGTTTTCGCTGATCGCAGTTGCCATCGGCCCACGGCGCGCGTCACCCGCTCGGCCCATCGATTTGGTTTCAGGTGCGCGGGCAGGGGGCTCCGCAGCCGGGGCAGGGGAGGGCTCCGGCGCGGGGTCAGACGGAAAGTTGATGTCGAACATTCTGCGCTTGCTCATGCCTCATCCTCCAGCTTGTTCCATGCCTCCAGGGCATTGCCCTTGAATTCTTCGTAAGCCTGATCAAACGACGCCCGTGCGCGCCGCCAGGTCTCGCGTGTCATATCCCGATAGTCGATCTCGTAGATCGAGCTCAGGAAGCGCCCTGACTGTTCGACCGCCCGGGTCATTTCAATCGGGTGATCTGTCATCCGATCACCGAACACCTTGAAGAACGCATCACGCATCGCCCGGTGCAAGTCATTGCCGGATTCATAGCGCGTCAGAAGAAAGCGGACCTCCTGGAAAACCTTGGGAAGGCTGAATGTCCCCGCGGGGACAACACCGTTGAAGGCGGACAGATCTTCCAGCGCTTCGGACAGCTGCCCGATAAATGAGGTGGTGGAGTCATATTCCCAATACCCGGGCCCGGACGGGATATAGAGCATATCCGCAGCAAACACCGCATTCATCGACTGGTAGCCAATGGCCGGCGGGCAGTCGAAGATCATCATGTCATAATCTTCGGAGGGCAGCTGATCGAGGTAGCGCGATACCGCCGCAAAGAATGACCATTCCGGATTGAGATGACGATACTGCGCTGAGGCGAATTCAACAAAGGCGGCGTTGGCACAGCTTGGGATGATATCAATGGTGGGCCAGCTTGTTGGTTTGACAAAGTCGCTGATCCGCAAATCCTGCAAGCCCATGCCTGTGATCGCGTCAGGCAGGCGCCGTTCGGGCAGGGCGTTCCCACTTTCCGCGCCGCGGGTTGTGGCGTTCATCCGCTCCGTCTCGCGGACCAGATCACGCGCCATGATCCCCCAGACGGTGTAGTCCTCCGTCACGTCGCTCAACCCCATCGAATGGGACAGCGTCGCCTGCGGGTCAAAATCAACGCAGAGAACCCGGTAGCCATCCAGCGCCGCCGCGTGGGCAAAGTGCAGCGCCACGGTGGATTTCCCGGCACCGCCCTTAAAGTTTGATACCGCCACCCGCAGCGCGCGTTTGCCCGCCGGTCGTTCCGGCATCAGCGACTTCCGGTTGACCTTCAGGCGCCTGCGCAGCTCATTGATCTCTTCCAGCGAATACCAACGCTGCCGGCCATCGGCTTCAACATGGCCTTGAGGCAGGCTTGGGTCTGCTGCAAGACGGCCGCGCAGGGTGGATTGGTTGACTTTGAAAATCAGCTCCGCCACTTCCCAGCTGGAAAAGCGGCGCAGGGTTTTTTCCATCTGTGGTGAAAACGTCTGCTGCCGGATCCAGGTCTGCATCTTGAGCGATCGCGCCTGCATCTGTGCCAGGTCTTGATGGGTAAACATCTCTGCTCCTCAATCTTACGTCCGACATTATTCTTGCCTTCGGACGCTTTTTCTTCCTCAAAACCCGTTTACGCCGATTTTGCAAAAAACGCAAAACCTATTATCGTAGCAATCAGCGTCCTGTCCCCGCGGGGACATCCTGCGCAAAAGCGTCTGAATTCCCTTATTTTACGGGGCACCCGATTCGGAACCGCATCACGGAGCCACGCGGATCTTGAGAGTCTTTTGAGGCGCTACAGACCCTTATATAGGGTGACACTGCTTTCCCGCCCTCGACATATTGGGGGACATTTTTGCGCTAATAGGGGACGCTCTGTCTGTCACCCAATACCAATTAATACCGATTTTTGATTCAAAAATGGAATTGGGAATGGATACCCGATCACTGAGCCCTTGACAGAATCGTGCCGCTGGACGCAAATCAGATACACAAACTGAAATGCGTTGAGTTCGGCACTGACCCATACCTCTTGGCAAATAGAGGACCGGTCCTTTTTTCAGCCATCAACGTCCAGCAGGATCTCATGGCCAACATGAGACGACGAGGCACCCGTTCGCGCACGGACGGAGACATGAGGGCAGCCATGCTTGCCAATAAACCAGTCGGGCGTAATGCCTCGGCATTGAAGTATGATATTCTGACCGCGATGGGGACTTATGCCTTGTCGCTGGAAAAAGGACCACAGCGACTGGTTCTCCGGTTCATGACCCTGATGACGGCGCGCTACAACTGGCAGCGTGATGAGCTCGCCGTTGGTCAGCGCGAGATCGCACGAATGTGGTCTGTAGACGAACGAACCGTGAAACGCGAAATGGCCAAGTTGCGCGCTTTGGGCTGGCTTATCGTGAAGCGCCAGGGAGCCCGGGGTCGCGTCACTGAATACGGCTTTGATCTTGAGAGGATCCTGGAAGACACCAAAGCCAGCTGGCCTGCGGTCGGCCCTGACTTTGAACATCGGATGAAAGGCGCAAACGAACCTGAGCGTAATGTCGTGCCTCTGATGACCGGGACGGCAGCACCTGCGCCTGATGTCTCTGACGGGACAGAGTGGAGCCTGGCCAAGGCTGTCCTGCATCAGGAAGATGGTGCCACCTACACCGCCTGGATCCAGGCTCTCACACGGGAGAGCAGGGCAGGGGGGAGATTGGTTCTGAAGGCCCCCAGCCGGTTTCATGCCAACTACGTCATCTCGCACCTGCGCGACCGGTTGCTTGCAGCCTGCCGTGATGTCGACGACGATATCGAGATGCTGACGATCCTGTCTTAGTCACGGACCCCAGACAGAGAAGAGGCCCCCACCGGCAAGCGAGGGCCCGTGTGACGAGATCACCATCAGGACGCCCTAGCGCTGTGCGCTTGGCACCTTGTTTTCGAACCAGCGAAACCCAAGGGTGATGACACCAGCGATTGCCATGTAGACCAGCGCCAGCAAGAGCAGAGGTTCATAGACAATAAAGGTATCGGATCGCACCCGCGAAGAGACCGCGTAGATGTCGAGGACCGTGATCGTTGCCACCAAAGGCGTCGCCTTGAGTTGCAAGATGGTTTCCCCGCCCAAGGTCGGCAGAACGTTCCGCACAGCCTGAGGAAGCCAGATGCGGCGGAACATTGTCATACGGGGCATCCCGAAGGATTTCGCTGCCTCCAGCTGGCCCTTGGCAACGCCAGAGAAGGCCCCGCGCATCACCTCGCCCTCATAGCCCGCATAAGACAGCGTCAGCGCCAAAACAGCATATGGCCACGCCTGCCGCAGATAGGGCCACAGCTCGCTTGAGCGGATCCACGGAAACTGCGGGAAGAGAGAGCCGAGGCCGTAGTACAAGAGCCAGATCTGAAGCAGCAGGGGGGTGCCGCGGATGATGGTGCAGAACAGCCGGGCAGGGGCCGCCAGATACCAAGGGCCAATTGCCTGGGCCAATCCAAGCGGCACCGCCAACGCAAATCCAAGGATGCTGGTTACAACGAGGATCCAGACTGTGGTCCACAATCCCTCGGCCGCAAGCGGTGCATATTGCGGGATCCAGTCCCAGCGCAAAGACAGCGCACACCAGACAACCAAAGCTGCAAAAAGGATCATCATCACGATCCGGTGGGGAACAAACAGCGATTTCAAGGATGTCATGGCTGCCCCCCTTTGAGCGACGGCTGTCCCCTACGCGCCCACCGTTCGATCCAGCCAAAGATCAGTCCCGAAAACAGCGTGACCAGAAGATACAGCGCCCCAGCCGCCAGGAAGAAAGTGAAATACGCCCGGGTGCTGCTGGCGGCCTGTCGGGTTTCAAGGGTCAGCTCGGCAAAGCCGACAATCGCAAGGAGCGCGGTATCCTTGGTTGCGATCAGCCACAGGTTTGCCAGACCGGGTGTTGCAAAGCTCATCATTGCGGGGATGGTTACCCGGCGCATGGTCATGAAGGCCGGCATGCCATAGGCGCGGGCGGCCTCGATCTGGCCCGGGGGCACGGCTTTGATGGCGCCGCGCAGGACTTCGGTGGCATAGGCACCCTGGACGATGCCCAACACCCAGATGCCCGCAACGATGCCGCTGATTTCAACGCGATCATACCCCATCGCAGTTGCCGCCTTGTTGATGAGATCGGTGCCTACGTAGTAGAGGATGAGGATCAGCACCAACTCCGGGACGGCTCGGATGACGGTGGTGTAGATGGCCAGCAGATCCCGCAGGACCGGCCCCCCGTACAATTTGCCGTAGGCGCCGAAGAGGCCGATGATCAGGCCCATTCCAAAGGCGCCAAAGGCGATTTGAAGCGAATTGAGGAGGCCCCTGAGCAGGTTGCCGCCCCAGCCCGGTGGAGAGAGCGCAAGCAATTCTGCGCTCTCTGCCAGTCCCAGCAGTTCAAGGACGTTGGTCACGGCCAGGCCTTATTCCGAGTAGATACTGGTCGTGAAGTACTTGGAGGTGATTTCAGCGTGGGTGCCGTCTGCAAGGATCATTGCGATCCCCTTGTTCAGGGCTTCGAGAATGTCTGTTTCACCTTTGCGGACACCCGCGCCGACGCCTTTGCCGAGGATTGCCTCGTCATTGGCGACGGCACCCTTGATCTCGCAGCAGGCGCCCGCATCGGAGCCAACGAAATCCGCCATTGCGATGCTGTCTGCCTGGGTCGCGTCAATGCGCCCGGCAAAGAGATCTTGGTTGGCTTCATCCTGGGTCTGGTAGACCCGCAGTTCGGCGCCGGTGAAATATTTCTGCGCATAAGCCTGGTGAATAGTCGACGCCTGGATGCCAACGATCTTTCCGTCCAGAGAGGCGGGCGTTGCGTCGATGTCCATTGATTTGTCCGCCACGATCACGGCTGGGGTGTTGTAATAGGGGTCGCTGAAGTCGATGGTTTTCAGGCGCTCTTCGGTGATCGACATGGAGGCCATGATCGCATCGATCTGCTGGCCGGTGAGGGATGGGATGATGCCATCCCAAGCAACCGGCGTGATGACACATTCCAGCTCTGCAGCGGCACAGACAGCGTTGATGACATCGATTTCCCAGCCGACCCAGGTCCCGGAGGAGTCAAGCGAAGCGAAGGGCGGATATGGTTCGGCGGCGACGCCAATCTTGACCGGTTCGGCCTGCGCCATCACCGCTGTTGCGGCCAGCGCCACGGTTGTAAGAAGGGTCTTCCGGATTGTTTTCTGAAGTGCCATTTTGGTTTGTCTCCCAGTTGATGTAATTGTTTTTGTTTATTTTATTGGGCCGCATATTTGGAGTGTGGCCGGTTATGCGACTGATCGCAGAAACTGCTTCAGCCGTTCTGATTTTGGATTGCCAAAGACCTCTGCTGGCGGACCTTGTTCTTCGATCCGCCCTTCAAACAGGTAGACCACGTGATCCGCGACCTCGCGGGCGAATTTCATTTCATGCGTGACCAGCAGCATGGTGCGCCCCTCGGCGGCAAGATCGCGGATGACGGTCAGGACTTCCCCGACAAGTTCGGGATCAAGTGCGGAGGTCGGCTCGTCAAACAGCATGACGCTTGGATCAACAGCGAGAGCCCGCGCAATGGCCGCGCGCTGTTGCTGCCCTCCAGACAGAAAGGCGGGAAAGGCATCGGCCTTATCGCCCAGGCCAACGCGGGCGAGCAATTCGTGGGCGCGAGCAACAGCCTGATCACGCGGCATCTTGAGGACATGGACGGGAACCTCGATCACATTTTCCAGCAGGGTGCGGTGGGTCCAGAGATTGAACTGCTGGAATACCATTGCCAGCCGGGTCCGGATGCGTTCGATCTGCTTGCGATTGGCTGGGCTGCCGTCTGCGCGCATTTCCACGGTCTCGCCGCCGATAACGATTTCGCCAGACTTTGGTGTTTCGAGAAAGTTGATGCAGCGAAGCATGGTGGACTTGCCAGACCCGCTGCCTCCGATGATGGCCACCACATCCCCCTGGCGGGCCGTCAGAGAGACGCCTTTCAGTACCTCAAGCGAGCCGAATGACTTGTGCAGATCGCTTATGCGGATCGCTTCGGGCCGGGCTGAGCTGGCTGAAGGGGTCGGATCGGGCATTTTCGTCTGTCCTCATATTTCGACTTGTAGTAAGTCGCAGTTCCAGTAATTATTCAAGTGTATAATTAAGTGTCTGCTAATTGGAGTGCCCGTGTCCCCAGAACGCCGGAAATTTAAGCGCGCCAGCGCAGAGGAGCGCAAAGAGGCCCTGATCGAGGCCACGCTTGAGCTGGTCGCCGAAAAAGGCGTGAGGGGTGCAACCGTGCGGGACATTGCGGAGCGGGCGGATGTCACCCAGGGCCTGATCCGGCATTACTTTTCCTCAAAGGAAGAGCTGATGACCGCCGCTTACGAGCATCACATGGTTCGGATCACCGATCTGACGTCGGCGCCGCTCAAGGAAATTTCTGCGGATGCCAGCGGTCGTTTGGCGGCATTTGTCTCTGCGTCCTTGCGCCCTCCGGTGATGGAGCCCACTGCAGTCGCCCTTTGGGCGGGGTTTTTGAACAAGGTCCAACAGGATGCGCATATGCGACAGATCCACCAGCGGACTTACGACTATTTCCGCCACAAGCTGGCCGAGATGATCGCCGCCGCCTTGGAAGAGGCAGGTCGCCCAGCCAGCCCTGCGCGGCTTCATCATCTGGCGGTGGCCTGCAACGCTGTGATCGATGGTCTTTGGATGGAGGGCGGCGCCCTTCCTGAGATTTTTGCTGAAGATGAATTGCCCAAAATCGGCTTGGAATCCGTTGGCGCGATTTTGGGACTTAACCTGGAAAACAAGGTGGATCAGCCATGAGAATGACAGATGTGACCCGGCGGCTCGCAGGTCTTGGTGGGGCCAAATGGGAAGTGCACCTGAAAGCCCGCGACATGATCGCGGAGGGGGCTGATATTGTCGAGATGACCATCGGTGAACCGGATGTCCCCCCGCCAAGCGCCCTGATGGATACCGCCTGCCGGGCCATGCTCGCAGGGCGGACGGGTTATTCCGATGGCCGCGGAGAAGACAGCCTGCGACAGACTTTGGCGGCGCGATATACCCATAGTCTGGGACGACCGATCGGTGCCGAAAATGTCCTGTGCTTTCCGGGTACGCAGACAGCTCTTTATGCGGTGATGATGGGGGTTGCCGAGGCGGGGGACGAGGTGCTGGTGGGCGATCCGATGTATGCGACCTACGAGGGCGTCATTCGGTCGACGGGTGCAGAAGTGGTTCCGGTTCCCCTGCGCCCTGAACGCGGGTTTCGCATGCAGGCCGATGATATCGCTGAACGGATCACCCCCCAAAGCCGGGCCATTTTGCTGACCACGCCGCATAATCCCACGGGGTCAATTCTGACGGCTGATGATCTTGACGCGATTGGCGCGCTTGCGGTGCAGCATGACCTCTGGATCATTTCGGATGAAGTCTATGAGCAGCTGGTCTTTGATGCGGCAGAGTTCATGTCACCGCTGTCCCGTGAGGCTTATGCGGATCGCGTGATTGTGGTTTCGTCGATTTCCAAATCACACGCCGCGCCGGGGTTTCGCAGCGGTTGGTGCATCGCAAGCGAGGCATTCTGCAGTGCGTTGCTGCCGTTGTCTGAAACCATGTTGTTTGGAAATCAACCCTTTATCGCGGACATGACCGAACAGGCCGTGCGCGACGGGTCTTCTGTCGCAGCCGGAATGCGCAAGCGTTTTGCTGCGCGGGCCGAAAAGCTGGCAGACCATTTGCATGGCGCGACAGGATTGCGCGTTCATAGACCCGAGGCGGGCATGTTTGCGATGATCGACGTTTCTGCGACGGGCATGGATGGCGATGCCTACGCACATGACCTTTTGTTCAACGGCGGTGTGGCGGTCATGCCTGGGTCATCCTTTGGCGAGAGCCTGCGCCAGTGGGTCCGGGTTGCATTGACGATTGATGATGCGGAGTTTGACAAAGCACTTGAGCGGATCACCCGTCATGCAAATCAACGCGCTGAGGCCGTCGCATGAGCAGTGAGGCAAAGACATCTGATGCGCCCACTGTCGGGGAAGCGCTGGTTGCCGGGCTCGTCAAACGGGAGGTCCGCCACGTTTTTGGCATTCCGGGCGTGCATACTGTCGAACTGTATCGCGGTCTGACCAACTCTGGCATCCGCCACATCACCCCGCGCCATGAACAGGGTGCGGGCTTCATGGCCGATGGCTATGCGCGCGTATCCGGCCAGCCTGGCGTTGCCTTTGTCATCACTGGGCCGGGGGTGACGAACACGATCACGCCGATGGCCCAAGCCCGCGCGGATTCCGTGCCGATGCTGGTGATTTCCGGTGTTAATGACAGCCAGACGATCGGTCGTGGGTTTGGCCATTTGCACGAATTGCCGGACCAGCATGGGCTGATGTCTCAGGTTGCGCTTGTGTCCGGTCACGTCAGCACGGCCGATGCGCTGTCTGCCACATTGGATCAGGTGTTTGCGCCGATTGACGGCTCACAGCTGGCCCGTCCCGGTCCCACTCATGTGCAGATCCCGCTGGACATCGCAGGTCATCGCGATGCCACCTTGCCGGGGGAAGGGGCGCAGCCCCCTGACTGCCAGCCCCAGCGGTCGTCTGTTTCAGATAAAGTGGTTGCGGATATTCGGGCGCGGCTCAGTCGTGCGGCCCGTCCGCTGATCTTGGTCGGGGGCGGTGCGAAAACCTGTGGCATTGCGCTTCGCCAGTTGGCTGAACAGCTGTCAGCGCCGGTTGTGCAAACGGTGAATGCCCGTGGTGTGCTGTTTGATCATCCCTTGTCCGTACCTGCTAGCCCGACGCTTTCTGCAGTGCGGGCATTGATCGAAGAGGCGGACGTTGTGCTGGCCCTAGGAACGGAACTGGGCCCGACGGATTACGACATGTACGCAACAGGGACCATGCCCAAGCTGGCCGGTCTGATCCGGGTAGACCTTTGCGCCGAGCAACTGAGCCGCCATCCAGCCGATCTGGCGGTGCAGGCGGATGTTTCCGCGGTCTTGGCGGGGCTGCTGGCGGATCTGTCCACGGCCAGCGCTCTGGAGCCGGGGTGGGGCAGTGATCGCGCTGCGGCGGCCCGTTCCCAGGCCTGGGAGGAAATCGGGGCCGGCTATCGCGCACAGGTCGATGTGCTGAATGCCATTCGGGACGCGGTGCCGGACGCTATCATTGTGGGGGATTCCGCACAGCCGATTTATGCGGGCAATCTTTATTACGACCACGATCGCCCCGGCGGCTGGTTTAATGCAGCGACCGGCTATGGTGCGTTGGGCTACGGCATCCCCGCAGCGATCGGGGCCGCTATTGCAGCACCGCAGGGGCGGGTCGTTTGCATCGTGGGCGATGGGGGCGCGCAGTTTTCACTCCCCGAGATCATGACCGCAGTCGATGAAGCCCTGCCAATCACATTCGTGGTTTGGAACAACTACGGTTATCAGGAAATCGCCCGGTCAATGGAGGATGTTGGGGTGCCAGTGCTGGGCTGCGATCCAACCCCGCCGGACTTTGCGGCGACCGCCGCGTCCTATGGCATCGCCCACAAGGCAACTCCAGCCATTCCCGAAGAGGTCGCATTGGCGTTGCGGGCTGTCGCCCACGCTGGCGGACCGGCAATGATCGAAATCACCACGCCAAAATTCGTCCCTTCCGGACAATGAGCATCAAGGACATGCAGATGACAAATCCAACCTATGAGTTCCGCCGTGCCATTACCCGGCGCCCCGCCGCGAGCATTGTCGATGGGCTGCGGGCCGAAGACATCGGCACGCCGGATCTGGACAAGATGTTGGCGGCGCATACCGAATATGTTGCTGCACTGAAAAGCACCGGCGCAGAAGTGATCGAGCTGCCGCCGCTTGAGGCCTATCCCGATGCGATCTTTGTCGAGGATACCGCTTTGTGCCTCCCGCAGGGGGCGGTTCTGATGCGCCCCGGTGCTCCGTCCCGTTTGGGCGAGGTGGCAGAAATGGCCCCGGCGATCTGTGCGGTTTATGATGATGTGCGCGAAATCAAAGGACCGGGTTATATCGAAGGTGGCGACATTCTGGTCACCGAACGCGAGATCCTGGTCGGGCGCTCTGCGCGCACGGATGCGGCAGGGGTGGCAGAGCTGGCCGAAATCGCAGCTGAATGGGGCCACAAGCTCCGCGAGGTTTTCACACCAGAGGGGGTCTTGCACTTTAAGACGGATTGTTCGCTGATGGATGGTGAGACGATCCTTGCGACCAAGCGTCTGGACGCCTCAGGCTGTTTTGAAGGCTACCGCGTTCTGCATGTCGCCGACGGCGAGGAAGCTGCAGCAAATGCGATCCGCTTCAACAATCTCGTTCTGATGGCTGCAGGATTCCCGCTGACGGCGGACATGTTGAGCCGTGAGGGGTTTGAGGTGGTTGAGATCAGCAATACCGAATGCGCCAAGCTTGATGGCGGCATGTCGTGCCTGTCTCTGCGGTTCTGACGGCCTGCGGCGTCCCTATAAGAGGTGATCGACACGCGCGCGGTTGAAACTTGGCTGCCCGACCCCTTATGAAAGGCAATCGGGCAGGCAAGGACCATGAAGGCATCGCGATGAGCAGGACAGAACGGATTTGTGTGATCGGCCTTGGCTATGTCGGCCTTCCTCTTGCCGTGGAGTTCGGCAAATCCCGGCCAGTTGTTGGCTTTGACATCAATTCAGAGCGGATCGAGGCCCTTTCGCGCGGCGAAGACAGCACTCGCGAAATCACCGCATCGGAATTGGCGGCGGCGACTGAGCTGACGCTGACCTCTGACATTGCAGAGATCGCGGAATGCTCAATCTATATCGTCACGGTCCCCACGCCGATTGATGCCAACCACCGGCCTGATCTTGGTCCGCTCCTTGCAGCGTCTGAAACTGTGGGCAAGGTGCTGAAGCCAGGTAACCTGGTGATCTATGAATCCACGGTCTATCCCGGCGCAACCGAAGAAGATTGCGTTCCCGTGCTGGAGCGGGTCTCTGGCCTGGTGTTCAACCGGGATTTCTTTGCCGGCTACAGCCCCGAACGGATCAATCCGGGCGATAAAAACCGCCGGTTGCCGGATATCGTCAAGGTTACCTCCGGATCGACACCGCATATCGCTGACAAGGTGGATGCGCTCTACCGCGAGGTGGTCACGGCTGGCACCCACAAGGCCGAGAGCATCCGCGTCGCTGAAGCCGCGAAAGTCATTGAAAACAGTCAGCGCGATATCAACATCGCTCTTATCAACGAACTTGCCAAAATCTTTAACCGGATGGACATCGACACCGAAGCGGTGCTGCGCGCCGCCGGAACAAAGTGGAATTTCCTGAACTTTCGTCCGGGTCTTGTTGGCGGGCATTGTATCGGGGTCGACCCCTATTACCTGACCCACAAGGCCGAGCAGCTCGGCTATCATCCGGAAGTCTTGTTGGCAGGCCGTCGTCTGAATGACGGGATGGGGGCCTATGTCGCAAGCCAGATGGTCAAGGCGATGCTGCAGCGGAAGATGGCGGTGGCTGATGGTCGGGTTCTGGTCATGGGCTTGACGTTCAAGGAAAACTGCCCCGATCTGCGCAACACGCGGGTGATTGATGTGGTGCGTGCGCTAGAGGAATACGGTCTGACGGTTGATGTTCACGATCCTCATGCAGACGCTGTCGAGGCACGGGGCGAATACGGTGTGGAACTGGTGCAGGATCCAGATGCAGGCGCCTACGATGGCGTCCTGCTTGCCGTTGCCCATGATGAGTTCCGCAGCATGGGCGTGGGGGCGATCCGTAGTCTTGGGCGCGCAGGCGCAGTCGTCTATGATTTGAAGTATGTCCTGAAACCGGAAGAGGCGGATTTGCGGCTCTGAGTCCGGCTGACCCACGGCGCCTGACTATTTGGGCAGTTTTGGCAGCTTTCCCCCGCGCCAATAGGCGCCGGTGTCTTCGCGCAGCGCCTCGTATTGGCGGATCCGATCCTGTGCGGCATCGCCGCCTGCATCCACGAGATGCGTAAGCAGGCAGTCCAGGACAGCCATCGCGCCGGCATATCCCCCAAATGGATGCAGCGCGTTATCCGCAACCTGCAACAGATGATCGGGGGTCAGGCCGGGGGTAATCACCTCGCTGTCCGTAATGAGAACAAGCTGCGCACCGCGGGATTGCGCGAAATGCAGCGCCTGAAGGGTCTCGGCCGAATAGGGGGCAAAGGTCATCGCCACGAGACAATCGTATGGGCCGATATCCATCATCTCGTCCACGGCTGTTCCCATGTGACGCGGCACCAGATCCAGACCGGGCAGGGCCATGCGGCCCACGTAGTGAAAATAGTAAGCCAGCGCATAGCTGGCACGGGTCGCCGTGATATAGCAGCGCCGCGCCGAGGTGAGCGTGCGGCATATCTTGGCTGTACGCTCAGGCGTCATCAATCGCAGGGACCGGGCAACGATGTTGACTTCGTTTCGTGCGATGCGCCCGTGGCGCTCTGTGGCTTCGTGCTGTTCGAGCCGATCCAGCCATGCCAGCCCAAGACCGCCCTCGCGCTCGGTGGTGAGCGATGCGCGAAACGGCCCGCGCAACCCTTCAAAACCCTCAAACCCCAGATGAGAAGCCAGCCGCACAAGTGAGTTGGTACTGACGCCTGCCTTTTGCGCCGAGACGCGGATCGGGTCGAGACCAAAGTCACCGGGGTTGTCTATGATGTATTTCGCAGCCCCCGACAGGGCAGGGGGCAGATCAGCCATATCTGCCTTCAACCGCTCCAGGAGGCGGGTCTTTTGTTTTGGGTCCGGGTTCTGCTCCATGCGGGGACTTCAAACATATGTGTGAGAAATCGCAAGATGGAACATCTGTTTTTCCGCCCCCATTGATGACCAACAGGGGCGGAACGTCATCTTGTCATGGGGTCTCAGGCAGAGACAACCTGCAAGTCTTCCACGTCCGGCGCGGTGATGGAGCCATCGTCTGAGACCGTGACTTCATCACCATGGGTGAGTTGATCCAATCCCTTGCAGGCGACCAGCATCAAGATGTCCTTTTCGCGGGCAACAATCGCCATGTGGCTGAGCCATCCGCCAACTTCACTCAGGACTGCGCCAGAGCGCTGAACATAAGGCAGCCAGGCCGGGTTGATCATGCGGCAGGCAAGGATGTCGCCGTCCTGGAACCCGTCAAACACCTCAGGACCGATGGCGGTTTCATCCTCGACCCAGAAAATGCGGGCTTTCACGCTGCCGCTACCGGCCACGCATGTTCCGCCAAGTGATCCGTCGCTCGACCCCGCCTGAGCCCCAAGCGACAACAGTTCGCAGTCGCGCAGGGTCAACGACACCTCGCTAGGAGCAGAGCGTTTGCGCAGGTCTTCGCGGCTTTTGCGGGCCTCGGCCTTGCTGCGCAGCGCTGCAAGCGCGTCCCAGTTGCCGGACAGGATTTCCTCCATCGTCAGGTAGAACACCAGATCATCAAGGCCGGTCGTTTCCGCCAGTCCCAAAAGCGCGCGACGCAGTTCCGCAAGAACCCGCAGGGCTTCATGCTTGGCCTGCTCTTTCAGGTCCTGATAGGCGATGGCCAGTTCCACCGTTTCATGCAGGTCGTCCGGCAAGTTGGCCGGGGTGTGGACACTGCCGCTGATTGGTTCCACCGCACTATCAAGAAGCGATGACAACAGTGCTGGTGCCTCGCTGTAGCGCGGCGCGCTCAGCTCGTAGTCAAAGATGGACCGGTGTCCCATCAGCGCCTGCGCACGTGCCTCGGCTGCTTCGCCCGTGCAGGACGACAGCAGGCTGGATGGTGCATGGGGCAGTTCAGCGTGCATCAGATGGGATCGGATCGCAGGATCCCCCGCTGCTGCCGTGCTGGCCTCGCCCATGGTAAAGCCTGCCAGTATGTTGACCTTCTCAGCCTCCACATAAATGTCGGTGACAAACATGTCGCGCAGGGTCTGAATGGCCTCCAGCTGTTTGGGCAAGGGCAGGGCGCGGTAGTCCACCGCCTGCCAAAAGGCCAGCTGATCGGTCAGCGCGGGCAGGGTTTCCCCCCGGAAGCGATCGATCATCGGGCGGGCCTGTTTGCGCAGTTGTTTGGCTTTTGCCGCCGTCAGCTTGAGCGTCATTTGATCTTTCAGCTGAACATCGACGTAGGTCTTGCCAAACAGGTTGACCAGATGGCCGGGGCGGTTTTCGGGCAAGTTGTAGGGGACAGACAAAGCCCGGCACGCGAGGTCGACACTGCCACCCGGTGCCCAGAGGCTGCCCATCAGCGAAAACGACAGCGGGGTGGGGCGGGGCAGAACCTCGGACATTTCATCCTGCTCCAGAATGGTCTGGTCTGCGGTGGCGTCGCCATACTGATCGAGGAGATCGCGCCATTCTCTCAGATGGACCTGTTCGGCCTCGGATCCCAGCGTCAGGGTGGTGATGTCGCGGCTCTGGACGATCTGGAAGCGACCATTGGCATAGGCCCATTCCACGTCCTGTGGGCAGCCGAATGTGTCTTCGATCTGTTTCCCAAGTGCCAGGAGCGGTGCCAGGTCCAATGTCGTGTCCTGGGTTTCGTCCGCAGGCAAACCGGAATAGCGGCCAAAGCGGAGCGAGGTCGGGGTGACGCGGCCCGAAACCAGATCTTCGCCGCAGCCTTCGACCCATTCCACCATCGTCATTCCTGGCGCCATTGGGTCCTGAGTAAACAGAACACCGGCGTATTCTGCCTGCACCATTTCCTGAACCACGATATTGCCCTGATCGGCGCTGTCATCTTCACCCGAGTAGCTGGCAGCCCGTTCAGACGAGAAGCTCTGAACAACCTCATCCAAGGCAGAACGGATCGTGTCGGCCGTCACATCAAGCACGGATTCAAACACCCCGGCAAAGCTCTGGTCGGCGCCATCTTCATTGGAGGCCGAAGAGCGCACCGCAACGGGTTTGCCACCGGCAAGGGCGAAAACATGTGCCGCAAAGACGTCTTTCTGGGTGTCAGACATCGCTTTGTAGTCGTGAATCGCATCAGATCGCACAATGACGCCGCCAGGAACGGGCAGGCCCGCATTTTTCAGGATCGACAGGCGCAACGCCTTGTTGCCTGCTTGTTCCAGTTCCTCGGTATAGCCCATCGGGATCACGCCGCGCGGCAGTTTGGCAAGGCGGCGTTTGTGAGCACGCAAGGAGAGCGCGTCGCCCAGTTTGCGATGCAGACCCGTGACATACGCACGCTGAACCAGCAGCAAAGACAGGCTGAAGCAAAGATAGGCATTGGCGGCCCCTGTCAGGCTGAACACCATCGCAAACAATGCAGGCACGCCCAGGATCATCCACAACTGTTTCTGGCGCCGAGTCTTGGCAACAGCCCACAGGAGGTAAATCGCGGCCAATGCGCAAAACAGTGCGGGCATGATGAACAGCGGATCCGGCAAGCCCAGGTCGGCCATCCACAGGAATGGCGTCTGCAGGCTGGCGCTGGCCTCTTGTGCGGCTGACACACCCAGCATCATGACCGGCAGGAACAAAAGCGCGGTCAGGTTTTTCATCGGTGTCAGGCCTTTTTCGGCATAGAACGCCTGGACGGCGCGGGCCTTGCGCACCGGGTCATGGGCCAGCCGCTCTTTCAGCTCCTTCATTTCATCAGCTGTTTCACCAGTGATGATCTGGTCGCGCTCAGATTTAAGGGCGACCGGCAGGATCAGAATGCGGGTGATCAATGACAGGGCAAGCAAACCCCACAGAATATGGCTGCGCTCATGGACCCACAGGAGGCCAGCCGCGAGCGCAGAGATCGCCTTGTCCCACAGCCCGCTTTGCTGGTCGGCCAGCCAGGCCTGAACATGGGGTTTGGGTTTGGGGGCAACGAAATATTCCCAAGGCAGAGTGTAGCGACCAAGGAAATCGATGCCCTGCTGCGACAACTCCAGCCCCAGAACCTGGCTCATGAAGCAGCTGCGCCGATCGTAGCAGGCTGCCAGAGTGGGCTTGTCGGGATCCAGCAGCGCAATCTGTGCCATCAGATCCTGCGTTGTCATCTTGCGGATCGGAATGTTGATGGCGCCGGGCAGATGGCCAGAGGCGAAATCGCCGGGATACCGGGTGTCAACGATCTGCAGGTCTTCCGTGTTCAGAAGGTCTGTAAACTCGGCAGTGGTCAAAAGAGTGTCGCGGCCGGGGTATTCGGGAATCGCGCGCAGGTCGGAGAGGGTTTTGACATCCTTGTCAGAGAATTCGCGCCCTTCCACGATCCATTTCTCGATGCCGCCGGCAATAAAGCTGCAGTCGATGCCAAGCTTGGCCAATTCCGCACAGGTCTCAGAGCTGCGGTTGCCATTGTGGCAGAACAGAACGACCTTCTGACCGGGTTGAACCGGGCGGCTCTGGAGAAAGTCGGGAAAGCGGATGTGCGTGGACCCTGGCAGGGTTCCCATCGCATTCTCTCCGGTTTCGCGGATGTCGAAGAATACGGTCTCCCCATCCTCAAGGGCTGCGGCCGCGTCCTCTGTCGACATCGCGAGCGGATGGTCGGACTGTTTGGAGAAACTGGTCTCCTTAAGGGAAGCATCCTTGATCTTTGTGCCATCAAATTGCGCAGGCCGCACCAAAGTCGCCTGCAGCCTTGCCTGATCCGCTGCTTTCTGGGTGCTGAACTGCCAGTAGTTGAGGAACGCGAGCGCCAGAGTGAAAAGAACCAGACCGCTGATCAGCTTGACAGGATAGCGCCGCGCTTCGGCTCCTTTTATGGGCTGGAAGCCCAGTTTGGCCGCCACGACAGCACCAAGACCCGAGACCATTGCGACGCCGACTGCGAGCACCTGCGAGAGAGAGGAGACGGAGCCGATGACAAGTTCGGGTGAGGGAATGGCCCAGGCCGCTCCGGGGGCGAGACAGCACACCGCGACGCAGGCCCATAGGGGGCGACGGAGGGGCTGGGAGGATCTATGAGTTTGTGTAAGCACGGAAGTTCCTGTCGGACTGAGGTCCGATCTTCAAATTTTTGACGAATTTTATAAAAAAGCGCTGAATTCGTTACTGAAACGTTAATTTTTATACAGTCTGCGGGCTACAGTCGTAAAATTCTTTGTACTATTCAGTAACGATTAACCGAATTTTCTTAATAATCAGGGCAGCATGTGGGCGGACTACCTTGTTTGATCAGTGACCCGGCCCCAGAAGGAGATCACCGGTGATGAAGAGTTTGAAGTCTGTTGGTTGCATTCTGCGCTTCGCAACGCCCGCTTTTGCGGTCGCCCTTGGATTGATGCTTGTGCTGGCGGCTCCCCGCGCTGCGCAGGCTGAAATCACGCTCACCTTCGGCACGTATGCGGCTGACAAGCCGACTGTAACTGTCCGAAAATACATGCCTTTCCTGACCTTCCTGTCCAATCGACTGGGAGAGGAACTGGGCGAGAAGGTGACGATCCGGATGACCGTTGCCAAGGAATATGAAGAAGGGATCAATCAGCTCGCGGATGGCGAGGTGGATTTTGCCCGCTTTGGCCCGGCCTCTTACGTGCATGTGATGAAGAAGAACCCTGATGTCCAAATCGTCGCGATGGAATCGAAAAAGGGAGAGAAGCGGTTCAAGGGTGTGATCGTGGTTCATCAGGACAGCATGATCACGAAATTGTCAGATCTCGCCGGGTTGAGCTTTGCCTTTGGTGACGAACTCTCAACCATCGGCCGATACCTAGCCCAGAGCCATTTGTTGGAGGCGGGCATCACGAGCGAGGATCTGCATACCTTTGAATATCTGGGTCGTCACGACCTGGTGGGAGAGGCGGTTGGCGCTGGAAAGTTCACCGCAGGTGCATTGAAGGAAAGTACTTTTAAGAAGCTGGTTGCAAAGGGTGTGCCGATCCGCGTACTCGCCAGTTTCGACAACGTGACCAAGCCCTGGCTCGCGGCATCAGATTTGCCGGAACCCATTGTTCTCGCCATGCGCAAGATCATGTTGTCCTCTGAAAATGAAGAAATTGTTCGCAGGGTCTCCAAGAATGGCTTCCTTCACGGAACGGATGCCGATTACGATTTGATCCGTGATGCGATGGAGCAGAGCGAGGCGTTTTAGCGTCACGACCAAAGGACCCTTATGAAACGTACGGGCATTCTCTTTCAGATTGTTGCATCGCTGGCGCTGGCCGCGCTGCTGGTTGGCGTGGTGGTTGGCGATCTTGCACGCCGCTATGAAACACGCAATCTGCAGGCCCAGCTGAAGGAACAGGCCGAGACGACAATCTCTCTCCTCAGCGGGCTGATGCTGGAATCGATCATCGTCGAAGATGTTCCGGTCCTGGAAACCGGCCTGAATGAGGCAATCGCCCGAAACCCCAAGCTGCTACATATCCAGATCCGCAGTGTGGATGACATTGCGATTGCTGAGGCAGGCTCTGCCGAAGGCGTCGCAGAAGAGGATTTTGTCAGGTACGAAAGCCCGATCACGCTGGATGGGTTTGACTTTGGCCATATGGTGGTGAGCTGGTCGACACGCGAAGGCCAGTTGCTTGTTCAGGAAAAGGTGCGTCAGACAATCATGTGGACCGTCGTATCGGTCGCGGTTCTGTCGCTTTTGGTGCTGATCCTGGTCCATCAGCTCGCCTTGCGTCCCCTCCACATGATTCATCAGCGGATGTCGGATGCGATTGCAGGTATGGCCAGTCGGCGGGACCGTCTGCCTTGGTTTGCCTCGCGTGAGTTTCGCGCATTGAACTTTTCTGTCGGGGTGCTTGAGGACACCTTTGAAGAGCGCGACGAACGCGAATTTGCACTGGAGGACGCCCGCAAAGCCGCCGATATCGCCAATCGCGCGAAATCAGAGTTCCTTGCCAACATGAGCCATGAGATCCGCACGCCGATGAACGGGGTGATCGGCATGGCTGAGCTCATCCTGGAAACGGATCTGGATGACGATCAGAAGATGTATGCGGAGACCATTTCCAAATCTGGCTCTGCTCTCCTGACGATCATCAACGACATTTTGAACTTCTCCAAGATCGAAGCAGGCAAGATGGAGCTTGACCGGGCTCCCTTCAATTTGCAGACAGCGATCGAGGATGTCGTGACATTGCTGTCGCCAAAGGCCGCGGAAAAGAATGTCGAGGTTACCCTCCGTTACGACCCCGGTCTGCCAGAGTTTTTCGAAGGCGATGTGGGACGTATCCGGCAGATTCTGACAAACATTGCCGGGAATGCGGTCAAATTCACCTCGGCCGGATATGTCTACATCGAAGTGTCAGGCCACACTGCAGGCGGCTATAGTGATCTGCGCATCTCGGTAAAGGATACAGGCACGGGCATTCCTGCGGACCAGCTGAACAGTATCTTCAATGCGTTTGAACAGGTCGACGGTGCTGCGACACGCAACTTTGAAGGCACGGGCCTCGGGCTTGCGATCTCAACCCGTCTTCTTGGCATGATGGGCGGGACTGTCTCGGTGACATCGGTCCTCGGCGAGGG
Organism: Phaeobacter italicus; assembly: GCF_019801785.1. NCBI lineage: Bacteria > Pseudomonadati > Pseudomonadota > Alphaproteobacteria > Rhodobacterales > Roseobacteraceae > Phaeobacter > Phaeobacter italicus. The sequence continues at coordinate 10,359 of NZ_JAHVIJ010000007.1, read as the reverse complement.
CTCCACCTTTACGGTCGAACTGCCATTGAAGGTGCGTGAACATCAGCGACAGCCTAGGGTCGACGAGGTTTCGCTGGAAGGGTTGAACGTTCTGGTGGTCGATGATCTGGAACTGAACCGCATTATCCTGAACGAACGGCTTGATACCTGGGGTGTCAACACTGTTGCGGTTGCCTCCGGTGACGCGGCACTGGAGACGCTGCTTGATGCCCGCCACGAAGGGCGCAGCTTTGACATTATTCTGCAGGATTTCCAGATGCCGGGAATGGACGGTCATGAACTGGCACGTCGCATCCGCGATATCCCTGAATATGTCGACCTGCCCATCGTGATCCTGTCGTCGGTGGAAAATACGATTGACCAATATACCCGCGAACGGCTGGGCCGGTGCGAGGTTGCACTGAAACCGGTGCGCGCGTCTCAGCTTCGTGCAGTGATGTCCAAGGCGCTGAACGGCGGGAGCCCCGCGAGACCCGGAAAGCTGAGCACAGCCGCGCGTGGTGCCGCCCCAGCACAGCCACAGCTGAAACTGCTGTTGGCAGAGGACAACAAAACCAATCAGCTTGTCGTCACCCGCATGCTCAAATCCGCGCCGATCGAGGTTATCGTTGCATCAAACGGCGAAGACGCGGTGGATCTGTTCAAGACTCATAGGCCCGACATCGTTCTGATGGATATGATGATGCCGCAAAAGGACGGGATCGAGGCGACAGGTGATATCCGCGCCTTGGAGGCGAGCCGTAACTGGCCCCGCTGCCCTGTCGTTGCGCTGACGGCCAACGCGCTGCAATCCCACAAGGAGCAGTGCCTTGCTGCAGGCATGGACGATTTCCTCAGCAAACCGATAAAGAAGCAGGAGCTTCTGGATGCGGTGACCAAATGGGTCGATGTCGACCCGGTGCAAATGACCGGAACCTGACGGGGTTGGCTCTGACAGCCTGCTTGCCTGCGCCGAAGTGACGGCCTGCTGGAAATCACGGTCTCTCTAGGTGCGCCGGATCAGCTGGTGCAGGTTGGACAGGGCGAACAGAACGGCTGCAAGGCAGACGATCGTCGGACCGGTTGGGGTGTCAAAACTAAACGCAAGCTGTAGCCCGCCGATCGCCGATACCGCGCCGATGACTGCGGCAATCAGCGTCATGCGTTCTGGTGTTTTGGCAAATGGCCGGGCCGTGGCGGCTGGAATGATAAGAAGCGCAGCAATCAGCAGAACGCCAACGACCTTGATGGCGACAGCGACAACAACCGAAAGCGCGAGGGTCAGGATCAACTGTTCCCGGCGCGGGTCAATCCCGGCCGCATGCGCCAGATCGGCATTGAGCGTGGACGTCAAAAGCGCAGACCAGCGCCACCACAGCAATGCGATGACCATCGCGGCCCCACCCCAGATGATCAGCAAATCTGTCTGGCTGACGGCAAGGATATCACCGAAAAGATATGCCATCAGATCAAGACGCACGCCGCTGAGAAATGAAACAGCAACCAGCCCGAAGGCCAGCGAAGAATGGGCCAGAACACCAAGCAGCGTATCGACGGCATAGCCTCTTCCGCTGAGGCTGGAAACGGTGCTGCCCATTGCCAGTGCCATCACCAGAACGCCCGCAAACACCGAGGTATCAAAGCTCAGGGCCAGCGCGACACCCAGGATTGAGGCATGTGCAGTGGCGTCACCAAAATACGCCATCCGGCGCCAAACCACGAAACAGCCCAACGGTGCCGCGGCCAGTGCGACACCAACCCCCGCCAGCGCAGCGCGGATCAAAAACGCATCAAAGATCATTGGCTTTCGGTCTCTTTCGCGGGCTGCGGGTCGTGGGCGTGATCGTGTCCGCAACTGTGGTCATGGGAATGGGTGTGTTCATGTCTGTAAAGCGCGAGCGCGCCTTGGGTGCCGGAGCCAAAGAGTGCGCGGTATTCCGGAGCAGAAGCCACCTGTTCGGGCGCGCCTTCACAACAGATATGACCGTTGAGGCAGATCACCCGATCAGAGGCCGCCATGACGACATGCAATTCGTGGCTGACCATCAAAATGGCGCAGCCGAGCTCTTGGCGGAGCTTTTCGATCTGTTGATAAAAGGCCGCTGATCCCGGCTGATCGAGGCCCTGTGTCGCCTCATCCAGGATGAGCAGCTGCGGGTTGCACAAAAGCGCACGGGCCAGAAGGACCCGCTGAAATTGGCCTCCGGACAAGCCGGTCATCTGTCGTTGCATCAGCTGGCCCGCACCTGCCTGCTCTAGCGCGCGTTTTGCTGCCTCGTCGTGAACAGCGACTGGCAGGCTGAGAAAACGGCGCACTGTCAGCGGCAGGGTGGGGTCGATATGCAATTTCTGTGGCACATACCCGATGCGCAGATCCGCCGCCTTGTTGAGCGAGCCTTGGCTGGGGCGCAGAGCACCGATAATGGTGCGCAAAAGCGTGGATTTACCGGAGCCGTTTGGTCCGACGACCGTCACGATCTCTCCCGGACTGATGGCAAAGTTGACGTTGCGCAGAACCGGGTTGGCATTGTGGGCGACAGTCACGTTCGACAGCGTGACAAGGCTCATGCCGCGCCCCCTGGCTGGCATTTGGGGCAGAGCCCTTCGGCCTCCATCACGGTGCGCTCAATCTGAAAGCCGACTTCGCGGGCCACCTCGCCAAGGCGGCCTTGGGTGGCTTCGGCAGGGGCTTCTGCGACGGCGTTACACTCGCGGCAGATCATGAACAATGGGGCATGCCGTTCGCCCGGATGACAGCAGGCGACAAAGGCGTTCAGTCGTTCGATTTTGTGGACAAACCCGTTTTTTACAAGAAAATCCAATGCTCTGTACGCAATCGGTGGCTGGGATCCAAATCCCTCTTTGCGCAAGACATCAAGAAGATCATAGGCCCCCAGTGCACGATGCGCTTCGAGCAGGATTTCGAGAACACGTCGGCGCACGGGGGTAAACTGCAGGCCGTTGGCACGGCAGTGGGCATCCGCAACTGCGATCCCGTCACTGATGCAGTGGCTGTGGTCATGCGCGTCAAAGCCGATGGGATCCATGTCGTGCTCCGGTGTGAGTCTCGTAAGGGACTTGATATGTAATGTTATGACGTTTATCAACCACTGCAATGTTATAAGATTACATAGGTGAGATATGACCAAAATCATCAGAGCCGCAGGCCTGACAGCGGTTGGTTGGGCGATGACCGGGCTAGCCTGGGCTGATGTTCCGTCGGTTGCCACAGACATCACCCCTGTCCACGGGTTGGTCGCGCGTGTCATGCAGGGTGTCGGACAGCCCGATCTCGTCGTTCCCCCCGGCGCGTCCCCGCACAGCCATTCGATGCGCCCCTCAGAGGCCAAGGCATTGAACCGGGCTGATGTGGTGTTCTGGATCGGGCCAGAGCTGACGCCGTGGCTTGAGGGACCGATTTCTACCCTTGCGTCCAAGGCGGTTGTCGTGCCCCTTCTGACGACAGAAGGAACGCAAACGCTGGTGATACGCGATGCCGTGCAGTTCACCCTCTCCGGCGATGCACACCACGATGACGACCATCATGATGACCACGGCCATGACAGTCATGGCCATGACGAAGGCGGCCATGATGAGCATCATGATGATCATGCGGACCATCACGATGAAGATCATGACACTCATGACGACCATGGTCATGCGCATGAAGCAGGAAGTCTGGATCCCCACGCATGGCTGATGGCCGAGAACGGTTTGGCCTGGCTGGATGTCATTGCTGATGTTTTGGCTGAAAAAGATCCTGAAAATGCAGGGATGTACCGCGACAACGCCAAGGCGGGGCAGGCGGAGATCATTGCTGCGGCCGCGCAGATCAAATCAGACCTGGAGTCTGTGCGCGACAAGCCATTTGTCGTGTTCCACGATGCCTATCAGTATTTCGAAATCGGATTTGGTCTGCCCGCGGCCGGCGCGATATCCCTGTCTGACGCGTCAGACCCTAGCCCTTCCCGCATTGCTGAGATCCGCGACGTGGTTACGGACCAGCATGTGACATGCGTCTTGTCAGAGCCGCAGTTCAATCCGGGTCTTGTTGCCACTGTTCTTGATGGGACTGATGCGGGAACCGCCGTCGTGGATCCGCTTGGCGTCGCGCTGGAGCCGGGACCGGGGTTTTACACGGATCTTTTGGCCAGCATCGCCAATGCCATTGCGGATTGCAAATAAGACACGCAAATAAAATACAAGTGGCGGGGCCGTCAGCGGGCCCCGCGATCTGCCAGCAGATGGACAAGCGTTGCACCGGTTTCGTAGTAGGTGCTGCGCAATCGAGCAAAGGGCAGGCTGTGGTCGCGGCTGACCGGAACGGGCAGGGCTGTGTGATCGCCGCTCAGCAGGGCCTCTGCCATTTGACGGCCAAACACCGTTCCAGGGCCGATGCCACGACCTGAGTATCCAAAACAGGCAAACCCTTGGCCAAGATCGAGAATCTTGGGGATATGCTCGCTGGTCATTGCGATCCGCCCGGCCCATTGGGCTTCAAATGGTTGCTCTGCGAGGGGTGGGAACATCTGACCCAGCTTGCGGCGCAGCCAGTTGATATGAACGGTGCTGCCGACATGGGAAAGCGCGCCCATGGCCCCGATGATGAGGCGCCCCGCCCGGTCACGTCGCCAGGACGACATCACAAGCCCGGTGTCCCAGCAGCCCTCTGATCCCGAAAGGATCTGGTCGCCGAGGTGATCTGGCAATGGCGCGGTTGCCGCCTGAAAATAACTGACCGGGATCGTTGCAGGGGCGGCATATCCTTTGATCGGCAGGGGATAGGCATTGGTCGACATTATCAGATGACGCGCCCGCACTGCGCCCGTTGCGGTTTTCACCAGCCACCCTCGCGGGCCCTGCCCATTGTGGGAGATCTCGGTTGCGGCAGATTTTGCGTGCAGGTTTGCACCCTGTGCGACCGCCGCGCGGGCAAGCCCGACGGCATAGGCATAGGGTTGGATCGTTCCCGCGCGGGGATCAAACAGCGCCCCGTGCACCTGATCGCTGCCAACCCGTTCGCGCGCTTCCTCTGCCGAAATAAGCGCAACCGGTGCACCTATCGCAGTGAGCTGGGCGTGGCGCATCTGCAAATCCTGCAGGCCGCTTGGCGCATGGGCGCAGTGCAACGTTCCGTTGTGGGTCGGCTCGCAGGTGATCTGGTGCGCACTGATGATGTCGAAAACAATTGACGGTGCTGCTGCGAGGGTCTGGGACAGATGGGCGCCATCCTTTTGTCCAAGGAGCGCGTCGATCTGCTTGGGTGGCAACCACAGTCCGGCGTTGACCAGGCCAACATTGCGACCGGAGCCACCCGCACCAAAGGTATCTGCCTCAAGCAGGCAGACCTCGGCGCCAAGTTCGGCAGCCCGCAATGCCGCAGAACACCCTGTATAACCGCCGCCAATGATCACCAGATCTGCCTCTACCTCGCCAAGCAACGGTGGGGCCTGAACTGTTTCCTGTGCTGTTTGGTGCCAGAGCGTTTGCGGAAGATCAGCGGTGATACTCATGTCGTGCTACCGGTTTGATGGTTCAGATCAGATCAATACAACGGCAGTAGCGCAGACTGCGGGATCTGCCGAGAAAAATATGATCAAACGCCTGCGCAGAATTGGAATTTCCCTTATCCTGATGGTGTCTGTGCGGAAGGCGCACCAATGCCGACATCTTCACGCGCGACCGAAACAGATTTCACGATTGCATGGCATTCAACCCCGACTGCGAGGCCAAGGGCCTCCGCAGAGCGACGGGTGATCCGGGCGAGAACAGGACCAGCGGCGCTTTGAAGAGACACCATCATGCCAGGGCCACCCCCGCTATGCAGTGCAGTGACCCGGCCCGGGATGATATTCAGGGCAGACAAACCTTCCGGGCGGGATCGGGAAAGGATGACATCATGTGCGGCGATCCTGAGACGCAGGCTTTGCCCAAGGGGTTGGTCGTGGCCGGGCAGGAACAGCGCAATGCCCCCTGCTGACAGTTCGCTCAGCCCGTCCGGGTGGTGTTTTGCCACCTGTGCCTGGATCAAGGCACCCGCAGCGCGCACGCCCGTCGGCAGCACTTCTGGATCGCCAAGCACCTGATCCGCCGGGCCGGACTTCAGGCACCGCCCGTTTTGCAGCACCACCACAGTCGTTGCCAGGCGGGCGACTTCGGCGACAGAGTGTGTGACGTACAAAATAGGGATCTCGATCTCGTCCCGGAGCCGTTCGAGATAGGGCAAAATCTCCGCTTTGCGGGCATCATCCAGCGCAGCGAGCGGCTCGTCCGCGAGGATCAGTTCGGGCGAGGACAGCAGCGCCCGACCGATAGCGACCCGTTGCTTTTCCCCGCCAGACAGGTTGATCGGTGCCCGATCCAGAAGGTGGCCGATACCGAGAAGGTCCACAACCCTGTCAAAGGACGCAGCAGGTTTCTGCCCCTGGGCAAACCGCTGTCCGTAGGTCAGATTTTTCGCGACGCTCAGATGCGGAAACAGCCGTGCGTCCTGAAAGATATAGCCGATCCGACGTTTGTGCGTGGGCAGGTCAATCCCGGTTTTGCTGTCAAACAAAACCCTCTCGCCCAACCGGATCTGCCCTGTGTCAGGGCGCAACAACCCTGCAACGGCATTGGTCACGGTGGTTTTCCCGGCCCCCGAGCGGCCAAACAGCACGGTAACGCCGCGTGGTGCGTCAAAGGAAAGATCAAGCGCAAAACTGCCAAGGTTGTGACGGATGTCGAGCGTGATCATGGTGTACCCCGCACTTGTTTGGCGATCCTCTGGGACAGCCATTCCGACAAAATCAATGCGCTCATGGCGATGCAGATTGAGACGATGACCAGTCGGATGGCCGCGCTTTCGCCGCCCGGGACCTGAAGGAAGGCGTAGATGGCCGACGGCAAGGTTCGGGTCTGGCCGGGGATATTGGCGACAAAGGTGATGGTTGCGCCGAATTCTCCCATCGCCTTTGCAAAGCACAGCACCATGCCCGCCAGAATACCGGGCAGGATCAGCGGCAAGGTAACGGTCGCGAAAACCCAGAACCGTGACGCTCCCAGGGTGGCGGCGGCCTGCTCCAACTTGGGATCCACCGCTTCAACCGAAAGGCGCATGGCGCGCACCATCAACGGGAAACCCATCACTGCAGCCGCCAGTGCGGCGCCTGTCCAGCGAAAGGCCAACACGATACCGAACGGTTGCAGCAAAGCGCCAACAGGACCGTTGGGTCCAAATCCCACCAATAAGATATACCCGGTGACAACAGGAGGTAGGATCAATGGAAGGTGGACCAGACCGTTCAGCAGGGCCTTGCCGCGAAACGACCACCGAGCCAGCGCAACAGCGGTCAACAGGCCCAAGGGTAGGGACAGAAGGGTCGCCCAAAACGACACTTTCAGCGACAGCGCGACCGCCTGCCATTCCTCCGGCCCAAGCCACTGCATCTTTTTGGATCACTCCGTTAGAACGTCGAAACCTTGCCCGACAAAAATGGCCTGTGCAATCTCGCCCTGCAAAAAGCTGAGAAAGGCAAGGCTTGCTTGCTGCTGGCCGGTGGTGGTCGCCGCGGCAGGGTAGATGATCGGCGGATGGCTCTCCCTTGGCAGATGGTCGAGGATCTGCACCTGTGCGCTCGCTTTTGCGTCGGTCTCATAGACGATACCAAGCGGCGCGGCGCCTTGCGCGACCAGCGTCAGGGCCGACTGAACATTATCTGTCTGCGCAACATGTGCGGAAAAATCATCCCACAGATCAAGTGTTTGAAGCGCAGCTTTGCCGTAGATACCAGCCGGGACCGCGTCGATCAGCGCCATCGCGAGCGGGCCATCTGACAGGACAGCCAACAGCCCGGCCTTGTCTGACAGGTCGAGTGTTTCGGCTGCGTCCACGGGCGCGATCAGAACAAGTCGGTTCGACAGCAGATCAATCCGGCTCTGCGGAACGATAAGCTCTTTTTCCTCGGCCCAGTCCATCCATGCGCTGTTGGCCGAGATGAACACGTCAGCTGGTGCACCATATTGCAGTTGCCGAGCAAGGAGCGAGGATCCCGCGAGAGACAAATCCGCCTTGATCCCGGTGGCGCGCTCAAATTCTTCCGTGATCTCACCGAGCGCCTTGCCAAGGCTTGCAGCCGCAAAAATTGTTATCCTCTCCGGACCTTGGGCTGTCGTCTGTTGCGGGGAAAGCAGCGCAAGCCCGATGGCGATGGCGATCCCCGATGCACGACGCACAAGACCCCTTCTGCCAACGGCAAGGACGCGCTGGATCTGGTGCAACAAGGGCCGTAGTTTCAAGGGTTTGCTCCTCTGGCAGCGACAGCTGTCAGATTAGGTGGCAATGGGAGCGGATCACAAGGGGGACGGTATGATTTGCGGGAACCTGCAAAAAACGGGCCCGAACCTTGTTCGGACCCGCTCCAGAAAGAGGCGCATGGTGACGCCGCCTATCAGAAAAGGGTAACAGCTCCCGCATCTGCGGCTTGCTGTGGGGGCGGAACCGGCTTGGCTGCCGCGCGTTCGATTTCGCCCAGACGGCGATCGTCCTTCACCTGGGTCTGCTGGGCAGCGCCTGTGGTCGGATGGAACCGGACACGCCGTGCAGATGTTCCGCCGACACTGGAGGAAATAACCGGTATGCCCTCATCACGGAGAAAGCGCTGCACAAAGTCAGCATTTGAGGCACCAATATCGGACAGGTTGGCCGACATCTTGGCGCCGCCAAACACCTTGGCTTTCAGATTTTCGCGGCGCGCCCCTTTTTTCATGATCCCGTTGATCAACAGTTCCATTGCATGGACACCATAGCGGGCGTTCACGCTGTCGCTGGCGGTGGAGGAGGCCAGAAGAAAATGGTTCATTCCCCCGACGCCGACCTGGTCATCATAAATACATGCCGCAATGCACGACCCCAATACGGTGGAAAACACCACCGTTGGAGAGGTAGAAACACGATATTCGCCCTGAAGAACGGTCACCGTCGAAGAGTTAGCGAAGACGCTCAAGGTGGTTTCCTTCCCAATTAGTCTCAGGTTTTGCAGGCCTGAATGAGTGTTCCGGCCATACGCGCAAGCGAGACCTGTTGTTGCGCGCCGCCCATTTCCCAGGCGACACGTGGCATGCCATAGACAACGCTGCTTTTTTCATCCTGCGCAAAGGTCTTGGCACCGGCTCTGCGCAGCTCCAGCAGCCCTTGTGCTCCATCTTGGCCCATACCGGTTAAGATTGTCGCAACAACATGTTTTGCCATCGGGACTGCGGACATAAAAAGTGCATCGACAGATGGCATATGCCCAGAAATGGGTGGGCCATCCTTAAAGCGGGTGCGCAATGGTTTGCGGGGGGTCAGCCCCATGTGGCGCGGCTGCCCTGCGGCCACATAGACATTGCCGGGTGCGATAGTCATGCCATCTTCTGCGGCGCTGACTTTGGCAGGGCAGACCCGGTCCAGAAGAGACACCAATCCGCGGCCAAAGTTCTTGCCGGTGTGCTGCACAATCAGTGTTGGTGGGCAATTGATCGGAAAGCCAACGAGCACGCTGCGCAGGGCTTCAACACCGCCGGTAGAAGACCCGATCAGGATGATTTTGTCACTGCCGGGTGCCGCGTTCGCCGAGCCGGAAGCAGATTTGTTCATTGTGGCGGGTTGGTTGCGCCGTGGCGCCCGCACCATCATGTCAAAATACTGAGAAAAGGCGCGGGGGTGATCCGATTTGGTCAGCTCGAAGATACCTGCGCCCACGTCCAACAGCGGCGAAGATCTCCGCGCGGGTGTAGAGGTTTGATTGTCCATGACAGACACCCAGCGGATGTCCAGCGCCGAGAACAGCGCCATCATCATTTCAAATTCCGGAAGTTTCGTGAAACCGTCTTCGACAAATGCAAACTTGGGCTGGCCGGCTTCGGCCTGATTGTAGGCCATCATCAGATTGTTGGCCAAAAGCACCTGCATACCAGGGTAAGTGGCCTCCATATGCTGTTGCAAAGTCTGCGCAAAACGCCGGTCCGTGGTGATGATCAAAAGGCTCTGTGACAATGTTCATTCCGCTTGTTGCGTTCGGACAAGGGCCGAAAGGTTTCGAATGGGTGCATCCGCGCCGCTGGGGCGCGAATGCGCGAGGCTGGATCAGAAATCCTGCCAGATGTCTTTTGCTGCGTTGCCGTCAAAGCTGGCGGCTGCGGCGGGTTGCGGGGTGACCTGGGCCTCGATGTCCCAGTCATCGCCATGTGCGCTGGGGGCGCTGGCGGGGGCTGGTGCCGGGGCTTGCGGTGCGCTGCGCGACGCGGGGCTGGCTGCGCGCGGGGCGCTGGTGCTGCCTGCGGCGACCTTGAAATGCGCCACCAGCTCGGCGAGCTTGCCTGCATCGGTGTTCAGCATATGGCTGGCAGCCGTGGCCTCTT